>MBRE01000067.1:61802-227609 GCA_001698425.1 Oscillatoriales cyanobacterium USR001 | reverse complement strand
TATTCCCTGATTTCATCTTAAACGCAGTGCTGGAATCGAACATTACACCTAATTTTTGCGTTGATACACAATTAAACAAAGCAGCACTCAAAATAACGGCAATATAACCGTGTTTTGCACCAGAATTTCCCATATCAATTAGTTCTCCATTGACAATTTCATAGCGGTGTCCATTGCGATTAAGTGCCATAAATTCGGCATCAGTCCAGATTTTTTTCTCTGGCGGGGTTTCCCCTTGGTTTTCAGTCAGATTTTCCGTTTGATTTTGCAGCAGCGTAGTCATAGATTTCTCCAGAGACTTAATATTGCTTGATACTTAAATTAGCTTGTTTGTAGTAAGCGCTTTAGCGCTAAAGCGCTTACTACAAACCAGATCATCAGTTTACCCCAAATAGGTTTTATTTGTCAAGCCTTACCAACTCAGTAATTATATTCCTCACCATAGTATAATGATCGCAAATACTAAGGAAAATTATGACAACCTTACCAGTTTTACAAGACTTAAACCCAGGATTGCCAAATATCTGCGGTTTCGAGACAGAAATCAGTGCGATAGTTAACGAAAATCAGCCAGTATTTTTACCCACAACAAACCTGAAATTGGCAGATATCACAGCCGGTTTTGCCTGCGCTTTACACCTCCACCAACCTACCATTCCGGCGGGCATAAATGGCTCCCCAATTAGCAATCTCCAGTATATGTTTGAACATCCAGGGGAAGGTGATAACCACAATGCCGAAGTATTTTCCCAATGTTATAGCCGCATGGGAAACTTTATTCCTCAACTCATTGCTGAAGGTTGTAATCCTCGGATTATGCTCGATTATTCAGGTAATTTATTATGGGGATTGCAGCAAATGGGACGCGAAGATATCCTCAATAATCTCAAAAAAATTGCCTGCGATCCTCAATATCAACCATATATAGAATGGTTAGGGACAATGTGGAGTCATGCGGTTGTTCCCTCAACCCCAATTCCCGATATTAAATTACAAATAGTTGCATGGCAACATCATTTTGCGGCTATTTTTGGCTACGATGCGTTAAAGCGTGTCAAGGGTTTTTCGCCCCCAGAAATGCACTTACCCAATCACCCAGATACTTTATTTCAATATATCAAATCGTTGAAAGAATGCGGCTATCGCTGGCTAATGGTGCAGGAACATTCTATCGAAAATTTGGACGGTTCGCGATTATCACAGGATCAAAAATATATTCCTAATCGCTTAGTTGCCCGTAATTCTCGCGGCGAAACAGTGAGTATGACAATCTTGATTAAAACTCAAGGTTCGGATACGAAATTAGTGGGTCAAATGCAGCCCTATTATGAGGCAAAAGGGCGGGCTAAACAACAAATTGGTAATATTACTGTTCCCTCTTTAGTTACGCAAATTGCTGACGGGGAAAATGGCGGGGTAATGATGAATGAATTTCCGAGTGCTTTCTTCAAAGCTTGCTATGAAATGCGCGCTCAAGGTGGGGGAAAATCGGGGGTTGTGGCAATGAATGGTACGGAATATTTAGAGATGATTGAGGCGGCGGGGGTGAATCCTGATAATTATCCTCCTTGTCAAGCGGTTAATCAGCATAAAATATGGGGGCGAGTTATGCCGGAAAATGTGACACCAGAGGGGGTAGAAAATGCGATCGAAGAGTTAAAGAAAACTGACCACAATTTTCATATTGATGGTGCTTCTTGGACTAATGATTTGAGTTGGGTTAAAGGGTACGAAAATGTGTTAGAACCGATGACTCAACTCAGTGCGGCATTTCATCAGAAATATGACCATTTATTGCAGGAAGATCCCTCGGTGACGAAGCAAGCTAAATATCAGGAAGCTTTGCTTTATAACTTGTTAGTTCAGACTAGCTGTTTTCGGTACTGGGGACAAGGGATTTGGACTGATTATGCTCGGACATTCTATCAACGTGGTGAGGCTTTAGTGAAATTAGTTGAGTAAAATTATGGCTAACCTTAAACTCGACTTAAAGGACTTTGAAGCTGAAGTTCTAAAGGTCGATCGCGGCTAATATCTAAACCAGGAAACTCTGGCTTACTTACGATTTTTTCGTCTCCTAAAACTGATTCCGGTGACCATAAAACCCACCTACTACCAGGGGGAAGACTGCTTAAACTCTGAGGATTTTGAGTTAGCCAAATTAAGGGAGCACCCGGTAAATCAAAAGCAGGATCTTCACCTGCATTCACCGCCGCCAAACCTTCTAAAACTCCTCTGTTGCTACTAACTTCTCCCATGCCTGCGGTCCAGAGCTTGACATTAAGTAAACGCTTGGTAGCATAGAAATACAGGGATGCTGCGGCGATGACTGCTTGTTCAAAATCTGACTCTTGCCAAGGGGCTGCACTGTCAAGGCTGATAATTATTTCTTGACTGCCCGTAGAAACTTCTAATTCCCGTACTCTCAATTCTCCATAACGCGCACTGGTTCGCCAATGAATTAATCGGGTAGAGTCTCCATGTCGGTAGGGTCTAAGGGTGCGGGTGATGCCTTCTGTTGCCATTTGCGATCGCCTACTATCGTAAAATTGCGGGCTCTGTTCTTGACCCATGCGATCGACCAGCGGACAGGTATTTAAGGGTAAAACTGTCGGATACACAATGGCTGTAGCTTTCGCAATCCGGCTCCGGCGACACCAAAACAAACCCAGCGGTGCAGCCGTTCTTAGTTCTACTTCATTCCACCGATAGACACCCCGCCGTTGGGTGGGATGATAGTATGTGTATAAGTGGATACTTTGAGCAGGTATGACTTCAATGGGATGAGGTACTGGTTGCCCTAGTACATAAGGCAGAATATCTAGGATTTGTAACAGGGTTTTTGGTTGGTTGGCTTGATTTTCAATGGCTAATTCGATGGTTAATCGATCGCCAACAGTAATGGGTTCAATGGGGCGACGGTGAATTTGTAAGGGTTTAAGCGATCGCGCAGGCAATACAGCCGCTACCCCAAGAATCGCCAAAATTACACCACTAATCACATAAAGCCATCCCGCCATCGTATTTGAGGCTGCGCCAAAAAAGAATAAAGCTAAGGAGCCTAGCAGCCAACCCGAATATGCAGGGGCACAAAAATGAGTTTCTAGCCAGTAGGTAATTTGACGATCGTTTCTGATAACAGGTGTATTCATTTCTCAGTGGTAATTGCTAATTTGGGATTGCTAATAGTTAAAAAAACTTAGGCAGAATAATTCGTGAGTCCTAGTTAATTATAAATTATTCCGAATCTTTAGCAATTAATCAATTTTTAGCAATTACGTGCCATTTTAATAATAGGAGACAAAGAAATGAATCCATTAAGCAATCCTACACCAGTTCGAGGTGAAGTTCAAGGCCGTCGATCGCCTCTGCCACCACCGCCGCCACCACCATCAGCAGCACAAACTGCTCGCCATCACGAAGATTTGCCAAATACTTCGATTGAACTGATGGTTAAAGCTGCTCATGCTAGTAAAGCTTCTGACATTCATATTCGAGTTGGTCAAGCTCCCCGATTTCGGATTCGCGGCGAGATGGTAGTACCTGAAAATCAAGTTAATACAACTCCAGAAATTTTTCAACATTATTTGTCAGAAATTCTGACCCCGGTTCAACGTAAACAATTTGCCGAATCTAAGGAGTTGGATACAGCAATTTTTTACCCTGGTGTGGTGCGATGTCGAGTGAATTGTTTTGAGTCTTTAAATGGTGGGGCGATGGTGTTACGTCTGATTAATTTAAGGATTCCTTCAATTGATGAATTAGGGTTGCCACCTGTCCTGAAACATATCATTTGTCGCAAGCAAGGATTAATTTTAATTACTGGGCCGACGGGTTCGGGTAAATCTACGACGCTGGCGGCAATGATCGATCACTTAAATGCGACAGAAGCGAAGCACGTAGTCACAATTGAAGACCCGATTGAGTATATTCACCCTTCTAAAAAGTGTTTAATTAGTCAGCGAGAAGTGGGTTTACATACCCACGAGTTTGAACAGGCTTTGCGGTCTGTTTTACGGGAAGATCCTGATGTGATTTTAATTGGAGAAATGCGCGATCGCGTGACAATTAATACAGCATTACAAGCTGCTCAAACGGGTCACTTAGTATTAGGTACTTTGCACACCCGCAGTGCAATTAATGCTGTAAATCGGCTGTTGAATCTATATCCACCGGAGGAGCAGGTGGCGATGAGAATTCAAATTTGTGATTCCCTAGTCGCTGTAGTTGCTCAACTTTTGCTCCCAACTGTGGATAATCGCCGGGTGGCGGTTCACGACATTTTAGTGAATACGCCGACTATGCACGAATATCTGATGAAGGGTGACGAAGAAAGCGCATTTAGGTTGATGGAAACTGACACTTATGAAGGGATGCAAATTATCAACCAATCTCTCTATTCTTTCGTGCTGGAGGGGAGAATTACGATTGAGGAAGCGGAAAAAGCTTCGCCGGATGCTGGTGATTTAGATCGGCGTTTTCGGACGGGCGGTTATGATGCAGGTTCGGCTCGTAATTTTAAGGGTAAAGATAAAGCTCAATCTTACAGGTGATGGTTAACTATGTTTGTAGTAGCGACTTTAGTCGCTTTTATTTCTCATGCTTTGTAGTCGCGACTTTAGTCGCTTTCATTGTAGAATTGAGCGACTAAAGTCGCTACTACGAACATTGTAGAATTGAGCGACTAAAGTCGCTACTACGAACATTGTAGAATTGAGCGACTAAAGTCGCTACTACGAACATTGCTGGTAAAATAGGGAAAGTTTGATTACACCAGATTCATCTTTAATTTGTAAGTTGACAACAGTAAAATGAGACAAACTTCCCTGAATGCGATCGCGATCGGTATTTTCGCAGTGACAATTTCTACTTTGTTAGGTCCGGCGTTAAATTTGCCGCAAGTAGTACCCGCGATCGCCATTTTTTGCCTCTTAGGATTAGCCGCCTTCGATACTTTCCAATGGCAAGGCCAAGGTAGTGCGATTTTATCAGATTTGTTAGCCAGAAATTCTGACGAAAAGCGATCGCGCATTCTCCATCACGAAGCTGGACACTTCCTAGTTGCCTATTTGTTAGAAATTCCTATTACTGGTTATGCAATCAACGCTTGGGAAGCCTTTAAACAAGGTCAAAATAGTCAAGGCGGCGTGAGATTTGAAGACCCAAAATTATCCCAGGAAACACAAAGAAGCGAATTTTCACTGCAACTTTTAGACAGATATTGCACTGTTTGGATGGCCGGAATCGCAGCGGAAAACTTAATTTATGGTAATGCTGAGGGAGGAGCCGAAGACCGAGATAAAATCAGAGCAATTTTATCACAAATGCGTCGTCCAGACTCAGAATTTAAGGTAAAAGAAAACCGGGCATTATTGCAAGCTCGTAATCTCATAGAAACTCACCAGTTAGCTTATAAAGAGCTAGTAGAGGCCATGAAAAAGCGAGAGCCTGTTGCTGAATGTTATCGAGTTATTCAGCAAAATTTGTAAAGTATGTCCCAAAGTACATTATTGAGATAATCTGAGAAATTTCAGGATCGATGCGATCGGGTGCAGAACATTAATAGTCAGTACAAATCAAGAGCTATACTCCTATCTAAGCAGAGATAATCTGTTTAACAAATCCTTGCCAAATATATGACGCAACCCCCTTTTTCTCTATCTCGTGACAACAATCTGCAACCTAAAAAACTCAGTTTTGCTACCAAATTAGCATTCGGTGCCGGCGACCTCGGCCCCGCCATTACTGCTAATATTTTGGTATTTTTTCTGCTATTTTTCTTCACCAACGTTGCTGGTTTACCACCTGGTTTAGCCAGTAATATTCTCTTAATTGGGAAAGTTTGGGATGCAGTCAACGATCCCATTGTTGGCGTATTAAGCGATCGCACCAATCACCCTTGGGGACGGCGCTATCCTTGGATGATATTCGGTGCAATTCCCTTTGGGATATTCTTCTTCTTAGAATGGATTGTTCCTAGTACAAATCACACATTTTTGTTCTGGTATTACGTCATCGTTGCCATCCTATTTAACACCGCCTACACCGCCGTTAACCTCCCCTACACCGCCCTTACCCCAGAATTAACTAAAGATTACAACGAACGTACTAGCCTGAATAGCTTTCGATTTGCCTTCTCCATTGGTGGCAGCATTCTGTCATTAATCTTAGCACAAGTTATCTTTGCCGCCGTTAAAGATGACCCGATTAAACAATACATAATTTTGGGGGCTGTCTGTACAATTATCTCAGTATTACCCATATACTGGTGCGTTTGGGGAACTCGCAAGCACGTCGCATCTCAACAGGAAAGCGAAGAAGAAATCGATCGTTCTGCTTCATTGCCATTACTAGAACAGTTACGAATTGCCTTTAGTAATCGCCCATTTTTGTATGTAATTGGGATTTATCTATGTTCGTGGCTGGCAGTGCAGTTGACTGCTTCTATTTTGCCCTACTTTGTTGTCAACTGGATGAAAATGCCGGATCATGTTTTTACCCAAACTGCGATCGCGGTTCAAGGTACTGCTTTAGCCATGCTATTTGTCTGGAGTGAAGTTAGCAAAAGATACGGTAAAAAAGCCGTTTATTTTATGGGAATGAGTTTGTGGATTATTGCACAAGCGGGACTCTTTTTCTTACAACCTGGACAAGTTTGGCAAATGTATGTACTCGCAGTCATGGCCGGTGTGGGAGTTTCTACTGCATATTTAGTACCTTGGTCAATGATTCCAGATGTGATTGAACTGGATGAATTACAAACTGGAGAACGACGAGAAGGTGTGTTTTATTCATTTATGGTGCTGTTACAAAAAATTGGATTAGCGATAGGTTTGTGGTTAGTAGGACAAGCTTTAGAAGTAGCAGGATTTCTCTCCACTGTTCCGGGAGGGCCCACACCAATACAACCTGATTCTGCACTTTTTGCAATTCGCGTATCCATTGGACCTTTACCAACAATTGCTTTAATTGGTGGCTTAGTTTTAGCCTATTTTTATCCGATTACTAAGGAGGTTCATGCGGAAATTTTATTGAAGTTAAAAGAACGAAAAGCTGGGAATAGTTAGTTGTAATTTGTAATATCTTACAATACCTTAACTAAGAATTTGGGGATATTCTATTCCCCAAGATTCCGCGCAATAAAAACTCTATTCCTCTTCAAATACTCCATCAAACCTTGTCAGTGAATCCTCTTCAATTTCAATCTCATCAAGGGCATTATCACTCAACCCTAGTTCCTTTTTGGCAAATACGCGCCGCGCACGGCGATCGAGAATTTTGATAATATTAGTTTTATCTTTTTTAATAGCTTCAATATCCTCTTTTTGAATCAGTACCATATAGTAACGAGATACTTCCATCATGCGATAAGCATACTGAAAAGCATCTCTAGTAAACTCACCAGTAGTCACAATCATCACCACATCAGCCCCAGTTACAAAAGTCATACCTACTTCTTTAGCTAACACTTCAACATCCACTCGTTTAGTATTTTTGCACTGAATTTGCCAACGGTGATAAACAAATCGATCGGATGCAGCTAAAACATCTACTTCACCTTGTCCCGTTTCATAGTCCCGTTTTCGCCATTTTGTAAATCGCAGACTTGTCAAACGAATCATCCAAATTGCTAACAATTCTAGGGCTTTGCCTTTTATATGTTTATCTGCATGATCTAAATCGTTAACAACATCTTCAAAACTTCGATCGAGTTCAGTTTGAGATATTTCTGTCATATCGGCAATAGATTCTAACAGTTTAGACAGTAATTCTCGCTGGGCTTTTTCCGTCAGTTTCACCAAATTAGGTTTAGCACCACGTCCCTCCGTAGTTTTCTCAGTTTCAATCAAACCTGTTTCTACTAAGGGTTGAATAATATCCTTAACAAATGATTTAGAGGGAAACCGAACTTTATAAACACTCACCGCATAATTTGCAATGTCATTCCATTTTGTTAGTTCTATAATGCTCATCTGGAGCATTGCTAATAGAAAATATTTTTGTTCTGAGGTAAGAATGTAAATTTCATCAATATAATCTTTATCGAGTTCTAGGATATCATAGACTCGATCCCAGTTAATTTCATAGGTTTTCTCAAATACCCCTGCTTCTTGTAACCATTGACGCATAGTGCTGACATAGATGGCGTTAGGAGAGAGAGAATAACCCATTTCTTGCAATTCGTAACCAATTAAATCTAATTTAGGTTTATCTCCTCTATTGTTAATTGCTTCAATGGCTTTTAGTAAAGACATTCCAGTTAAATTAGTTAGGATGTGACGAGCAAAAATCGTAGCTACTTTATCAAGATCGCCCTGATTTTGTAATATTTCATTAGCCATATCTGTTACTTTATAATGCCAATCATCATTGATTGATTCAACCAACTTGTAAGCGCGAAGAGAGAGAAATGTATTCATCGCAAGTTTGCTACGATTTTCTCCTTTCTGTAGATCGTTTTGGGTTGAGTGGCTGGAATAGTAACGCTGGGCAATTTCATCCTGTAAAACACGGCGATCTGGTTGGCAATTTACACATAGTTGTACCAGTTCAACTAAATTCATTGTTTTCGGTTCAAACTGATGACCATAAGTAAATTTAAGTTGTTGTTCTGGCATATTGTTATTGTGTGATGAAAATAAGTTTAATTGGATATAAGTATTTTGATCGTCAATTGTGGATGATTTTTCAAGGTAATTAGGGGCAAAAGTCAGCGCTTTTGCTTTGAGAGCTTTTCTGTCTTTTAATGGAGTAACTACTAATGGAGCATCTTCTTCAAATCGAAATTGTGATGCTTTAATATAATTTTCATCTAATTCAAAGGCTAACCAATGGCGATCGAGGGTTTCAGCAACTCTTCCTGTCATATTTGAACCCGCAAATGGATCGAGAACTAAATCACCAGGCTCAGTACAAAGTGCAATGACAAATTCAGGTAATGCTTGGGGAAATCTAGCCGGATGAGCCTTAATTCCGGCTTCTTTGCATCGTCGCTGATAGTAATCATTAGAGGCGGTATTAGAAGCTGAAATAACATTTACAGGCTGTGCTAAATCATTCTCTAAAATCCAATTAAATTCTGCTAATAATGGTTTCCCAATCAATGCGTCCGAACCCCAAAGAGAATCGCCGATAATATTGGGAGGAATAGCGCCACCGCGATCGTTCTGAAACTTAGTAGAAATATCATGCCCAGAGGGGCGTAGTTTGGCATCATACCCATTTTTTAATAAGTTTTTCATCGCTTCACTGTAAGGGCGTAAAACCCTTCTATTGTTTGCTTTAGGATGGGGATCTTTTGATAACCACCAAACTGTATTAACAGCATCTTTAACTCTTTCTCTTCGCACTGTCACCCACTCGGCAGGTGTCGGCAGTTTAGCTGGATTGTACCAAAAAAGTTCTTGTGCAAGGAAAAACCCTAAACCCCCTTCTGATTTGGGTTTGCAAAGTTCTATTACTAACTCAAAATGATAAAGCGATCGCACAGGGAAACCTTTAATCCAACTTCCTCCAATATCTATCACTAGCGATCCTTGAGGTTTAAGAATACGGTAAAATTCACTAGCAAATACCTTGAACCATTCAATATATTTATCGGCATCTACGTTGCCATAAGCTTTTTTTCTGACTAGGGCAAAAGGTGGAGAAGTGCAAATCAAATCGACACTTTCATCGGGCAATTCTGCCATGAGTTCTAAACTATTGCCTAAGTAGGCGAAACCCAAATCGGTTTTATAGTAAGGGTGATGGCTAATGTTGCTTGAAATATCAAACTTAGAAATACTTTGCACAATTTTACTTTCCTGCGAGAACTTAAACAATATAGAGTAATTGGATTGATAATTGCTCGTTTTACTGCGAACAATTAACAGTTAATTGTACAGTAAAAGTAGTCCAACCATCACCACTAACAACCTGAATTTCTCCACCTAATTGTTCCACCAACTTCTGCACCAAAGCTAAACCCAAACCCGTCCCGCCTTGCTTCCAAGGATCGGCATTAGGCACTCGATAAAACTTCTCAAAAATATGGGGTAACTCCTCTTTAGGAATTTCTGCTTGATTGCTAACAATAAACTTAACTTTGTAGCTAGAACTTGCAGAATGAGAATTAGGAATTGGTGAAAAATTTGTTTCTCTATTTCTATGACTATGGTTCCCCACCCCTTTTTTAATTATTTTTTCAGGCTTGTTTTCATCTTCCCTATTGTAGTGAATTTTTAAGGTAAATTCTCCGCCATTAGGTGTATATTTGCAAGCATTATTGAGTAATTCTGCTAAAATTCTAGCCAGACTAGCCCGGTTTGAAATAATAGTTGGTAAGTTAAGATCGCAATCAATTTTAAATACTTGGTGGCGATTTTGCGCTCGCGACTTAAATGATTCAATTATCGTCGGTAGCCAACATTGTAGATTAACTGATTCCCAATTAATAGAAGAAGTTGACGATTCTAGTCGCTGCAAATCGAGTAAAGCATTAATCAGGTCGGTTTCTCTAGCGCATTCTGCTTCTAAAATTCCTAAATAAATTTGTCTGCGCTCTATAGTCGGAGAAATTTTTAGCATATGAATTGCCATTTTCATATTAGCTAAAGGTGTTCGTAGTTCGTGAGAAACTGTACTGAGAAAATCATCTTTTAGCACATTAAGCTGTTGAAGTTCTTGAATTTTTTGTTGCAATTGTGCAGTGCGTTCTTGAACTTGAAGTTCCAAATCGCTATTAAGATTTTGTACTTGTTGATAGAGTTGTGCCTGCTGAATCGCGATCGCGACTTGGGTTGCTAATTGTAACAGCAAATCTACTTCAGATTTTTGCCATTCGCGGGGGTTATGACACTGATGAACGCACATCATCCCCCACAATTGACTATCTTGTAGAATGGGGACAGCAATAAAAGCTTTTATTTCTGCTTGTTTGAACTGGGTAATTTTTTCAGGGGTGAGATTAACTTGGTCAATATTATAAACTGCATAATGTTCTTGTACAAAAGCCTGACTGCATTGTTCCCAAATAGTTTTTGGCACAATATTTCCTAAAGTAGAAGGCCACCCAGGAGCAACGGATTCTGCTACTATAATGCCAACATCTGTAGATTCTAAACGAAGAATTGTACAGCGATCTGCTTGCAGAATCTGTTGAACTTCAGCGACGGTGGCATTGATAATTTCATCGAGATTTAAAGATTGGTGAATCCGCAAAGAAATCTTAGTTAAAAGGCGATCGCGCTCCAGTTGCTCGTGCAGTTTTGCTGTTCTTTCCCGCACTTCTTCTTCTAGTTTGGCGTTGCGACTTTTAAGCAGTTCGAGTTTTTCTGCTTGCAGTTGATATACTGATTTTTGTAATTGCTTCACAGCCCGATACATTTCTGTAGGATCGAGCACTTGTAGTAAGCTAGTTTGAGTGATTAAACCCAACATTTCTCCGCGACTACCACAAACAACTAATCGCTGAATTTGTTGTTGCTGCATTTCTTGATGAGCCACCCATAAGGAATCAGAAGGTTTTAAACTAAACAGGGAGTTTCTCATCACCATTGAAGCTGTGTAATTAGCTAAATTTAGTTCTAAAAATTGAGCCTGTACGATATCATATTCGGCGATCATCCCCAAGGGTTGTTGAAATGAATAATAACAAATAGATGTGCGAGCTTCTCTAGGCTTCTCCATTTTTAATTCTTTATTTTGAGTAATGACAACGCAACTAACTTGATGCTCTGACATGAGTTGGGCAATACTTAATAGCGAAGCATCTTGGGGTGCAGAAATTGGTGTTGTCATCAATTCACTAACGCGCCGTAATTTGAAAATATTTGATGGTTGTAGCACTTGACGAATTCTTTCTCTGGTGAGGACACCAACTAAATAAGCGTGGCGATCTACTACTGGTAAATAATCAATCTGGTGCTGACGAAATAGGGATAAGGCAGTAAATATATCTTGATTGGTGGATTCAGTGAGGGTAATAGAAGGTGGTGACATTACTTCAGAAACAGGAAGTTTGTGCAGAGAAATTTCGGTGTGGTTGTTAATTTTGCCTGTGGCAATCAGTCGAACAATATCACCTTCGGTTAATATGCCTAGTAATGACGATCTTCTATGGTTATTGATAGATAAGTTGGTGTGAAGTGAGGGTTTATTTTTTACTACTAAAATGCAGCGGGCGCGTACCTGTTGCCACAGGGAAGATTCGGAGACATTTATGATGTCTTTGGCGAGGTTTGCTTCTGGTAAACTACACTTATTTTGCAATTGACTGATCAGCGCGATCGCTTCTAAAAGAGAAGTTTCTGGTGTCACAATTAGGGGGTGACGGTCGATCGCTTGTTCAAGGGCTGATGAGTAGATGGGCGGTTGATGAAACGGCATAGTAAATCATACTGAAAGCTTAGGAAGTTCTGCGCTATTTGGCAACTTTAAAGGATTATATTGTACCATATTTAGCCAAGTGTTTTCAACAGTTTTTCTAGGAATTAATCAGCTTTTCTCTGTCTCCGTAAGACGATCCATTAACCAGTCATATCTCGATTTCGCTAAATTGCTATTGTCTAAAGCAGCTTGATTTGGTTCTTCTGTGGAACTATCTTGAAAAATGAGATAGTCTGGATCTTGACTAAAACGGCTAACTGTCCCCCGCAATCTCGTAGAAAGAAATTTAGTAATTGCTCGATAGAATCGTAGGGAAAAAAGCACATCTTGTTCAAGTTTTTCCGTTAATTTCTCTCTAGGAATTGATAAAATTAGACATTCTTTAATTGCTTTAACGCTGGCAGATGGAAGACGGCCATCGACGAAAGACATTTCGCCTAATACCTCTCCAGAAACAATTTTACCTATTTCTCTATTGCCTAAAGCTAAGACTGAAACGCTCAAAATTCCTTCTAAAACGATATAGAGAGCGTCTATGGGTTTACCTTCGCCGATCAGTTCAGTACCTGCTGGGATTTGCTGCCGTGTGCCGTTAGCCAGTAGCCAATCTATATCGCGATCGTTCAATTCACCTAAGATCACTAAAACTTTGCTCATATTATGATTTTTGGGTAGATACTTGCTGTCTTCTTATAGCGCCAGCCTAAACACCTTGCATCTTGAGATCGGGGATGAAAGGCGAAGGTAGACTTTATTCTACCAGATTCTAACAGGAATTTCTGAAAATTATAGCAACCGCCAGGGCGATTAGGACTCTCTGGGGCGAAGCATTCGGGCAGATAATTTATCGCTTTTACTCAATATCTTTCGCCCGAATGCTTCTCCCCTACTCGTAAATAATCAAACTACTCCAGTTTTTTGCAGATTCTATTTTGGCACTAATTTCTCTTTTAATATATTTTATATAGTTGGCTCTTTCTCCTGTTTATACTGAGCCAAAAATGCCCGCAATTTTTTTTCTTGAAATCCCTTCGCTAACTCACACACCTGTTCCGCAAAAGCAACCAATTGCGGATCGGAATTTTTCAACTCCTCCATTTCTCGAATAATCGCCTTCAAGTTTCCTTTCATCACTAAGTCATGCAAACTTTCCATTACTGCTAATGGCGGCACAATTAACTCCGTAGTTACCGATTTTTCCTGAGAATTAGTCATTGTCGGTACTTTTTGAGTTGATTTTTCATACACCCAAGATAATCCTAACTGTTTCTCTAATAAATTAAACAACTCAGATACTTGTACTGGCTTGGGCAAAAAGGCATTTGCTCCAGCATCTAAACTCTTATATTGATCGGTTTCAAATACACTTGCTGAAGAAACTATTACTATTATTTCTTTAAATTTTTCATCACTTCTTAGACGACGGAGTAATTGAAATCCATCCATCACTGGCATCACTAAATCAGTAATAATCAGATCGGGAATTAACTCTATTACCTTTTCTAATCCTTCATTTCCGTTAGTAGCTTCTACGACTTCAAAACCTACGGGTGTTAATAAATTCACAATCACAGACCGATTTTCCCAGCGATCGTCTACTACTAATATTTGTCGTCTCTTGCCTGTATAACCCGTAATTGTTCCCTTAAATTCCGAAGTGGCTTTTAAAGTAAACTCACTCGCGCAAGGTAAGTCTAAGTCAAACCAAAATTGACTCCCGGCTCCCTTTTGGCTGTTGACGCGGATGCTACTCCTCATAATTTGTACGATTTTTAAACTAATTGCTAATCCTAAACCTGTACCTTCTGCCATGCGTTTTGTATCGCCTACTTGTTCAAAGGGAGTAAATATTTTCTCGATTTGTTCCTCAGTCATTCCTACTCCTGTATCTTCAATTTGAAAGCGAATTTTTTGGATTGCGTTGAGAGTATTAGTTTCTGATGCTATAACCACTGATTCTACAACTCCAACTTTCAAGGTGACGCTACCAACGTCGGTAAATTTAGCCGCATTTCCCAGGAGATTAATTAATACTTGCCGTAACCGTTTTTCATCGGCTTGAATACTCATAGGTAGTGCGGGGTCAAATTGTTCGATAAAACTAATACCTTTTTGTTGACATTTAATCCGAGATATTTCACCGATCGCATGGAGAAATGAGGGAAAATGAAATTCATTAGGGTAGAGTTCCATTTTTTTGGCTTCGATTTTGGAGAGGTCTAAAATGTCGTTAATTAGGGTGAGTAAGTGAGAGCCACATTGATGGATGATTTCTAGGCCTTTTTGTTCTGATTCTTGTAAGATTTTGGAGCGCATAAGAATTTGAGTATAGCCTAAAATGCCGTTGAGAGGCGTGCGTAATTCGTGGCTCATGTTGGCTAAAAATTCGCTTTTGGCACTGTTAGCAATTTCTGCTTGTTCTTTGGCTTGGGCAAGTTCGGCAGTGCGTTCCTCAACTCTGCTTTCTAACTCTTCATTTGCTCTTTTTAGTCTTTCTTCTGCTTTTTTGTTTTCGGCAATTACTGCTGATAAAATCAAGGTTGTGATCGTCACAACGCTCATAAAGGATTGCAATAGGAGTAAAGATTCATTATTTGACTGACGAACAAATGGTCCTAACCCATTGGCGGTTCCTATAGTGGAAATGGCTGAGACAATTACAATTAATAATGTGGCTCCATGATGCTGAAAGCGAAACGCTGACCAAGCTAATAGGGGAATTAGTAAATATTCTACAGGATATCCCCAACCAAATGCTATCTGGCTAATAGCAATAACTAGAAATAATAAGAGCGATCCTTCAACAAGTCTTTTTATTAATAGTTGTCTGAATTGCTTAATTCCCCGACTCCAAGCTAGTAATAATGGCGTGAATACAAGTACACCGATAAAATTTCCTGTCCACCAAGTCCACCAAATTATTCCATAGTTTGTCCAAGGTGCTTTGCCCAATAAGCAAATCGTAGTTGTCGCGATCGTAGAACTTAAGGTAGTGCTAAGTAAAGCACCGTATAACACAAAGGAGAAGACATCTTGAGCGCGATCGAGTAAATGGCGATTACCAATAAAGCGATGAATGAGATATTTTCCTAAGAGTGGATCTAGTGAGTTAGTAATTGTAAAAATAAGATTGACCAAAATACCTAGAGGAGTTATCCCGTGAGCATCAATCAGTCCGATAACGCTACCTAGAATTACACCTGGTAAAACCTGATATCCTAGTAAAATTGTGGCGGCCAAAGCAATACCAGCGCCGATCCAAATAGGACTGGCATTTAAAGGTAATGAAGCTAGTGATATTGACATCCTAGAAACGCAGCAGTAAATAATCGTAAGTATTATGATTTGCCATAGAGTTTTACGCTCTAATGAAATTACAAATCTGTAAATCCTGTTCATAATTCTCCTTTAATGTGATTCACTTTTTTATAGTAATTGGCAACTTAATGTGAAAAATAACAATAAATAATCATATCCGAATAAACAAAAAATGTCAAGTATAGGAGATCACATTGTTAGTAAATTTGTTCATGTTTATTATTAAAAATTTGAGAAAATTTCATATTAAATCTTACTAATTTATCTGGTTGATTTGGGAATTGAGCCAGACTGAGGGGCAGTTATAGGTATCTGCTGGCTTAGGAAAGATATCAAGGCTAACTGTTCCGAGCTAACGTACCTTGGCGCGATCGCGGAGAGGCGATACCTTTGACTGGCTAGGCTTACGGATTTCCTGATATTTAGCTTGACCTGGAAATTTTGCTAGTGAAAATTGATTGAACAACTAGGCAACAGGACAAAAAAGTGGTATTGATTAAGATAGAATGTATGGCGCAGTGCCGATAATGATTCCACAACAACTCACACTCAAAAATTTTCTCAGTTACCGCGATGCTACCCTTGACTTTCGCGGACTCCATACTGCTTGCATCTGCGGCCCCAACGGTGCGGGTAAAACTTCGCTTTTGGAAGCGATCGCTTGGGCAATTTGGGGTAACTGTCGCACGGCTTCGGAAGATGACATCATCCATATTGGCGAAACTGAAACCCGCGTTGATTTCATCTTTGCGACGCACGGCCAAACCTACCGAATTATTCGTAATCGCCGTCGGGGACATTCTGGAACTCTGGAATTTCAAATTGCGACAACTCCCAATCTGGTGAGAGGTGAGATTAAGCCTGGTTCGTTTCGGACATTGACAGAAAAAGGACTGCGGGCGACACAGCAAAAAATCACAGATCATTTAAAACTTGATTATGAAACTTTCATTAACTCGGCTTATTTGCGACAGGGGCGGGCGGATGAATTTATGCTCAAAAAAGCGAGCGATCGCAAAGAAGTTCTGGCCGGTCTTCTCAAGCTAGATCGGTATGATATATTGGCAGGACAAGCTAAGGAAAAATCGAATGAGTTTAAAAATCAAGTCAAGTTTGTTGAAGAAAATTTATTGAATATCAAACAGCAATTGTTGGCAAAAGATGCGATAGCGTCTGAGCAAATTAATCTCCAACAAACGATTGCTCAACTTCAAGAACAACAACAGATCGATACAGCAAAAATTCAACAATTGCAAACCCAACAACATCAACGCCAAACGGGAGAAAAACTACTTAGTCAACAGCAACAACAACACAAAACTACTACCCAAGAATGTCAGCGATTGCAACAAGAGCTTGCGGCTGTTAAACAGCAACAACAAGAACTTACCGCGCTTTTACAACAAGAAAATGAAATAACTAGCGGTTTAGCACTATTTCAAAGCTTGCAAACCCAAGAAGAAGCCTTATCTGCTAAATTTAAAATTCACCAAGAAGCACAAAATCAGCGCCAACAATTGCAAGAACAACAACGACAACTGATTAATCAACTTAGCAGTAAAATACAGCAAATTCAAGCACAATTAGAAGCCCTAGAACAACAGCAAAAAGAAGTTCAGGAAGTGTTGAATCAACAGCCAGAAGTGGAAGCTGGATTAGCTCAATTGCAAACAGCTAGAATTCGTTTAAATGAACTCGATCGACTACAGGTAGAATTTGTTCCTTTACAGCAACGACGACAACAATTGCAAGCCCAACTCGATCGCGATCGCGCCCTTTTGAGCGCTCGTTTAGCAGAATTTAACTCAAGAATCCAATCACAGCAAGCAAAACGGCAAAAAAAACAACCGCAATTGCAGCAAGAAATAGCCGCAATTGCCCATCAAATTTTGCAGTTAGAAAACAAACGAGTTTATCAACAGCGAGTTAGTGAAAAAGGTCAAGAAAGACATCATTTTTTGCAACGTCTGCAAGCTAATCAGCGCGACTACGAAGCCCAACTTGCCGAATTAGAACAAAAAATTCAACTATTAGGAATCCCACCGCAACCCACAGAATTACTAGAGCAAAAAACCTCAGAAATAGCACATATTTCTACTAATTTACCTATTAATAGCGTGTCATCTTACACTCTCCCTAACTGTCCTTTGTGCGATCGACCTTTAGACGAACACCACTGGAACCTAGTAGTTATCAAACATCGCGATCAACAGCAGGAAATTTGGAATCAACTGTGGGTAGTTAAGGAACAATTAACCGTTTCCAATCGAGAGCTTGAAATTCTTAAAAATGAATATCGCCAACTAGAAGAAGCCCTCGCACCTTACGAAACATTACGAGAGCGTCGAGGTAATTTACAAGCTCAAATTGATGCTTTAGACACAGAGCAAAATCAAATCCAAATTATGCAGCAAGAGGCCGCACAAATAGAGCGATCGCTCCACAATGGTGACTATGCTACCGAAATTTTGACAGAACTTCAGCACCTCGATCGAAACTTACAAAAAATTAACTACAGCGAACAAAATCACGCCCTCGCCCGCAATCAAGAAAAGAACTTACGTTGGGCAGAAATTAAAATGGCAAGAATTAAAGATGCTGCGTCAAAACAACAGAAAATTAATAGCCGTCGCCCAGAATTGCAAAACCAAATAATTAGCTTACAACAGCAATTAGAGCAACAACAAACTAACTCAGAAATCCAGCAACAAATTTATGGCTTAGATCGATATATTGCCGAAATTGGCTATAACTTAGACCAGCATACTAAAGTTCGCGCCGAAGTCCGACAAAATCAATTTTGGTTAGCCCGCGCCGAAAAATTACGTCAAGCCCAACAACAATATCCCCAAATACAGCAACGAGTGTGTGAATTGGGGAATTTAATTCAAGTGCGATCGCAAGATTTAGCCACACTAAATAATCAAATTTTAGCCCTACGCCAACAATTAGAACAAACCCCAGATACCTCTGCTAATATGGCAGAAATCGAGCAACAAATACAACGTCGCCGTCAACAACTAGACCAACACATCGCCAGTTTAGGAAAGCTACAACAGCAACAAGAACAAATCGAAAAATTGAAAATACAGCATGAAATTCAAGAACAACAACTGCAAACCACCCGTCGCCAACATCGAGTTTATCAAGCATTATCTGAAGCCTTCGGAAAAAACGGCATTCAAACCTTAATGATTGAAAATGTTTTACCACAATTGGAAGCCGAAACTAATCAGATTTTATCTCGATTAAGCGGTAATCAATTGCACGTACAATTTATCACCCAACGCGCCACGACCAACAAAAAATCCTCAAAATTAATCGAAACCTTAGATATCTTAATCGCTGATGCGCGCGGAACTAGACCCTATGAAACCTACTCCGGCGGCGAAGCTTTCCGCATTAATTTTGCCATTCGCTTGAGTTTAGCTAGACTATTAGCGCATCGTGCGGGTACGGCTTTGCAAATGTTAATTATTGATGAAGGTTTTGGTACTCAAGATAGCGAAGGATGCGATCGCCTAATTGCCGCTATAAATGCGATCGCCCCCGACTTCCAATGTATCCTCGCCGTTACCCACATTCCCCACCTAAAAGAAGCTTTTCAAGCTAGAATTGAAGTTACCAAAACTTCCCAAGGCTCTCGGATTAACCTATCAATTTAAAACAATAATGACTAAAGAAATAGACTCAATTCAACTCACAGGAATCCGCTGCTATGGATACACCGGCTACCTTGCAGAAGAACAAATCTTAGGTCAATGGTTTGAAATCGATATTACTCTTTGGCTAGACTTAGCTAAACCAGGAAAGAGTGACAAAATAGAAGATACTCTTGACTATCGCACCACAATAGCCATTGTTCAAAACTTAGTCAAAACCTCTAAATATGCCTTAATAGAAAGATTAGCAGATGTGATCGCCCAAGCAATTTTAGAACAGCCATTAGTCCAAAAAGTCAAAATTAATTTATCAAAACCCGCCGCCCCCATACCCGATTTTGGCGGAAAAATTACCCTAGAAATTACCAGAACTAAAAACAGTTAACAGTTAACAGTTAACAGTTAACCATTAACCATTAACCGTTAACCATTAACTATTACCACTTCAAAAGATTAAACTCCTCCATATCAACCGTATCCCGGTTGCGGTAAATAGTCAGCACAATTGCCAAACCTACCGCCGCCTCAGCCGCAGCCACAGTTACCACAAAAACCGTAAACACCTGACCCTTAATAGTAACTGGATCGAGGAAATTAGAAAACGCCATCAAATTGATATTTACAGCATTGAGCAGCAATTCAATTGACATCAACACTCGCACCGCATTTCGGCTAGTAATTAAACCGTAAATGCCAATACAAAACAGAGCCGCACCTAATAACAGAAAATACTGAAGTTGCAAGTGCATAAATTATTTCAATCTCCACATTCAAAAATGACTAACAACAAGAAAGCGCTGCATCCATTTATTTCCTAGCTTCTGAAGAAGCATCATCGCCGGATACAGAAACCAATTCGCGAGGACGTTCCGCTAATGTCAAAACAGGTTGCTTAGGTATTTGTCCAGCAATTTCATCGGGCAAATAGTCACGACGAGCTAAAATAATCGCTCCTACCATTGCCATCAACAAAAATACTGAAGCTAACTCAAAGGGTAGCAAAAAGTCAGTAAAGAAATGCTTACCAATAACGGTAATTGAACTCTCACCCGCAGGTAAAGTTCCTGTAGAAATCGCCCAAGGAGTTGATAAAACCATCGTTCCCAAAAGCGCAAACAAGCCAACACAAACAACCGCAGTCGCAGCTTTTCTTACCCAAGAATTAGGAATTGCTTGGAAATCTTCTCGCTTGTTTACTAACATAATGGCAAACAAAATCAAGACATTGACGGCTCCCACATAAATCAAAACTTGGGCAGCAGCTACAAAGTCAGCATTGAGCAAAATATACATTCCAGCAATGCTCATAAAGACTCCAGCTAATAAGAAAGCTGAATAGACAATGTTAGATAACAGCACTACTCCTAAAGCTGCTCCAATCATCATCACGACCAACAGGCCAAATGAAACAATCTGAACCCCTTCTGCTAAATTCACAATTCTGTCCTTAAATTGTTAGTGGTTATTTGTTAGTGGTTATTTGTTAATTGTTAACAGTTAACTGTTAACTGTTAACTGTTAACAATTACCTATTTTTCCAGAATTTCTTCTGGGCGTAAACCTGCACGACGAGCCGTGTGGGGTACTTCATGGGGATCGCTAACACCTTTGGGTAGGTAAGCAAATTCTCGCATAGGTGAAACCATTGGATCGTCTGTAACTTTGTAAGGTAAACGACCCAAGGCTACGTTATCAAAATTTAACTCATGGCGATCGTATGCCGCCAATTCATATTCTTCTGTCATTGACAAACAATTAGTCGGGCAATATTCCACGCAGTTACCGCAGAAGATACAAACTCCAAAGTCAATACTGTAGTGTTTGAGTTGTTTCTTCTTAGTTTCTTTGTTAAATTCCCAATCAACAACCGGCAAGTTAATTGGACAAACCCGGACACAAACTTCACAGGAAATACACTTATCAAACTCAAAGTGAATTCTGCCCCGAAATCGCTCTGAAGGAATCAGTTTTTCATAGGGATACTGCACGGTAATCGGGCGGCGGCTCATGTGATCGAAAGTAACGGATAGCCCTTGACCAATGTATTTTGCCGCTTGCAAAGTATCTTTGGCGTAGTCACTAACTTGTTTCAGAAACTTTAGCATTGTGTTCTCTTTTGAAGGAAGAAGGAAGAAGGAAGAAGGAAGAAGGAAGAAGGAAGAAGGAAGAAGGAAGAGGGAAGAAGGAAGAAGGAAGAGGGAAGAAGGAAGAGGGAAGAGTTTTCTTCTTATCTTTCCCTAGTCCCTAGTCCTGAGCATCGTAGCCCCTTCTTCTCTTAGGAATGAAAATTAAATAACTTGATGATTTAGTTTGTAGTAAGCGCTTTAGCGCTCTTTGCGCTTACTACAAACAAGCTAATTATTTAATTTCTATTCCTTAGCCACCAAAAGCAAAGGGAAAGGTAAGTTTTAAAGCTGCCGTTAAGAGCAAGTTCACTAAGGAAACTGGCAATAAAAACTTCCAACCTAAGTTGAGTAACTGGTCAATCCGCACTCGCGGAAGAGTCCAACGCAATAGAATTGCTAGAAATAGTAATAGGTAAGCTTTCAGCAATGTCATTGTGATGCCGAGAGCGCCTGTAATTACTTGTAACCAGGGAGTTGTATCGCTAACTCCGAGCAAATTACCGAGTAATTCTACTGGGATTGGACAATTCCAACCACCTAAGTATAAAACTGCTACTAACAAGCAAGAAAGAATCAAGTTGACGTAGGAAGCAATGTAATATAAGGCGAATTTCATGCCTGTATATTCAGTTTGATATCCTGCAACTAATTCTTCTTCGGCTTCGGGAAGGTCAAAGGGTAAGCGTTCGCATTCTGCTAATGATGCGATTAGGAAGATTAGGAAACCTGCGGGTTGTCGCCAAATATTCCAACCCAGAATGCCATAGCCAGATTGTTGTTGTACAATGTCAATTGTACTGAGGCTATTCGACATCATGGCGATCGCTAATACTGATAAAGCCAGGGGAATTTCGTAACTAATTGATTGAGCAGCCGCTCTCAGTCCACCCAAAAGGGCATACTTATTATTAGAAGCGTACCCGGACATCAACAAACCAATTGGTTGAATGCTAGACAAAGCAATCCACAGAAAAATTGCTGTTCCCAAGTTGGTGATGATTAGATTTTGTCCAAAAGGGACGATTAAGTAGGACAAAAAAACTGGAATGACAACAATTACGGGTCCCAATGTAAACAGTAAAGGATCTGATAATGTTGGGACGATATCTTCTTTGAAAAGTAGCTTTAAACCATCAGCCATAGGTGCGAGCACTCCCAAGGGACCGATGAATTCTGGGCCAATCCTTTGTTGGGCGGCGGCGGAAATTTTCCGCTCTAGCCAGACGGCGACGAGTAAGCCGACTGCGGCTCCCCCAATCACCAGCAACATTGGTAAGGGTAGCCACAATAATGTGGCAATTTCCCCTGGCAAGCCCAAGTTTGTCAGGGCTTCTACAAAACTTGTTTGTAAGTCTATTCCTGCGTTCATTTGTCGAGCTTCGGACTCATCACATATAATTTTGAACCGTGTTGCGCCGCCTGCGATCGCACGCTGAAGAATTAAAAATTAAAAATTATATTTTTTAATTTTTAATTTTTAATTACATCTTGAGTGCGTGAGCTTGCGGAATCTGTGTAAAGATTTTGTAATGCTTTACCGCCTAACAGTATATCGCTCTCAGGGGCTACTCAGATTTGCGATCGCTGAGATTTTTTGGGTAATGCCTGCGATCGAACCCTGAAGAATTAAAAATTAAAAATGTAAAATTAAAAATTCTATCACTTTTAATTTTTAATTACATTGACCAGTCAATACCCCTACAAAGAGTTTTAACTTCGTTCTTGAATAGGAGTCAAAGGCACTCCGTGCTCGCCAGTATAAATTTGAGTGGGGCGATAAATCCGGTTTTCATGTAACTGTTCTTTCCAGTGAGCCAACCATCCAGCCACCCGCGCGATCGCAAACACTGGCGTAAACAAATCCGTAGGAATCCCCATTTTACGGTAAACCAAACCAGAGTAAAAATCCACATTCGGGTAAATTCCTTTGTGGCTAAGTTTTTCCTCTATAACTTCCTCCAAGTTAACCGCAATATCGTAATACTTATCATGGCCAAACTTTTCAAACAACTTTTCAGCTAATCCTTGCAGAATCGTAGCTCTGGGATCTTTCACTTTGTAAACTCGGTGGCCAAAACCCATAATTTTCTGCTTATTTTCCACACACTTTTCCACATAAGCCCGGACATTTTCTGGAGAGCCAATTTCTTCAAGCATATCAATCACTTCTTCATTAGCTCCACCGTGTAATGGTCCGGCTAAAGTACCGACAGCTGAAGCTACCACCGCATAGGGATCTGTCAGAGTAGAAGCTGTCACCATCGCGGAAAATGTAGAAGCATTAATTGTATGTTCCGCGTGGAGAGTGAGGCAAACATCAAAAACGTAAGCCATCAAAGGATCTGGCTCTCTCTCAGTGAGCATATACAAAAAGTTCGCTGAGTAGTCTAAATCATCTTTAGGCTGCACGGGATCGTTACCTTTTCGCATTAATTGAAATGCCGCAACCATTGTCGGAATTTTTGCTAGTAACCGCACAACTGCTTGTCGAACGTATTGTTGATTGGGCAGGGCTCGACGGGAGTAAAATAGCCCCAAAGCAGCAGCAGAAGCTTGCAAAGCGTCCATCGGATGACCGGTTTCGGGAAAGCATTTCATCATGTCCCGAATGCGGTATTTGATCCGTCGATGATAACGAATTTCGTGTTCAAACTCTGTAAGTTCTTCTTGTGTAGGTAATTTTCCCCATATTAATAAATATGAAGTTTCCAAAAAGGAAGTTTTGCTGGCAATTTCTTCGATACTAATTCCCCGATATTCCAGTAAGCCTTTTTGTCCATCAACGAAGCTGATACTGGACAAGGTAGCGGGTACACCTTCTAAACCTGGTTTAAAATCGCCAATTGCGACCATTACTTTACCCTTTGTGTGAGATGAACCTAATCAAGTTACATTACCAGAAACCTTTGTAGTGTTGCCTATTTAACAACTGTTATTTTATTGGTTTATGGTTCAAGTTGATGGCAGTAAGTATTTCGGCGGGGTAAGCCAAAACATTTGACTGCGATCGACTGGGGAGCCAGTTTCTGGGAGGATGAGGCCGATGATACCGGCTTTTTTGAGGATGAGGGTGTTTCGTGTTTTCCCCCAGAGCAGGATTTCTGCCCAGTTTGCTAAGTCTGGCTGGTGGCCGACGAGGGCGAGGTGGGTTTCACCGCTGAGATGCCATTCTTGATACCAGTCTAGCCATTCTTGGATGTTGCCGTCGGGGGCTAGGGCAGCGAATTGTTCTATTTTAGGGCTTAAGCCTGTGGTTTGGAGGATTTGGGCAGTAGCTTGGGCGCGAGTTAGGGGACTGGTAAGGATGAGGTTAAAGTGAAGGTTGAGTTCGAGCAGGCGCTCGGCGATTTTGCGGGTTTTGCGATCGCCTTCTTTAGTTAGGGGACGGGTTTCATCAGTAGGCCAACCTTCAGGCTCGACGGCTATACCGTGACGGATTAAGTAGAGTTCTTTATGCACCATTTGTTTATTGTTAGTTTTTATTCCACAGGACTTACCAGGGGTCAAAAACCCGGTTTCTGCGTCAATATTTCTCAAAAAAAGCGATGATTTTGGTCAGAAACCGGGTTTTTTGCGTAATCCTATTCCACATATTTAAGCATACAAGTTGGCTACATATTCCCCATAACCATTGTAGATAATAGTGGGGCGAGTTTCCCAGGAAAAACTCGAGCCTGGACCAACTATCCGTTCTGTTGCTTGGGACCATCGGGGATGGGGTTTTTCAGGATTAACGTTAGCTTCAAAACCGTATTCGTTAGGTGATAATGTATTCCAAAAAGTTGCTGGTTGTTCTTCCACAAACTCAATTTTAACAATAGATTTAGCTCCTTTAAAACCGTATTTCCAGGGGATAACTTCTCGCAACGGTGCGCCATTTTGCTTAGGCAAATCTTTACCATAAATCCCGATCGCAAAAAAAGCTAACTCATTCGCCATTTCCTCAATTCGCAAGCCTTCCTTATAAGGCCAAGGATAAAATTGAGAGAAAAAACCATTACCTTTAGTAATTTTAGCATCGTAAAAGGAAGTAAAGCGGACAAATTTCGCTTTAGATGTGGGTTCGACATCTGCCATTAGTAACTTCATCGGAAAACCTACCCAGGGAACCACCATTGCCCAGGCTTCCACACAGCGAAACCGATAAACTCGTTCCTCAATAGGAAATTTTTTGGGCAATTCATCAATGTCATAAATCCGGGGATTTTTTACTAGACCAGTGACTTCGACTTGCCAATTTTCTAAAGGTAATTTTTGGGCTTCTTTCCAAATGGATTTTGTGCCTCCATATTCGTAGAAATTGTTATATTTTGTGGCTAAATCTTCCTCAGTAATTGGTCGATCGACTTGGGCAAAGTTAGGATTGCGAGTTAAATCTGGGAATGCCTTAGTAGAAAATTGTCCATTGGCTAATTTTGAGTTAGAATCATTATCGCAACCAGTTAAAGGAAGTAGGGACGCTGTTAAACCAGCGCCAATTAAGTTGGTCATAAAGCGGCGGCGGTTGAGAAAAAAGGTTTCTGGGGTGATTTCTCGATCGGGAATTTCCCAGGATTTGGGGACACGGATGAGGGGCATAAGTTTTTTTAAGTGTTTAATATCTGGTTGTTCGCTGTTGACATTGAAAATATTATACTCAAAGAATTATCGGATATGGGTAAAATCACCAGTAAGTTTAGAGGCTAACTGGGGAAAGCATTTGGGGGGATTAAATCTTGGCTGCTAGAAAATAATTCATAATTTATCGCGATCGCCTGCCCAAAATGTAGCTAAAATCTCAAAAAGAACTATCATAGATCAGATATTGTAGTGTAACAAACTTGTTGACCGATCCACTACACCCTCAAGTTTAAAAATTCCTCCCACCCCTAAAGGCGATGGGTTTCCATTTTTACGAGGTCTTATGAATTACTGTATCAATCCAAATTGCCAAGCCCCCCAAAACCGCGATCGCACCACAACCTGCTCTAGTTGCGGCCGCGAGATGTTGCTAAAAAACCGTTACCGTATCCTTCACACCCTTGGTCAAAGCGTTAGCGGACGGACATTTTTAGCTATTGATGAAGATCAACCCTCTCACCCCCGCTGCGTAATTAAGCAGCTATTTCAGCCCGCAGTTGGTGATAATATTCAGTCAGAATTAGCCGAGACAAATTTCTATTTTCCCCAGAGATTTCATGTAGCGGCATTGTTACTGGATAAGTTAGGGCAACATCCACAAATTCCCGAATTATGGGCATCTTTTGAACATGATGGATGTCTGTATTTAGTGCAGCAATACATCGCCGGTCGTAGTTTAGCAGAAGAACTTTCAGAAAAAGGAAATTTTGGAGAAACAGCCATTTGGCAATTGCTGGGAGAATTACTACCAGTTTTACAATTAATCCACGATTCTCAACTGATTCACCGCGATCTGAAACCGGAAAATATTATTCGTCGATCGCATCAAGCGCCATTTAAGAAAGGAAGAAAAGGAGAGTTAACCTTAGTTGATTTTGGAGCGGCAACACCAATGAATGGTAGTTGGCCAAAAACTAAAGTAAAAGTTGGTTCGGCCGAATATGCAGCCCCAGAACAAATAAAAGGTGCGGCAACAAATAGCAGCGATCTATACAGCTTAGGCGTAATTTGTATTTATTTGCTGACGGGGCTTTCTCCCTTTGATTTGTTTGATATTAAATCAGATACTTGGGTGTGGCGCGATTATTTGAAAGTGCCAGTTAGCGATCGCCTCAGTCGGATTCTCGATAAAATGATACAGCGCGATCCCATGCTGCGCTATCAGTCAGCCACAGAAGCCCTCAAAGATGTAAAAGTAAAAGTTTGCCCCACACCAATAGCTTTAGGGCGATCGAAACAAAATTGGGCTTTAACTGCTTGGAGTGCCGCCGCTATTGCCATTTTATCGATCGCACTTAACCCTCACCTGCCATCTCTTTCACCACAGATGGGTTTCAAAACCTCAAAATCAACAGCTAAGATTCCCGATTTCCGCTTCTCCTCGCCGCGTCTGAATGACTTCACCAGTCAGCGATCGCCAAATGCCCCAGTCCGCACCCTAGCCTCAACCTCCGGCCCCGTGTGGTCCGTAGCAGTAATCCCCAATGGTCGGGCAGTGGCCACAGGTAACACAGACGGCACAATTCGCCTGTTACACCTCTGTAGCGGCAAATTAGTCAGAACAATGATCGGGCATTCTGGCGCAGTCTGGGCGGTGGCCGTGAGTCCAGACGGTCGGGCGATCGCCTCCGGCGGTGCCGATAATACAATTAAACTCTGGGACATCTATTCTGGAGAACTAATACGGACTTTTTATGGCCATACAGCCGGCGTATTTTCTGTAGCTTTTAGTCCCGATGGAAAGGCGATCGCCAGTGTCAGCAAAGACAAAACAGTAAAACTTTGGCAAGTAGAAACCGGCATTGAACTAGAAACTTTAAAGGGACATTCCGCCGGAATTCAATCAGTAGCATTCACTCCCAATGGCGAAATACTTGCCACTGGTAGCGATGACGGCACAATTAAATTATGGAACTGGCAAACCGGAGAATTAGTCCGCACCCTCGCAGGTCATACCGATGCCGTATGGTCAGTTGCTGTTAGTCCCGACGGTCAAACTTTAGCCTCTGGAAGTTGGGATAATACAATTAAACTGTGGGATTTAAACACAAGTGAATCACCACAACCAAATGGTTATTTATTGCGAACTTTAAACGGCCATTTAGACAAAGTTCAATCCTTAGCTTTTAGCCCCGACGGTCAAACTTTAGCCAGTGGTGATTTAAGTGGCACGATTAAACTTTGGCAGATGGGCAGCGGCGGTTTAATGGGTACATTAAAAGGTCATTCTTCTTGGGTAGAAGTTGCTTTTAGTCCCAGAGGCAAAACCTTAGTTAGTGGCAGTTTTGATGACACAATTAAAGTTTGGCGGTTGTCACCTTAAGCGACTTAGAATGTCGGAATTTGAGATTTTAGATTGGGTTTTGGCTTCAATCTAAAATCTAAAATTTTTAGCAATAATTAGCAATAAATATAGCAACCGCCAAGAAGGTTAAGGCGTGTTTTTTAAACTATAAAATTAAACTATAAAAGCAGTAAAAAATGCCATCACCTTTTCCGGGGATGAATCCCTACCTAGAAAATCCAAATTTATGGAGTGAAGTTCATAGTCGCTTGATTGTCGCTGTAGCTAATGCTATTGTGCCGCAACTTAGCCAAAATTATCGAGTAGCTATTGAAAAAAGAACTTATTTTAATGTTTCAATGGAGTTAGTTGGCATTCCTGATGTCACAGTAATTTCTAGGCACTTTAATTCTATTGGGACACAACCAACTACTACCCAGCATAGTAGTAGCACAAGCGTACTTACTCGCGTCGAACCTACTCTAGTTAAATTACCCATGCCATCCACAATCAAAGAAGGTTATTTAGAAATTAGGGAAGGTTTCAACGGTAAAGTAATTACAGTTATAGAAATTATTTCTCCTACAAATAAACGCTCTGGATTGGGACGAGATGAATATGAAAAAAAGAGAAATGCAGTTTTGCATCATCAAACTAATTTAGTGGAAATTGACTTACTCAGAGGCGGTAAACAGATGCCATTATTAGAAGTAAAAACGAGAGATGATTATCGAATTTTAGTGTGTCGGGGTGAGGAGTTACCGCAGGGGAGATTATATGCTTTTAGTATCCGTCAACCGATCCCAATTTTCCCCATTCCCTTGAAAGCGGGAGAAATACAACCAGAGGTAAACTTACAGGAGTTGTTGAACGAAATATACGATCAAGCGAGATTCGATCTGGCTATAGATTATTTGCTGGAACCTGTACCACCATTAAAATTAAAAGATCGAGAATGGGCTAATGTTATTCTTCAGGAACAAAGGAGAAGGTAGCGCTATATATGGTGGGCGAATGCCATTCGCCCCTAGTAAATATAGAGGCACTGCGTAAGTGCTGAGAATGAAACAGCCCTGCCTAGCCCTAGCCCCTAACCGGATTGGCAATTGCTATACATTAATGACAACAGGATAATTGTGCCTATGGGTCATAAAATTAAAGATAAAATTATCTACTTAATCAAACAGCGGGAGCACCGACCTTATGCTTGCTTACATTCTCGCGTTGGCAGTCGGTTTTGGCAGTTTAGCCATTTATATGGCTGCGTTCTTTTTTCCTGAAGTCCACCGCAAAAGCGATTTTCCTTGGAGTGGGGTGGGACTATTCTATGCCTTAATTTTATGGGTCTGTGCAGGACGGATCACGGGTGCGGTTTTACTGGGTCAAATTGCCAGTGTTGCTTTGTTGGGTTGGTTTGCTTGGCAAACCCTGACTTTGCGCCGAGAGCTTACACCTGTGGCTGGACAAACGCCAATTCCCAACTTAGACATAGCGGGAAAATTGACAGGTGTTAAGGGTTTCGGAGGGATCGCCGATTTATTTGGCAAAAAAGCGGATAAAACTCCGAAAAAACCTGCGACTGTTGGCAAAAAATCCAGTCAGCCTGAGTCGGAAAGTGCATCTTCGGTAACGGTGGTGCAAATGAAAGAGTATGGGGCTGTAGAAACTGCGATCGCTTCTCCCCCAGATAAAGAAACAAGTGAAACGGTTAATACAACTGTTGCAGATGTTGCCAATACCGCGATCGAAGGTGATTTTGCCAGTAATTCCGCCAATGTCGCTGGTGAGAAAGTTGCTGATTCCCAGGAGACATCAAAGGTAGAACCCTCTACTGTTTCCCAAACCGCGATCGCGCCAGACAATAACGATGATGAATTTGATGGATCGGAGGATTTTGCTGAAATCACCCAAGAAAAACAATTCACTCCCTCACCTGCGGCGGCGGTAAAAAAGCCATCCCCTTCTTCAACTGACTTTGGCAGTTTGTTGGCTAATCTCAAAAAAAGTTTGGTTTCTTTAGGCGGTTTTGGTAAAGCTAAAACTAAGCCAGTAGATGCAAAAAAGGAAGCGAAAACCTCGGAAGTAAAAACTTCTATTACTGAGGCGGGAATTCCCATTCATCCAACTGCTGATATTGACGACATTTTAGAGTCAAAGTCTAAAGAATCAGTGCCAGAAGTGGTTCCAGAAACCTTGATTTCTCTGACAAAAACTTCAGAGTCAATGACTGCGGAAGTTACAGAAGAAACAGGCGATCGCCCAAGTGAAACTACCGAAGTAAGCAAAACCGAAAATCTTACAGCCGCCGTAGATGCGCTGGAAACCGAAACCCCAACTCCACCAGTAGAAATAGCTGAAATAGTTTCTGAACACCCTACTGAAACCTTAAGTATGGAAGAAACTTCAGAACCAGAGAAAGTAAAATCTACTGAATCCTCCGAAACTCTAGCAGAGGTTCCGGCAAAGGAGTTGGAAAAAGATGATGAGGAAAAATTGGTTTAACCCAATAAGTTCGATCGCGCTTAACAGTTAATGTAGGATTTACCTAAATTTTAGGTGACACCGAAATTGTGCGCGTTTTCTAACTATAAAATTTGATGTGGGGGCGAAGGATTCGGGCGATAAAATATTGCGATAAACCAATATTTTGTAACTGAATGCTTCGCCCTTTTCTCTATGACAATTCATAGCAGGATTCGTAATATAGGAGTAAAATTCTGCTAAAACTTGTAGTGCGGGGTCTGCCTTCTGTGGATTTGGGGCAGTGGTGTTTTTTGACGAGTGGTGCTAAGATAACGCTATAATTATCAGAATCGAAAATAGAAAAAAACAATGTCAACAGTTTATGGGTTAAAAGCCAGCGAACTAGATCGTGATTTTTTAGAAGAAAGCAAAATGTAGTTACAATATGTAGTAACAATCAAGGTATGGAATTTGAATGGGATGAAACTAAACGTCTTACGAACCTCCGTAAGCATGGAATTGATTTTATTGATGTTTCCACTATTTTTGATGGAGATATCGTAACGGTTGAAGATGACCGATTCAATTATGGAGAGCAGAGGTTTGTGACTTTAGGTTTGTTGCAAGGGCGAGTTGTCGCTGTTGTCCATACAGAACGAGAAGAATGTATTCGCATTATTTCCGCGAGAAAACCAACCAAATATGAACAACAAATCTACTTCGAGCAACTCTCAAACTGACTGGGAACGCCTAGACACGATGACTGATGAAGAAATTGATTTTTCTGATTGTCCAGAAATTACGCCAGAAATGTTTGCTAAGGCAGTAGTTAGGCGAGGTTTAGCTAATTCTCAGACGAAAACTCCAGTAACTTTAAGCATTGATAGTGATGTTTTGGAGTGGTTTAAATCTCAAGGTCAAGGTTATCAGACTCAGATTAACCATTTACTGCGATCGTATATGGAAGCCCAGCAATAGGGTAATTTCAGTCATGGCTTTTTTTTGAGGTAACATATATTATAGCTTAGTTATAGCTTCACGCCTCTAAAATAGTGCGTTGTAGCCAATTCATAATAGTTTGAATCAGGTGCGGGTCTTGGGGTGAAAAGGTGGGAATGGTGGGATGGGATGAGTGGGCGATCGCGCAAATTGTAGCGTCGAAGCGAGTGAGAGAATCGAGAAAGTTTGGCTAAAACCTTGAGGTATCGCATCTTCGTAGAAAATGAGGATTGGGTGTTTTTCCCAGTCTAGGAGTTGCCAGTAGATTTTGAGTTCGGTGAGGGTGCGGGGTGTGCCTTCTGTGGATTTGGGGCAGTGGTGTTTTTTGACGAGTTGATAGGAAATAAAATATGTGGTATGCTAAAGTAGTCAGACAAGTTCAAAATTTAATTAGACCAGAGTTAAATTTATGGGAAAGGCAAAACAACGTAAGAAACTTAATCCTAATTATCGGAAGCCCACGTCTCAAAATGATCCAGTAGGCATAGAAGATAACTATGAGTGTTATGGAGAACGTGCAGAGTATTTCAGAGATTTAGATTTTTATCTAAATCAGGGTGGGGCTTTTGAAGAAAGTCTTCCTAGATACCATAGATATAGATCCGTTACAGAAAGTCAACTTTTTCAGTTTATTCAAAATGCAATTGATCACGAAGAGCAAACTGCTACCTACATTCTAAATAAAGTGAAGTCATTGTCTGACCTCACTGAAATTCAGAGCGATTTATTAGGCCTAGTGGATAAGTCGATTATGTCAAAGAGATCGGGCGATCTCAATCAAGCCTTCAAATACTACGATAAAGTATTTAGTCATAATCAAACATGGTTTATGCTTTGGTACGGTCTGGCCAAGCTATTATGCCTATTTCGAGAATACAGAATGGCTTTTGCGTGCATAAAAATTTGCACTTACTTATACCCAAAAATGTCGGATGGCAGTCAATACCATTCTGATCATAATTTGTCATACCATTATGACCAAATATATTCTTTAGCTATAGCTGGCGAGGAAAATGAACCTTATCTCAGGACGCTAGGTCGTCCTCTTAATACAGTTAGAATTGCAGATTCTAACGGAAAAGTTATAGCAAATTCTCCAGTAGGCAAAATAAAAGTAGTCAAGCCAGAATCGCTATCTTCAGATATCAAAACGTAGGTAAAAGGTGATAGTCACAAAATGGTAAGGATTAAAGTTGTTGATGTTGGTCGTTCTGGTAATCCTGAGTATGCTGAATATACCCAGGCACAGATTGAAGAGTTCCGCTCCACAATCGTCACAGTGCTGACAAGAAACTTGATGCCTACTTCTGATGATTTTGTTGAGACAGTTTTAGGTGCTTCTCTTGCGTGTCATTACTGGCGTAAAGATTTAAGTTTTGTTGGTGCTGTTGAACAAGTTGTACAAGATATAGAAAGAACTATGGGAAGAGGATATTGACATGGGAAAGGCAAAACGACGTAAGAAACTTAATCCTAATTATGGGAAGCCCACTTCTCAAGATGATTTAGGAGATAAAAAAGGGGCTATCGCCGATTTGAATAAAGCGATTGAACTTCAGCCTGACGATGCTGATGCCTACTACAACCGGGGTAACGTCCGTATCGAATTAGGAGATAAACAAGGGGCTATCGCCGATTTGAATAAAGCGATTGAACTTCAGCCTGACTATGCTTTGGCCTACAGCAACCGGGGTGTAGTCCGTAGCGAATTAGGAGATAAACAAGGGGCTATCGCCGATTATAATAAAGCGATTAAACTTCAGCCTGACTATGCTTTGGCCTACTCCAACCGGGGTCACGTCCGTAGCGAATTAGGAGATAAAAAAGGGGCTATCGCCGATTTGAATAAAGCGATTGAACTTCAGCCTGACTATGCTAAAGCCTACATCAACCGGGGTGCAGTCCGTGATGATTTGGGAGATAAAAAAGGGGCTATCGCCGATTTGAATAAAGCGATTGAACTTAAGCCTGACTATGCTGATGCCTACAACAACCGGGGTAACGTCCGTGATGATTTGGGAGATAAAAAAGGGGCTATCGCCGATTTGAATAAAGCGATTGAACTTCAGCCTGACTATCCTCAAGCCTACAGCAACCGGGGTGTAGTCCGTAGCGAATTAGGAGATAAACAAGGGGCTATCGCCGATTATAATAAAGCGATTAAACTTCAGCCTGACTTAGCTTTAGCCTACAGCAACCGGGGTTTAGTCCGTAGCGAATTAGGAAATAAAAAAGGGGCGATCGCCGATTATAATAAAGCGATTGAACTTCAGCCTGACTTAGCTTTAGCCTACAACAACCGGGGTCTAGTCCGTCTTAAATTAGGAGATAAACAAGGGGCTATTGAGGATTTACAGAAAGCTGCAAAATTGTTTGAAGCACAAGGCCAAATGGCTTACTATGAAAAGGCAATGGAACTATGGTACAAGGTGATAGTCACAACATGGTAAGGATTAAAATTGTTGATGTTGGTCGTTCCGGTAATCCTGAGTACGCTGAATATACCCAGGCACAGATTGAAGAGTTCCGCTCCACAATCGTCACAGTGCTGACAAGAAACTTGATGCCTACTTCTGATGATTTTATTGAGACAGTTTTAGGTGCTTCTCTTGCGTGTCATTACTGGCGTAAAGATTTAAGTTTTGTTGGTGCTGTTGAACAAGTTGTACAAGATATAGAAAGAACTATGGGAAGAGGATATTGACATGGGAGAGGCAAAACGACGTAAGAAACATAATCCTAATTATGGGAAGCCCACTTCTCAAAATAAACCAACAAGCGTAAAAGGGAACACTGAAATACATAATATAGATTTCCCAATAACACCGAGAAAAGCTTGTGAATTAAATCAAAGGCTTAGGGAAGAAGGATGGGGATGGTTTTACAAAGAATTCATGAGTCAAAATAATATGCTTACATCCCCGTGCTATAGAACCGAGGTGATACTAAGTACGAGTGTTTACATGGGGGATAGCAAGTTTAGTGTTGAGGGAAAAGACTTTTATGTTCCAATTGTCTGTTTTAATCCCCAAGGTAACATAGTCAAGATACTGGGATTGAAACACAACGAAATTGTTCTTGTGTCTCGTTTTCAATACTTCGAGCAGATTCAAGGGAAGGTTATAAAACCACAATTTTTCGGTTGCGTAAAAATGTTAAGTAAGAATATTATACCGGAGTATGGATATGTAGGTTTTAATTGGCATTCTTTTGATTGGAAAGAATCAGACGAAAACTCTTTGATTATAAATACTCTCAGAAATTCGGAGGACAATCAAGAAGAAAAAGTTAAAACTATTACAGAAAGAGAAGAGTTAGGGATATCAGCAGATAGAATACTAATTACAGTAAAGGTATATTACCCAGATGAACATGAAGGGCAAAAATGCCAAGAAGTTTTAGTTTTTTTGCTAAAAAATGGGGTATTTGATAGTCAAAATTATGACCATAGAATTACTACGATAATTAATGAAAATTTAGGTGATAATTGGTTGCAAATCAGTTGGACAAATGGGCTCTACTCCGGTTCCTACTCCAAGCCAAGTGAGCATTCCATCTCTGTTGACGAGGATTAAAAATATAGACAAATTCACCCGTTTCTGCTTATTTCCAATTTTGAATCAATATCCTAGAATCTTAAAAATGAGGTAATGTAATGAGCGATCACTTTTGGAATCAGGTTAAATCTAAGTATCGGTTAGGTGAACTGATTTATGGTAAAGTTGAATATCATTTACCATTTGGGATTTTTGTAAATTTGGATGATGAAACGGTGCGAGGTATTGTGCAAATTACTGATTTTGTAGATACGGTCGATATGACTCCAGAAATGTATCCTGATATCGGTTCATCCATAGGCGCTGTAGTGATAGGTTATACTGAAGATGAGCGTAATCAAATTTGGTTAAGTGTTAAACCTAGTGTTTTACAAAAAGCTTTGGTGAAGCTGAAAATTCCGGCGATACATGAACGATTGTAACTTTGACCATTGGCGATCGCTCAAATTCTAGCATCGCCAACGGTCAAAGTTAGGATAAATATTTAGTCGAAATTGGGTAGAATCTTACGATCGCATTCCCCTCGTTCTACTTGAGACAGGTTACAACCCTCATCCAGCGATCGCACAGACATCCCACAGGCATTACCAATATTTCCCCTAAGTCCCCAAATAAAATCCCCGCCAATAGTGTAAAATAGTGCAAAATCTCGATCGCCTAGTTGTGACAGAACATGAAATCGTATAAAGACACTGTAAACCTGCCCAAGACTAAGTTTGATATGCGTGCTAACGCTGTCAAACGGGAACCCGAACTGCAACAATTTTGGGCAGATCGACATATATACGATCGCCTGTCACAAAACAATCCCGGTGACTTGTTCATTCTCCACGATGGCCCCCCCTACGCCAACGGCCAACTCCACATAGGCCACGCCCTCAATAAAATTCTTAAAGATACTATTAATCGCTACCAAATCCTCCAAGGGAGAAAAGTTCGCTACGTCCCCGGATGGGATTGTCACGGCCTCCCAATTGAACTGAAAGTCTTGCAGGATATGAAGTCTGCCCAAAGGCAAAAGTTGACTCCCCTGGAATTGCGCCACCAAGCACGGGATTTTGCCTTGGCAACTATGCAGCAGCAACGGGAAGGATTTAAACGCTACGGGGTTTGGGGTGATTGGGAAAATCCTTATTTGACTTTAAAGCCGGAGTATGAGGCCGCACAAATTGGCGTTTTTGCGGAAATGGTACTCAAAGGCTACATCTATCGGGGTTTGAAACCTGTCCATTGGAGCCCTAGTTCTAAGACGGCTTTGGCTGAGGCTGAGTTGGAATATCCTGAAGGTCATACTTCTCGCAGTATTTATGTGGCTTTAAAAGTCTCGAAGTTGGCAAAGTCGGCTAAGTCGTTGACTCCCTATCTCTCTAATCTGTACTTAGCAGTCTGGACAACTACGCCTTGGACAATTCCGGCTAACCTTGCTGTAGCGGTTAATCCCGACTTGACTTACTCGGTGGTAAAATTTTCTGGGGAAAAAGATTTAACTACTACCAAGGCTGTCACTGAGGCAAACAATGTAGAAAAAAATCTGATCGTCGCCGCTGATTTAGTTGAAAAATTGTCAGCCACTTTCAATGCCAAATTAGAGGTAGTGGCGACTATTCAGGGGAAAGATTTAGAAAAATGCACTTACAAACATCCATTATTCGATCGCACAAGTCCTGTTGTTATCGGCGGTGACTACATTACGGCGGATTCTGGTACGGGTTTAGTACACACTGCGCCGGGGCACGGCCAGGAAGATTATCAAGTTGGCCAACGCTACGGTTTACCTTTACTTTCCCCAGTTGATGACAATGGTAACTTTACGGCCGAAGCCGGACAATTTGAAGGTTTGAATGTTTTGGGTGATGGTAATGGGGCGGTGATTGATGCTCTAGCCGCCGCCGATGCTTTAATTAAAGAGGAAGCATATTCTCACTCTTATCCCTACGATTGGCGGACGAAAAAACCTACAATATTTAGGGCAACGGAACAATGGTTTGCGTCGGTAGAAGGTTTTAGGGAGGCGGCTTTAAAAGCGATCGCTCAGGTAAAATGGATACCCGCCCAAGGTGAGAATAGAATTACGGCAATGGTAAGCGATCGCAGTGATTGGTGTATCTCTCGTCAACGCAGTTGGGGTGTACCAATTCCCGCTTTTTATGATGAAGAAACGGGAGAGCCTTTGCTAAATGCAGAAACGATCGGTCACGTACAAGCGATAATTGCTGAAAAAGGTTCTGATGCTTGGTGGGAATTATCCGTAGAGGAATTGTTACCAGAAAATTATCATAATAATGGCAAAATTTACCGGAAAGGAACTGACACAATGGATGTCTGGTTTGATTCTGGTTCTTCTTGGGCTGCGGTTGCTAAGGGTAGAGAAGAATTACACTATCCAGTGGAGATGTATTTGGAAGGTTCGGATCAACATCGCGGCTGGTTTCAATCAAGTTTATTAACTAGCGTAGCTAATCATGGAGTTGCACCTTATAAAACTGTTTTAACTCATGGTTTTGTATTGGATGAAAAAGGCCGCAAGATGAGTAAATCTCTCGGTAATGTGGTCGATCCAGGTGTGGTGATCGATGAATATGGCGCTGATGTGCTCAGGTTGTGGGTGTCTTCTGTAGATTATTCTGCTGATGTTCCTTTGGGGACAAATATTCTAAAACAGCAAGCGGATGTTTATCGGAAAATTCGCAATACGGCGCGGTTTTTGTTGGGAAATTTACACGATTTCGATCCCCAAAAAGATGCAGTTAGTTATGCAGATTTGCCAGAATTAGACCGTTATATGCTGCATCGGATGACGGAAGTTTTTGCGGAAATTAAGGATGCTTTTGAGACTTTCCAATTTTTCCGGTTTTTCCAGACTGTGCAGAATTTCTGTGTGGTTGATTTGTCTAATTTCTATTTGGATATTGCTAAGGATCGGCTTTATATTAGTGCGGAAAATGCGTTTCGCCGTCGCAGTTGTCAGACGGTTTTAGCGATCGCATTAGAAAATTTAGCTAGGGCGATCGCACCAGTATTATGTCATTTGGCTGAAGATATTTGGCAGTATCTTCCTTATCCCACGCCTTATAAATCAGTATTTGAAGCCGGTTGGGTACAACTGGATGAGAAGTGGGCAAATCCAGAATTAGGGAAGTCTTGGGAATATTTACGCCAAGTGCGCGGGGAAGTGAATAAGGTTTTGGAATTAGCCCGCAGTGAGAAGGCGATCGGTGCGCCGTTAGAAGCTAAGGTTTTACTTTATGTACCTGATGGGGAAAAACGGCAAAAATTACAAGCCTTAAATCCAAGTACGGATAGTTTAGCTGCGAAGTATATGCAGCAACAAGAGACAGAAATTGTCTCTAAAGTGTTGGATGCAATATTATTGACATTCGATCCTCAACCAGTCATTAGAAAAACTATTGATTATCATACTAGGCCTACTGTTCAAGCTAAGACATCTTTAGATCGAGCTAAGGAAATAGTTGAAACAGTAGCGAATTTTCTGGGAGATTTACCGACTATGATAGGCAAGATTTGGGAAGAAAGTAAGGATGCGGCGATCGTAGTTATGTTATTGTTTGCGGCGTTTATTTGCTTCGATGTTGCCCAAGCCGTATTAACTTCAATTAATGAAATTCCTTTCCTGGGAAGTGGTTTTGAAGCGATCGGGATTGGATGTAGTATTTGGTTTTTCTGGCATAATTTGTTATTTGCTACTAATCGCCAAGAGTTATCGCAGAAAGTGGAATTGTTGAAAATAGAAATATTAGGAAATCACCCCGAAGAAGAAATTAGGGAAAAAGCAGAAGAAAATCCCTCCCTAGCCCCTAGTCCCCAGCCTCTAACCCCTATTTCCCTAGCCCCTAGTCCCCAGCCCCTAGCCCCTAGCCCCTATCCCCTAGCCCCTTCCCCGGCGGGTAATGGTGTAGATGAGTTGCGGTATTTGTTCATTGCCTCTCAAGTGCAATTATTAGAAAATGTTGAAGATTTAGCGGGGGTACAGTACACTTCTCTTTCGTCTGAGTTAGGGGTGGGTGTGGTGAAGGCTGATGGGGAGAAGTGCGATCGCTGTTGGAATTACTCTACTCATGTTGGGGAATCCCACGAACATCCTTTGTTATGCGAGAGATGCGTACCTGCGTTAGCTGGGGAATTTTAAGAGTTAGTTGTTAGTTGTTAGTTGTTAGTTGTTATTTGTTATTTGTTATTTGTTATTTGTTAACAGTTATTTGTTATACCAATTCTCTAAATGCTGACTACAGATTAAATAATTAGCTGGTTAGTAGTAAGCGCTTTAGCGCTCTTTGCGCTAAAGCGCTTACTACTAACAAATAACTGTTAACCAAATTTTGTATCTTTCCTTGCAGATGGGTTTGTCTCATCCAGATTAGCCTGAAAATAATATAGCGATCGCCTTGGTGGTTAAGAGCCAATACGGTTCATTTAAGAATCTTTGGGGGTATTCGGGCGAAGCATTCGTACAGAATATAAGGGGTTTTGAGCGATCGACTGTCGCCCGAAGGCTTCGCCCCTACCAACAAGGTATTGCCTATGTTAAATGTTGTAGGTTACATTGCCAAATAGAGGCTATACTAAGCCTACACCTAAACGCCTAATTATTAAGAAATTATGAAGTTAGGCTAAAAAATCAAGGTGTGGTGATAGGAGGATAACTGTGTTTCTGAGACTTGCAGACCAACACCGCAAATTCGTCCAAGACCTGGTAATGAACCTTCAAGCTTTAGCGATCGTGCTAGAGAAACGGGGATATTTGGCATCCTGCTACACTTGTGGCGGTCAAATGAATAGCGCCTCGTTTATGGTGAGTTTGGCAGATAGTCACTTAATTCGATTTTTAGTTTCGGATTATGGGATTACTTGGACGGAGATGCGAGATGACCGTGAATTGATGAAGCTGGAGGGGGCTGAAGCCATCAGCCAGCTACAGGAACTAGCAAACCTGGTGAAGTACCAAATCCAACCCTCCGAAGCTGTCCCAACGGCGGCCCAACGAGTCTAATCAACGAGGGGGTCAAGAGGTTGGAAAAGTTAAACAGTAGTGGCCTGTCTTATTGCAGCCGGAATGGATGCCCAAAATGTTAGTCTAAAAGTAGACAATAAGCGAGATTAAACATTGGGTAGTCCAGCCTGCTGCGATCGCATTTAAGGTGTGCGCTGCCCTTAAACTAAGGATGAATGACAGGCTATGATGTTTTTAGAGTCCGAATGCCAGCATTTATTTGTGGAAACGAATAATATCCGTTTGCACTGCGTTACTCAAGGTGAAGGCGAGCTAGTTATACTATTACATGGGTTTCCAGAATTTTGGTATTCTTGGCGATATCAAATTCCGGTCTTAGCACGGCATTTTAAAGTTGTAGTTCCTGATTTACGAGGGTACAATGATTCGGATAAGCCTGAAAGCGGCTATGATTTAGATACGCTCAGTGCTGATATTCGAGGTTTAATTGACCGTTTAGGGTATGTAAAAGCTCATGTAGTAGGCCACGATTGGGGAGGGGCGATCGCTTGGCACTTAGCTCAAAAATTCCCTCAGTACCTCAACCGCTTGGCAATTTTAAATGCACCACATCCCCAGCGTTTTGTCCAAGAAATTGCTAGTAATTTGGATCAAATTCTGCGTAGTTGGTACATTTTTGCTTTTCAAATTCCTGGGATTCCAGAGTGGCTAATTCAGCAAAATTTGAAAGATTTTGTAAAGGCGGCTTTACAAGGTCAAGCGGTTCGTAAAGGTGCTTTTAGTGCTGAGGAAACTCAGATTTATCAAGCTGCTTTGGAAAAGCCTGGAGTAGTGGGGGCAGCGCTTAATTATTATCGACAATTATTTAATAGTAATAGTTGGAATTTCGGGCAGAAAACCGATCTTGTGACATCACCAACTTTGGTTTTATGGGGCGAAGATGATGCTTTTTTGAGTAAAAAGCTTACGGAAGGTTTAGATCGGTTGATTGCGGCTCCTTTTCAGCTAAAATTAGTTCCTCATTGTGGGCATTGGATTCAACAGGAAGCACCTCAAACTGTGAATCGGGAATTAATTAATTTTCTGCGGGGGTATTAACTGTTTACAAAATTAAGCGCTCATAGCGCTAAAGCGCTTACTACAAACCGTATAGCGCTAAATATCCAAACCAAATATATAGGAATCTGGAGGATTTTCCACTACAAATTGATAATATAACTCTTGTTTTGCTCCTGGTAATAACTCAATTATCCATTCTAATAATCCCATTTCACCTAACAGCACTTTCGGATTAGTCAGGGTAAGACGCACCTTAATTTGTTCGTTACGACTCACTGGTAATTGTTCTTTCAGTATCAAACTTGCTGGCACTTGTCGTAAGTTTGTGACAGTCAACCGATAAGCATAACTGGTTCGCCGCTGATTACCAATTAATTTCTTATCAACTTGTCTTTCTACTAATTCTCGCTCAATTTTTAATCCTTCGTCAATACCGAGATTTAGCTTAAATTCTTGACCGGGGGAAATATTTTCTAGTTGAGTTGTTCCTACAAAAGTATTATCGCGAAAAATATTCGCTTTTCCTGGTAATAATGTAGCGCCAGTTAAGGGGTTAGTAACAGCGGCTTGTAAGTAGGCAAAACTCACTAATCTAGGAATGGCAATATATTCAGGTCGAATGGGATAATTTTCGTTGAAAATAGTTACTTTTTGAGGGTTTCCATCATTAGGAATATTGTTATTTCCTCCTATTTGAAATGTGACTATACCGCCTTCTGTGGAGACTGTGGCGATCGCTGTTTGAGCGGCTATAGATGCTGGTGCTGCTGGTGTAAACATCGTCAGATCGCTTCTATCTTCATATTTTTCGGATTCGCCAAACGCCATATCTTCAAGCCTAAATATTTCTTCGTTGGCTGCGGTTTTTTTCGCTATTCTTCGTCTGATAAATTCTGGTTTTTCGACTGGGGTTTGGTGAATTACATCGATATACCAAGGGTCAAGTTTAGGTGGCAAAGTTCCTAATCCTGGTTTTGCTGTTGACAATGTAAGTGCGACATTTATCCAATCCTCGCCTGTATTTTGATTGACTTCGGCTAAGTAATTAAGATTAATTTGGTTGTCGGTGGTGTTTACGCGCAAGTCATAAAGTGGTTTCCAATTGGCTCGATCGATTATATAAGAAACTTCTAATTCAAAATCGCCGCTGTCGCTTGCTTCTATGGCAACAAAAATGCTAAAACTTTCTTGAGGACGATGATTTTGTAGTTGATATAACTTTTGGCGGATAACTTCTAATTGCTTATTTAATTGTTGTTCCTGTTTTTCTAATTGCGCGATCGCGCCTACATATTTTCGATAATTTTGTCCTAAAAAATTCAATAATTCTCCCGTTTCATTCAATCCTACTTGTTGTTTAGCCAAACCACTAGAAAAGAAACCAACTGATTTATCGCTCAATCCTTCAATAAAGTTAAGTTGTAATTTTCGCGATGTCAATTGGTCAGAAATTGTGCGTTTTTGTTCTTCTAACTGCTCAATTTGTTGAGATAATTTTTTAGTTTTCTCTTCTACTGGTTCAGTGGCAAATATTTTTTCTGTGCGAACTCCTAATATGTTTACTGGGACTGTACCAGAACCTGTTGCTCTAACTGATTCGGCTTGAATTGTTCGCGGGATAGATGTAATAACTAATTCTTTCTCGTTCCCAGTTAATGTTACTAAACCTCGCCGCGTCACCCGCGCTTGATTTGTGTAAACTGTCACTTCTGAGATTCGGGATTCTACTATTTTTATACGATCTTGGTTGGGTAATTCTGAATTAGTCATTGTTATTAATGCCTCTACGAAATTCCTTAATTGCTTCTAAAGGAGAACTAATTAAAATGCAGCGCATTAGCAAAGATAAGTCTAATTCTGGTAAGAATTGGCTGCTATTAATTCGTTCATAACCATTTTCTCCGAGTTGGTAAAGCTCTAGGGTTCCATCTTCCCAAAACCAGACTTCTGGTACACCCATTAGTCTATATTTTTGCAGTTTAATTGGACTACCGCTAGTAATTACTATCTCAATACACAAATCAGGAATATCTTTATCTGTTCCAAAGCAATAGGACAAATCTGATTGATATTCAACAACGCCTTCAACTATTTGGCTATAACTACCGCTGGGGAAAAATTCTATACTTTTTTCTACGAAATATGCCCCCAATAGCAAGCCCATCAAACAGCGCATTGCGTCGTGTAACTTACTAATTGTCACAATTTCTAACACTCCTTCACAATAAAATAAACGCACCCCCGGCACACCATCAAAGCTGGCTTGAATTGCTTTAAATTGATGCCACTGCAAACCGCGCAAAGTGAAATACTGCTCAATTTTAGGGGATGCGGTGACAGGATTTTCTAAGGATATAACCATGAGGCTCCTTTTGAGTTGAAGTTACTAGCAATAACTGAATTATAATACAGTTAGGGGTGGAATTTCAGCTAGATCCAAAATTTGCGGAATTAAATCTTCCCGCTTCACGGCCATAACATGAACTCCTTGACAAATTTGTCGTGCTAATTGGATTTGTTCGGCGGCTATTTTCATGCCTTCTGCTAAATGATCTGAAGAATTGGCTAAGCGATCGATGATGTGCTGGGGAATATTAACTCCGGGGACGTATTTGTTGATAAATTCGGCATTTTTGGCAGATTTTAGTAGAAATATTCCTGCTAAAATTGGCTTATTACAACCGGCGGCAATTTGAGTCATAAACTTTTCCAAAATATCAAAATCGCTGATTAATTGGCTTTGAAAAAATTCGGCTCCTGCTGCTAATTTTTTCTCGAATCGACTTTGCAATCCTGACCAACTGGAGGATTGAGGATCGACGGCTGCGCCGGCAAATAAATCGGTAATGCCATCGGTTAAAGGTTTATCATTCCAATCAGTACCGCTGTTCATTTTTTGAATTAATTGCAGTAATCTTACTGCTTCTAAATCAAAGACGCTTTTGGCTTTGGGATGGTCGCCTGCTTTGACTGGATCGCCGGTGAGTGCGAGGATATTTCTAATGCCTAAAGCTTGGGCTCCCATGAGGTCAGCTTGGATGCCAATTTGGTTGCGATCGCGACAAGCTACTTGACAAATTGGCTCTATTTCATGCTGTAATAAAATCACTGAAGCGGCTAAAGGACACATCCTTAATACTGCTCTACTTCCATCGGTAATATTAACTGCATGAACTCTATTTTTAAGGGTTTGAGCCATTTTAATCATGTGACTTGGATCTCCGCCTTTGGGTGGCATGATTTCGGCGGTAATGATAAATTCTCCAGGGGTTTTACAGGCGGTACGAAAACGATTCATCCGATTTTACAGTTTGAGATTTTGCTTGGGTATTGAGTTTGATGTACTTATTAGACAACTGATTTTTTAGCGTCTATAGTTGTCGGTTAAAACCGCTACTAAAAGTATTTTACCGATTAATCGGGAGAGAATAGCCGAAAGCTTGTTTAACTTTTGTAAGAGTTTGGTTGGCGATCGCACTAGCTTGTTCTTTTCCTTGACGCAAAACTGATTCCAGATAACCGCGATCGTTCACGATCTCTTTATATTTATCCTGAATCGGTTTAAGTGCATTAATTGTTGTCTCTGTTAACAATGGTTTAAATTCTCCCCATCCCATATTTTGACATTCTACGGCTACTTCTTGCTTCGTTTTTCCAGATAGTAGCAGATAAAGTGTCAATAAGTTTCTTGCTTCCGGGCGATCGCTATCCTCAAAATTCAAACCTCGCGCCGCATCAGTTTTACAACGCTTAATTTTTTTCGCAATATCATCCGGTGTATCTAATAAATTAATTCTACTTTGTTCCGAAGGATCGGACTTCGACATTTTGCGAGTTCCATCCGTCAAACTCATCACCCTCGCACCATCTTTCCGAATTAACGCTTCGGGAAGTTTCAACACCGGATTTTCTGGCGTACCAAATTGATGATTTACTCTCACCGCAATATCGCGAGTCAATTCTAAATGTTGCTTTTGATCTTCCCCCACAGGAACTTTATCTGCATCATAAAGCAAAATATCAGCAGCCATTAATACGGGATAATTGAGCAAACCCGCATTCACATTTTCACCCTGTTTAACAGCTTTTTCCTTAAACTGAATCATATCTTCTAACCAATTAATTGGCGTGATACAATTCAGCAACCAAGCTAATTCAGCATGAGCCGAAACATGAGATTGGACAAAAATGGTAGAATGTTCTAAATCTATGCCGCAAGCTAAATATAAAGCCGCGATCGTATAGGTATCAGATGCCAGTATCGCCGGATTATGGGGAGCCGTAATCGCGTGTAAATCCACCACACAAAAGAAATTTTCATACTGACTTTGACCTTCTACCCAATTACGAATAGCACCCAGATAATTGCCGAGGTGGAGATTGCCAGTTGGTTGAACTCCAGAAAGAACGCGCAGTTTTTTAGCCATGAGTTAGAATTGAATACATCAACTATTTATTGTTACACAATATCTTAAATATTACTCAAAAATAGGCGGCCAAAGTTCAGAAATTGGCAATTCCCAACCAGGGAATAATTCTGGTATCATTAAAGTATCGCTGCTAGTTAACACCATCGGTTCATTTCTAAGACGATAAATACTCACTGTTTCCTTGTCAGGATCGATCAAAATTCCAACTTCCGTTCCCAGTTCTAAAAAAGCTTGGATTTTTTCAACAATAGGTTTAATTCTATCAGTTTTAGATTTAATCTCTACCATCAAATCGGGAACTAACTGTACAAAACTTCTTTGGCTACGTTTAAGTTTTTCAGCCTTGACAAAGGATACATCAGGAGCACGTAAATCAGCATCAGGATTCGGCAGAATAAAACCGGCCGCTGCACCCGTTACGCGCCCCAATTTGTGAGTCATTACCCAAGCGCCTAAAAAAATGATTAACCGAGAGCCAATTTCATCGGAAATGTAATCTGAGGGACCCATAATGCTAATTCTCCCTTCTACCAATTCTAAGTTATAATCCAGATGCTCTGATTGCAGTTTAGTTTGCAATCTTTCTAAATCTTGAAGAGTAAAAGTCATAAATTCGATCTCCCAATATCAAGTTATTAGTTTTATTCAAAGACTGGCGGCCAAAGTTCAGAAATTGGCAATTCCCAACCAGGGAATAATTCTGGTATCATTAAAGTATCGCTGCTAGTTAACACCATCGGCTCATTTCTAAGACGATAAATACTCACTGTTTCTTTGTCAGGATCGATCAAAATTCCAACTTCCGTTCCTAGTTCTAAAAAAGCTTGGATTTTTTCAACAATAGGTTTAATTCTATCAGTTTTAGATTTAATCTCTACCATCAAATCGGGAACTAACTGTACAAAACTTCTTTGGCTACGTTTAAGTTTTTCAGCCTTGACAAAGGATACATCAGGAGCACGTAAATCAGCATCAGGATTCGGCAGAATAAAACCGGCCGCTGCACCCGTTACGCGCCCCATTTTACGGGGCATTACCCAATTATTGAGAAATGTAATCAACCGAGAGCCAATTTCATCGGAAATGTAATCTGAGGGACCCATAATGCTAATTCTCCCTTCTACCAATTCTAAGTTATAATCCAGATGCTCTGATTGCAGTTTAGTTTGTAATCTTTCTAAATCTTGAAGAGTAAAAGTCATAAATTCGATCTCCCAATATCAAGTTATTAGTTTTATTCAAAGACTGGCGGCCAAAGTTCAGAAATTGGCAATTCCCAACCAGGGAATAATTCTGGTATCATTAAAGTATCGCTGCTAGTTAACACCATCGGCTCATTTGTAAGACGATAAATACTCACTGTTTCCTTGTCAGGATCGATCAAAATTCCAACTTCCGTTCCTAGTTCTAAAAAAGCTTGGATTTTTTCAACAATAGGTTTAATTCTATCAGTTTTAGATTTAATCTCTACCATCAAATCGGGAACTAGCTGTGCAAAACTTCTTTGGCTACGTTTAAGTTTTTCAGCCTTGACAAAGGATACATCAGGAGCGCGTAAATCAGCATCAGGATTCGGCAGAATAAATCCGCCGCTGGAGTCATAGACGCGCCCCATTTTACGGGGAATGACCCACATATTTAAAAAGTAGCTTAACCTAGCACCGATTTCGCTGGATGTGATGTCACAAGGCCCCATAATGCTAATTCTCCCTTCTACAAGTTCTAATTGGTAGTCCAGATGAGATTCTTGGAGCGTGGTTTGCATCCGCTCTAGGTCTTTAAGTGTTAGAGTCATAATAACTATTTTGGGGTGGATGGCAGTATAGTTTTTGTAGTTTAACCTGATTCTAATTATGACTTACTCTTCTCAAAATCCGATTCTTGAACTGAAAAAATGCTTGATGCTGGCCCAGGATGTGACGAATCATGGGGAAGCGAATCGAGCCTTTGAACAATTGTGCAATTTGATAGATGCGGAAAATCCGATGGCGGCGCAACTTTTGGAGATGTTGTGGCAAGATACCATTGCGGCGCGGCGATCTGCTGCTTTTTGGCAGCAAATGAGTGATGTTGAAAAAGATATGGCTAATAAAATGATGGAAAATATGGCGCAAATGCGGCAACAATATCTGCGGTTGATGCAGGAAATCTAGGGTGAAAACACGGATTTTTAACGTAGATATTGATTAAAAGTAGATGGCGATCGTGTCAATTTTTAATTCTTTATTGTGGGTATCTACGTTTAAGTCCGTGCTTTGTTATTCTTTGATTTCACTTGTGGGTTCGTGTTGTTCTTCTGTTTTAACCTCAAAATCAATTCGTGCATAAATCTCTCTTAGTGGTATTTGAAATTCTAGGGATTCTAGGGTTAATATAGATTCTTCTGAATCATATTCTGTTAATTCCCATTTGCCATTAGATTTTTTAGCAAATTGCTCGATGTGATAGCTATATTGATCGATTAAGATGTATTCTCTAAATTCAGGGATTGAACGATAAAAGAGAAATTTCCCCCCGCGATCGTAGTCTTTGGTTGACTTAGATAAAATCTCAATGATTAGGAGAGGATTTGTCACAACTGTTTTGTTACTTCCTTGATAGACTGGTTGTTCTTGAATTACCATGATGTCGGGATAGAAGTAACGGCGATTTTGGGATATCCACAGGCGCACATCGTTGATAAATATCTCGTAATCTTGACCATTCACAGTTGGGGGAAATTTTTTGTAAAAGTTCCCCGCGAGTTTGTTGTGGTTGGTGGTTCCGCCTGTCATTGGTATAATCTCCCCATCATGGTATTCACTTTTCTCGATCGCAGCTTCTTCTAAAGCCAGATATTCCTCTGGCGTGTAGTAGCGTTTTTCAGCTTGTGTCTGCTTTTCGATCGCTATTTTTTCTTGGGTTTGCATTGTCATTCCCTTCTGTTTTGAAGTGATTTTATGATAACATGAAATAAGTTATTTGGGGTGCGATGCTCTCTCTTTCCAGTTTAAACTCGCGCCGATCGCTCTTGCTTTTCAGGCACATACAACTCATTTCCTTTGAGGATTTCCACATTCAAACGATAACCCACATTCCGAACAGTTTGTAACACACTAGGCTGTCGCGGATCGATTTCAATCTTTTTACGCAAAGACAACACATGAGTGTCAATAGTTCGAGGATTATCAATAGAATCTGGCCAAGCTCTCCGCAATAAATCCGATCGCGAAAGAGCTAATCCCCCAGCTTGAGCCAGCACGTAAAGCAGACTAAACTCTTGAGGAGTCAGATCGATATGCTCTCCCTGTAACCGCACTCGACGCTGCACTAAATCAATTTGGAGTTTTCCACAATCCAAAACCGCCGGCGGGACAGAATTGCGGTTGCGCCGCATCAGCGCCTCTACTCTGGCCATAAACTCTTGCATTCCAAAGGGTTTGGTTAGGTAGTCGTCGGCTCCCGATCGCAAACCCTGAACAATATCAGCTTCGGTATTCCGAGCCGACAGCATCAAAATTAGCGACTGCTGTTGCTGAAGCCATCGACAAAATTCCAGTCCATCCATCTCTGGCAATTCCGCATCAAGGATGACTAGGGAGGGCTGGCGACTATAAAATACTTCCCTAGCATGATGGATATCAGCGGATTGATGTACGGAAAACCCGACCTGCTGTAAATGCCAGCCTAAGAGCGATCGCAGGTGCGGATTTCCTTCAATAATCGAAATACAACCAGATCCCACAGCGGCTCGCTTCCCATATCATTAATCGCTACCACATTATCAGAGCTTTTGTCATGGTTTTGTAACCATCGCTACTCAAGAGTCGAAGGAAGAAGGAAGAGAGGACAATATAAAGTAAGTCAACCCAAATCTTAAAGATTTTGTCAATTTTGAACCATAATTCCCATTTTAAGTTATGGCATTCTCAGGGTTGTCATACAATTAAGGTATATAGTTTCCTCTCAACTTCAACACCCCATGCTACAACCGTTAATTCAAAACTACATCCCAAATTTTTTATCTGGTAATTGGGAGTTGACAAATTTACCAACCAGAATTATACTGCCACAAACTATAAGCCCTGTTGCCGGAACTTTAACCCAATTTTACTCGAAAATTCAGCCGAATCCTGACTGGCTTAAGTATGTATGGAATTTTCTAGGTGTAAGTGGGATAAGCAGAGCGATCGCTTTTGGTGAAGCGATCCCCGCCAAATACCTTATTCCCCAAGGCTGCAATTAATTACTAGAAATTGCATCGCCTTCACCCACTCAGTTGACAGGAAACCTGTTTGTTAACTCTTCAGTCAATAAATATAAACCTTACACAATTTTAACTTAACACCATGCTGCAAGATACTCAAACCATCCGGCACTACCAAAAACTCACCGACGCTCTTGTTGAAATGTGGAATAGAGGTTATCGCTTTGATGACTTACGGCTATACTTAGATGGTTATTTAGCCGCTTTAAGACATACCAATGCGATCGAACCTTACCTAGTTCATAGATTGGAGGAAGAAGCTACTCGCTATATCCATGACCGATCGAATTTTGAAATGCCACTTCCCCAACCTGAATCTGGCTATTATTAGCCACACTTTCAGCGTGAATTTTCCTCGCGAGGTAAGGAAGTCTTGGGTATAATTTTGTGGTGGTAGATGGAGTGCGATCGCGCTTTTGCTCAACTTATTCAGCAAGCTCTAATTACTCTGAAAATAGTTAACCACAGCTTGCGCGATCGCCTCACTTCCCAGTTTATCCAACTTATCCGACAAGCGTGGAGGTTGCAAAGATTCCCGCAAAAATTCCCAATTACCATCAAAAAATTCTGCGGGTGACAGAATTTGATGTTGAGCATAATTCTTAATACCTTCTAGCAGCAAAGGTGATTCGGCAAACCCTTCCCGCGTTAGAGAAACTATCGGCACTTCTAAGCGTAAAGCTTCGGCAAAAGTGCTATATCCCGGTTTAGAAATTAATCGCCCACATAAGGGCATAAAATCAACGGGGCGCAAGCGAATAAACGACTTTCCTAAGTCGGTATTTTTGATATTAAGCAAGTTTGGCAGATTTGGCGCTTGAGAGTCAAAACTAATAAATTGCCAATCGGGGAAATGTTGTAAATTTTGGTAAGGAATTTGCTCTAATCCTAACCCACCAAAAGTCAGCAATACAGTTTTTTCTGGAGGTGCTTTAATCCCAAATTGCTCTCTAATTTCATTAATATTATAACGAGGATCGCCGCCCGTCAATCCCACATCCGAGATGTGAGGAAATGCGCTCATTGGTTCGTACAAAGGTAGGCGAAATAGGCGATCGCACTTACCAAAACACTCGCTAATCCAACTTGCTATTTCTACAAATTCGCCACCCCACTCTCGATAGATAAAATCCCAGCCAAAATTACTTAACATCCAGCAAGGAATCCCAGCAGCATCGGCAATGGGCGCAGCTAAAGGAGGGATATCTGCTAACACTAATCCTACTTGATTTTGCTTAATAAAATTTACTTCACTAGCAATAATCGATCGCTGTCGATCGCGAATTTCTTTGAGCTTTTCTAAGGTAGATTCGAGATCCATATTCAAGCTATCAGATTGTACAACTCCGACATCAAAGGCGCGAGGACGGTGGATAAAATCACCTGTGATGTAAGATTCTATTAGCCATCTAGGTGCTGTGGTAACGAGAATTAATAAAATATCTGGGCATAATTTCTGAATTGCGCCGGCAACGGAGGAGGCGCGGACAGCATGACCGAATCCGTGATTAGTGATAGCGATATATAGGGTGGGTCTAGGCATAAAGTTAGTTAAGTTTGCTGTTTGTTAACATCAAATCCAATAAAGTTATACAGTGAAATTGCCTAAAATTTTTAACTTTTCCGATCTTCTTTACATTTTAGGAATAATTATAGTACAATAAGTAAAGTTTACCACAAAAACAATATGACAGTAGGACAAACCGCAACCGCTTCCACAGTTGGCATTGCTCAAGCTGAAATAGAACAAATTGAAAAATTCTATATTCTTAGAAAGCGCTTAGATGTGTTACAGTTTCTTGATAATCATCCTTTTTTAGTGCCAGTTTTACTGGAAGCGCCAGACAATATTAGCGATTACTTTCCCGGAGATCCACTTTTTTTGGAAGTCGTTATCGATCCAGAATCAACATCACCAGATGATGATACAATGTTTATTATAATTGCCTCGGATGTTGACCCAGATGATTCTATTGACAGACTGTGGCAACTTGACGAAAATTGGTGGTTAAAAGCATCAATGCCGTTACAAAATAAATTAGAGATTAATGTGGAGTGATGAGTTTTAATTGGTCAGAATATCTTGATTTAGCTCAACAATTAGCTGGAAAAGCCTCGATTTCGGCTACTCAGGAATCGCGACTCCGTTCGGCCATCAGTAGAGCTTACTATGCAGCTTTTATTCAGGCGCGAAATCGCTTGCGAGATGGGGATAGTCTTTCTATTCCACTTGATAGAACTCACCAGTATGTAATTACCAAATTCAAAAATAGTCCTGAAACATTGCGTCAAAGTATAGGTAAAGATTTAAGCCGTCTCCGAGTTAATCGCAATCGAGGGGATTATGATGATACTGTTCCCAAATTACCAGAACTTACTAGGAGATCGTTAAAATTGGCGGCGCAAGTTATCTCCAATTTGCAAAGACTTTGATAATGAGGTAATCGTTATTTATACTTACTAATAAATAGCAATTACCTCATCAGAAAAACTAGACTATTTGACTCGCGATCGCATCCACCAACTTATCAATTTCTAACTCCGTAGTGAAATAGTGAACGCAAATCCGCACACAGTTAGGAGAAAGAATTGTCCGCACCATACAACCCTGTTTCTCCAAAAAATCAACTAGCTGATAATGGGGTTTTCCATTCGTTAATTCAAAGGCAACTAAGCCAGATTCCGGCGGGGAATTTCGCAGACAATTAACATGAGAAAGTTCTGACAAACGTTCCCATAGATATTTACTTAAACGGCAGATTTCTTGATAGCGCTCCTCAATAGTTCCCCATTCCTTATGCAAGGCGATCGCATTTCTTAAACCTGCATATAAAGGATAGGCAGAAGTCGCAATTTCATAACGCTGCGATCCTGCTTTCCAACCAATTGGATGAGCATTTTTATCAGTAATAATTGACCGCCAACCGATAAAAGTTGGGTGCAAATCTGGCAAAGCTTCAGCACTTACATAAAGTCCCCCTAATCCCTCTGGTCCGCACCACCATTTATGCCCTGTAAAAGCATAAAAATCTACGCCTAATTCTGTTAAATTTAAGGGCAAAACTCCTACAGATTGAGCCGCATCTACTAATACTCTAACAATCTGATTTCCCCCCCAAGATGCCGGATGATGACAAACTTTTACAATCTCATCTAAAGGCAAAACTTGACCCGTATTCCACAAAATATGACTGATAGCTAATAGGCGAGTATTCGGCCGCAAATTTTGAGTTATAATTGTTACTGGATCTCCCTGATTTAAAGTTGCCATTAGCGGAAGCATGGAAACTTCGATATTAAATCTGCGCTGAAGTTCCATTGCAGTTGCTACAATACCAGGATGCTCGCAATCCGATAGTAAAAGGCAATCTCCTGGTTTCCAGTCAATGCCCCAAAAAGCAATATTGCAACCGACAGTAACATCTTCCGTTAGGGCGATCGTATCGGCTGAGACATTCAACTCAAACGCGATCGCCTCCCGTGTCGCGATCGCCTCCGCCATCACCCAATCATTCACCGCCGCAGAAAAAGGACCTTTTTCCTGCACGAATTGATATGAATAATTGATGGCATCCAAAGAAATTTGGGATAGCGGCCCCTGTCCCCCATAATTAAAATAAGCTTTATTAATTAAAGCTGGAAAGTGTTGCCGAATTGTTAACTTTGAATTAGTCATTTGTGCCTCAGTCATTTGTGCGTCACCCATTATTTTGTCCTGCGTCAGTTAATCTGATAAAAAGCCAAAATTCCTAAATTTAAAATCTCAAATTCATATTACCACCTAAATGTTGATAACTGATAAACAACTTCTTAATTACCAACGCTGCAATCGTCGAGCATTTTTAGATGCTTACGGAGACATCAACCAGCTAGATCCAGCCAGTGATTTTCTGCTTAAACTAATCCGCGATAGCATTACTTATCGTCAGACAATTATAGAACAGCAAGTCTATCATCAACCATATTATCCTAATGGAGATTGGGCGGCCGGTGCCGCCGAGACTTTAAATTTAATGCGTCAAGGCGTTGACTGCATTTATCGCGGGATAATTTGGCAATTTGAACCTTCCGAAAATGAGCCAGAAATTTCTATCGAAAATAGAGAAATTTTTGACACCGTAAAGCACTCTTTTTTTCCAGCAAACGTTACTCTTCTCAGTCGTCCCCACTTGCTAGTTAAACAGCCAGGAAAATCAAATTTTGGTGATTGGATGTATGTACCTACCGACATTTGGATCGCCAAGCGTCCCAAACTTGACTATCAAATTGTTGCGGCTTTTCATTCCCATGTATTAGCATCAGTACAAGGAATAATGCCAGATACTGCCTGGTTAATTTTACGGGAAAAAGGGCATTATCCAGTAAATTTGTTGCAGCGATTACCTGAAATGCAAGAAATTTTACAGCAATGTATCCAAATGTTTGAGGAAAAAGCAGAACCAGATTTTTTTATTGCTCGTCAAAAGTGCAATCTTTGTCGGTGGTACAGTAGTTGTCATGGAATTGCTGAATCTGAAAAACATCTTTCTTTGTTGCCAGGAGTAACACCTGCCCGTTATGCGAAATTACAAACTCTTAATCTAACTACTGTTGAATCTTTGGCATTAATTCAGCCTGAATTGTTAATTAACTATCGAGAATTTGAAGGTGAAATAGCTGGACAATTGGTGCAACAAGCTCAATCAAAACTGCAAAATCAAGCTATGTTACGAAATACAATTATTGGCAAGAATAAAGCCGAAGACACAATTACCAATTACCAGTTAAATTTATTGCCGATAACGCCAGTAGAAATATATTTTGATTTGGAAGCAGAACCAGAATTAAATTTAGACTATTTGCAAGGTGTATTGGTAATCGATCGATGGTCAAAAACCGAAACTTATCATGCTTTTTTGGCAGAATCTCCTGCCGATGAAGGTATTATATGGCAGCAATTTTTAGACTTAGTTTGGAGTTATCCTATTGCGCCCATTTTTCATTTTTGCGACTACGAAATTCAGACAGTAAAACGGTTAGCAAGATGCTACAAAACCCCGGCTTACCAATGGCAACCACTCCTCAAACGCTTTGTGGATATTCACAAACAGGTGACGCAAATAGTGACATTACCAGTAGAAAGTTACGCCCTCAAACCAATTGCCCGCTGGATGGGTTTTGAGTGGCGCGACGCTCAAGCAAACGGGGCGCAATGCGTCTGCTGGTACGATGATTGGTTAAGAACAGGCGATCGCACTTTTTTGGACGCGATCGTCCGCTATAATGAGGATGACTGCCGAGCTACATACCATGTTAAAGATTGGTTAGCCCACTTTATCCAGAATATCCAAAATATTTAATTATTTTTTAGCCATCAAAAAGTTGATATTTTCATCTTTACACAAACTTCAAAAACTTTCCTTAACTTTATTAAAAATTTGTAAACTTTATGCTAATTATTTAAACAATCGCTAATAATAGTAAATATAGGAGTAGCAGTAAAATTGTATATCAAAGAAAAACCTTTAAATTCGCGATCGCAATTTATAAATTATGACTGAATATGTTTGCCCTTTGTGTTCCTACCCTTTACTTTCCCACGTTCGCAGCGGAAAGCTTTATTTACTATGTCGGCGTTGCAATCAAGAAATGCCTTATGGGTTGAGCAAAAATCTGAGCAGAATTAATCAGCTAGAAGAGCAATTAAATTGGTATAAACTGCTCTCAGAAAATACTCACGACATCATTTTATTCCTTCAGCCTAACGGCAAAATTACTAAAGCGAATAATGCCGCGTTAAAAGCTTATGGTTACGCTGGCGAAGAATTACTTGCTTTAAATATTCAGCATTTACAAGTTCCTGAAATGGCAGATTTTAATCAGCCAATAAACGAAGCAGAGCGAGAAGAAATTGTTTTTGAAACCTTACACCTCCGCAAAGATGGCAGTTCATTCCCTGTTGAAATTACCACAAAAATTATAGAAATTGGAGAAGAAAAAATCATTTTAAATATTATCCGGGATATTACCGAGCAAAAACAAATAGAACAATTGTTAGCACAACAATGCGCTAAAGAGCGACTAATTGGATCGATACAAGAGCGAATTCGCCAGTCATTAAGCCTGCCAGAAATTTTGCACAGCACAGTTGCAGAATTGCGCGATTTTATGCAAGCTGACAGGGTAATTGTTCACCGTTTTTTAGCAGAAGGCAAGGGTTTTCCCGTAGTAGAAGCAGTTGCCCCAGGTCTGCCTTCTATGCTAAAATTTATCATTCACTATCCCTATATTTTAGAAAAAAAATACCTTTGTCAGTATCAAGAAGGAAAAATTTTGGCAATTCCAGACATCCACCACGCCGGACTAGATGTAAGACTAATTCAATTACTGACATTCTTTAATATCAAAGCTAGATTAGTAATTCCAATTTTACAAAAGACCACAGAATCAGAAATTGCAGTTTCAAATCAGCTTTGGGGATTGCTAATTTTGCATCAGTGTTCCACCTCCCGACAGTGGCAAAAATCAGAGATCGATCTAATCAAAGTAATTATTACTCAAATTGCGATCGCCATCCAACAATCAGAATTAAATCAGCAGTTGCAAAAAGTTCAAGAAAAGTTGCAGCAACTAGCTTTATTAGATCCTTTGACTTTAATTGCTAACCGCTCTCGTTTCGACGAATATCTACTATCAGAATGGCAGCGAAATTTACACAAAAAAACACCTATATCAGTGATTATTTGGCAAATCGACTTTTTTAAGCAATATAACGACACCTACGGTTATTCAGCAGGCGATCGCTGTCTCAAACAAATCGCCACAACCATTCGTTCTACAGTGAATCTTTCTGGTGCTTTAATAGCTCGTTACAACGGCGGAGAATTTGCCGCAATATTACCAAACACAGAAACCGAAAGTGCGCTACTAATTGTAGAAGAAATTCGCTTTCGCATCAAAGCATTAGAAATTCCTCACACAAATTCTAAAATTAGCAAATTTGTCACTATTAGCTATGGAATTGCCAGCACTATCCCCGATCGCAATTCTTCCCCAGCCCAAATGATTAGCGACGCAGAAAACGCTCTGTGTAAAACCAAAAAAGCCAGACTATCTAACCATCCCAAAGTTAGTAGCCATCCTTTAAATTTACCAAACCATTTCGCTTCAAATCAACCCCAAAATAGCAAAAAAAATCATCATAATATTAATCAAAAAAGTACAAATATAGAGTTATTAATGGGCTATGTTGCCTATTACCTCAGTCGCGGTAAAAGTGTATTGAGTTCCCTGAGTGGCCCCCTATATTTTCGGGGATTAGTCTATGAATATTGTGGCTATCATCAGGATTTTCAAAATTTTTGGACAGAGCTACAACAGCGGCGCGATTTTCGAGAACTTTATGTTGAAGGAGATATTGATTGCTTTGGCAATTTTCTCGATGGAAGTTGTACAGTCGGCTCCTGCGCTCGTTGCAATTTGCCAATTCCCATATCCGAAGGAAGTGTCTATAATGTACCTAACTGTACTCTGTGCAATCATCAATTTGCATCTGAAAAGATAGCAGCATTACCAGCCAAAAAAGAGTTCGATCGCCAATCAGCTAAAACCTCAGTAGTTACCATTGGTACACCACCATCAGACACCAGAAAACTTAAGAAATTATTTGCGATTAATGGATTTGAAGTCACGTTTTTATCTAAAATAGAAGCAGTTGACGATCAATTTTTACCTAATGTAGTAGACCTAGTATTGATTTATGCAGAAATTTCAGAACTACAGGGAAAAGCCTGGGCTGAAAAACTGCGCTGCTACCAACAACTCAAAGAAGTTCCCATTGTTGGTCTAACTTCCCAAGCTAAGTTTAGCCTACCTTGGATTAATAAGACTTTGGGAATTGAAGATTATATTTTAGATCCTTTGGGTGGTGAACGTTTAGCCAATCATTTGCGGCAAATTTGTGAGTTACAATCACAGATTTCTGCTCCGGCTCTATATTGGTTTCCTTGTTAATTGAATACAATCAAAAAAATGAAACTTTCTCAGTATTTCCTTAGTTTTTTAAGCGGATTGATAGTTATGATTTTCATAGCTTATCCTGCTTTATCTTTGACAATTACCAAGGAAAATTTTATAGGAGAAGCTATATTTCCTACAGGTTTAGAATTTCAGAAAACGGAAGTAGGCGGACTTTCCGGGATTACTTACGATGCTAGTAAACAAGTTTATTATGTTATTTCTGACGATCGAAGCCAAAAGCATCCGGCTCGATTTTATACTCTCAAAATTGATTTTGATTCTAATCAACTGAAGCCGGAAGGAGTAAAAATTATCGGCGTAACCACACTTGCAGATGAGAACGATCGACCTTTTGCTCCTTTGAGCCTAGATCCTGAAGGAATAGCCGTGATGGGAGAGAGTGTATTTATTAGTTCAGAAGGAGATGTTGAACGCCAAATTAATCCTTTTATTCGGCAATTTTCTTTAACAGGAAAACTGCTGAAAACTCTCCCAATTCCTGATAAATTTTTGCCTAATATTCAGGGTAATGTAGGGGTTCGGAATAACTTAGCTTTTGAAGGTTTAACTATCACTCCTGACCAAAAATATTTGTTTACAGCTACGGAAAATGCTTTAGTCCAAGATGGAGATGTGCCGACGAATAAAACGGGTACGCTTTGCCGAATTTTGCGCTATAATTTGATGAGCGATCTGCCCGATCGCGAGTTTGTTTATCTCTCCGAACCGTTGATTATAGGAACTACTCAGCCGGGAAGTTTTATTACTAATGGTTTGGTCGATTTAGTAGCAATATCAGAAAACCATCTGCTAAGTTTGGAGCGAGGTTTTTCTGTAGAAATGGGTAATACGATTCGGATATTTGATATTTCTTTAGAGAAAGCTGATAATATTCAAGGGATTGACAGTTTGAAAGGTCGCCTTTCTGATGTCTCGATTGTCCAGAAGAGACTGCTGCTGGACTTGAAAGACCTTAATCTATCGTTGGATAATGTGGAGGGTTTGGTTTTTGGACCAATGTTGGCGGATGGTAGGCGATCTCTAGTTTTAGTCAGCGACAATAACTTCAATCCCCTGCAATTTACCCAAATTTTGGGATTCGGTATAAATTTATAAGAAATACAGTGTCAAAAATTTCCTGATAAATATTTCCCGAAACCCCTTGACAAAGAGTGATGCGATCGGCATAATGGGAATTGTGCCTTAAAAGTTGGGACAGTAGTTCAATTGGTTAGAGCACCGCCCTGTCACGGCGGAAGTTGCGGGTTCGAGCCCCGTCTGTCCCGTTAAACCAGCATCAAGGTTTGCCACCTTATCTAAGGTGGAAGCATCTACATTTTTTGTAGTCATTAAACCCATCAATGCTTACGCTCCATTTCTAAGCATTTTTCGCTTGTCAGTTGCTGCGTGCCACCTGTTTCCTGATCTTGCTTATCAATATCTACCATTTGTTCGTTTGCCCGATCCAAGGCATCATTTTAATCGCGCTCAATCGAGGCAAATCGAGTAGCTAATATAATACATCCTGCGATCGCACAAATCATACCTCAATTTAGCAACGCCAAAATTTAGCGATCGCTATCTATTTTACTTGACCGCGATCGCTTTTTCTTTTACCAATTTAACCGATTCGTGAAACAGCCCTGCAAAGCTTTATAGAGGCTGAGGATCGAAATTAGTAGCATTAGCTTGCAACCAAGTAGTTAGCTGGCTAAGAACTTCATTACCAGAAGACTTGCCAAAAGCTGTTGGGTTGGGTGTATCAGGTTGATCTAAGTTGCGAGCGATCGCTTCATTAACAGTATTAGAAATTAACTCCTGAAGTTGTTCCTTTGCCTTCGCCCTTTGAAAATGTGCGCCTTCCTCAGTAGTAGCATAAAGAGGCGGAAGTCTATTTAAAGCATAAGCAGCAATATCTCCTACATCTAATGTGATACCACTGTTATCCTCAATGTCTGCTACCCGCGCGATCGCCTCACTGAGCACCAATTCTTCCATCACATTAATAAACTGCTTCCGGGGTAAAACCACCACTTCACCCGTCAACAAAGCTCCCATCAGACGGTCAAGAGCCATATACTCTTCAATCGACAGTTCCGAGGCCGTGTTGCAGATCCGCCCCACCTCTGCTTCCATTGATGGCGTTAAATAACCATCTTGTAAAGCTTGTTCGACAATTTTTTCAATACTCATAATGCTTCCCCGCTCGACGGCATCTTTAATAAAATTGCTAGTTTTGAGTTTTCAGGTTAAAAGTAAACAACTGTTTTCGGGGTAATGAAAAAGGCCGCACCAGCAGCGATCGCCTTAGAAATAAGCGTGCTTTGTTAGTGACAGTGATATTTGGGATGATTGCCAAAATATGCGATCGCCTCCCGCCAAATCCTGCCCCGAAAATAGATCGCAACTCAACACTTATAACTCATAAGTCTTAATTTGATCACCCTTGTCTTGATTTTGCCCTAGAATCGACTTTGTATTCAACAAAATCAATAAAAAGTATTACTCAAATCCTTCCAGCCGCCAAGGGACAGGATCGACTGATACACCATAAACATAAAGACCCCAATGTAGGTGCGGTCCCGTAGCGGCTCCCGTCCCCCCCAACGCCCCAATCACCTGACCAGCTTTCACAAAATCTCCCTCCTTAACATCAATGCGACTTAAATGCAAATAAATTGTTTCCACACCTTGACCGTGATCGATCCCGATTACATTACCATGAATCAAAAATCCTTGGGATTCTCGTCCGACTAAAGCCACGCGACCCGCAGCAGCAGCGAGAATGGGGGAACCATAAGCTCCAGCATAGTCTACACCGCGATGGTAATAATCTTTGGCAAACACTCCATTGTAGTAGCGTCGTACCCCATAAATAGTAGTAATTTCTCCCTCATTAGGTCGCAAAAATTTGCCATTCCAGAACTTTTGGGGTGTCACCAATGCTTTAAATGCGTCTACCCGGTCAAATTCCTGGTCCGTACCTTCGCTATCTTTGCCGGGAGGAAGCCAAATTGATTGGGTAGGAAAAGAGCGATCGCGAACTTGTACTGTTAAATTTTGCTTCTCTCCACCGCTGACAACTTGGATTTGCATTGGTCCTGGGGAATCTAGTGGGGTTGTCGGTAACAGAGTCCGCCATTGACCATTGCCGATCGGAAAAGCCTGATAATTTTTCTGTTTGACAGTAACGGTAGGAGTCGAGCCATCATTAGAGTCTGGTTGAATCATCACCGATAGGGTATCTCCTAGTTGTGGGTTCGGTGGTTTGACTCCTACCTGTAAAGCTTGTACCGGGATCGCCAAAGTCAAGATACTGACAACTGCGATGGCATTTACCCTTGCCGCAATTTTGGGGACTGCAAATATGATTGTAGTTAGGGTGGAAATAAGAGGCTGATTGCTTTGCTGGGATCGTTTCATTATCAATGAGCATATAGAAACTAGCACTAATTATAAAGCATGAATTGGTGCTTTAAAGTTATACACAAAAATATTTTGAGGTTGGTAAGTAAAAAATCTTGTGTTTCTATACTTTCTGTCATTTCTCGGTTAGCGATCGCGATCGATGTAATAGACTTTTGTTAGGTTATAGCTTCGGATACAACCACCGATAGAACAGCCGAGTCAATCGCGGCATGACCACATAAGTTAACATTGCTACCACAATTCCTATACTAATCATCGGTACGAGTACGGGTGGTAATAGCTTGAAAATTGGACCTAATAAATACTGAATCACAGTGAGGCAACAATAGACAGCAAACCAAGTTAGAATTGCCATTTTATAGCGTGGCGGCGGAGATTTCATGGGCTTTCCTGGCAGCGAGAACCAAGTTTCTAACCCGGTCATCACTTGAATATTTTCAGATTTTTGAATCAGCGGTTTTACTCTTTCAATCCAATCTCTGCGAACATCAGATTCGATCCAATTTTTTAAGTTTAAATAGCGGTCAAATTTGAGAATAATCACATATTCTGGGTCACTTCCTTTCGTCGGCCTAATAATACTGACACCATTATGCCCTGGAAACTCTCTAGCCACAGCAGAGATGCCTAAAACCCATTCTTCATAGGCAAGTTCGCGACCTGGTTTAATCGAGTGAGAAATCACCGCTGTGACTGGCTCGTTTTCTGCAAAAGTATTACTCATGCTGATATCCTCTTATTCGTTGTATTCTGTAATATAGCAATGTGCTCCGACTCCGAAGCAGCACCAGCCATAATTTATCGTTTCATACCTCATAGTCGCGATGTTACACTCTTACTTCGATTCCGAAACCAACGGCAAAAAATCCTTCGAGTTACCTGGTGCTCGCCCCCACTATAACCCAGATCGTCCCGGCCAAGTCGAACATATTTTCTTAGATTTAGCGATCGACATTCCTAAACAAAGCTTTTATGGAACTTGTAGCATTCGCCTCAATCCAGTCCGTAGCGGTATTGACAAATTGACTTTAGATGCTGTCAATTTGAAAATTAAATCGGTGAAAATTGGCGAAATCAAACAAAATTTCGACTATGATGGCGAACAATTACAAGTGCAATTACAGTCACCAACTGTAGTGAATACTCCAATCACAATTGATATCGCCTACGCCGTAGAAAAACCCCAGCGCGGCCTCTATTTTGTCGGACCAGATAAACACTATCCAGATAAACCAGTGCAAGTTTGGACTCAAGGAGAAGATGAAGATTCTCGCTTCTGGTTTCCCTGTTTTGACTATCCCGGACAACTCGCGACATCAGAAATTCGGGTACAGGTTCCCAAGGAATTTTTAGCTATTTCCAATGGTGAATTAATTGACAGTAAAACTGAAGGTAGCGATCGAATTTATCACTGGTCGCAGCAACAAGTTCACCCCACTTACCTAATGACTTTAGCAGTAGGAGATTTTGCCGAAATTAAAGACGAATGGAATGGCAAACCCGTCACTTACTACGTGGAAAAAGGCCGCGAAGCCGATGGCCGTCGTAGCATGGGTAAAACACCTCAAATGATGGAGTATTTCTCTCAAACCTACGGCTATCCTTATCCATATCCCAAATATGCTCAAGTTTGCGTAGATGATTTCATTTTTGGCGGAATGGAAAATACTTCTACTACTTTGCTAACAGATAGATGCTTGTTAGATGAACGCGCTGCCCTCGATAATCGTAACACAGAAAGCCTTGTTGCCCACGAACTTTGTCATCAATGGTTTGGCGATTTAGTAGTAATTAAACACTGGTCCCACGCTTGGTTAAAAGAGGGCATGGCCTCTTATTCTGAGGTAATGTGGACGGAACATGAGTATGGCAAAGATGATGCAGCTTACTATCTATTAATGGAAGCTCGTAACTATTTAACTGAGGATAGTTCCCGCTATCGCCGTCCCATTGTGACTCACGTTTATCGCGAAGCAATTGAGCTTTATGACCGACATTTGTATGAGAAAGGTGCTTGTGTTTATCATATAATTCGGGCTGAGTTGGGAGATGAGTTATTTCTGAAAGCTGTGCAGACTTTTGTGCAGGATAACGCGCACAAAACTGTGGAAACTATTGACTTATTAAGGGCAATAGAAAAGGCAACGGGGCGCAATCTTTTGTTTTTGTTTGACCAATACGTTTATCGCGGCGGTCATCCTGATTATAAGGTGGCTTATGCTTGGGATAATGATAGCAAGTTAGCTAAAGTTACGGTGACACAAACTCAGGTGAAAGATGGTAAAAATGGCAATGGTAATGGGAATAGCAAGGGGAATAGCAAGGATTTATTTGACTTAAAATTGCCCATTGGATTTGGCTACAAGCAAGAGGAAGGGGACAAAACCAATGTGACGGTTAAAAGTTTTACTGTCCGCGTCCACGAAAAAGAACAAAGCTTCTATTTCCCCTTAGAAGAAAAGCCGGCTTTTATCAGTTTTGATGCGGGTAATAATTTCCTAAAAACTGTGAGTTTAGAGTATGCAGTTGGAGAATTAAAAGCACAATTGCAATTCGATCCTGACCCAATTTCCCGGATTTATGCGGCTCAAGCTTTAGCGAAAAAAGGAGGTTTAGAAGCGGTGAAGGCGCTGTCAGAATCTCTCAAGAATGATCCGTTTTGGGGGGTGCGAGTTGAGGTGGCAAGTCAGTTAGTTGAAATTAAACTCGATCAAGCTTTTGAGGGTTTAGTAATTGGGTTGAAAGATAAAGATGCCCGCGTACGTCGTGCTGTCGTGGGTGCGCTAGGAAAAATCAAAACCCATGAGAGTTATAAGGCGTTGAAATCAATAGTAGAAAAGGGCGATCCTAGTTATTATGTGGAAGCGGCGGCGGCTACGGCAATTGGGGGAATTGCGGGGGTAAATGGTGAGGAAAAACCATCTGATGAACAGGTAATTAAGGAGTTAAAATCTGTTCTAAAAGAACGACAAGGTTGGAATGAGGTAGTGCGATCTGGCGCGATCGCAGGTTTGGCGCAAATGAAGACTTCTGAGGATGCGTTAAATCTGATTTTGAAATATACTGCTGCTGGTACTCCGCAGGCTTTAAGATTGGCTGCTATTCGGGCAATTGGTGGTATTTCTAGCGGTCAATCTAAGACAAATTTGGAGCGCATTTTGCAGCGGTTGGGAGAACTTTCTAAGGAGACTTTTTTCTTAACTCAAGTGGCTGTTTCTGTGGCTTTGGGACAAGTTGAAAATCGCAAAGCGATCGGTATTTTGCAGGCTTTGGCTAATCAAACTCCTGATGGCCGGGTGCGTCGAATTGCGGAGGAATCTATTCAAAAGGTGCAGAAAAATGTGGGCTCGGATGAAGCGGTGAAACAGTTACGGGAGGATTTAGATCAGGTGAAGAAAGAGAATCAGGAATTGCGGAGTCGTTTGGAGAATTTGGAGGCGAAGGCGAAAAAAGATTAGCGAAGAGGGCGAAGCATTCGGGTACAAAATAAAAATGCTGTTTGTAGTAAGCGCAAAGAGCGCGCTTGGCGCTTACTACAAACCAAATCATCACGTTATTTAATTTTCATTCATTAAACAGGACTTACGGATATGGACCCAGAAACCGGGTTTTTTAGAGAATCTGTGGGTAATAACGAAGTATTTTTGTAAAAAACCCCGGTTTCTTTTTGCCGAACTTTTTTATAATTAATTAATTAATTAATTAATTAATTATTCCCCAAAAAATAGCTTCTGGAAATTCAACGATCGAAGTAGCTAAATCAGGGTATAAAGCTTGAAGATAAACTAATAAGAAAGTGCGATCGCCTCCAGTTATGGCAATCTTACTATCGGGAAATACCCGCCGCCAATCTGCAATAAAATCCCTAACTCCAGCGATCAAACTGTAAATCACACCGCTTTGCATAGCTTCCACAGTATCCACCGCCCAACGCCGGGGCAAAATTTCCGGCAAACTTATTAATGGTAACATCGCCGTTTTTTGCCCTAAAGATGATAATTGCAACATCAATCCTGGTAAAATTGCACCGCCAACTAAACGCTGATTGACATCTGCACCAGTAAATGTTAGAGCAGTACCAGCATCAATTACTAATATCGGCCAACCTAATTTAATACCCGCACCGAGTACAGCTAAAGCTCTATCAATTCCCAGAGTAGGATATAAACCATGAAGCGGTAATTCATCTAAAGTAATAATGCGGAGATTAGGATAATTTTGCCATAGAGCAGTTTGTTCTGGAACCACCGAAGCAATAACTAAAGGTAAAGGATATGAGGAGAAATAAAATTGACTACTTAACTGATTTACAGCATCAGGAGTTAAATGCTCTGTATCCCATATTTTCTCAAGGATGACACCAGAGAATTTCGCCCAGTGGAGCCGTGAATTGCCAATCATTAAAGCAAGTTGCATTTGTTAAAGGTAAACTAGATCAAGCAGTTACAGGAGGAGTAAATGACATCACAGGAAAAGAATTTAGGGATGAACGTTGTAAGCAACGTGCTTAATTGGTGGCCAAAACAGTGGCGATCGCATAAGGAAAATATTCAGATCCTTGCCTTTGCACTATTGTTAGCCCTCTTTATTAGAGCTTTTGTTGCAGAGCCCCGCTACATACCATCAGACTCAATGTTTCCCACCCTGCAAATAGGCGATCGCCTAGTAGTGGAAAAACTCTCTTACCATTTTGTGCAACCCACCACCGGCGACATTATCGTGTTTACCCCCCCCAAACAATTACGCAGACTAGGTTTCACCAAAGATCAAGCCTTCATCAAACGCATCATCGGTGAACCGGGCGAAACAGTAGCCGTCCATAACGGCAAAGTTTACCTCAACGGTAAGCCCATCGAGGAAAACTACATCGCCGAACTACCAGCTTATGAATTAGCGCCCCAACTTGTCCCAGAAAACCAATATTTTGTTATGGGAGACAACCGTAACGACAGCAACGACTCCAGCAAATGGGGATTTTTACCAAAACGGAACATCATCGGTAGAGCCGTATTTCGCTTTTGGCCTTTCCAGCGCACTGGGTTTCTATAACAAGACTATTGCGTAATAGACATCTCCAATAACTCTTGTAGAGCAGGCATCCTGCCTGCTTTTAACCAGATTTTTCAGGGTATTTCTTGTAATTTTCGCAATTTTCCTGTCTTATACCATTTCTAAAAAAGTTTTCAACAGTTTGGGTAGGAGCGGGTTTGCCAACAATCACCGCAATTCGCCAAAATCTTCAAAAACCCGCCCCGAAGACTGTAGCATTAATTTAGAGAAATGGTATTAGTGGTTCCCCAAAAAAGCGGAACAAAAGCAGTGCAATACCTCAGCTTTACGGTTATTGCTACTCAAACTCTACTAGCGATCGCTAGATACTTCCCACACAGACTGGTAAAATACAATCAAACCCAGTGGGAAGCCCCACTTAAACAAAATAGTTAAATATCAAAAAATAGGAAGAAAATGGGATTTTTTGATTCAGAAATAGTTCAACAAGAAGCCAAACAGTTGTTTGAAGACTATCAATCTCTCATTCAACTGGGCAGTAACTACGGCAAATTCGATCGCGAAGGCAAAAAAATGTTCATCAGCCAAATGGAAGAAATGATGGATCGCTATCGCATCTTTATGAAACGCTTTGAGCTTTCCGAAGACTTCATGGCAAAAATGACCGTAGAACAGTTAAAAACACAGCTTAGTCAATTTGGAGTCACACCCCAGCAAATGTTCGATCAAATGCACCTCACCCTAGAGCGCATGAAATCCGAACTCGAAAAACAAACTTAAGGACGCTCAAATTCCGAAGCCGGTTTAAAATTTTCCACTGGCACACCCTCCAAAGCTTGGCTCATAAAATCGCGCCAAACTGGAGCCACCATTGTACCGCCAGTAGCCCCATAGCTCAAGGGTCTGTAATCGTCACTGCCTACCCAAACGGCAACCGATAACTGAGGCACATAACCAACAAACCAAATATCTCGTTCTGAGGATGTCGTACCAGTTTTCCCGGCTGCTGGTCGCCCCAACTTGGCGGCCGTCGCCGTCCCCTGATTAATCACTCCTTGCAGAACATTATTGAGAGAAGCCGCTGCCCAAGAATTGAGTACCAACTTTGGTTTAGGCGTATTGTCTAGCAAAACATTACCACTGCTGTCACTAACTTGGGCAATAAAAGTTGTGTCTGAGTGCCAGCCATTATTGGCAAAAGTAGCAAAAGCTCCGGCCATTTCCAAGGGAGTTAAATCAACAGCACCCAAAGGCAAAGAAATTACAGGTTCCATCGGACTCTTAATCCCCAGAATCCGGCAAACTTCGATTACCTTATTCAATCCAACAGCTTGACCAACCTTAATCGCCGGCACATTTAACGATATCTCCAAAGCTCGCCGAATTGTGACAGCACCGGAAAATCCACCACCGCCGTAATTTTGGGGAGAATAGTAACCATCACCGTCGCGGTAGCTAACGGGAGTATCCATAACCGTAGAATCTGGGGTAAAGTTGCCAGAAGCAAAAGCAGTGTAATAAACAAAAGGTTTAAAAGCAGAACCAGGTTGCCGCCGAGCTTGAATGGCGCGGTTGTATTGACTGCGTTTGTAATCTACTCCGCCCGCCATTGCTTTGACAAAATGAGTGCGAGGATCGACTGCTACTAGGGCAATTTGACCTTGTTCGGGATCGCGATAAATTCCATAATTAGATAGCCGTTCATGGGAATTTTTAACTGTGGTTTCAGCTAGGCGTTGAAGTTTTAAATCAATGGTAGTTTGAACTCGCATTCCTCCTTTAAGTACCGCATCTCGACCAAATCTTTTAGTTAACTCATCTACTACTGCTTCTGTTACATAAGGAACCTGGCTTTTACTAAAAGAAGTAATTTGTCCGAGTTTAATTGGTGTTTTGAGTGCTGTGGTATGCTCTTGGGCGGTGATCCATTTTAATTCTTTCATGCGATCCAAGACAATTTCTTGGCGCTGTTTTGCCAATTTGTAATTAACAAAAGGGCTGTATTCTTCAGGGGCTGAAATTAAACCGGCCATCATGGCTCCTTCTGCCAGATTTAAGTTGGCAGAAGACTTGCCAAAATAACTTTGAGAGGCGGTTTCTACGCCGTATAAGTTGTGGCCCCAATAAACTTGGTTGAGATATAGTTCTAAAATTTGTTCTTTTTTAAGAATTTGCTCCAAGCGAATGGCCATGACTGCTTCAGCTATTTTGCGGCTTAGTTCTCGTCGTGGGGACAAAAATAGGTTTTTTACTAGCTGCATGGTCATGGTTGAGCCGCCTTCTACGGTTTTGCCTTTTTCTAAGTTGACGAAAAAGGCGCGACCTATGCCACTGGGGTTGATGCCTTTGTGGGTGTAAAAGTTGCTATCTTCGATCGCTAATACGGCTCGTTTTAAGTCTGGGGAAATTTGATTGAGGGGTACAATATCTCGGTTCGCTTCATCGTGGATACTAGCTATTGGTTTGCCATTAATGTCATAAATGTGGGTGGTTTCTGTTGGGGTGTAGCTGAGGAGGATGCGAACATCTGGGAGGTTGCGGAAGCTGATTGCTAAACCAACCAGTCCGCCAGCTACTACGGAACTGGCAAGCATGGTGATGCACAGAATAGTTCCTGCTGTGACTTTACTGACTGACTGAACGAATTCAAAGAGGGGAGCCGAGTTGTTGTCCCGTTCGTTATTTTCGATCGCGTTGGTTGACACGGATGTTCACTTCCTCACTCGATTTGAGATTTGAGATTTTAATTTTGAGATGGGATCATATTAACTCGATCGTTGTCTGTTTCAGCTAGGATTTAGGCACTAATCCGCTAAAATCAAGGTTTGGACTCGATTTGTAGTGGGTAGGCGTAGCTAACCGCAGGCTGAGTCAGGGTTGGATGCTGGTGCTGGCGCTGAAGTTCGCAGGCATCGCGATCGCAGATAATAAGTTAACAAGTCTTCTAAACATTAATCAGTCAGTTTAGCTAATTTCACCCCATCTTTGCCACTTATGCCTTTTCATCAAACTTCTAATTCCTCTCCTAATTTTTCCCGATTGCTGCGTGGTGTAACTGAGGTTTTCCCGGATCAGCCTAATTCTGAGAATCCTGATGAGAATTTAGCTCAACGGTTGGCAAAAACCGATCGACCTTTGCGGGTGAAGTTGGGTATCGATCCCACTGGGGCTGATATTCATTTGGGGCACAGTATTCCGGTGCGTAAACTTCGGGCTTTTCAGGATGCAGGCCATACTGCTGTGTTAATTATTGGTGATTTTACGGCGAGAATTGGCGATCCAACGGGTAAATCTGAGGCTCGTTGTCAGTTAACGGCGGAGGATGTGGCGCAAAATGCTAAAACTTATCTCGATCAAGTGCGATCGATTTTGGATTTTGACACGCCGGGACGATTAGAAATTCGTTATAATTCTGAGTGGTTGTCTCCATTAGATTTGACAAAAATTCTGGAATTGTTGTCAACAATGACGGTGGGACAAATGCTGGCTAAGGAGGGATTCGATCGAAGATTGGAGAATGGAACTCCGATTTATTTGCATGAGTTTCTGTACCCGCTCATGCAGGGTTATGATTCTGTGGCGGTGGAGGCTGATGTGGAGTTGGGAGGAACCGATCAAAAGTTTAATTTAGCTGTGGGACGCGATTTACAAAGGCATTTTGGTATTAGACCGCAGTTTGGAATGTTGACACCAATTTTGATTGGACTTGATGGCGTGCAGAAAATGTCTAAATCTTTGGGAAATTATGTGGGTTTGTCGGAACATCCGAGTTTAATGTATCAGAAATTGCAGCGGGTTCCTGATAGTTTGGTTGGGCAATATTTTGAATTGTTAACTGATTTACCTTTGGATGAATTGCCGACAGATCCGCGAGAAAGGCAGCAATTTTTGGCTTTTGATATTGTGCAGCAATGTTATGGTAAGGAAGCCGCAATTCAAGCACAACAGGCCGCTGTTACTATTGGGCAAGGTGAGGCGACACAAGCTGATGCAGTACCGGAGTTTTCTCTCTTGAAAGTGCAGTTTCCGGCGAAGTTGTTTTATATTGTGAGTGCTAGTGGTTTGTGTGGTAGTAGTAATGAGGCACGGCGAAAGATTCAGGAGAATGGGGTAAGGTTGGATGGGGAAAAGGTTTCTGATGTGAATCTTTCTTTTGAGTCGGCGACTGATTTGGATGGGAAGGTTTTGCAGGTGGGGAAAAATAAGTTTGTGCGGTTAGTTATTTAAGGTGAGTTTTAAATAAGTTGTGAGGTTTTGTTCTTTCATACCAATTTTTTATGAGGCTGCATAGAATGCGATCCCCCCAGCCCCCTTAAAAAGTGGGAGCAAGCATTCAAAGTCCCCCTTAAAAAAGGGGGAGCAAGCATTCAAAGTCCCCCTTTTTAAGGGGGATTTAGGGGGATCGGGATCTATGCAATTTCACATTAAATTGGGATCGCCTAGTTAACAATTTCTTGACAAATTTGCGTCCAAGCTGCTACTGGATCGATCGCAGTAGTAATCGGGCGACCAATTACTAAATAATCAGCACCAGCTTTTAAAGCCGCTGCTGGAGAAAGCGATCGCTTTTGATCTCCTCCTTGGGCCCAGTTAGGGCGCACGCCGGGACAAACTAATAAAAAATCTTTGCCGCAAGAATGCCTTAATTGTGATACTTCTTGAGGAGAACAAACTGCTCCAGCTAAACCTGTTTCTTGAGCTAATAATGCCATACTTAAAGCATATTCAGGTAGCTCTAAAGGTATTTTAAGCTCAAAGGCTAATTGCCGGGAATTTAAGCTGGTTAGTAGGGTAATCGCGATTAATTTTGGTGTTGGTTTTGCTGAGGCGATCGCACTTTCTTCTACTGCTTCTTTGGCGGCTTTTAGGGCATCTTTCCCAGCAGTAGCATGAATTGTAATTAAATCTACGCCATACTGAGCAGCGGCGCGACAAGCACCGGCGACAGTATTGGGGATATCATGGAATTTCAAATCAAGAAAAATCCGTTTTTCTCGTTCCTTTAAAATATCCAAAATAGCTGGACCGCAACTGACAAATAACTCTAAACCAACTTTCCAGAAAGAGACTTGTGGTAGAAGATCGAGGAGTGCGATCGCATCTTCTTGACTAGAGACATCTAAAGGTACAATAATTTTATCGGTTAACATTTCTGACAGAATAAGGAACTATGAAAATTGTAGATTATCTCCGCATTAGTCTGATCGATCGCTGCAATTTTAATTGTCAATACTGTATGCCCGAAGGGGCAGAAATTGACTACATTTTGCAGCAAGATTTACTAACTCACCAGGAATTGCTAACCCTATTGCGGGAGGTTTTCATTCCCGTCGGTTTTACGCGGTTTCGCTTGACAGGAGGAGAGCCGCTACTGCATCCAGGGGTGGTGGAATTAGTCAGGGCGATCGCGCAAGAAGCCTCAACGCAAGACCTTTCTATGACTACTAATGGTTTCTTACTCTCCCAAAAAGCCCAAGCTCTTTATGATGCCGGTTTAAGGCGAATTAATATTAGTTTAGATTCCCTGGAACCGCAAACTTTTGACAAAATTACTGGTAGTCGGGGGCGAAGTCGATGGCTGCAAGTTTGGGATGGGATTCAAACAGCCTATCGCGTTGGTTTTAACCCCCTAAAATTAAACGTTGTAGTTATGCCTGGAATCAATGACAATGAAGTGTTAGATTTAGCTGCTTTGACTTTCGATCGCGAATGGCACGTTCGATTTATTGAATTTATGCCGATTGGTAATAATGAATTATTTAGCGATCGCGGTTGGATTCCCTCAGCTGAATTACGACAACAAATTCGCGATCGCTGGGGCTTAACAGAATCTTATGTTTGTGGTAACGGTCCCGCCGATGTTTTCCAAATTCCTGGAGCCCAAGGCACGTTAGGATTTATCAGTCAAATGTCAGAATGTTTTTGCGATCGCTGCAATCGTATGAGACTATCTGCTGATGGTTGGCTACGCCCTTGCTTGCTCAACGAAAGCGGACAAATTGACCTAAAAACTGCCTTAAGACAGGGAGTTTCTACTCTGGAATTACGCGATCGAGTTTTTCAACTCCTCACCCTTAAACCAGAAATCAACTTCAAGGAGCGTAACTCTGGTGCCGCTGGCGCTTACACTAGAACCATGTCACAAATTGGGGGGTAGAGGCAATCCCCTGTGGTTGCCCCATCATTAGTCCACTTTCGGCATCGAGATCGGTCTGGAATCCTTCGCTGAATAAGAGTTCGATTTCCGCTTGGGTGAGGATTGTCGCTTGCCCGTGTCCCTCGACATTCCTGCTTGCTTGGTGTATACTCTACCCAAGACCTGAAATTTTTCCGCATTTACTGCATCACTACATTCCCATAGCGGTATTTCCCAATGAGTGTGGTCTCTGGCGCGATCGCTCACTTGCAGGTGCGAGCAAATTGATCCCAAACACCATATTATCGAGGTTGTGCGTAAATCCTAAAATTTTTTGAGCATATTATATTAGTTCAATCCCAGTATAAGTAATATGAATAAAACCAACCCATCTACTCCTGAAACTTTTCTCTCTTCCCTTGATACAAAGCCGGAAAAAGCTCCCTTTCCCAAGGCAATTTTGTCTGTCAGCCGGGAAGAATTTGACAATATCGAACTAACCGTAAAAGCAGGACTGACAGAAACCGATGCAGAACTGCCATCAGATTTGCAAGGATATGTTTTTATTTTAGGACCAGCCGGTTCGATCGATTCTCCAAAAGAAAGCGGTTCTTCAGAGGTGGTCAAGCCTGCTAAAAATGGTTGGAATCCTCTTTACAACGGTGATGGTATGGTTCGCCGTATCGGTTTCACAGGTGGTAAAGCGCAATTAAAAACAAAAATTGCCAAAACCGCTAGTTACTATGCAGATAGTATCACACACCAAAATAAAGCATACGAAAATCTGAACTTTCAAAATATAGGGATAGCTCGTGCATCTTTAAATTTGGGTATTGCTACTCAGTTGAGCGTAACATTAACCCCCTTTAAATTTTCTGAATCGGAACCCTATCGTCTGTCAATCACAGTGGACATGGGTCGTCCTTATGAAATCGATCCTGAAAAACTAGAGGTCGTGCAACCAATTGGGTTAAATAAAGAGTGGAAAGGCATAAATCCCTTGTTACCTTTGCAGCCTTTTCCGCTTTGTATGAGTGCGGCTCATCCTTGCTTTGATTTTGATAGTGGTGAGCTATACACGATCAATTTGGGCCGATCAATCTCCAGTTTTTTACCCAATATACGCAAGCTATTTTATCATTTTCCCATCTTGGGTCAACCTTTTAATCAACCTCCACTTTTAGGTAGAGAAGCGAATTGGTTGGAAAGGTTGTGGCAGATATGTCAAAATTTTTTGCAATCACTGCTCGAGTTTTTAATCGAAGTTGGTAAAGAAATATATCAATTTATCGAAGGAGTTATTAACTTTTTCAGAAACCTGTTTCAAGGCTTTACTGATGATTTTGTTGAAATAATTCGCTGGCACGGTTCGGGCGAGTTCGAGCGATGGAAAGTAGTGCTGAACCATAACCGTCCTGTGAAAATTAAGGAAACTTTGCACCAATTAGGGCTGACTAAAAATTATATCGTGCTGATGGATACCGCGTTTAAACTTGCCCTGGAAGAGATGCTATTTCCCTCTCGATCTGAAATAATCATAAATTTAGAAGTTTGCCTGCGAAAGTTAACGGATAAACCGCAATTAGCTGATACGAGTATTTACATTATTCCGCGTAGCGAATTAATACCGGGAAATCCAACTGTCAAGGCGCGTAAAGTAGTTATTCCTCGCGAAATAGCTCACTACGTCGTTGATTACGATGACACAGATGGAATTGTCATTCACACTGTAAATAGCTGTGCTACTGATGCAGCCGAAACTATTCGCAACTTTGACAAATCTGTTTACGACGATCGGGAAGTTAACAATAGGTTGCAAAACCTCGCCGGGATGTTAATTGATGGCATGGATACTTGTTCGATCGCGTGTTATGTTATCAATCCAAATAAACTTCCCGATCCGAGTAGCGTCAAGTCTTACTTAATCGATCGCCATTATACCTGGGGTAATCCTGTTTATGCTTATCGCAACATGACGCTGAAACAGCCAGACAAAATAGAAGATATTTACTGGATCTTTTATGGAGCTTGGGAAGAACTGAGCCCGCAGTTTGCTTTTGACCTTTACAAAGATTATAAGTACCGAAAAGTTCCTACAGAGCAAGCAAAAGCGATCGCTCGGGAAGGCAGACCGACTACTTTGTGTAAAGTTCGCATCGATCGCAAAAGAAATCAACAGCAAGAATTAGAAATTGAATTATCAACACCAGATTATTACCAATTTCCACCAGGATATTTTGCTAACTCACCCCAATTTGTCCCCCGTCAAGGAGGAACTGGAACTTCCAGCGATGGTTATATTGTCTGTGTTATTCTCTTCGATGGAAAGGATGGTTCCCCGAATACGGAAATTTGGATTTTCGATGCGGCAAAATTATCTGATGGCCCACAATATCGATTGAGCAATCCTAAGATGTGTTTTGGCTTTACGATCCACACAACTTGGCTACCTGATGCAGTCTCGCCTCCTGCTTCTGGCTACAGCGTGCGCGATGATTACGAGCCGATCGTGTCTGAGGTAGTGAAGAAATATTTGGAGACCAAGCACCCGGAAAAGCAAAAAGTGGGTGAAGAAATACAGGCATTATTTGAAGAAATTTACAAGCAGTTTGAATAAAATAACTGCACTTACGCTGAGAACTATAGTCTTAAAAAAAGTTGGGAGATTTGAAGATGAACGAAGGGATGCAAAATCAATCGGTGGGAAGGGAAAAAAAATGCGATCGCTTGCGAGTTCCCCAGTCGATAATGACAGCCAGCCAATGCGAACTAACCGATCTGAAACTCAATGTTGTAGAAGGAGAATTACCGGATAAACTCCAAGGTCATGTTTTTATTGTCGCACCTGTAGGTTCTGTAGATTCGGGAGGTTTACCCTACCCAGATGGCAGTCCGATTTTTAATGGCGATGGTATGATTTATCGGCTTGACTTTGACCGAAAAGGCGAAGTCAGGATCACAAATCGGATTGCTCAAACGCCTTGTTACTACGCGGATCAAGCAACTAAACCGGGAAGTAAATATGCCAACTATAACTTTCAAAATCACGGATTATCCAGATTTTCAAAGGCGCTTGGCGTTCGCAATCAGTTGAATACAGCATTTCTGAACATGAGATTTTCTGAGGATGCGATCGATCGCCTCTTAGTTACCTTCGATGCGGGTCGTCCTTACGAAATCGATACAGAAAGTTTAGAAGTTGTCACACCTGTTGGTTCTAATGTCGAATGGCGGCCGGAAATTTCGCGAGGTTTTCCTTTTGCACCTGTTTTGAGTACGGCACATCCAGTGTTTGACGCATTTACGGATGAGATGTTTATCGTTAATTACGGCAGGTCTTTTGGTAATTTTTTAGAAACAATTCCTTTAATTTATGAGGCAGAAAAACTGCCACAAGCAATCAAGAAAGTGTTAGAAGCGATCGCTCGCTTCTTGAACGCACAAAAAATTGTGAAATTTTTACTTTCAAAAATATCTCAATTTTTCGGGTGCATATTTCAGTTTTTTCTGAACTTAATTGAAAAAATTGCCAAAATAAATCTCCAAAACTTTGTCTATTTAATTCGTTGGGATGGGGTAGGGGAGTTCGATCGCTGGAAATTGGTACTCAGCGATCGATCTCCAGTTATTATCAATCAAAGTTTGCATCAAATTGGCCTTACCCGCAACTACATAATACTCATGGATACAGCTTTCAGCGTGGGGTTAGCGCAAACTTTTAATAATCCAATTCCCAAACACAAACATATAGAACAAGCGATCAGGGATATTTTATCCCGTCCAGTATCACCGGATAAAGTTGCGAAATTTGGATTTTCGATGCTCAAAATTTAGCGGCTGGGCCAAAATGTAAACTTAGTCATCCTTCACTCACATTTGGTTTCACCCTGCACACAACTTGGTTGCCAAAAATCGGTTCCCGCACCGCCACCTATAATATTCCCGTTCGTCAAGATTACCAAGAAATAGTGCAACAGCAATCTCCAGAGATTCAACAACTGTTTGAGGAGGAAATTTACCCCCGCTTTGAGTAAAATTCCCTGCCAAATTTAAGTTGGCAAACAAATCTTTAAAACTTTTCAATTCAGACATTAGGTACTAAACTATGATTTCTATCCCTGGATATCAAATTATTTCAGAAATTTATCAAGGCATCCATACGATTATTTACAAAGCGCTCCGAGAATCAGACCGAGAGCCTGTAATTATCAAAATGCTCAGAAGTGAATATCCGACGATCGAACAAGTGACCTACTTACGGCAAGAGTATCAAATTACTAAAAACTTAAATATAAAAGGCATTGTAAAAGCTCTGGATTTAAAAGAGTTTGGGAATAAATTTGCCTTAATTTTAGAATATTTTAACGGCATTTCTCTTCAGGAAACAGCTTCTTTTCGCCCCCTCACAATAAAAGAAGTTATAAGGATTGGGATTGAACTATCATCAACTTTAGCAGAAGTGCATAATCATTATATTATTCACAAAGACATTAAGACTCATAATATCCTGATAAATTTGGAAACACAGGAAGTGAAATTTAACGATTTTGGCATTGCCACTCGCCTATCAAAAGAAACCCAAAATATAAGTCATCCCAACCAACTCTCAGGTACCCTTGCTTATATGCCACCGGAACAAACCGGAAGAATGAATCGCTCGATTGATTACCGCAGTGATTTTTATTCTTTAGGCGTTACTTTTTATGAAATGCTCGCAGGGGAACTACCCTTTAAAAATATTGATGCTCTCGAACTAATTCATAGCCATATTGCAGTTCAACCGTTACCGCCAGTAGAGATAAATAACAGCATTCCACAAGTGCTTTCTGATATCGTAATGAAATTGATGGCAAAAACTGCTGAAGACCGCTACCAAAGTGCAGAAGGTCTGAGAGTAGACCTAGAAAATTGTTTAGAGCGGCTAGAAAATACAGGCAAAATTGAATATTTTACCATCGGTCAAGAAGACTTATCCAGTCAATTACTGATTCCCCAAAAACTGTACGGTCGTCAAGCGCAAGTCGAGCTACTTTTAGCATCTTTCGATCGCGTAGCATCTCCTAATGAGAATTCCATCTCCAACGGCCATGCAGAAATGATACTGGTGACAGGTTATTCTGGCATCGGGAAATCTGCTTTAGTCCATGAAGTTCACAAACCAATTGTACGGCAACGAGGCTATTTTATTTCTGGTAAATTCGATCAATTTACGCGCAATCTCCCTTATGCCGCTTTAATTGAAGCTTTTACAGAATTGATGCGGCTGCTATTAACAGAAAGTCAATCAGAAATAGAAACCTGGAAACAGAAAATTTTAGTAGCATTAGCAGGGCAAGGTCGGATTCTCACTGAAGTTATTCCCGAACTTGAATTAATCATTGGCGAACAGCCAGAAGTACCACAACTGGGAGCAACGGAATCCCAAAATCGATTCAATCGAGTATTCAAACAATTCATTAATGTTTTTACTCAAAAATCCCATCCGTTAGTGATTTTTTTAGACGATTTACAGTGGGTAGATTCCGCATCACTCAATTTAATTTATCTCCTGATGAGCGATATTGATACTCAATATTTGCTATTGATCGGTGCTTACCGAGATAATGAAGTAACTGCCACTCATCCTTTAATGGATACATTAGGTAAAATTCGAGAACGTAACGGTAATTTATCAAGTATTACCCTCGCACCCTTGAGCTTTACCGATGCCAAACAATTAATTGCGGATACTTTAGCCGATACCGATACGACCGAAAGAGTCAAAACTTTAGCCGAACTATTATACAGTAAAACCCAAGGTAATCCCTTCTTTTTAACTCAATTAATCAAAGCTATTTACCAAGAAAAACTCATTACTTATAACTTTAGTCAGCGACAATGGCAATGGAATATCGCAGAAATTCAAGCCATTGGTATTGCAGATAAAAGTGTGATTGAATTAATGACGAGCCAAATTCAAAAACTGCCAAAAACTGCTCAAGAAATTTTGCAGTTAGCGGCTTGTCTCGGCAATCGCTTTACCCTAGATATGTTAGCAATTGTTAATGAAGAATCGCCTTCAATTACTTCAACATTACTTTGGCCAGCACTGCAAGCGGGATGGGTTTTGCCCTTAAACGATGCTTACAAAATCCTCTTATTTGTTTCAGAAACATCAGAGGCTCGACAAGTTGATGATATTCTGTGTAATCGAGGTGCTTCTTTACAAATCCCCTATAAATTTTTGCACGATCGCGTGCAGCAAGCAGCTTATTCTTTAATTCCTGAAACCGAAAAAAAATCTACTCACTTCCATATCGGTCAACTGTTGCTAAAACATACTGCACCAGAACAGCAAAAAGAAAATATTTTTGCTCTAGTGAATCAACTGAATTTCGGAGTAGACTTAATTCGCGAACAATCGGAAAAATACGAACTAGCTCGTCTTAATCTGATCGCGGCAGAAAAAGCCAAAGCCGCAACAGCTTACGAAGCTGCGCTTAGGTACTTAAATGTAGCTTTGGAACTTTTAGCTGCCGATTGTTGGGAAAATTATTACGACTTGACACTAGCTATTTATGAGTCAGCAGTAGAAACCCAATATCTTAATACTCATTTTGAAGAAGCAGAAAACTTAGCGCAAATTGTCTTATTACAAGCTAAAACTTTGCTCGACAAGGTTAAAATTTACTACAAATTAATAGAAGTTTATTATTACCAAAATAAATGGTTACTGGCTAGAGATACGGGGTTAGAAGTTTTATCAATGCTAGGAGTAACTCTGGATAATCCTGTGGAAAATGAAATAAATTTAGCCGATAGACTTTACAATGAATTAAAACAAAAAATTAACAATATTCAAGATTTACAATATCTGCCATTAATGACAGACCAGAAAAAAATAGCAGCCGTCCGAATTTTATCAGCAATCGCTATTCCAGTTTACGTAACATCTCCCCATCTTTATTTATTAGTTATTTTTAAAATGGTAGATTTATGTATTCAATATGGTAACTCTCCTTTAGCTCCTCTGGTCTATGCAGAGTATGCAAAACTCTTGAGTGCAGTATTTTTTAATTTTGATGATGGATACCAATTTGGCCAGTTAAGCGTGAAATTGATGGAAGATTTCGGCGCTAAAGAATTAAAATGTAAGATTTATTTATTATTTAATACAATGGTTCGGCACTGGAAAGAACCATTTTTAGAAATGCTAGAACCTCTACAAGAAGGAATTCAAAGCGGTCTGGAAACAGGAGATTTAGATTATGTTTGCTATTCTACTACCCACTGCTGTACCTTTTCTTTATTTGGTGGTCATAATTTAGAATTAGTCGAAGAAAAATACTCTAAATACATTCAATTAGTAGATAGCTTCAAACAAAATAGTAGCTTAATTGCTTTAAAGATATTCAAACAATTTGTATTAAATATAAGAGGAGGCGCAGCAAATAATAATACCTTGATTGGAGAAGCTTTTAATGAAAAAGAATGTTTGTTATATTTACAAGAAACGCATAGTTATAGCTCGTTAGCAACTTTGTATGTAGCTAAAACAATTCTTCTCTATTTATTTAAAGATTATGACGGAGCCGTTACTAATGCCGCATTAGCGAAGCAGCACATCTCCTCTCTTGGTGGCATGAACTTCGTTTCCGAACACAATTTCTACCAGTCTCTTAGTATCCTAGCACAGTACGCGCAAACAAATACCCAACTAGAAATTGTAGAAGAAAACCAGAAACTATTGCTTAATTGGGCATCTTTCGCACCCTGTAATTTTCAGCATAAATACGAATTAGTAGAAGCAGAGAAAGCCAGGGTTTTAGGTGAGAATGAAAAAGCAACAGATTTGTATGAAAAAGCAATTCAAGGTGCTGTTAAAGAAGGTTACGTTCAAGAAGAAGCTTTAGCTTGCGAACTGGCAGCAGAGTTTCATCTAGCGCTGGGTAGGCAAAAAATTGCTAAAACTTACATGACTGATGCTTACTATGCCTATATGCGCTGGGGTGCGGTGGCAAAACTTAAAGATTTGGACTTAAGATATCCAGAGTTAATTTATCGTACAGAAACTCCCAAGTTAAATTTAATTCAATTCAGCAACCCAGTTTCTACAAATTCTAATCAAACAACAGTTAATAATTCCAGTAATTCAATACTCGATATAGCCACCGTGATGAAAGCAACGCAAACTATATCGGGAGAAATTCAGTTAGAGAATTTACTCGCTTCTTTAATTAAAATTTCGCTCCAATATGGGGGAGCAACAAAAGGATTTTTACTTTTGAATCAAGGTGAAAAAATAACGATAGAAGCGGCGGCATCGGTAGATTTAGAAGAAGTTGTCGTTCGGCAATCCATTCCCATAGATTCTGTAGATCGGGCAACTGGAATTCCCCTGTTGTCAACCGCCATAGCGAACTACGTCGCTCGCAGCCACGAAAATGTAGTATTAAATAATGCCACCGATGAAGGACAATTTACTCGCGATTCTTACATTATCGCAACTCAACCCAAATCGATCCTCTGCACTCCTCTACTCGATCGAGGCAAACTAGGTGGCATTCTCTACTTAGAAAATAATCTTGCGATTGGCGCATTTACCTCGGAAAGAGTAGAAACTTTAAAGATCGTTGCCGCTCAAGCTGCGATCTCCATTGAAAATGCAAATCTCTACGAAAAATTAGAAGATTACAACCTAACTTTAGAGCAAAAAGTAGAAGATCGCACCGCACAATTAGCCCAAGCTAACGCAGAAATATTGGTTTTGAACGAGCGACTAAAAGTAGAAAACCTTCGCATGAGTGCCGAACTAGACGTGACCCGCCGCCTGCAACAAATGATTTTGCCGAAACAGCAGGAATTAGAGTCAATAGAAGGGCTAGAAATTGCTGGATTCATGGAACCGGCTGATGAAGTTGGCGGCGACTACTACGATGTACTACATCACGGTGGTAAAGTCACAATTGGTATCGGCGACGTGACCGGACACGGTTTAGAAAGTGGCGTGTTAATGATTATGGCGCAAACAGCCATTCGTACTTTGTTGACCCACCATGAAACCGACCCCGTTAAATTATTGCAGACAGTCAACCAAACGCTTTTTGACAACGTAGAGCGGATGAATTCCGGTAAAAATATGAGCCTTTGTTTGCTGGAATATCGCGATAACACCCTGCGTTTGAGCGGACAGCACGAAGAGGTGATTCTCGTCCGTTCCAGCGGCGAAGTAGAGCGGATTGATACCATCGAATTAGGCTTTCCGATCGCCTTGGAAGCCGATATTACCGATTTCATTGCTTATACTGAAATACAGTTAAATTTCGGGGATGTTGTCGTACTTTACACAGATGGAATTACTGAAGCTTTTGATATGAATCAAGATCAATACGGTATCGAGCCATTGATTGAAGTTGTTGCCCTTAACAGGGAACAGTCGGCCGCAGAAATCAAGCAAGCTGTGATTAACGACTTGCGGCGATACATCGGGGAGCAAAAAGTATTTGATGACATTACTTTGGTAGTAATCAAACATACGTAATCGGTTTGATGGCGAATGGAGTTAATTAAAAACTGGGGGGGTAACAAAGAGGTTCAGGAGATAGACCCAATAAGGGTTGCAGCTCGTATACCCTGTTGATAATTTGCGACGGGGGTTTTAACCTCTACCAAACTGTTTGATAATAACTAATGTTCTAGGGTGACAAACAATCTATACCAATGGCGGATTGCCAGCCAAATTACAGAGAGTAATGCGGCTAAACTAAGGGTAATTCCACTATAAGGTACTAATAAGCCGAATACTGGTAAGATGCCGCCGGCAATCGTGGCAATTATTGCGGCAAATCTGGCTTGTTTTGTATTGCCTAAACCCCAAACCATGATTAATAAAATTAGGGAAATGCTGCTCCAAGCAAGTTTAGGATCGATCGCGCGACTTAGATAGGTTAATGAGAGAATGCAAGCAAAGAAGATCCCCGCCGCGATCGCGACATCTTTTAAAGTCATTGGCATTGATAAATACAGCAAGCCTAACCACCACAAAAATAAGCCAGGAACTAACAATAATAATCGAGGTAAAATTCCTGTGTTTTTAATCGGACCAACTGATGTAAATACTCCAAAAGGATTGAGTACGGAAACGTTATCATCAAATTTCCACGTAAATCTAGTTCCTCTTCCTTCAACTTTACTTTCTGTAGGAATAATGCCACTAGCAAAATCGGCATTAGGAAAATCTGCAAATACAGTCAAGCTAAAATTAGAAAGCAATTGACCGTTAGCATTGTAAATCCAGCGCGGCCCACCGAGAGCTTGATAGGTAACTTTAAATTTGGTGGTTTCTCCCGCCGTAAGTCGTAGGGGAAAATCATAATTACCTGGATTTACAGGGACTAACCGCGTACCATCTCTTTCAACTTTTAAGTTTTGTAACAGTTTATAACCAAATGGCGGCTGCACGGCAAAGAAAAAATCCTGAGTTTCATCTAGGTTATTGACAACTTGGTAATCCGCAGTAAAATTAACTTGATAAATTGCTCTTTCTGTTGCGGGGTCAATAGTTTGATTTAAGTTGACATTAATTTGAGAAGCTGATAGTGTTAGAAAACGATCTACTTTTCGCGTAGCTTTTACCCGAACTATTTTACCTTCAACTTGGGTATCATAAGTATAAGGTTCTTCGATAGTATAGCGAATTTGAGGTGCTGATTGTTCCAGGCGATCGCCAGCTACACTTTCCGCAATTTTAGTTACTTTTGCTTGTTCCCAGTGATGGTAGCGATTGCTCAATGTGGTAGAAAGAAAGAATCCGCCAAAAAGCAGAATCAAAATTAAGATTAAGTGGTGCAAACCCCGTAACAAAACTGAGTAGCGAACTACCCATTCGCTAATAAAGTTTGTATGTTCAGGTTCTTGGTTACGAAGGGCAAAACTCAGAATTGCGATCGCGATTCCTAAACCTACGATCAGAATGCCAAACCTAAAAGAAAACTTGAGAATTTGATTGCCAAATTCTATTAATTCATTGGGATGAGTGAGATCGGGGAGATTGGGAATACCTTGAGCTATTAACATATATTCTGAATTGGGGATTGAATTGGTTAACTGTTAACTGTTAACTGTTAACTGTTAACAAATAACAAATAACAACTAACAAATAACAACTAGGAAATTTGTAAATATGACTAATATGAGAATGATATTTGGGTTAACAGGTTTAGTTTTTCTAGTGTTGGGAACACCAGCCGCTGCTACTAATTCTACAAACTTTTCCTCAAATCTTCAAGAGTGGGAAATTGGGAGCGATCGCGATCTGTTACCACCAAGTTCAACATATAATAATTTTACTGAAGCCGACTTACAAATCAGTCAACTACCTAACCCAATTCTACCCAAAGAACCCGAATTGGAGATTCCCACACCGCCGCCGCCTCAACCAGTGCCCTTGGAACCAATTTTACCAAATCCTCCTAAACCAACATCTCCCGAAATTCCAGGGACAATTCGGGTGGAAAGATTTGAGTTTGAGGGAAATACGGCTTTTAGCGATCGCGAACTTACCGAAACCATTAAATCATTCATCGGGCGCGAAATTACCTTCGCTGAATTATTAGCAGTAGAAACATCTATTACAGAGAAATATGTAACAGCAGGATATATTAATTCCGGTGCAGTAATTCCCTCCGATCAAAGCTTTCTCAGAGAGGGAGCAGTTGTTAAAATTCGGATAATTGAAGGAGGATTAGAAGGAATTGAAATCACTGGAAATCGTCGGCTTAACTCAAATTATGTGCGATCGCGCCTAAAAATAGCCACTCGTTCACCATTAAATCGCGATCGCTTATTAGAAGCATTACAACTACTACAACTTGATCCCCAAATTGCTAATATTTCAGCCGAATTGCAAGCCGGAACCAGTCCCGAACGCAGCCGTTTACAAGTACGAATCAAAGAAGCAGACACCTTTAGTGTTGAACTATTTGCCGACAATAACCGCTCTCCAAGTGTCGGTAGTTTTCGGCGCGGCCTTCACATTAACCAAGCTAATTTATCAGGTTTAGGCGATGGATTAGATGTCTCCTACGCCAATACTGATGGTAGTAATGAATTAAATCTTAGCTATACGATTCCTGTTAATTCTTATAATGGCACAATTCAGATTGCCGCAGGTATCACCAAAACCAACGTCATAGAAGAACCCTTTGATACTATAGATATTGAAGGAAAATCGCGAACTTATGAGTTAACTTATCGTCAACCCATTGTACAAAAACCAGATCGCGAACTTACATTAGGATTCGGACTTTCCCGTCAAGAAAGTGACACATTTCTTTTAGGTGAAAGATATCAACTTTCTCAAGGAGCAAGCGATCGAGGAGAAACGCGAGTTACAGCCTTTAGATTTTTTCAAGAATATGTACAGCGAACAAAAGACCAAGTTTTTGCAGCGCGATCGCAATTTTCTTTAGGTACAAGTCTCCTGGGTGCTACTGTTAATAATGAAGGTCCAGATAGCCGCTTTCTTTCCTGGCGAGGACAAGCTCAATACGTGCGGCTATTCGCACCAGACACCTTAATGCTTCTGCGTTCTGACATTCAAATTGCCACAGGAGACTTACTATCTCTCGAACAAATTGGCATTGGCGGCGTTCAAACTGTACGTGGATATCGGCAAGATTTAATATTAAGTGATAGTGGCGCGATCGTCAGCGCCGAAGTCCGAATACCAGTTCTTCGCGTACCAAAAATGAAAGGTATTTTACAAATTGCTCCCTTTATTGATTTTGGGATTGGATGGAATCATTCAGGAGAAAAAGTGAATCCAGACTCGAATGTATTATTAGGAGCAGGCTTAGGATTGATCTGGCAAATGAGCGATCGGCTTAATGTTAGAATTGACTATGGTATTCCCTTAATTAGCGTCAATTCTGACGATAAAACTTGGCAGGAAAAAGGCTTATACTTTCGCATAAACTATTTTCCTTTCTAAGCTCTCTCCTCAACTCAAAAAACTATGATTCCTTTAGTTTTCTAATGCGATCGCGAATATTATCCTCCATTTCTTTCAGCAACTCAGGAGTATCAGGAAACGGATACCTTACAGTATCTTTATTGTCCGCCTTCAAGCGGTCAACAAGTGTATAGAAAGCATCATTATCATCCCTGTGAGCCAGATAATAAGCTCGTAACTCCGCCTTGCTCATAGTTTCAAAATCAGGTTTCATACTAAATACTCCCATGTGCCATCACGGTAAACTTGGATTTGCAGTTCTTCCCCTGCAAAAATGAAAATTGTGCCATCGCGCTCATCAAAACGCAATATTTCGACTGAGTGGTAAAAATTAGTCAAAGATTGACATAAACTAATACAAATTAAACCTTGCGCTGCTGTTGGAAGAATAGTTCCTCCTTGAAAATAATTATTTGAGTGTGATTATACACCACTAACATTAGATTAACACAAATTGCCAAAACCTCACTTGATTTACACGGGCGATCGCACTCTCAACTCCAACTCAAAAAACAACATAATATTGTGACTCAGCAGTAAATCAGGTGAAATCTCAGTACAAACTTAGGGCGGTTATCTGGAAATGCAGTTTATGCAAAAATTTGTCAAAATAATAGAGTAAGTTAAAGGTAAATGTATGAGCTTCTCCATCCAATCTCTTTATAGCTGGTATCGTAACACCCTTCGCAATCCTAAATATCGCTGGTGGATTGTCCTGGGAACGATCGCCTATTTAATCAGCCCCTTTGATATCGCCCCAGATTTCTTGCCAATAATCGGAGAAATCGATGATGTTGCTATTTTGACACTGCTAGTTTCTGAAGTTTCCCAGATGGCGATCGAATACACTAAATCTCGTCAAGCTGAAAAAGCTACCCAAGCATCCGATCCAACATCCAACTCAGTAAAAAATGACCCTAATTCTAATACCAGTACAGTTGACGTTGACGCAGTTTCCCTTAAATAAATAGGGTTTGCTGAAGAATGACCTTGAGGCAAGGCTCCTAGAGGCTGGCCTTTCGACTTCTTTGTAAGTCAAATTAATGGAATAAAAACTAAAAGCGATCGCAGAAACAGAGAGCAAGCTTTGTTAGCGATCGCTTTTTTAATGGTGTAAAAATGATATAATCTTACAATTCCTAAAACCCAAAGCTAAAATCATCAACTATTAACTGACCATCAAAAGCATAGAAAGTGATTTTGTAAATATTTGAACCTGCAACACTTAACTTTTTATTGGGGGGAATGGGAGAATTAAAGCCGGCTAAATTTGGTGCTGGTAACTCATCTTCAGCTATTAAGTTACCATCGCGATCGCAGGCTGATAAAACAGTTCTTCGCGAACTCGTAACCAGTCCTGAAACAAAACTAACTGGATGCTTAAATATCACCTCTATTAGTCCACTTTTTGGCGCTCCCATTAATACTGTTACTCCCGAACTAACTGAAAATGCTGGGTTAGATGGTTGGATAGCAACTGCATTAGTAAAAGTCACTCCCCAGTGTTCAAATTGATGCTCTACTAATTCAAAACATTTCAACTTTTCTAATGCTAAACGAACATAAGTAGGCGCAGTTAATGGAAAACTAAATTCTGACCCAGCATCGCGGCTTTCGGGAGTAGCAATAATAGTTTTTTCACTGCTGAAATCAATGTTATGATGTCTGTTACTGGCTCCACTATCTGGAGTCTCAAACTCTGTGAAGCTGTCAGATTGAAAACCTCTCATGTCAACCATAAAACTTTTGCGGTCCCCTGTTTTAAGTAGTTGCATTGTTAGTAGACCTCCCATAATTAATTGTTTCTGCGACGATTGATAAAAGGACTTTCAAGCCTATAATCCAGATAACCGGAAAAAATAGGCATTGATTATTCGTAGTTCAGCAATAAACTTAGTTATGCTTGGTTTTTGCGATGTAAAGCAGTCGCCAAGGCGCTTAGGACATGATTGATTGCTGGAACCCGCTTATTCTATTCCCTTCTTCCCTAGCCTCTAGCCCCTAACCCCTAGTCCCTAGCTATAAGTTCTACGATTTAGAGATATGAGGGGTGACACCCCTCATTAATTGATTATCACCGATCTGCCTAAGTTTGCAAGGGGCGCGGGAGCCAGCTTAGTTAAGAGTCAAAAGCTCAAAAATCCCTGGCTGTCTATCGTTTGACCTCCAGAGTTCAATAAAACAGTCAAAAATCTTTACACAATCTTTACATAATCAAGGCTTGCTAAAATTCTGCTACACTCTTAAAAGAAATTTTCTGTGTTTTGGCATTTGTCTAAGGACTTCCAGATTTTCAAGCCAAGCTTTTTATCCCGTTTCCCTACCTCATCAATCTGAATCCGCGAATTACCGAACAGAACATTTGATAAAGTTCTACTGTATCAGTACGAGCCTGACTACCGAGACGGTAGCGTTAGTAAACGGAGTGTAGAATTTTTGCGATCGTTGACTCAGTTAGACACCATCTGATAAAATCCAGCTAGACTAGCTAGACTAATTTACTACAAACCTATGAAGGAAAGAAACTAATGAACTGGTTTGAAACATTTTTAGCTACTTCTGCTGATGCCTTCATAGAGTATAGCCAAGAGCGGAAGTATATATCTATTAATCCTACTGCTGCTGCTTGGTTAGGGTTAGAAATGGCTGAAATTATTGGGAAAAGTAATCGGGAGTTACTGCAAAATTATCCAAATAATCAGCGATTAAAGTATATAATTCCTCATATAGACCCATGCTTAGAACAAGTATTGCTAACTGGGGAAAAGAGAATCGCGATTCACGAAGCGAATGGCGGTGATGGCAGTATTAAGGTTTATGAAACTGCTTATACGCCTGTAGAAGCAAGTGATGGGAATGTGAGAGTTTTTACTGTGGGGAGAGATATTACTTCTCATTATCGCTGGCAACAGGAGAAAACTGAACAGATCCGCAGATCGAGTCATTTACTGTGGTTAAATGCGGCAAATAGTCCGTTAGCAATGATTGGCTGGGACGAACAATTTAGAATTATTCAGTGGTCAAAACGGGCTGAGGAAATGTTTGGCTGGAAAGAGCAAGAGGTGATGGGGAAACTACCGACGGATTTTCCTTTAATTTATGAAGGAGATTTGGTGTCAGTTAATGATGTAATTGCACAACTGAAAGCGGGGGAGAGCAATACTTTAATTAATCGCAATAATACTAAAAATGGTAAGTTAATTTGGTGTCAGTGGTTCAATTCAATTATTCGCAGTCGAGATGGTTTTACGGTGCTTTCTTTGGTGGAAGATATTAGCGATCGCAAACGCTTAGAAGCAATAGCTACAGAGCGATCGCGTCTGACAGCACTAGCCGCCGCAGTTGGTATGGCTTTAACTCGCCATCCCGAAGATATCCTTGGTCCTTGTTGCGAGGCTATATTACAGCACCTAAATGCTACTTTATCCCTGCTTTGGACTTTTAATCCTCAAGAAAATGTCTTAGAATTGCAGGCTATTGCTGGAGGTAGTCCCGCTCTAGGAAATCCGATTGATCGGATTGGTTTCGATGGAGGTAAAATAGCTTTAATTGCCCAGGTTCAACGACCACTTTTTGACAGCGGAATTGTCTCAGATTTGGCATTAGCAGATTGGGGACTAGAGAGAGGATCTGTCGATTTATTGAGAGAGGAAAATGAAAGCGGGGGGATAATTTCCAATCAACAATTACCAGCTAATAATCAAAAGCAATATATTAACTTTGCTGGCTATCCGCTGACGGTGGAAGATCGGGTAGTAGGAGTAGTAGCAATTTTTAGCGATCGACCTTTGAGTCAATGGCTTCAGGAAATGTTACCATCTGTAGCGGATGTAATTGCGTTGGGAATTGAGCGCAAACGGGCGGAGGCAGAATTGGCGGCGGCTAAGGGATTCCTAAATTCTGTGGTGGAAAACTTGCCTGTGGGGGTGTTTGCTAAAGATGCAGAGTCATTGAAGTTTGTGTTGTGGAATAAAGCGGGGGAAACGATCGCGGGTGTGACTAGCCAAGAAGCGATTGGCAAAAGCGATTATGATTTTTTCCCCAAAGAGCAAGCAGATGCGATCGCGGCTAAAGATAGAGAAGTTTTAGCTAATTATCAGAAAAATCAGTCAAATGTTTCCATACAGGAAGTCGCCGAATCTACTACCCAAACTCGCCACAGGGGTTTAAGAATATTACACACCCGGAAAATTCCCATTTTTGATAAAAATGGCAATCCTCAATATCTTTTAGACATTACTGAAGATATTACCGAGCGCAAACAAGTAGATGATAGCGTGCGTCTGTACGGTCAAATTGTGGAAAATATGCAAATTGGCTTGTATGTTTACCGTTTAGAAGATATTAACGATGACCAAACTTTAAGAGCGATCGCTTCTAATCCAGCCAGTACCTTATTTACTGGAGTAGAGATGTTTGATATTCTGGGAATGACTCTTGATGAAGTTTTCCCTCTACAACGCTCTAAAGGCATTCCTCAAGCATTTGCCGCCGTAATTCGCGAACAAAAAGCCATTGAAATTGAAGACATTGACTGTGACGAATCCGGCGCGATCGTGCGAGCTTTTTCGATTAAAGCCTTTCCCTTACCTAACAACTCCGTCGGTGTTGCCTTTGAAAACATTACCGATCGCAAAAAATTAGAATCAGAATTACAATTAGCTCTCAAACAAAGCGAGCGATCGCAACAACTACTCCGCACAGTCATCGACACAACACCAGATTGGATTTTTGCCAAAGACCGCAACTTTAGATACATTTTAGTTAACCAAAGTTTTGCCAAATCTGTTAACATTGACCTCGAAGAAATCCTGGGTAAAGATGATGTAGAACTAGGCTTTTCAGAAACAGAAATTTTTGGCAGTCCCCACCTAAATATTGTCGGTTTCCGCGCTGACGATACAGGTGTTCTCACAGGTGAAATAATTCACAATCGCAACGAACAAGCAACTTTTGCTGACGGCTCCCTACACATTTTTGATACTCGGAAAATTCCCTTGCGCGACGCTGAAGGCACTATCTTTGCAGTGTTAGGTTTTGCTCACGATATCACCGAGCAACATTTAGCTCAACAAGCACTTGGCGTTAGCGAAGAAAGATTCCGCTCTTTAGTAGCTAATATTCCGGGAATAGTTTACCGCTATCAGTGGGATACTGATTGGACAATGACTTTTATGAGCGATGCAGCTTACTCCGTCACAGGGTATTCGGCAACTCAATTAATGGAAAATCAAAGCGTAAATTATACCAGTATTATTCATCCAGAAGATGTCGGGCGAGTTCAAGAAATTATCAGATCGTCAATAGAAAATAAACAATATTATACTTTAGAATACCGCATTTACGCAGCCACAGGCGAAGTTAAATGGGTTTGGGAACAAGGTTGCGGTGTTTGCGGTGAAGATAGCAACGTAATTTATGTTGACGGTGTGATTTTTGATATCAGCGATCGCCAACAAGCTCAAGAAGCACTGCGCCAAAAAACTTCCGAGTTAGAAGCAGTATTTCAGGCCTTACCAGATTTGTATTTCCGACTTAATGCAGACGGCATAATTTTAGATTATTTATCAGGAAGTTCATCAGATTTACAAATTCCTCCAGAAATATTTTTAGGCAAACAAATGGCAGAAGTTTTGCCAAACAAAGTTAGCCGCCAATTTGAGCAAGCAATTCAAGAGACATTTGAAAATCAAGCTTTAGTTACTGTTGAATATTCCTTGCGAATTCCCCAACAAGGCAAACAGACTTATGAAGCTCGGTTATTGCCTTTTGGCAATACCCAAGTAATTATTCTCGCCCGTAATATTACAGAGCGCAAACAAGCAGAAGCACAATTGAGAGATAAAAACCAACAATTAGAGTTAACCTTACAAGAGTTAAGAAAAACTCAAGCTCAATTAATTCAATCAGAAAAAATGTCAAGTCTGGGACAATTAGTAGCTGGCATTGCTCACGAAATTAATAATCCCGTGAGTTTCATTTATGGCAATATTAGTCATGCCAACGAATATGCTCAAAGCTTATTACAATTGTGCAGTTTATACCAGCAACACTACAAAAATCCCCCGGATGAAATTAGAGATTTAGCTGAAGAAATAGACATTGAATTTTTAGTCATTGATTTTCCCCAACTAATGACTTCAATGGAAATGGGAGCCGATCGCATTCGCCAGATCGTGCTATCTTTACGTAATTTTTCCCGCTTGGAAGAATCGGATATTAAAATTGTTGATATTCGCGATGGAATTGATAGCACCCTACTAATTTTGCAGCATAGATTAAAACAAAACTCTAGTAATCATACCATTGAAGTTGTTAAAGAATATGGCGTTTTGCCTTTAGTAGAATGCTACCCTGGATTACTAAATCAGGTGTTAATGAATATACTTAGTAATGCTATTGATGCTTTTTCTAGTGTCAAAAGTGAGAGCGTAGAAGTTCAAGATTGTTCAGCAATAGAAAGTTTAGAAACTGCAACATTACCTCAGAATTGCAGGCGTTTACCTTGTATTACGATTCGGACTTCTGTTGTGCAAGGCAACAAGATTGCCATTCTAATTGCTGATAATGGTCCGGGAATGCCAGAATCAGTAAGAAACCGTATATTCGATCCATTTTTTACTACTAAACCAGTAGGCAAAGGTACTGGTTTGGGACTATCTATCAGCTATCAAATTGTGGTAGAAAAGCACGGTGGGATGTTAAGCTGTATTTCTACACCGGGAGAAGGTTCGGAGTTTGTGATTGAAATTCCAATTAGACAGAAATAAATATAGCGTTTTGTAGGAGCGATCGTTAGTATTATAGGACTTTCATCTAAATGAAAATTAATAGTTCTTGACATTTAGGCTTTTTAATTTTTGCTGAAGGATAGATGGATTTTGCGCTTGCAACTCGCGGGCAAAGGTTTCATCTTCTCTAATTTGTGTCCTAATTTCTTCCCGACGATCGTGATAATAAGTCAAAGCCGCATAAACATCAGCTAGAGTAATTGAAGGATAATGGTAAATAATTTCCTCTGGTGACATTCCCATTTCCTCATGCCAAATTACCACATCTTGTACCTTAATTCGATGTCCAGTAATGCAAGGTTGCCCACCGCAAAAACCGGGATTAATTGTAATATGTTCAGAAATTACGCTTACCATAAATTAGCCTTTGAGTTAGTTTTGTTACTTCATCTGATAAGTATATTTTACCAGTTAATAATCCGAGAACTATATATTTATTTTACTTAAGACAAACTCGGTTGTCAAGCCAGTCATGGGTAATGCTTCGCCCTACAAATGCGATCGCATTAACCAGAAATTCCTCTCCGAAACTCCCTCATCCCTTCCACACTCGAAGCCATCAGCAAGCAACGACACAGCAAGTTAATATCTAAACCGGGCAAAACCACACTTGAAGAAATTTTTTCATAACTATCAGAAACCAAACGATACATAGCCAATACACCATCCTCCCAAAACCAAACTTCAGCAACTCCCAATACTTGATAGCGTTCCAATTTTCTCACATTACCGCTAGTAAAGACAATTTCAATACATAAATCTGGGGGAGACTTTGGGCTTATGCGTCTACCAATAAAATAAGATTCATCAGCTTGTGCAGACACTACCCCTTCCTGCTCTTGAGTAAAACTTCCCGTAGGTGCAAACTCAATTTCATTTTCAGCGCAGTAGATAGCCAGCAGCGTACAAATTGTCCGACTAAAAAATTCGTGTTCTTGCGAAACTGCCAATATTTCTACTTCTCCTTTATAATAAAATAACTTGATACCAGGAGAATCCGAAAACCCCTGTTCAATTAGTTTAAAATGTTGCCAACTAATCCCGGATTGAATGAATCGTTGGTCTAAGGGCTTTAATAGTGTCTGTGTCATCCTGAGAACCTCCATCAATTTATCCATTCTTACCAAGAAAAATCGCAGCCCAAGCTCAATAAATTTGGGCTACGTTCTTAAAGTTGGCACAATTTATAGAACAGCATTAGATTGGTCTTAATTGGCAAACTTAATTGGCAAACTTAATAGGGATTGGTTGAAGAATCGGTATCTGTTAATTTTTCCTGGTCTTCAGCTTTAGTTCCACTACTAGGCAATTCCAAGCAATAGCCAGCCCCATATACAGTTTTAATAAAGCGGGGATGACGGGGATCTGGTTCCATTTTGGTTCTCAGATGTCTAATATGTACGCGGATTGTCTCAATATCATCGTCGGGATCGTATCCCCAAACTTCTTTGAGAATTTCGCTGGGGGAGACAGTTTGACCGTGACGCTGAAGTAAACAGTGCAGTAACTCAAATTCTAGGTGAGTGAGTTTCACTGTTTGAGCGTACCAAATGGCTTCAAATCTTTCTGGGACGAGGGTAAGCGGACCGTAACTAAGAATTTCCGCGTGTTTCGCTGCTTGAGGAATGCGATCGGTGCGCCGCAACAAGGCGCGGACTCTTGCTAACATTTCTTCTAGCTCAAAGGGCTTAGTCATGTAGTCATCAGCACCGGAGTTAAAGCCTTCTACTTTGTCTTGGGTTTGACCCAAAGCGGTTAGCATTAATACGGGAATGTCTGAGGTGCGCTCGTCGCGGCGTAATCGTTGGCAAACGGTGAATCCATCTACTTTGGGCAGCATTAAATCTAGCATGATCAGGTCGGGGAGCATTTGGATGGCTAGGGCCTGACCTTTGATGCCGTCTTCTGCCTGAGTGACTTCGTAGCCGGCCATTTCTAGGTTGATGGCGACAAGTTCAGCGATCGTCGGGTCATCATCAATAACAAGTATCCGGGGCATCATTATAATCTCAGGGCTAACCAGAGGTGGGAAAGTATGACTTCTGGTGGTTTCAGGTATGTTTTAATTGTCAATTTTTTAATCTTAAGCTTTTTTACAGATTATTAGGAGGTGTTGAAGGAAATCTCCCATCGGGTGTTATTTGGACTAAGCTGATTTTTTTGATCCCGACGGCGTAAAATCCTACTATGATATGGATAGAGGCCGAATTTGTGCAAAACACGGAGCCTTGAACTCAAATTGAGGGAATTCAAAATATGGCTGTTGAAAAAGTAAACTCTTCCTCTAGTTTAGCCGAAGTGGTTGACCGCATTTTGGACAAGGGGATTGTGATTGATGCTTGGGTACGTATTTCTCTGGTGGGAATCGAACTGATCGCTATTGAAGCTCGGATCGTGATTGCTTCGGTGGAAACTTACCTGAAGTATGCTGAAGCTGTTGGTTTGACTTCTCAAGCGGCTGTTCCTGCTGTGTAGGTGCGGTTTTGTGGGGGTTGGGACTTTGAGATTGGGGATTAAGGGTGCAGATGGGTCGAAAGGCAAAGGTGCTAATTTACGCTACAAGATAAATTCCCGGTTTCTTTGATCTTGACCCCTACACTTGGAATTATTTACTAAACTGAATTAGGAGGCAGGTCTGCTCATGGTTTTATTGGATGAGTGGCGATCGCAAAGGGAAGAACGTTTGGATGTGGTGCGGGAACGTCAACAAGAGGTTAGATCGAGGATTGCTCAATTGCAAATGTCTCGTTTGACTCAAGGTGGGCAGGAACGCAGTTTGAGGCAGCAATCTTATTTTAATTTGCAACGGCAAATTCAGGAGTTTTTGACGGAAACAAATTCTAATCGTCGGATTCAAGCTGAGTTATTATCTAAGGAGCTTGATGATTTTGTGCGATCGCTGTCTTCGCAAATATCTCTGTTTTTAACGGTGACTGCTAAAGATCGAGAAAAAATGGCGGTGGAAACGAGTAAAGAGTTGCGAGATTTTTGTGAAAATTTGAGTTTAAGTTTGGCAGATTTGCGCGAACAACGTCAGGCTAGAATTAGGCTGTTGAAGACTCAAACGCAGGATTTTTTAACTACGAGTTATTTGCAGCGTATTCAAGTTCAGGCGCAGTTAAATCGTCAGTTGACTGCGTGGTTGGAGGCGTTGCGATCAGATATTCAAGGTTATTTACAGGAGTTGGAGTTACTGAGGGAAGGAAGGCGGCGACGGTTACATCAATCTTTTCAGGAGTCGCGGTTGCAAAGGTTGACGGATGTTAGGGAAATGCGCGATCGCCATGCTCGTTTTCAAGCTAAGTTACAAGAGTATCGTAAAAATCTACAATTTGAGGTTTGGGGTTCACAAAATCAGGTGGTATCTCAGATGAAACAAGTGGAAACTTCTATTAAATCGGCGGTATCATCATTACCAAAAAGGGTGGAAGTGGAGGTAAAAGCTGAAGTGGTGGAAGTTGTAGCACCAAATATGAAGGCGTTACAGGAGCGATCGGTTTATAATTATCTACGGAAAGGTAAGGGGGTGCGATTGACAGAAATTGAGGCGGCAACGGGACTAAATCGAGTGCAAACTGTGGATGCACTGCGATCGCTTCTTAAGCAGGGTTTGATTGTGCAACGCGATCGCCTTTACTCAACTTTAGAGACGGTGAAAACATCAGTAACTATGCCAAGTTAATAGGAGTTAAATTATTGCTTGAATTATGTAAATAAGTTCAATGTTAATCCCTCTTCCTTACTTCCTTACTTCCTTCTTCCCTCTTCCTTCTTCCTTCTTCCTTCTTCCTTCTTCCTTCTTCCTTCTTCCTTCTTCCTTCACACCTAAAATTGCTATGACTACTGTGCTAAGAGCACGTCCTAAAGGATTTGTCAATACTCGCGCCGCTGAAGAAATGGCTCTCAGGGCGCTACGATATCTTAAGTCAGGTTTTGGCGTACATTTACGCGGTCCTGCGGGTACGGGAAAAACTACTTTGGCATTACATTTAGCAGATTTATTAGCCCGTCCAACTGTGTTAATGTTTGGCGACGATCAACTCAAAAGTAGCGATTTAATTGGCAATCAATCCGGTTATACGCGCAAAAAAGTAGTCGATAATTATATTCACAGCGTAATTAAATTAGAAGACGAATTGCGACAAAATTGGGTTGATTCGAGATTGACTTTGGCTTGTCGGGAAGGTTTTACTTTAGTTTATGATGAGTTTAATCGTTCTCGTCCTGAAGTGAATAATGTATTGTTGTCAGCGTTGGAAGAAAAACTGTTAGTATTGCCGCCTAATGGTAACAAGTCAGAATATATTAAAGTGCATCCACAGTTTCGGGCAATTTTTACTTCCAATTCCGAGGAATATTGCGGAGTTCACGATACGCAAGATGCTTTAATGGATCGGTTAGTAACGATGAATATGCCGGAACCAGATGCAGAGACTCAACAGGAAATTATTGTAGGTAAATTGGGGATCGATCGAGAATATGCTAGGAGAATTGTGGAGTTAGCGAGAGAGTTTCGCTATCGCCTTGGTACTGAGAAAGCATCCGGGATGCGTCCAGCATTAATTATAGCTAAGATTTGTCAGGAACACGCGATCGCCGCCACAGGAGAAAATATAGATTTCCGAGAAATTTGTGAAGATGTGCTGTTATCTCGCAGTGGGAAACCTCTTCTTGAAGCGGCAATTATTTTGAAACAATTATATCAAGAAATGTCGGTAAATTGGCCTGTTTTGGAGACAGCAGAATCGGCAAAATTATTGGGAGAAAACTATCGGTCAGATGTTCTCAAAATAGAGCAAAATTCTGATACAATAGAGAAAGTTACACCTATTAGCCAAACGCCGACATTGACATCGGAGTTAATGACTCGCGCTCAAGCGATTTGCGAGGAAGAGGTTTATACTTACTTGCAACAGTCTCGCGGTGCGAAGGTAGCAGAGATTGAGACAGCTTTGGGAATTAATCGAGTGCAGACAATTGATGCGCTGCGATCGCTAATTAAAAAAGGTGTTTTGAAACAAGAACAAAATCGTTTATTTGTAACTCAGGGAGATCGTTAATTCTAATGACACAACAAATACGTCCTCCTAGTGCTGCAAATCGGAGTATGCCCACTTCTAATTCGGGTTCTACTCTTGCAGATGTGCTAGAAAGAGTCCTAGATAAAGGTATTGTTATTGCCGGTGACATATCCATTTCTGTGGGTTCAACGGAGTTATTAAGTATCCGTATTCGCTTGTTAGTGGCTTCGGTAGATAAGGCAAAGGAAATGGGAATTAATTGGTGGGAAACTGACCCTTATTTAAGTAGTCAAGCACGCACTTTAACGGATTCAAATCAAATGTTATTAGAAGAGGTAAAGAGGTTGAGTGAAGAGGTAAAATCATTGAAAGCTTTAGCTGCTAGTCAACAACCAATTACTGAACAAATTAAAAGTTAAAAATTTAATTTAATCATTTTTAGTTATGACAGATATACTTGTGCCTAATTCTGAAAAAAGTAGTAAAGATGCTGGTTTAGCACCGTTATTATTAACTGTAGTTGAACTTGTGCGTCAATTGATGGAAGCCCAAGTAATTCGTCGTATGGAAGCTGGGATTTTGAGCGATCGAGAACTAGATAGGGCGGCGGAAAGCTTGAAGCAGTTGGAAGTGCAGGTTTTACAATTGTGTGATGTATTTGAAATCGATCCGGCTGATTTGAATTTGGATTTGTCAGAAATTGGGACTTTATTACCAAAATCTGGAGGGTATTATCCGGGACAAACTTCTAGCAATCCCTCAGTTTTAGAGTTATTAGATCGGTTGTTAAATACGGGAGTTGTAGTAGAAGGAAGTGTTGATTTAGGATTAGCAAATTTGAATTTAATTCATGCTAAGTTGCGGTTAGTTTTGACTTCTAAGCCTGTTTAATTCTATTGATAATTCTGTTGATAATTCTGTTGAGTAACAGATTCCTTGCTTTGCCGGAATAAGATATACTAAAAACAAGAGGTATTCAGTAAATATTATGTACATACCAAATTCGCAGCCAACGGCGACAGAATTGTTGCCAACGATGTACGATTTACCCAGTGAAGACCCGGAGGAACCTGGTTTGCCCGATGAATTTCACCTTTGGCAACCTCGCCTTTTATGCGATACTTGCCGCCCGAAAAATTACCCAAGCGATCGCGTATTTATAGCAACTGATCTGAATTTATACTACGATGCTCAACATTATAATTGGTACAAAAGACCGGATTGGTTTGTGGCGGTGGGAGTATCTAAGTTGTATCAAGAAAGGGAATTAAGATTAAGTTATGTGATGTGGCAAGAAAAGGTGAGTCCGATGGTAGTGGTGGAATTAATATCACCGGGAACTGAAGATGAAGATTTAGGGATTACGGTGTCGCCACCTCATAAACCGCCAACTAAGTGGCAGGTTTATGAGCGGATTTTAAAAGTTCCTTATTATGTGGTTTTCGATCGCTATGATAATGATAGATTGAGGGTATTTAAGTTAGTAAGAGAACGATACAGAGAACAAATTATAACAGATTCGCGCATCTGGATACCGGAGTTAGAATTAGGTTTGGGGTTGTGGTTGGGTGATTACAATGGTTGTGAGAGGCAATGGTTGCGGTGGTATGATAGTAATGGGAATTGGATTGCTACGCCAGAGGAACGGGCAGATAAATTAGCTGAGCGATTGAGAGAAATGGGGGTTAATCCCGATGAATTGTAGGTTTTTAGCTGCGATTTATCTGAGGAGGAAAGTTTATAATGCGTAGATTCTTAACAATTTTGCTTATATCTGCCTTTGCAGTAATCTTACCTTATATCGCTTTTGCTCTCACCCCGCCACAGGTTAATCAAATAGCAGCACAAGTTACTGTTTTGATTGATGGCTACCAGCCAGGATCGGGAGTAATTTTTAAGCGTAATGGTAATGTTTATTATGTCCTCACAATGAAACGATTCCGCAACGTACTTTGATAGTGAATCCTGGCACTCTTGTTGGAGTCCAACCGCCTCAAGATGGCTATGCTTTGATTTATAATAACATTACACAACCGGGAATGAGTGGCGGGCCGGTGCTGAATGAAGAAGGGCAAGTAATTGGCATTCATGGACAGGGAGATCAGCGAAATGGTATTAAGTCTGGGCTAAATTTGGCGATTCCTATTAAGAGGTTTTTAGAATCGCCCTTGGGGAGTAGTTTAATCACCTCACAACCTCCACAAACTGTATTACCTGTTGAGCCTAGCAAGCAGACAGAAAGTAATGCTTCTCCTTCGCCTACTGAACCGCAAACAGAAGAGGACAAGAGAAAGGTAAAGAAAGACTTGATCGAGATTATTCAGCCTGAAGCTTGGTGGCATTCTCTTGCTATAGTGACGACTCAAATGAAGAAAGTAATCGCTATCGTTCAGGATAAAAATTGGTGGATTTCTACTGCGATAGTGGTGGCTAGATGGTTGGCTGTTATATGGTGTGTTTTCTGGATAATTGGAACAATTGGAGTAAAAATTACCGATAATTATATTGACTGGTTTAGCTCTTTTTTTGGTATGATTTTTTTCTGTATTCCCGGTTTTTTTGTTCTTTGGTTTTTCTGGGGAAAGTAACCAGTTGACGCACAGAATGTTATCAACAAAATGTCGCTTATATAAAGGGAATAAAAACCAAAATCAAACTACAATAAAACCCAAAATCAGGATAACTCAAATGCAAAATCAAGAACTCTCTCAAAAAAACTTTAACCAAGCTGTTCCCATCGAACCATCACCCGAATCAGATATCAACTATCAAGCTTTCCAACAAATGAAAGCTGATGAAAATTGGTTCAATAAACATCTTGGTTATTATGTCGCCTTTGTCGATGGTAAGTTAGTAGGAGAAGATAAAGACAGAACCAGACTGCTTGTGCAAATCCGTTCCGATTTTCCCAAAAAGCCAAAATTATTTACTCAAGTTGAACTAGATGATCGGATAATGGATATACCAACTCTTGTTACTATTAGTGACATATAACCAAATAGAAAAATTAATTTCATGTTCCGATACGGTCATTTTCAGAATAGATGGACACCAGGGCCTCAAGCAATTATTCAGATTTATTCACCTCAAGATCCATCTTTAAGTGCTAAAGTTAACGCAATTGTAGATTCTGGTGCAGTGCTTACTGCAATTCCTCAATGGACAATAGAAGAGATAGATGATGGTAACTTAGAATATACTTGGATCACCGTTAAGGGAGCAATTGGTATTGGAGAACGGCGAAAGACTTATATCATTAATTTGAGGTTAGGTAATTACTATTTTCCTGACTTAGAAGTGGTAGCTCTTGATAAAGAATGTGCTTTAATTGGCAGGGATATTCTTAATGAATATAGGGTCATACTTGATGCTCCTAAAGGTAGATGGAGTATTGAAGAAAGTAGTTAAAATCAGCCAAATCCTCTCCACTCATCTCCCACTGAAACCTCTCAATCGGAATCCCCCAACTCAAAGCCTCCATCTCCCTAAAAACCCCCTCAGAAGGCACACTTCCATCCACAAACGTAAACACCTCAATACCCGCCAAAGGATATTTTAACCGTCCATTCACCCCTACCAACCTCCCCCGACTATCCAACATCGGCCCGCCACTCATACCCTCAGCAATATCATTAGTATAGCCCAACTGATATCCCTGAAAAAACGACTTTTCCGGCAACATTCCCACCCTTCCTGCTGTCAACCGAAACGCCTTTAAACCCCAACTCCGAGTATTCTCGATCGCCTTAGCATTAATCCAATGCCAATTAGGAAAACCCGCCCCAAAAACCACGTCTCCTACTGCTAATTTATGCGAGTTTCCTATCTCCACCACTCGATAAGACACAGGACTCGTAAATTCTACCAAAGCTAAATCTAATCTGCTAAACTGAGATGAAGATAACCGCTTAGCAATATGTGTCTGTCCATCCGCCGTCAATACAGTATAAGTTTGAGTATTATTGCCAGCTACTACATGATTGTTAGTTAAAACCCGATAACTTTCCCCTTTCCGTCCAATAATCACCCCAGAACCAGACCCAGAATCAGATAATATTCTGACAGTGACAATACGTGCAATCTCTGAAACTTCCCGGTTAACATCTTCAGAAATCGCAGCAGAAGTTACAGAAAGATGCTCAGGCGTGTCTTGTGCTAAGCTGAATAATAGACCAGTTAGCAGTAGCAATATGGCTAAGATTCGCAGGCGATAACTAAATATTTAACCACTAACCATCAATGTAAATCCTCATCCCAAACACCAATATAAATCCGATCGCGATCGTTCCTAAAAATCTCACCCTTTAACCCACCCTTCCTAAAATTATAACGATTAGACCGCCGCTGCTGCACATCCATAAATCCCTGCACAATCTCATCATTTGCCCCTCCCAACATCCCATTTAAAGCTGTTCTTACCACCAAATCATCCACAGATTGAGCAAAAGATCCCTCAGTTTGTCGTAACTTCCCAGAATCGCGATCGTAAATATAACCCAAAGTAATTTTATCCGGCAATAAATCATAAATTGCCGTCCGAGTATTCGGCCAATAACCATCATTATTAACCTCCGTTGGTTCTCCTAATTCCTCAATTACCTGACTTTCGGAAGTACCAATAGGAAACCCAGGAACTCTTGGTATTTTCTGATAGCTTTTAGTAGGACTTTCCGAAATTTGGGGTTTTGGCGATCGCACTTCGGGATCTACCGGTTTCTCTACCGGCTTTTCTGATGGAATCGGAGTCGGCGTAGGCGTAGGTATTGGCGTAGGCGTAGGCGTTGGGATCGGTGTCGGCGTAGGTGACGGGGATTCCACCACAGGCGATCGCGTTTCTCTTTTAGGAGGAATTGGCGTAGACTTTGGACTAGGAGAAGGTTTCGGCCGATCGCGTTTTTCTTCCTTAACAATCGGACTAGGATTCTCCTCCACAATCACAACTTCAGGCGATCGCGAAAACCAACTATTCACCACCACCGTCGCAAAACCGAACGCAGCCGCCAAAATCCCCGCGATCGCTATCATCCCCCAAACTACCAACCGTTTACAGCCACTTCCTTGAGATTGCGGAGTCACCACAGAAGTACCCGTAGCACCCTTAATCGTCACATTAGAATGTTGGGGAACTACCGCCACCGTCGGCCCCGTCATCGGCAAATTAGCACCACTCACAGGCGAATTTACCCCCTCAGCAGGCAACATTGACAGCCACTCATCCACACTCGCCGGTCGATATTTCAGATCCACCGCCATCCCCCGCATCACCGCCTGATTCACCGCCCCACTTAACTGCGGCTGCAAATCGCGGGGGGCCGACATTGGCTGATGATTTCGCAAAGTTGCCGGTACAGGGATCTGCGCCGTCAATAAAGTGTAAAGCGTCGCCGCCAAACCATAAATATCCGTTGCCGGCGTAGGCTTTCCTTGGGTAAGATATTGTTCGATCGGTGCATAACCTTCCGAAACCAGATTCGTGTGAGTTTGCGTCACCCCCGGCGTAAATTCCCGCGCAATCCCAAAATCAATCAACACCACATCCGTCGTACCTTGGCGCAAAATAATATTTTGGGGCTTAATATCGCGGTGTAGCAACCCATTTTGATGCACCACCTTTAACGATGCGGCAACTTGGCGAATATAATGGATCGCGATCGCCTCCGGTAACGGCTTGTTAGGAAAAACCACATCTGCTAAATTTGAGCCAGGAATGTAGTCCATCACCATATAAGGTCGACCGTCTTCAATCAAAAAGTCACTAACTCGGACAATATTTGGGTGAACGCACAAAGCCAACCTTCTCGCCTCATCCTGAAATTTTGCCTGAAATTCAGCAAAATTTGGATGTTGTCGCAGAGACTCATTGAGGGTTTTAATAACCACAGGCTGTGCTAAATAGTGATGGGTAGCCCTAAAAGTAATACCAAAGCCGCCCCGCCCTAGTTCTTCTTCTAAGGTATATTTACCACCTTGTAAAGTTTTGCCGATTAATGTGTTCACCTTTAAACCCTAAATCCTCAATTTAAAATTTTAAATCCCCAATCTCAATTTATAAATCATATCTCATTTCCATTGAGGAATGAAAATTAAATAACTTGATGATTTGGTTTGTAGTAAGCGCCAAGCGCGAAGACAGCGCTTACTACAAACAAGCTAATTATTTAATTTCTATTCCTTAATTCAGAATTATATCATAAATATAGCGTCTCTCAGAGTCAAATAGTGGTAATTAATGGTTAACGGTTAACTGTTAACCGTTAACCGTTAAAAGTCAACTATCAATCCTCAGTCTTAAGAAATTCTGAAACTGAGACTGACCTGGGCAAATTATCCACATCTTTAATCTCGCTTTCATGGGCAAAAAATTCAATTTCCTTATTGTCAATATCAATATGATAATTAACAGTAGCAGTCACAATCCGCCGCTTTTTTTTATCTTCTACTAACACCCAACACACCACAGGTCTAACCCATCTTTCTACATGATTGCTATGTTTCGTACTCCCAAAAGCATACCAACCTCTAGCTTCTATAATTTGAATCACCTTAAAATCATTACCAGCCATTTGTTCACCTATTACACCAAATTCACTATTAATCTTTAGACGTTTTCCCAAATTACAAGAATAGCGCTAAGGGCTACGCATTAGAAGTTTCTCGCAAGTTTAGTTACTAATCCTAGACTTTATCATACTGGTACGATCGCGTGACTCCAGCATCAGACCCAGCAGCATTCTAGCATCAATCAAGTTAGCGATCGCACAAATCGAACTCACGTTAGTTAAATAATTGCCTTTAAAATTAGTAGCGTTCCTCTACGCGATCGCCAATGTCTCACCCATCAATTACTGTCACTGTCAAACTTTTTGCTGCCTATCAAGAAGCTTATGGTCTTTCGGAAATGACATTGGAGTTACCCTATGAAACTCCTGTTTCCCAAATCTTACAACGTCTAAGTATGGATCGTCCAGAATTAGAAAAATGGCGCGATCGCACCCGTTTCGGTATTAACCTGGAATTTGCCACACCTGAAACTATCCTCCAAAACGGTGATGAAGTTGTCCTCATCCCTCCCGTTAGTGGCGGTTAGCACGGGTGTAAGGGCGGGCACGGGGGTACCGCCCCTACAAAATGGCGATTCTGAATACCCGAAAAGGTAATCCCGACATAAATAGTCGGATATGTTTGACAAGATTTTTAACTCGTGTTACTATTCAAAAAGAGTCGAAAACCAACTTAAAAGCAGGAAGTCCAACCATGACCCAAGCAACCAAAATCCAATCCACGTCAGCAACTGCTGTCAGCCTCAAGTGTAAAGAATGTGGCGAAGAGTACGAACTCAAAGCTAAGCACGTCTGCGATTTGTGTTTTGGCCCGCTGGAGGTCAAATACGACTACAATGCCATCCGCCGCATCGTCTCTCGCCAAACTATTGAAGCCGGTCCTCACTCCATCTGGCGCTATCGTGCCTTTCTACCAGTCGTTACAGATAACGTGATTGATGTTGGCACGGGGATGACACCGCTAGTCAAATCCCATCGTTTAGCCCGGAGATTGGGCTTAAAAAATCTTTATATTAAAAATGATGCGGTAAATATGCCGACGCTGAGTTTTAAAGACAGAGTAGTATCGGTGGCACTCAGTAGAGCCAGAGAATTAGGTTTTACAACTGTTTCCTGTGCCAGCACTGGTAACTTAGCTAATTCTACGGCGGCGATCGCGGCTCATGCAGGTTTAGATTGTTGCGTTTTCATTCCCTCAGACTTGGAAGCTGGTAAGGTTTTGGGAACTTTAATCTATAACCCAACTTTAATGGCAGTTCACGGTAATTATGACCAAGTTAACCGCTTGTGTTGCGAAGTTGCTAACACCTACGGCTGGGGATTTGTTAACATTAACTTGCGTCCTTATTACTCGGAAGGTTCCAAAACTCTCGGCTATGAAGTGGCGGAACAATTAGGCTGGAAATTGCCAGATCACATCGTTGCCCCTCTAGCTTCAGGTTCTTTGTTCACAAAAATTTACAAAGGTTTTCAAGAATTTACAGAAGTGGGATTGGTGGAAGGTAAGAAAGTCCGGTTTAGCGGGGCTCAAGCTGAAGGCTGTTCGCCGATCGCGCAAGCATTCCGAGAAGAACGAGATTTTGTGACACCAGTGAAGCCAAATACTATTGCTAAATCGATCGCGATCGGCAACCCCGCCGATGGCATTTACGCCCTAGAAATTGCCCGGAAAACAGGTGGAAATATCGAATCTGTCAACGATGCGGAAATTATTGAAGGCATGAAGCTATTAGCAGAAACCGAAGGCATTTTCACAGAAACCGCAGGCGGCACAACCATCGCAGTGTTGAAGAAATTGGTAGAAGCAGGTAAAATTGACCCTGAAGAAACTACCGTTGCTTATATCACTGGTAACGGCTTGAAAACTCAAGAAGCTGTGCAAGGATATGTCGGCGAACCAATCACAATGGAACCCAAATTAGAAGCCTTTGAGCGGGCCCTAGAACGCGCTCGGACACTCGAACGCTTAGAATGGCAAGAAGTTTCTGTTTGAAATTTGTTAACAGTTAACTGTTAACGGTTAACAGTTAACTGTTAAATAATTACCACCAACTAACTACTAAAAATTAACCATGAGCATCAAAGTTTTGATTCCCACACCACTGCAAAAATTCACTAACGATAACGCTACTATTGAGTGTGGCGGCAATAATGTTTCCGAATTGATTGACTCCCTAGAAACTAATTTTCCTGGGATTAAAGCAAGGCTATGTGATGAACAAGGATCGCCTCGGAGATTTTTGAATTTCTACGTTAATAGTGAAGATATCCGGTTTTTGGATGGTACAAAAACACCACTTCAAGATGGGGATGAGGTGAGTATTGTCCCTGCTGTTGCTGGGGGCTGATTTTAAGTAGGGGCGAAGCATTCTGGGAGTGAATCTCTCGTTTTAACCAATAATTTATCTGCCGGAATGCTTCGCCCTACGGATACATTTGCAAAATTGGGATGCTCCCTATTTAATCGATCGAACATTGGGTCTGACGCACCCTACTATAGTATTTTTACCTTGCGATCGCTAAACTTGCTGCTGCCACAAAAGCATCAAATATTCGAGCATTAATAGAATCTTTAGGCGACATTTCTGGATGCCACTGAACTGCTAACATCCAAGGATGAGATTTATGCTCTATAGCTTCCACTAAACCATCAGGCGCAAAAGCCGCAATTCGCCAATCAGAAGTAACATTTCCTACTGCTTGATGATGCCAAGAAATCACAGCTGTTGTAGTTGTTTGCATAATTTTGGCTAGACAACTATTTGGCTCAATTTCAATCTGATGTTCGATCGGGCGTGTTGGCTCATCAAGTCGGTGCATAATGTTAGTACCATAAGCATCTGGAACATGAATTACTAAATCACCGCCACTGGCTATATTCAGCATTTGCATCCCGCGACAAATTCCCAAAACAGGAATATTTGCAGTTAAGGCTAACTTAGCTAATGATAACTCAAATTCGTCACGTTCTCCATTAACTGAGTAAACCATTGGATGGGATAAACCGCCATAAAGTGCGGGGTTAATATCTCCTCCTCCCGCCAAAATTAAACCATCAATTGCGTCAAAAATTCGACTGTAATTTAGTTGATTGGGGGGTAGTAAAATGGGGATTCCTCCAGCCCTTTGTACGGCATCTATATATGTTCCAAATAGGCAAAACTCGCCGGCTGTACCTCGGTGGTAAGTAGTCATGCCAATAATAGGAGGTTTCGTCATTGTTTTAGTGATTAACTAGAGGAACAAAATCAAAAATAGTCAAGTTTGTAGTGAGAATTATTTGCTTAATTCTACTTATATTTTAATTGGTTCTCGCCAACAAAGATAAGCCAGGGGCCCAAATAAAGGTACTAAGGCTACGAGCCAAAATGCTAGGGAATTTTCTATTCCTCGCCGGGCCATATCATCACCTAGCAAAGCGGTAAATAATAGGGAAAGCAAACAAAAATCTAAACTCATAACATGGATAAAGCGATTAGTTTGCCATTGTTGAATAAAGTTTCCCCAATCACCATTGCTCAAACCATAAGTAACTAAAGCCACTGCACCTAAAGTTAAGAAAATTCCTGTAAAACGGGAATCTAAGATTTTAAGAAACAGATTTTTTTCTCCTAAGAATTGAGGGTTAGGCTCTCGCAATGCTAAGTAGGGTAATAAAGCAAAAGCCCCTAAAGCAAAGGAAAGTATAGCAAATAACCAGGCTGGTATTTTTTGATTTTTTCCATCAAAAAATAGCACGCAACAGTAAATCATTGGTAAAATGCCCATGATGTTAAACAGGGCGATAATTAGAGGGTTAATTCCTACTAAGTTGGCCGTCACCAGATTTGTAATTAAGGTTAAGGTTTCTGGGCTATCTGGTGGGGCAAAAATGAAAGCATAGATAGTGAAGCCTAGCCAAAGTAACCCAAAGCCAATTTTTCTGAGCATAAGTCTGAACATATAGCGGTTCTCAATTATATGAGGTACAAATACGACCCCCCCTAGCCCCCCCTTGCAAAGGGGAGGAACCCGGAAAAGCCCCCTTTCTAAGGGGGTTGGGGGTAGAAGCTATTGTACCTCACCAGACAGAGAAATGCTATAATTGTTATTTGTTCTGGATGACTTATTGTAACTATAATCTATTTGGAAAACTGTTAGATACGTTACTAAATTTTTTCATAAATTGGCGATCGAGCCAATTTTTCCAATACCATAATAAGGGTGATTCCCACATGATCGAACCGCGAGAGGCGATCGCGTTTTTATTTCCAGTACCAATTAAACCGAGATATTGTTTCTGAGGAACAAAAGGTTTGAGGGGTTTTCCTAACAATAATCTCTGCAAGTTTTCAAAGAGTGGCTTACCTTGACGCACCGCAAAAACCCCGGCTTTTGGGCGTGGATGATTAATCATTGTAGCAATATCTCCTGCGGCAAATATCTGCGGATGAGATACTGATTGCAAATAGTCATTAACTTGAATAAAACCTTGGTTATCAGTGGATAAACCAGAGGTTTTAATCCAATTTGGGGCTGCTGCTTGTGTCACCCAGAAAATGCGATTAAATTTCATCTTTAAGCCTGATTCACATTGTAATTGGTAATGGGTAATTGGTAATTGGTTATGAGTGGTAAAACTAGATTCTGCCTTGTCTATTTTACATACTGTTTCGCCTAAATGTAATTGGATACCGCGATCGATTAAAATTTTTTCGAGTCGGCGACGCACAAGCTGGTTATGTCCAGTCATTAGTTGGATATCTCGGTGAAATAAGTGGATTTCGGGAAGATATTTTGTGGCGGATTTAATGGCTAAATTTTTTGTAGGAATAGAGGCTAATGTTAAAAGGCGAGACTGCATATTTAATGCCAATTCTACACCGCCGGCACCGCCGCCCACAATGCCAATACGCAGGGAATTTTGATGATTTTGGTATTGTTCAATTAACTGATTCCAGTTAGTTAAAAATTCTGTTACTGGTTTAGCTGGAGTTGTATATTTTTCTGCACCTTCTACGGATAAAGTGTTAGGAGTGCTACCAATATCGATAGAAAGTATGTCAAAGTTTACGGGTTCTCGCTCATTGCATATCACTTGATTTTTGTCAAGATCGAGGGCAATTGCTTTATCTATAAAAATTTGAGCTTGGGCAAATTGAGAGAGAGAAAGTAAGTTTATATGGCATTCATTATAGTTATAAAATCCGGCAATGTGACCGGGAAGCATCCCAGAATAAGGTGTATGAGTGACATCGCTAATCAGAGTTAAACGTACTCCTGGCAGGGGTTTCATGCCAAACATTAGCAGGACAATTGCATGACTATGACCACCACCAATTAATACTAAATTTTTCACGCCATTAATTTTTTCGATCGAGTAAACTATCTAACAACCAACAAATAACAAATAACAAATAACAACTAACAACTAACAACTAACTAACAAAACTTTTCAACACATCTGACAAATATTTCTACTCCCATACCCAAGACAGTTTCATCAAAGTCAAATCGGGGATGATGGTGGGGATAAGCTAAATTTTTATCAGGGTTTGCGGAACCTAAAAAGAAATAGCAACCGGGGACTGCTTCGAGAAAATAAGACATATCTTCGGCGGCCATAGTTTGACATTCTGGTATTACTCCGGCGGGAGTTTCTACAACTGATGTGGCTACTTCTCTGACTAATTCGGTAATTCTAGGATCGTTAATTACTGGAGGATATAACGAAGTATAATTAAAATCATAGTTCGCGCCATGACTCTGACAAACTCCAGCGATTATTTGTTCTATGCGTTGGTGAAAAAACTTTTGTTCTCGATATTTGGGATTAAAAAATCGCACGGTTCCACTCAATTTTGCTGTGTCAGCAATTATATTATGGGCATTGCCGGCATGAAATTCACCAACTGTGACTACTGCGGATTCAATGGGATCGACATTCCGGGCTACTATAGTTTGTAAAGCATTAACAATTTGAGATGCAACTACAATTGAATCAATGGTTTGATGGGGGATTGCACCGTGTCCGCCTTTGCCGAGAATTGTGCATTTAAAAACTTCTACTGCGGCCATTAATGGACCGCTGCGAACGCCTACAGTGCCAAGAGGTAGATTATTCCACAGGTGTAAACCGATGATGGCATCAACGTCGGGATTGTTTAAAATTCCGGCTTCAATCATTGGTTTTGCGCCGCCTGGTCCTTCTTCGGCTGGTTGGAATATAATTTTAACAATGCCTTTAAATTCTGTGGGATGATTGGCTAAATAGTAGGCGGTTCCGAGGGCGATCGCGGTATGACCATCGTGGCCGCAAGCGTGCATAATTCCATCGTGTTGAGAACGATAGGATACTTGATTTTCTTCTTGAATTGGTAAAGCGTCTATGTCTGCCCGAATTGCTAAAACTCGCCCTGGTTTGCCGCTGTCAATTGTGGCAACAATTCCGGTTTTGGCAATGCCTATTTGAGTTTTTATGCCCCATTTTTGCAATTTTTGAGCGATAAATTCGGCGGTTAAGTATTCGGCAAATCCCATTTCTGGATGCTGATGTATTTGTCGCCGCCATGCTACTAATTCGGGCTGTAAAGCGCGAATTTCAAATCGCAGTTGTGATAGTTCGACAGTATTAAGACTGGGAAAAGTTGAAACCATTTTTGATAATGCTCTTAAAAAAGGTGAAACTATTGTGAATTTGGTAAATCTACTTAAATATTGAAGTAGAAAGGGAGTTAACTAAAGGCATTAATCGCTCTAAATCTAATTTGGCAGAAATTTGAGCTAATTTAACTAGGTCTGTGGGGTCATCAAGATGTGGCAAAATTCCTAAAACGGGGATATGGGTTAAGGATTCAATTAGATCGATTGGTGTCCAATCGGTAATTTCTTGTTGCGAGCAAGGTTTGACACAATTAAGGACTATGCCTTTAAGTTTAACACCTGTGAGTCTGGCGAGGGCTACGTTGGAGATGGCTTGGGCGATCGCGCCTAATCTAATTGGGACAATCAAAACTGTGCTTAATCGCCAATCTCGCGCTAAATCTGCCACAGTTAATTCGTGAGTTATCGGGGAACCCAGGCCGCCCAAACTCTCGACTAGGACAAAATCTCGCTGTTTTTGCAAGCTTAATAGGGCATTCCAAGCTCTTTCTAATTCTACACGCCTTCCTTCCCGTTCAGCAGCGATCGGTGGTGCTAGAGGGGCAGTGAAGTGGAGTGGGTTGAGTTCTTCGAGGGATTGGTTAAGGGAAAATAAACTTTTAAAGAGTTCGCGATCGCCTGTGCCGGTTTGTAAAAGTTTGATGATTCCTAGACTGCGATCGCGGCAATACATCTGCCAATAGGCAGCTAAGGCGCAAGTTAACACGGTTTTCCCGCTATCGGTATCAGTTCCGGCAATCATTAATGTGCTTGTCATTGGTAATTATAATCGGTAATCGGTAATCGGTAATTCTTGGAGTTTAAACTAATATGGCGATCGCACTCAAGAAGACGATCGATAGTTTAAGACTTTTATGGTTTAGTCTTGCATTGGTTTAAAATGCCATTGTCCGGGTAGGATCTCGGTTGCTACACAACCTCAGAATTACCAATCAATTACCAAAATTAACTATGCGCCGAACCAAAATTATCTGTACCGTCGGCCCTGCAACTGAAGCAACCGATCGTCTTGAAGCTTTAATTGACGCGGGAATGGATGTAGCCCGCCTGAATTTTTCTCATGGGGAATATTCCACACATCAAGAAGTATTTAAACGCCTACGTCAAATTAGTGCCGATCGCCATAAACCAATTGCCATTCTCCAAGATTTGTGCGGGCCAAAAATTCGTTTAGGCAAGTTACCAGAACCGGGATTAAATTTAGAAGCTGGAGAAATTGCTACTTTTGTCCTTAAGGAAGAAGGTGACAGCATTAATAATTTACCTCTGCCAATTCCGGCGCTATTTGCAATGGTACGGAAAGGCGATCGCTTATTAATTAATGATGGACGAGTCAAATTGATAGTTAGCGATCGAGATGCCGATACCATTCGCGCCATAGTTAAAATTGGCGGCCCAATTTCTTCTCGCAAAGGCGTTAACGTTCCCGATACCCGTTTACCTGTTACTTCCGTCACCGAAAAAGACTTAATGGATTTGCGTTTTGGGATTCAAATTGGCGTAGATTTAGTAGCAGTATCCTTTGTACGGACAGCCGCAGATTTAGAACCCGTACAACGGATGATTGAAGCTGCCAGTGCGAAAATTCTGGTCATCGCTAAAATTGAGAAAAAAGAGGCGATCGAAGGTTTTGATGAAATCCTCAAAGTCGCAGATGGTATTATGATTGCCAGGGGCGATATGGGCGTAGAATTGCCGATCGAACAAGTACCATTAATTCAAAAAGACATCATTCGCCGCTGCAATCGCGCCGGCAAACCAGTCATCGTAGCTACACAAATGTTGGAATCAATGATTACAGCATCCGATCCCACCCGCGCAGAAGCTACAGACGTTGCCAACTCAATTTTAGATGGAACTGACGCAGTAATGCTATCAGGAGAAACCGCTGTCGGTCAATATCCCGTACAAGCAGTGGAAACCATGCACAAAATTGCCACACATACAGAACAAGCACTATCAGAAGGAGTATTGCGGTTAGCCTCTACTGAAGCCGGCAGTTTGAGTGTTACCGAAGCCGTAGCAGAATCCGTTTGTCGCGTTGCTTATGACATCGGCGCAAAAGTAATTTTGTGTAACACTTCATCGGGAGGAACAGCAAAATTAGTCTCTAAATATCGTCCTAATTCTCCCATTATTGCCTTCACACCAGAAGAAACAACTTATCGTCAGTTAGCTTTATCTTGGGGAGTACAACCTTGTTTAATTCCCGATGTTCATACTACCGAAGAAATGTTTGTCACTGTTATTGATATGGCAGTGAAAATGGGTTTGGTAGAAGTTGGGGAAAAAGTAGTAATTACTTCCGGTGTCCCAGTGGGAACTCCTGGGGGTACGAGTTTAATTAAGGTACACAAAATTGGGCAACAAATTGTTGCTTAATTTTTGATAGGGACTTACGCATCACACCCAAATATAGCTGCAACCACAGGGATATTTCCCCTACACAACGCTATATTTAGGGGCTGTGCGTAAGTCCTGACCAATTACCAATTACCAATTACCATTAGTGTCAACTTAAGCCGAAAGCCCGCCAGGGACTAAAGTCCCTGTCTAATAGCTAAAGTCCTCTGAAGAGGACTGAAGAAAATTCTTAAATTCATTAGTCCTCTTTAGAGGACTTGATCTTTGAGACAGGGGTTTTAACCCCTGTCGGACTAAGGGTTTGGCGTTAAAGTTGACACCAATGACCCATTACCCATTACCCATTACCCATTACCCATTACCCATTACCCATTACCAATTACCCATTACCAATTACCAATTACCCATTACCCATTACCCATTACCAATTACCCATTACCAATTACCCATTCCCAGTTGTACCTAAGAAATGCTATATTTAAAGAAGCATACTTTTTTGCCCAACTCCAAAATTTTAAATGACTACCTCATCACCCCAAAAAGATACTTCCGAAAACCACAATCCCCGCGAAACAGATTGGCGATTATTCCAGCGCCTAATACCTTACGCTCTTCACAGTAAACGTTTATTAGGAGTATCGATTTTCTTATTGGTTCCCCTCTCAGTATCGGGGGCAATTCAACCCATCGTAATCGGACAAGCAATTTCGCTAATTCGCTCAGAACCTACCTACAATTTCTTGCAAGAAATGCCTTTGTATCAAGGATTAAACCTGCTCGGTTTATTCTTATTCTTGACAATAGTATTGCGTTTGGGATTACAATCACTTCAAGGCTACTTGGTGACTAAATTAGGCGAGCAAATCACAACGGAAATTCGTAATGATTTATTCGATCATGTAATTGCTTTAGCAGTCAGATTTTTTGACCGAACTCCCGTAGGTAAATTAATTACGCGCCTTACCAGTGATGTAGAAGCTTTGGGTGATGTATTTTCTACAGGAGCAATTGGTATTGTCAGCGATTTATTTTCAATTGTAGTGATTGCGATCGCCATGTTTACTTTACAATGGCAACTCGCTTTAATGTTAGTATTAATGATGTTCCCAATTACCGCACTAATTATTTACTTTCAACAGCAATATCGCGAAGAAAATTATAAAGTTAGAGAAGAACTTTCGGAACTCAACTCACAATTACAAGAAAACCTAACAGGTATTAGCGTAGTTCAATTATTTCGCCGCGAACAATTCAACTCAGAACTATTTCGCATTACTAACCGCCGCTACATTGATGCAGTTGATAAAACCATCTTTTATGACTCCGCTGTATCTGCTACATTAGAGTGGATTGCCCTAGTTGCGATCGCCGCCGTCTTGTGGATGGGAGGCCAAAGCGTTTTAGAAGGTAATCTCTATTTTGGCACGCTTTCCGCCTTTATTCTATTTGCTCAAAGACTCTTCGATCCCCTCCGACAATTTGCCGAAAAATTCACCTCATTACAAGCAGGATTTACCGCAGTAGAGCGCATTAACAAAATTCTCAATGAACCCATAGAGATTCGCGATCCTGTTAAGAAAGAACTAGACAATCAACAATTATCAATTACTAATGCCAAAAGTGGAGAAATTAGTTTCGATCGCGTTTGGTTTGCCTACAAACAAGATGAATACGTCATCAAAGACTTAAACTTTACCATCCGCCCTGGTGAAAAAGTCGCCTTAGTTGGTCCAACTGGTGCTGGGAAAAGTTCAATTATCCGCCTCCTTTGTCGCCTTTACGAACCCACTAGCGGGCGCATTCTAGTTGACGGTATTGATATTCGAGACTTACCTCAAGCAGAATTGAGACGACACATAGGCGTTATTTTGCAAGATGGTTTTCTATTTGCTGGCGATATCAAAAGTAATATTAGTCTTGGCGAAACCTACTCGATCGATGAAATTCAAGCAGCCGCAGAAAAAACAAATGTCGCCAGTTTAATAGAACAATTACCCCAAGGTTATAATACCCAATTGCGCGAACGCGGGACTAATCTTTCCGGCGGACAAAAACAATTATTAGCATTTGCCCGCGCTGCAATTCGTGACCCTGAAATTTTGGTACTAGATGAAGCAACAGCCAGTTTAGATGTAGGAACAGAAGTTTTAATTCAAGAAGCTTTAGAGCGGATGCTGGTGGGAAGAACAGCAATAATTATTGCCCACAGACTCTCAACAATTCGCAATGTTGACCGGATTTTAGTGCTAAAACGAGGACAGTTAATAGAGTCAGGAACCCATGATGAATTGTTGCAGCAAGAGGGATTATATGCTAGTTTGTATAAACTACAAATGCTAGGAAGTTAGGATCTGGGCGAAGCATTCGGACAGAACATTTAGGGCTTTAAGTGATAAATTATGGCATCTAAAGCAGATAAATTCTTTAGCAAAAATAACTACCAATGGTTAGTTATTTTATTAATAATTGTCATCGTTTTAGGAGTTGGATTTCGCTTCTTTCAACTAGAAAAAAAATTATACTGGCACGATGAAGTTTACACCTCAATGCGAGCCGCAGGATTCACGCGCCAAGAAATTGATAATAATCTATTTCAAAACCGCATTGTCACCGCTCCAGAATTACAAAAATATCAACAGATTAAACCTGGAAGTACAGCAGTCGATACAATTCAATCCTTAGCAATTGAAGATCCGCAACATCCGCCTTTTTACTTCCTCATGGCTCGTTTTTGGATGCAACAATTTGGTAGTTCCCGCACAGCATCTCGCCTATTACCAACACTCTTAAGTTTACTATCATTACCTCTGATGTACGGGTTAGCTTGGGAACTATTTACCTCCCATTTAATAGCTTTATTTGCCACAGCATTCATCGCTTTATCTCCCTTTGATATTTTATTTGCTCAGACAGCAAGACAATATAGTTTATTAGCAGTAATAGTCATTGGTAGTAGTTGGTTATTGCTCAGAGCAATGCGTTTGCAGAGTTGGAAAAATTGGAGTTTTTATGCAGGAGCGATCGCCCTCGGTTTATATACTCATCCTTTTTTTATTTTAACAGCGATCGCCCAAGGCTCATTCATAATTTATGACAAATTATTTATTAGTAATATAAACCCCAAAAATTATCAAAATATTTCCAACTATTTTCTCGCATTAACAACCGCAATAATTATTTACACACCTTGGATATTTGTATTAATTACTAATCTTCAGCGAGCCTCAGATACCACAAATTGGACTAAGATATCACCAGGATTTCTTGATATTGTAAAACTTTGGGTACTTAGTTTTACCGCGCTATTTATAGACTTAGATTTCGGCTTTGATAGTATCTCAACTTATCTACTAAGACTGCCATTTTTACTACTAATTGCTGTGGCAATTTACATTTTATATCGTCAAACTAACCGGACAACTAGCCTATTCATTATCACCTCAATTATTGTACCTTTTTTAATATTAGCTTTACCAGATATAATCTTAGGTGGTAAACGCTCTGCCGTTAGCCGCTATCTAGTCTCATGTTTTCCGGGAATTCAGTTAGCAGTTGCCTACTTTCTAGGAACTAAAATTCAAACTACTCAACGATTCTGGCGAGTAGTTTTGGCTGCCACACTCACAGCTAGTATAGTATCTTGTACCATTAGCGCTTTTGCTGATACTTGGTGGAGCAAAGACTTGAGCTATTTTAATGCAGAAGTTGCCCAAATTATTAATAAAAATGTAGCTAATTCAGTCTCTCCTAAATCTGTAATTGTCATTAGCGATATAGGAGATGATTTTACTAATACGGGAGATTTGATTTCCCTAAGCTATTTGCTGGATAAAAACGTGCAACTGCTACTACTGAGTGATTCTCCTAACTTTGAGATACTTAAAGGTTATAGTATAATTTTCACCTTTCGTATTTCGGAAAAATTACGGTTAGCCATTGAAGAAAAGCAAGGTAAGTTAGAGCCAATATTTCAATATGGGAAACTCTGGAAATTGCTATAGCATAGCAATCCTAAATCATTTGTGAATTTTCTATGTTACTCCCTTCCTTGGAATGATAAAGGGGATAAGGAATAGAAATTAAATAATTAGCTTGTTTGTAGTAAGCGCAAAGAGCGCTAAAGCGCTTACTACAAACCAAATCATCAAGTTATTTAATTTTCATTCCTAACTGCAAAATCGGAATCGCAATCACAAACTTAGTTCCCTGACCAAAATGAGAAATACAAGTTAATTCACCTTGATGTTTTTCTACCACAATATGGTAAGCAATTGATAGCCCTAAACCAGTACCTTTCCCCACATCTTTAGTTGTAAAAAATGGGTCAAACAACCGCTGCATAACTTCTGGATTTATCCCTATCCCATTATCAAAAATAGAAATTATAACTCGGTTGCCTTCTTCTACTTTAGTCTGAATCCGAATTGTAGGAATTGGGCAAAGAGGATAAACCTCTATTTTTTCTTTTTGATATTTAATTCCTTGAAATTCGTTAACTCTAAATTTATCCAAAGCATCAATAGCATTAGCAATAATATTCATAAATACCTGATTCAACTGACTAGGATAACACTCAACCAAAGGCAGATTACCGTATTCTTTCATCACCCGAATTTCGGCAACTTCCCCTTTCCCTTTAAGTTGATTTTGCAGAATCAGCAGCGTACTATCAATTCCCTCGTGAATATCAACAGGCTTCATTTCAGATTCATCAAGTCTTGAAAAATTCCGCAAAGACAAAACTATCTCACGAATACGGTTGGCCCCCATTTTCATCGACATTAACATTTTAGGCAAATCTTCCGTCAGAAAATCTATATCGCTATCCTCCGCTAAAACTTGAATCTCTGCTACTGGATTGGGATATTTTTCTCGGTAAAGATTCAGCAATTTTAGAAGAGATTCAATATATTCATTAGCATGAACAAGATTGCCATAGATGAAACTCACAGGATTATTAATTTCGTGGGCAACTCCAGCAACTAACTGCCCTAAACTTGACATTTTTTCAGTTTGAACTAACTGCGATTGAGTAAGTTTTAGCTTTTTTAAAGCAATTTCTAGTTGCTCTGCCTGCTTCCTAGATTCCTCCTCTGCTTCCTTCGCTTGAGTTATATCATATCTGATGGATAAATATTTATACGGTTTCCCAGTTTCATCTAAAAATGGTATGACTGTGGTATCTACCCAATAATAGCTGCCATCTTTTGCTCGGTTTTTAATTGTCCCTTTCCAAATTTTTCCAACGGTAATAGTCTGCCAAAAATCTCGGAAAAATTCTTGGGAATGATAGCCAGAGTTAATAATTTTGTGAGTTTTACCAATTAGTTCTTCAGGGCTATATTTGGATAATTCACAAAATTTATTGTTGATGTAGGTAATAATTCCTCTAGCATCAGCGATCGCCAGAATCGCTGACTTATCTAGTGCAAATTTTAGTTCAGATAGTTCTTTGAGTGTTTCTTGCAATTTTTTGTCCACATAGTTACACTCGGCAATTGCTTGACCATAAGCTTCTATCGTATTTTCACATGAATTCATGTTAATCCCATCTACCACAACACATCCTTTGATAGAAAAATCTTTACCTTGGCATTGAGCGCGAACTTGATTGCTATCCATATTAGCTCTCTAAATAATTAATTTTTACCTGATACTCCCCGATCTAGTTTCTGACTTATGGGTAACTATTCAGAAAACTTATTCTTAATTCTCTAGTTTTTTTCTAGTTTTCGGATTTTGCCGATCGCTCGATACCACAAAACCTAATATATAGCCGCAAATTACCCTCACTCTCAATAATTACTTAACTGCTAAATCTTTTTTGATTAATAGGATACAAATTAATGATCTCTTAATTTTATTAAAGCTAATCAAAAGACGATGCGATATAAATCTTAAAATAACTTAAACTTTAAGTTATATAACTTAAAACCATTGACCGCCACGAAAACGCCAGTAAGGGAACAAAATACGGAGCAATGTTTGGGATGCCAGATAAATTATCACCCAGACTAAGCTGTAGTGTAAGGCGAAGGTTCCCAAATCAAAATTCTCCTTTGAGATTCCTGGTAAACCAAAGATTTTGACCAATAATACTAAAAATACTGCTTCCCAGATTCCGCCTAAGAGTTGAAAAACTCCTGGCCAATCTCGATCCCATCGAAATTGTTGAATGTAAATATATAAAATATCCCAAATTAGTCCAAAAATTGCTATATATCCCAAAATCCAGAAAAATAGCCAACCTGATTTAGTGCCAATTAAGCCTAAAAAAAATGGCATGGTTACTACAATTCCGACAGTTGCTAAGAGAAATAATCGAGTTTGCCAGCGACCAAAAAGAGTGGGAGTCATAAAAAAAGTTCGGTAAGTGGGAAACTCAGAGGCTTTAGCCCTGATAGTTTCAATTCGATATAGCTAGGGATTAGGGAAATGGTTTTGGTAACTATAGCAATCCTAAATCATTTGTGAATTTCTTACTCCCTCCCCTTGCTAAGCAGGAGGGTTGGGGTGGGGTAAAAAATTTACGACTCATTTAGGATTGCTATATGTACTGAAATCGTAACTTTTTGTTAATTAACCGAGGGGTATTACCCCTTGATGGTGTATGCTAGTAAGTATAGTAGATGCACCCTGACGAGCGCCCGGAATTTGGGCGTTTTTTATTGGGTGTTTTTTATTGGGCGTTTTTTATTGGGTATTGTCGATCTCGAAAAAACTTTGAGATTTTCAGTCTGGAGACTGGTTTCGTATCCATTTCCACCACTGGAGTAGGGACTGGAAAGGGTTTAACTTTTTTATTCCAGGGGCTGCGGCTGCGGCTAAGCTTTTAATCGACTGTAGGGCTGCGTATTGCAAGCCTAGAAAACTGTCTACTGGGGCATAGGGTCCGCCGAGGGTAATTGCGCCGGCGGCGTAGATTCGGCCGGCTTTGGTAAAGCCTGTACCTCCTTGTTGGTTTGGGTTGAGGGGGGTGGGGGTAGCCAGCCGCAGACAGCGCATTTCCAAAAGTTCAAAATCTTTGGTTACTGTCAAACGTCCTAAATGGTTGAGGGGAAGGTGATATTGGCTGACTAAATCTGCGTATAGGGGACTTGTGTTAACTTTAGCATCTAATCCTGTGGCATCAATGATAAAGTCTGCTGTTAATTGTAATTTCCCTTTTAAGGCTTTTTCTTGAATATAAGTTACTGTGCGGTTTTGAGTGTCGCGATCGACTTTTTCAACTTCGCCAAAGGTGATTTGATACCATCCTTGACTGAGGCCTTCTTGAATTATTCGCCGCCAATCTTGGCGATCGGCTGTGGTTGTACCGCCCCAGTCTGTCAATAATTGTCGATGATTTTCGGGGTTTGTTTCTGCTTCGAGGAGTACCCGTAATTCTCCACCCCAACAAGCTTTTGGCCAGTTGAAGGGTTGAAATTCGGTATGATTTTCGACTTTGCGTCTGGCATTACCGAATTTGTTGCCTTGGGGTTTAGGCGATCGCATTAAATGTAATATTTTAATATTCGGATTTTTTGCCCTAGCTTCATAAAGCCGCTGTACTACTCGCGAGGCTACGATTCCTCGGCCACGAATTAATACTATACCGCCGTTATGTTCCAAATATTCGTAAACAAAATCGTGACTTTCATAGGCATTAACAACTGACTTAAAATCTCTGGTTTGTTCGCGATATCGTTGTAAGTCTGGGAGAAATTGAATGGCTGGATAACCTGTGGCTAAATGTACATATTTGGCGATTATGAAAGCATGATCGCGTTGGTTAGCGCTGGAGCGAGAGTAGGCGATCGCATATCTACCGTCATCAGTTTTCCGAATCCCTAATACTCGTCCATAGTAATAGATTTCTTTCCAGCCAATTCGTGCAGCTTCTCTGTCAATTGAATCGAATACATTGCCAGATTTTGGGGTGTAAGTTTCCGCGAAAGCTGGCTCTGAAAATACTTGCCACATTAATTTAAGCGCGTTGTTTAAGTGTCCTTTTTGGATTTCTTGCCAAGCTTCTCGCAGGGCGTAGGAAGGCCAACCCCAAATATTATCGGGGCAGGAATCAGAGTTAGAGCGTAATCTTTCATGGGGGGGAATTTGAGAATTGACACAAAGCCGCTGATAGCGAGAATATGGTTTATTTTCCATACCTAAAGCTATAATTTGAGAAGTTTTTACTCCAGAAATTCTCAGTAAGTCTGCCCAAATAAAACTACCTAAACCAGCACCAATAGTAGCATAGTCAATTTCATTAATTGGTAAGCCAGTAGCCTGAATGGATTTTACTGAGACTATAGAGGATTCGACAAATATTGGTGGGGGAAAGCCTCTAATGACTGACTGATTTGGTAGTGCAACGGGGTCAGGTATATTTGTATTTTGATTGAAGAAAATCTGTGAGTTGGTATTAGGAAAAGTTCGATGAGGAGCAAAACTAATCGCAATTGAATAGGGGCCTATTTGCAGAGTGTCGCCATTAGCTAAAATGCCGCGAGTTTGGCGAGTGCCATTGATGAAAGTACCGTTACGGCTACCGATATCTGTGACGACGATACTGCCATTTTCTAAGGCGATGAGGGCATGGAAGCGGGAGACTTGGCTGCTATTGAGGATAATCCGAGAAACCCGATCGCTGTTAATTGTTGCCGGCATACTTTCAAAAATTCGTCCGAAAGCTATTGGTAATTCCAATAAGGGTTCCCGGCGATCGCCTAAGCTTGTGTCTTCCCAACTGAGTTGGAGGCGAAAAGGTTTAGGATTCATACATTTTGTGAAATAGTTGCTGATACTTAATTTTTGATAGATTAATCAACAAAATTATCACTCATAACTAAATCGGTTCATACAGATACTCAAAGCCATTCCCATCAGGATCTCTGGCATAAAAAGAAGCCGTACCATCCCGATGTTCGTGAATATGAGTAACTGGAATCCCATTAGCTTGCAGTTGATTATAAGCAACTTCCATTTCTGCGCGATCGCGAAACACAAAGCCAAAATGCGGTCCAGCTTGGCTATAACTAGGACTCAATAGTGCCAAGCCATCCTCACCCGCCTTTAAATAAGCCCAATCTGCATCTTTCCAAGCTAACTCCATGCCCAAACTTTGGTAAAATTCAGCAGCGCGATCGATATCTTTGACACAAATAGCTACATGACCCAATCGTTTTAGTTTCATCTTGATAATTATTACAGTTCAACAACTTCTTCTCTAACTTAGCATAAATGAAGGAAAACTGCATTAACTAGACAAGAAAGCAAACTTCTATTAACCTCATTAGTCCGCGTAGACACGATTTCAATCGATAATATTTTTTGCTTTCTTGTCTATATTGTGATTATCGCAACTGACTTAGCACTAAACCAAATCGCTGATTGGCATCAGTCCAAACTTGGATAGGAATCAAACATCGATGGGATAATTCCTGTTGAATTATTTGCAAATCAAACTTCCGAGAAATTTCACTTCTGATGGTTTCCCCCGCTGCAAATTCAACAGTTAAATTCAAACCGCGTAACTCAACTTTTTGGGCTTTCTGACTTTGCAAGTGCATTTCAATCTGCTGCAATTCTTGATTATAAAAAGCCCAATGCTTAAACTGCGCTAAATCAAAATTCCCCTCAAACAGACGATTCAAATGTTGTAGCATATTCAAGTTAAATGCCGCCGTCACCCCTTGACTGTCATTGTAAGCTGGCTCTAAAATCTCCGCAGATTTGTGTAAATCAATCCCCAATAAAAAATACTCTCCTGGCTGCATTGCACCCACAATTTGACTAAAGAAAATATCGCATTCTTCAGGATTCATATTGCCCAAGGTACTACCCAAAAAACAAAGCATTCGAGTCGGTAAAGGCGATGGTGCTAACTTAGCTAATGCTAAATCGTAAGTGCTGACAATACCGTGTACTTGAAGCAAAGGATAATCTAACAAAAGTTGATGAGCGCTGCTTTCTAAGATACTTTCACTAATATCTATGGGCAAGTAGCGCAAGGGATATCCCAATTTGGCATAAGCATCTAGTAAAATGCGGGTTTTAGTTGAACTACCACTGCCTAATTCTACTAATTCTGTTGGGCCAGTAATTAGCGCGATCGCTTTAGCATAAGCGCGCAAAATTTCTGTCTCTGTCCGCGTTAAATAATACTCTGGCAATTCGCAAATTAACTCGAATAGTTTAGAGCCGCGATCGTCATAAAAATAACGCGGTGGCAGAGATTTTGGTTTCTGAGTCAACCCGTTAATTACATCATCGCCACCCATTTCTGAGGGTGCAGAGGGAATTACCAGTTGCTCTAAATACAACCGATTTTCCCAACTTTCTACTAAACTTGTTGTCTCAGACAGTCTTGAGGATTTCATAAATCTTTTGGCAGAATGCTAATTTGATGAATTTTTAACACAGATTAACGTAGATTAAGCCAGATAATATCATAAACATCGCGTTAATTTCTGTGTATTTGCGGTAAAAACTATTTAGCACACCGAAAACCTGCGATGATTTGGCGCACTTCAGGGTAATACCAATTGCGAAAACTTGAACGCAAAGCCCAAGGGCGAGTTGCCCAACTTCCTCCTTTTAAAACTCGATGTTCGCCATCAAAATAAGTTTGGGAATATCCCCGATAGGGGTAACTTTCAAAGCCTTTATAACCATCAAACCACGATGCTGTCCACTCCCAAACATTGCCTAACATATCCCAACAATTATAGGCACTTTTTCCCTCTGGAAAAGTATCTACTGGTGTAGTTTTACCGATGTTATTATCATGGTTACATCGATGGGATGTTGGAGTTTCTTCTCCCCAAGGATAGATGTTTTTAGTCATGGTTGTTGTTGACCAACTAGCTGCTTTTTCCCATTCGGCTTCTGTGGGTAGTCGCTGACCGACAAATTGACAATAAGCTTCGGCTTCATACCAGCTAACGCCGCAGACTGGATGATTGTCAAATGTTGGGTTATCTGACCAATAAAGTGGCTGATTAACTGAGTTAGATTGCAGCCAATTCCAGCCTAATTTTGACCAGTATTTCGGGTTTTGATAGCCGCCTGATTTGATGAATTGGCGGTATTGATAGCAGGTGACTGGGTAGCGATCGATGGAGTAATTTTCTACAGAACAATTGTGGGAATTGCGCTCATTATCTAAAGCATTGATGTCATCATTTCCCATGATAAATTCGCCGCCAGGAATGGCAATCATTTCTGATGCTATTGGTTTCTGATTTGATGGTAAGGGAAATGCAGGTTTAACAATTTTCGGCTGACCGGAAATCTGCCCTACTAATAGGACGAAGGCAATGGTTTCGCAATGCTGACTTTCGTGCTGAATGATGAATCGCCAAAGGCGTTCTTGTTCTTCAATTGGTGCAGTTTCTAGGTAATTTAATACCTGTTTTCTCACGGTATCTAAATAATAGCAAACTTCGCTAAATGTTGGCAAAAAAACGCGATCTTTCTTGGGTAATCGATCGGCAGCAAAGAGTTGATGATACTCAGGAAATGTTGGGGGAAAACCGGCACAGCGCTGCAATAACCATAAATCTTCAGTGTAGGCAATGTGACCGAGATGCCAACCTGCGGGGCTAAATTCTGGATGGGCTTGACGACAAAAAGTATCCCAATCTATTCCCTGAAATAGTTTTAAAGTTCCGGTGCGACATTGGTGCAAAGCGAGAGCAATTGCTTCTCTACTAGATGGTTTTAATGTTGATCTCAAAATCTTCTCCTACACTGATAATACTTTGTGCTGAACAGGGTTGCCAATTGCCAATAAATAAAGGTTCAGAAGCAATAATGACACTTTTAGGAAATGTTGGATCGTTCTGTAACCAATACAGGGAGGGCGGTTGGTTGCCGCAGGCAAAGCGAGATGCTACTAATTTGGAACCATCACTGATGATGACATTAGCGCCTATTTCTACTTGATGTTTGTTGGCTAATTCAGCTAGAATGTTTAATGTCTTATGTAAGGCATTTTCTAGGCTTAAATTACCCTGGTTTTTGAGTTCATTAAATAAGGCGAATATGTGTTCTGAGTCAGTAGTGCCGTCGATGGATTGGTAGATACGATCGCTAAGTCGATCGCGTATTGGTTTGTAAAGTGTTTGCCGAAAGTTCTTGATTGCGCCATTATGAATAAATAGGACGCGATCGCGCACAAACGGCTGACAATTACTCAAATCTAAGGCTTGACCAACAGTAGCACTACGGATGTAACTTAATATACATCCTGATTCCACATAACGGCTAAGACTAGAAAGATTAATGTCGTTCCAGATTGGGACTGTACTCTTATAAGTAAAAGGGTCAGTTTCTCGCTGGGGGTGATACCAACCAAGGCCAAAACCGTCAGCGTTAAGTAAACCTGAAGTCATCTCGCGGGGTTGATAACTTTGGACAATCAGAGAATGTTCGGGTTGACAGAGGAGGCGATCGAGTAAAATGGGAAGACCGAGATAGCCGAGTAAGCGGCACATGAGCAAAATTTTATGAGAAATTCCATAGCATTTTAAACGATTAGCGTTAAGATTAGTAGTAGTTTGAACTTTATATAGTTATCGGCTAGATGCTTTATCATCAGCCATCAGGGGTAACAACTGAGCAAGTTAAGCTAAACTTAAATGGAAGGTTAAAAGATGTCTGAACTCAGACAAAATATAATTACCAGAGATTGGGTAATCATTGCGACTGAAAGAGCAAAAAGACCAGATAAATTTGCTGTGCCAAAAAGAGAATTAAAATACTTAATTCCCCATCAGTCAGATTGTCCTTTTTGTGTAGGAAATGAGGAAGATGGGACAGTTGAGACTTTTCGTTTGTGCGATCGCAATGGGTGGAAAGTACGGGCAATTATGAATAAATTTCCCGCTTTATCTCCCACCCAAGGAGGAGTAAGAATATCCGATGGCATTCACCGCGCTATGTCAGGCATAGGATATCACGAAGTAATTGTTGAACATCCACGCCACGACTTAACAACAGCTTTGTTAGCAATTGAAGATATAGCTAATATTCTTTTAGTTTATCGTCAGCGGTATGCAGAAATTAGAAAAGATCCTCGAATTGAAACAATTATTATCTTTAAAAATCACGGCGAAAGTGCCGGAACTTCCTTGGAACATCCACACTCACAAATAGCCGCTACGCCCGTTGTGCCATATCAGTTTCGCACTCGCATTGATGAAGCAATTCGCTATTTTGATGACACGGGAGAATGTCTAGTTTGTCGAACTTTAGAGGATGAATTGACGGCGCAGCAACGGATAATTGTAGAGAGTCAATACTTTGTAGCTTTTATTCCTTATGCAGCACTTTCTCCTTTTCACATTTGGATTTTTCCCCGGCGACATTCTTCCTCATTTGATGATATTAACGACCAAGAAATTGCCGATCTTGCTACTACGTTGAAAACTGTTCTAGCGAAGATTTATTATGGCTTGAATAATCCTGATTACAATTATACAATCCGCTCAGTACCGACAGGAGAATTAGGTACAAAATATTTTCATTGGTACATTGCTATTGTCCCTAGAGTTTCCCGACAAGCCGGGTTTGAATTGGGGAGTGGAATGTATATCAATACGTCATTACCAGAAGAGAGTGCTAAGTTCTTGCGATCGGTAGTGATTCCTTCAATTAATCCTAATTCTTAAATCAGATCGAAGGTAGTATTAATAACATATAGTCTTTCGTTAACATTGAACTTTTCTGTGCAGCCAAACCACACCCCCTCTCAACCCTTTAAATTTGATGACCTAGACAGCGCCCTAGCCGAACTAGCCGCAGGACGCGCCTTAGTAGTCGTTGACGACGAAAACCGCGAAAATGAAGGCGATGTCATTTGTGCCGCCCAGTTTGCCACCCCCGACATGATTAACTTTATGGCAGTTCAGGCGCGGGGTTTAATTTGTCTAGCATTAACCGGCGATCGCCTCGATCAACTCGACCTTCCCCTGATGGTTAGCAAAAACACCGACAGCAACCAAACCGCCTTCACCGTCAGTATTGATGCCGTTAGCAACGTCACCACCGGCATTTCCGCCGAAGATCGCGCCCGTACTATCCAAGTCGCCATTAACCCCGCCACCAAACCCGAAGAATTACGTCGTCCCGGCCATATTTTCCCGCTGAGGGCAAAAGAAGGCGGTGTCTTGCAACGGGCCGGCCACACCGAAGCCTCCGTTGACTTGCCCAGACTTGCAGGATTATATCCTGGAGGAGTGTTGTGCGAAATTCAAAACCCCGATGGTTCAATGGCCCGATTGCCAGAATTAATCGAATATGCCAGAATCCACAAACTGAAAATTATTAGCATTGCCGATTTAATCAGTTATCGACTGCAACACGATCGCTTTGTTCGTCGAGAAACTGTTACCAAATTGCCCACTCAATTCGGCAATTTTATGATTTATGCTTACCGTAATATTCAGGACAACTCCGAGCACGTCGCCATAGTAAAAGGCGATCTGGCTAGTTTCAAAGATCGAGAAGTCATGGTGCGCGTTCATTCCGAATGTCTCACCGGAGATGCCTTGGGTTCTCTCCGTTGCGATTGTCGAATGCAGTTACAATCAGCATTAAAAATGATAGAAAATGCTGGTTCAGGCGTGGTAATTTACTTACGACAGGAAGGAAGAGGTATTGGTTTAATTAATAAATTAAAAGCTTATTCCCTACAAGATGTCGGCTTTGATACTGTAGAAGCAAACGAGCGCTTAGGGTTTCCCGCAGACTTACGGAACTACGGTGTGGGGGCGCAAATGCTTAATGATTTAGGAGTGAAAAAAATCCGTTTAATTACCAATAATCCCCGCAAAATTGCCGGTTTAAAAGGTTATGGTATTGAAGTTAGCGATCGCGTTCCCCTACTCATAGAAGCCACTGACTACAATTCTATCTATTTAGCTACAAAAGCTGAAAAACTCGGCCATCTGCTATTACAGACATATCTACTTACCGTAGCAATTGAAATCAAGAAAGGAAAAGAGAATGAGTCAGAGGAAAGAGAACAGGAATGCGTTATTTCAAATCCTCAATCGCAAATGCAGTATCATTACGATTGCCTAGAAAAACTACGCGCGATCGCAAAAAGCCACGATTTACTATTACAAGAAGAAGCTAGACCAGTCGCGATCGCCCTCTTTAGCGAAGCATCATTAATAGTCCATTTAGGCTTCGATCAAGCTCACCTAGCATCTCCCCAATGGTACTCCGAACCAAACCATCCTTACCTTCACGCGATCGGCAAAATTCTCGACCAAATCGCCACCTGGCCTCACCTAGAAAAACTAGAATTTATGGTAGCAACCGGTTCAGATCCACTCAAAACCCTACAAGTAAAACTCGATCGACAAACATACAATATAACCTTACCCCCTTCCTCAGTTGTCGCCCAACTACAACCTCAAATTATCTACAGTTTTGCCCCCATCAAAAATCACAACTCACCAACATGAAACCAAACACCAAAAGAACACAAACTTCCTAACTCAGCCGATTAAAAAGTCGAATCGATACCACGATTCGTTACAATAATGAAGCTTAGATAAGTTTAGCCAAGTTTATGTATAGCAGGCTAGTGAAATGGAAATGAACGTTGGCGATTTTCTCAATCGGCTCGATCTTAGGGGACAAGAACTCAGAGGTGCTAACCTTTCAGGAGCCGAACTTCGGGGAGCCAATATGAGAGGAACCGACTTGAGAGGAACCAACCTCAGTGATGCCAACCTCAAATATGCAGACCTCATCGAAGCCGACTTAAGCAGCGCCAACCTCAGTGGAGCCGACTTAGCCGAATCATTTATGAATTTGGCCAATCTTACCTCAGCAAACTTACAAGGAGCCTCCCTAAAAGAAGCAACTTTAGTAGGAGCAGAACTCACAGGAGCTAACCTTAAACAAGCCAGTTTAATTAAAGCCAATTTAGTTGGAGCTAATTTTGATAAAGCTAATTTAACTGGAGCAAATCTCAGCGGTGCTGACTTTCGAGGAGCGCAATTAAGCGGCGCAATTCTCACTCAGGCTGTTTACAACAACCGCACAATTTTCCCTCAAGAAATTAACCCCACTGAATTTGGAGCTTTCTTGCTGGCTCCTAATGTCTCACTCCCTGGAATAAACCTCAGCAAAGTTGATTTGAGTGGTGCTGATTTAAAAGGAGCCGACTTAAGAAGATCGAGTTTAATTAGAACCAATTTATTTGGCGCAAAACTTGACAGAGCAAATTTATCAGGTGCTAATCTTAGCGGTGCAGATTTAAGGGAAACAAGTTTGATAGCTACCATTTTAGAAAAGGCTGTCTATAACAATCGAACTTTGTTCTCTGAAGATATCGATCCCAGTTTGGCCGGCGCTTATTTAATCGCTCCCAATGTATCGCTACAAGGGGTAAACTTAGGTGGTGCAGATTTAAGCGGATCGGATTTAAGTGGCGCAGATTTAAGCGGCGCTAACTTAAGCGGTACGAACATGAAAAAAGTAGATTTGAGTAAAGCTAACTTGAAAAAAGCTTATCTTAAAGGTGCAAACTTTGAGGATACAGATTTGAGAGGAGCCGATCTCACGGGGGCAATTTTACATCAGGTAAATTTGAGCGGTGCTGACATTAGAGGAGTAGATTTAACTAGAGCAGATTTAAGTGGTGGGAATTTGAGTGATGCTGATTTAAGAGGAGCAGATTTGACGGGAGCGAGTTTAATTAAGGTAAACTTAAAGGCAGCAGATTTGAGAGGAGCAGATTTAACTAGAGCCGATCTTAGTGGTTCAAATTTGAAAGGCGCTGACCTGAGAAAAGCTGAGTTAATGAGAGTTAATCTGGAGGGCGCTGATTTGAGTGAGGTAGATTTAACTGAGGCAAATTTATTTCAAGTTAATCTTAGAGGTGCTAATCTTAGAGGTGCTAATTTAAAAGGTGCTAATTTGAAAGGCGTGTTTTTGACTGATGCTTATTTGAGTGAGACTGATTTAACTGATGTGGCTCTTAGTAAAACGTTTTTTGAGTTGCCAGATGCTCTGGAATAAATATATAATGAAATGATGGATTTAAACCGGGCTAAAAAAATGAAAGTAACACAGGCTATAACATCGGTAAAATACGTGGCTGATGCAAAAGGAAATAAAACTGATGTGCTTGTCCCAGTAGAAGTGTGGGAGGCGCTGTTAGCTTCTTGGAAAGAAATGATAGATCGCTTAGAAGATCGGGAAGATATTGGGATTTTCCAAGAGTGGATGCAACTGCGCCAAGTCGGTCAGGTGGAAACAATTTCTCTGGAAGATTTAGAGCAGGAATTGATCGCAGATGGCCTTGTATAGAGTTGAAGTAATTAGCGCTGCACGTCAAGAAATTCGCGCTCTATCGGGCAATATGCGGCAGCGAATACTCGGACTGTTGAAAGCACTCTCAGCCTAACCCCGATCGGACAGCAGCAAGCAAATGGATACATTAAAGTTGGGTGTTGAATTGCCTTCAACCATCGGGCTATATCGCATTAGGGTAGAATCTTGGCGAGTTGTGTATGTAGTGGAAGAAGAATTACAGTTATTGACTGTGCTAACTGTTAGAAAGCGACCTCCTTATCAGTATGACAATTTGCACGAATTATTGTCGGAAGCGATCGCAAATGAGGAGGAATAAGTCGGGCGGTTTTATTTGGAATTTGAGGCGCGATCGCCCTTTGATAGTTTAATTATTTTCTCAGATAAAATTCAAATTCTTAAATAACTGGCTGTTGGACTCAGCGGCAAAAGCACGAGAGTTTGTTTCTGCAAATCTAATTCAATACCCAAAGCTTCTAAGGGGATAACGCCCAATAACGGATCGGCTCCTGCGGGCAATTCTATGCACTCAAAAGTCGCGTCTCTTCCCATTAATGAAATTTTAGCATCTTCAAAAATACGTGCTGTACCGATACCAGTTGCCGTTGCTACTGGTACTGTTTTCAGGAGTTTTAAACCGAGTCGAGCGATCGCATCCTGCGGCAAGCATAAAGTAGTTGCGCCCGTATCTACTAGCACATTTTTTATTGTAATAGAACGGACTCGATCGGCTTGAATCGTGCCATCTGCAAAGCGAATTTGATCGGCATGATTTGCGATCGTCAACGTTGTGGTAATTTTTCCCATTAGTTCTTTGATAGTTGATGTCATAATTATATCTCTCTCGGTAACATTTTAGATTGATTACAACTTTGAGGTAAAAGAGCGATCGCGCCCGATCGAACATCATTTTACCATAGCTATTGTACCAGGCCTGTAGGGGCGGGTTCGCCTAAATATTTGACACCCACCGACAATCCTAAAAACCCGCCCCCACCCCACCGACAAATTAACAATTAATTGAATTTAATGGTTATTCAGTGATAGTTATTCGGGATTATTCGTTGTGTGGGGGCGGGTTATCAAGATTATTCGTGAGTGGCAAAATTGATCGGCGATCGCGCCCCTACCACATTTTATTAAATAGCGATCGCGCTTAAACCAAATCTACATCACAGTAACTGAAAATGCCAAATGACTGTAGGGGCGGGTTCGCCTAAATATTTGACACCCATCGACAATCCCAAAAACCCGCCCCAACCCCACGAAAAGATGAAAAATTACATTGAATTTAACGATAAAACGAGGATCGTTGTTAGGGATTATTCGTTGTGTGGGGGCGGGTTATCAAGATTATTCGTGAGTGGCAAAATTGATCGGCGATCGCGCCCCTACCAATTTTATTAAATAGCGATCGCGCTTAAACCAAATCTACATCACAGTAACTGAAAATGCCAAATGACTGTAGGGGCGGGTTCGCCAAAATATTCGACACCCATCGACAATCCTAAAAACCCGCCCCAACCCCACGAAAAGATTAACAATTACATTGAATTTAACGATAAGACGAGGAACGTTGTTAGGGATTATTCGTGGGGTGGGGGCGGGTTATCAAGATTATTCGTGAGTGGCATAATTGATCGGCGATCGCGCCCCTACCAATTTTATTAAATAGCGATCGCGCTTAAACCAAATCTACATCACAGTAACTGAAAATGCCAAATGACTGTAGGGGCGGGTTCGCCTAAATATTTGACACCAATCGACAATCCTAAAAACCCGCCCCAACCCCACGAAAAAATTAACAATTAATTCAATTTAACAATAAGACGAGGATCGTTGTTAGGGATTATTCGTTGGGTGGGGGCGGGTTTTCAATATTATTGGTAGGTGACAAAATTGGTCGGTGAACCCGCCCCTACCACATTTTATTAAATAGCGATCGCCCTTAAACCAACTCTACATCACACACAGCGTTAATGTTGAATCTACCAGTTAATCCACCATCAAGACCAAAATTTGTGAAATTTGAAATAGAATTTAAGTCGCGACTGCCATTTCTAGCTGAAACTCTCACGAATTGACCTGATGTAAAACAGTCCCCAAAAGCGTTTGGTTTGTTTCGTATTCCAAAACTTATTGTGCCACTTGTGCCACTGGAAGAGGAAACGGGAATGATTTTAGTTTGTATTCCACTCCTTGTACTAAGTTCTACGAGAAAATTGTCTATGTCGTTTCTTGGATCGCAGTATGTCAGTGTGTATTGTGCCGTTTGTCCATAGGGGATGCGATCGGGGATGAAATCTACTTTAATGTTTGAACCTCCTCCTGGCAAACAAGTTGTTGTTGGAGTAGTCGCCGGTCGATCGCAAAAGTCAAATGGAATACCCGTCTTATCAGCAAGAAACTTTCGGATCTGAGGCAAAAAATTGGTTTTAGAAGGTTCTGTCGGCTTCTCTTTTCCAAATGAATTAATGAGTTCCTTACTAGACTTAGATAAATCTAAAGTACCTCCTACAGCTTTTTCTAAGTCTTCTGCAAGTCCTGCTGATTTGATAGCTTTCCCCACTCCTATTCCAGTCACTTCGTCAATTATCGCATCACCAAGGTCTTTATCGCTACCTGTAAGAAGTTTGCAACTGTAGTCAACGACTTTCAACGCTGTTGATACTCCTTTCAATCCTAGACCAATAACGTCAAGTGATGTGCTAAGTCCACCTGTAGGAGCAGCAAACAATAAACCACCAAGCACTAAAGCATTAGCAGCAAAATCAACCACTTTAGCGATTTTGCTAGTTCCATCACAGAACTTTTTAACTGACTCACAATCTTTCGTAAAATCTGGAGTGCCAACTGGGGGAGGAGGAGTAACTGGTGGATCGGGAGTAGGAGATGTTGGAGATGGCTCAATTGGCACAGGAAAAGTTACAGAATCAACAATCTGACCATCTTTGAACCGCGATATTACACCTTGATCCGGCTTTCCAGTTTCTTGGCTCTTTTTAGTCTCAACTCGCGTAGTTTCATTAGACCCTTCAAGAGTGACATCCGCGCTTGTACCATCTCGACTCATGCGCGTTGTACTACCACGAACACCCGTTGTACGATTGGGTACAAATATAACTGATTCTACGAAACGTCCGTCAGCATCATCTTGAAAGATTACTATATATTTGCTACCATCACTCGCCGGAAATTCCATCTGAAATTTATTATCAGATAGCTTTTTAACTTCCGGTAGATCAATGGTGACTCTATCTTGAGAGCGATCGGGTTCCACATCATAAGCTCTCAAACGACTTTTTAAATCATCTGGTGTCACCCCCAAAACAGTACCTAACAAAGTCCCTGTTGCAGCCACTTTAATATCCACAGCCGAACCACCCGAAGGCTGCACTTTCGATTCCAAAACAACATCGGATTCTCTAAGATTTGTACTAAGTCCGATGAAATCAATGGTTCTTTGAAAATCGGTAATTAAGTCAAAAGTAGGAGATCCTAAAGACTGTTCATAACGCAGAAAAAACACATCTTGACCCGCACCACCAGTCAAAGTATCATTTCCAAAATCGCCAATCAGAAAGTCATCGCCATCTTCCCCATTGATAATATCGTTACCACGACCACCCCGCAAAAAGTCTCGTCCGCCTGCACCGAAAATTATGTCATCACCTGCATTTCCGTTGACACCATCAGCAGTTTCACCACCCTGCAAAGTGTCTGCACCATCACCACCAAAAAGAGCGTTTTGACCCGCACCGCCACTTAGAAAATCGTTTCCCGCGCCGCCATAGAGCAAATCAGCACCACCTCGACCCTCAATTCTGTCATTTCCTTCGTCGCCATAGACGATATCCCCAGATTCCGAACCCGTAATCGAATCCGCACCGCCTAAACCCCGCAAACCACCGATGAGAGTATCCAGCAAGCCGATCGCGATGGTGAATCTGTCGCTTCCTTCAGTTAAAATGTAAGCACTACCATCGCTTGAAAGTGAACCACCGCCAACTTGAGAAAGCGATCGCCCAATATCCCCAGCAGAACCAGAAATAAAGTCGTTTCCTGTGTTACCATTCAAGAAGTCTTGCGTGACAGAACTTTCTAGCGTATCCTTGCTTCCCAAGCTAAAGATATTCTGGATATTCTGAGCATTCGATACCGTTTCGACCGTCGGGGCTTTTTTGAAGGGACAGCCGCAATCCTCTTGACTTTCTGCACTGTTACCATTCAGTAAGTCATTGTTTTTTTCCAACAAGGCTACATTGTCAGGCATTGTGTCTCACTTTCATTCAAATAAATTTGTAACTACTTTACCTGACCTCGATCGCATCTGTCTTGACCAAAAAAGCCTGAAAAAGCCTGAAAAAGCCCGAAGTTTCACCCAATTTTATTTTGCCTTCACTCAACCCATGCCGCCCAACGACGATCGCCCGTTGCAAGCCGTCCCTGACGAAAACGAACTGCTAAAATTAGTTGATTCCCTGATCTTCGAGAAAACTGGAAAACATCTCAATACGCTGCAACGGTTAGTGTTTCAGGGAATGTATGATGGTAAAACCTACGAAGCGATCGCTCGTGACACCCGCTACACCACCAAATACGTCCGAGAAGTCGGCTACAAGTTGCTCAAAAATCTATCAGTAGTTATGAATGAAGAGATGCAAAAAGGCAATCTCAAAGCTGCTTGCGATCGCAGAAATATTAGTAATACTTCAAACTTCGGCAAAGATTATATTCATCAATATGTCGAATACGTCCATAATCTCAACCTCAATCCTTGTCCTTCTTTGCTTGCCGATTCTGACAGCGATCGCGCCACAAACTCCCAATTCAAAACTCAGATCGAACGCCTCGAAATTGATGTCGCTGATGTCGTTTGTAAATTGCATAGTCAAGGTATCGAACCCTGTCAAATTGCTCAAGTGCTTGGTTTACCTGATGTCGCGATCGAAACAATATTGCGTGAATTATCCTAGTTAGGTACGTAGTTGGGCTTTAGCCCTCTTAATGCGAGGCCAAACAGGGATTTTACGGATGACACGGATGACCATTTAATCCGTAAAATCAGAGAAATCCATCTAATCTGTGTATCCCAATTACCAATTACCAATTACCAGTTAACAGTTAACAGTTAACAGTTAACAGTTAACCAATTACCAAACTCTCTGTAAATTCAAAGTAAATCCAGGTAAAACATTCTCTCCTGACAAAGTTTGAGGAGATTGTAAAACTTCTACTTCTTTCCCAAGACGATAAATGTAAACTTCTCGATTTTTCCGCCTAATTAACCAACCCAGACGACAGCCATTATCAATATATTCCTGCATCTTTTCTTGAGTCTTTTTCAAGCTATCACTTGGAGAAAGAATTTCAATCACAAAATCAGGACAAAGCGGGATAAATTTTTCTCTTTGTTCAGCAGTTAAACCTTCCCAACGAGATTTTTCTACCCAAGAAGCATCAGGAGAACGATCGGCTTTATTCGGAAGAGTAAACCCAGTCGATGAGTCAAAAACTTCACCGAGTTCAGTTTGTTCATTCCAGATCGCCAGTGGTACAATTACTTTGACATTACTTTTCCCTGTTTCTCCTCCTGTTGGCGGCATAACGATTAATTCTCCTTTGGCATTTCGTTCTAATTTTAAATCAGAGTTTTCTCGGCAGAGTTGATAAAATTGTTCTTCCGTAAGTTTAATAATCGGGTTGAGATTGAGAGTAATTTGAGTCATAGCAGCGGCGATCGATTAAATTATCTGAACAATAGATTCATTCCATCCTAAGCTAATACTAAACCATAGACGGCAAATACAACTTGAGCTATACGGTTTGCCTCCATCCCTAAAACGATCGCTCCCCCTACATTAGTAAGAGTAAACATTCAACAGTCTCAAAGCTGTAGCGACTCAAGCAGCAAGTTGTCAACCGTCCCTCCAAAGGTTCGGTAAATACACCTTCATCAATGCTCGAAACGCCCACAGTATATAGATATGTCACCTATCTCAGACTGTATTTAAGCTGGACTAACTGCCAAATCACCCCAAAATGTGAAAGTCGCAGTATCGATCCACCCGTAAATCGGGCAGATAGAAACCTGAAATTTTTGTAATCATTTGTAATCATTGGAGCCGGAACACCCCTATGGGAAAAGTAGTTGGAATTGACTTAGGTACGACTAACTCCTGCGTCGCAGTTATGGAAGGCGGTAAACCCACCGTCATTGCCAACGCCGAGGGGGGTCGCACAACACCTTCTGTAGTTGCGTTTGCCAAAAATGGCGATCAGTTAGTCGGACAAATCGCCAAGCGCCAAGCGGTGATGAACCCCGAAAACACTTTTTACTCCGTCAAGCGCTTTATCGGTCGTCGAGTTGATGAAGTAGCTCACGAAACCACAGAAGTTTCTTACAAAGTCCTCAATGTTGGTAATAGCCTGAAACTGGATATTCCCGCACGCGGTAAGCAACTTTCCCCTGAAGAAATTTCTGCTCAAGTGCTTCGGAAACTGGTAGAAGATGCTAGTAAATATCTGGGCGAAACTGTCACCCAAGCTGTAATTACTGTCCCCGCTTATTTCAATGATTCTCAGCGTCAAGCTACTAAAGATGCTGGTCGAATTGCGGGAATTGAAGTGCTACGGATTATTAATGAACCAACAGCCGCCGCCCTAGCTTACGGCTTAGATAAAAAGAGCAACGAAACTATCCTTGTATTTGACTTAGGCGGCGGTACGTTTGACGTATCAGTGCTGGAAGTTGGCGATGGTGTATTTGAAGTATTAGCAACTTCTGGGGATACTCATTTAGGCGGTGATGATTTTGATAAGAAAATTGTCGATTATATTGCCGCAGAATTTCAAAGATCCGAAGGTATCGATCTTCGCAAAGATAAACAAGCTTTGCAAAGGTTAACGGAAGCCGCAGAAAAAGCTAAAATTGAGCTTTCTAGCGTTACTCAAGCTGAAATTAACCTGCCATTTATTACTGCGACTCAAGATGGTCCAAAACATTTGGACATGACTTTGACGCGGGGTAAATTTGAGGAACTTTGTGCAGATTTAATTGACCGCAGTCGCGTCCCAGTTGAAAATGCTTTGCGTGATGCGAAGTTAGATAAGGCGGCGATCGATGAAGTGGTTTTAGTGGGTGGTTCGACTCGGATTCCCGCAGTTCAAGAATTAGTGCGCCGGATTCTAGGTAAGGAACCCAACCAAACTGTTAACCCGGATGAAGTGGTGGCCGTTGGTGCTGCAATTCAAGCAGGTGTGCTTTCGGGTGAAGTTAAGGATATCTTGTTACTTGATGTTACTCCGTTGTCTTTGGGTGTGGAAACCTTGGGCGGTGTAATGACCAAGATTATTCCTCGGAACACTACTATTCCTACTAAGAAATCTGAGACTTTCTCGACGGCTGTAGATGGCCAAACTAATGTGGAAATTCACGTTCTGCAAGGCGAACGGGAAATGTCGAATGATAATAAGAGTCTGGGAACTTTCCGCTTAGATGGTATTCCTCCTGCGCCGCGTGGTGTACCTCAAATTGAAGTCACGTTTGATATCGATGCTAATGGTATTTTGAATGTGGCTGCTAAGGATAAGGGTACTGGTAAGGAACAGTCTATTAGTATTACTGGTGCTTCTACTTTACCGGGTAATGAAGTTGAGCGGATGGTGAAGGAAGCGGAGGCGAATGCTGCTGCTGATAAGGAACGTCGCGAACGGATCGATCGCAAGAATCAAGCTGATTCTTTGGCCTATCAAATTGAGAAGCAGTTAGCGGAATTGGGTGAGAAAGTTCCTGCTGCTGAGAAGACGAAGATTGAAGGTTTGATTAAGGATTTGCGTGATGCGATCGCGAAGGAAGATGATAACCGGATTAAGACACTAACTACTGAGTTACAACAAGCTTTCTATGCTGTTAGCAGTAGTCTCTATCAGCAAGCTGGTGGCGAAGGTGGTCCGGGTCCTGGTGGCCCTGGTGCTCCTGGTGCTCCTGGTGGCGGTTCGACTCCTGATGATGTGATTGATGCTGACTTTACGGAAGCTAAATAGTTTTGATGGCGATCGCAAAATCAAACAAAATTAATGTTTGTTAATTAATGTTTGTTAATTTGCGATCGCCTTTTACACGGATTACACTGATTAGTTAGAGGGATGATTATTTGGTCTGTGAAATCAGAGGAATCTGTCAAATCTGTGTATCCCAATAACAAATAACAAATAACAAATAACAAATAACAAATAACAAATAACAAATAACAAATAACAAATAACAAATAACAAATAACAAATAACAAATAACAAATAACCCATTACCAGTCGTACCTCATAACTTTGAGAAACGCTATATGATTGGCTACGTTACAAATCGTTCTAAAAAGCTACATTTCTACAAAATATCAGGCATATTTTCAGTTTATGCTAGATTTTAAAATCCACATTAACTGTTCTGACACAAAAAACCCATGATAGAAAAAATTTTAGTTGCTGTAGCCGGTCGTGGTCTGTGTGAAGAAATGTTTAATATGTTGATGGACATTCCATCACTACAACGGGCTTCTGTCACAGTCTTGCACGTCGTCTCCCCCCAAGTCACCGCCGAAGGCATGGCGACACAGTTAGAAGAAGGCGGAAAAATTCTAGCCTCAGCAGTACAAGCCATGAATGTAGATCCTGCTAAAGTTAATCCGCGACTGAAACAAGGAGATCCTAAAATCACTGTTTGCGAAGTCGCGGAAGAAGAGAAAGCTGACTTAATTATTATGGGATCGCGGCAACTGGGGCGACTACAAGCGATTCTCGAAAACTCTGTTACCCAGTATGTTTTCCAGCTTACTTCTCGTCCAATGTTGTTGGTAAAAGATGATGTCTATGTGAAAAAAATCAGACGCATCATGGTGGCTTTTGATAATTCTGAACCAGCCAAACAGTCCTTAAAACTGGCGTTATCTTTTCTGAAAGAAATTAGTGGTGGACAACTAATATTAGTTCATGTCACCAAAGATTTAACTGGAAAAACCAGCGAAGATTTAACGGCTAATGCAGAAAAAGATCCTACTTTAGCACCTGCGATCGCGGAAGCCCAAAAAATGGGAGTTAGCTATCGCTGCATTACTGCCACCGGTAAACCAGGGGAAACTATCTGTCGCATTGCTGATGATTTAAGCGTAGACTTGTTAATGCTTGGTTCTCCCGATCGCCGTCCGAATATCGCGAAGAACTTCTTGGATCTCGATCGCCTCTTAGGAACATCTTTATCCGACTACGTGCGAGTATATGCTAACTGTCCCGTACTCTTAACCCGTACATCAGTTTAGACATAGCAACCGCTTTAAAGCCGCTTGAGAGCGAAGTATTCCGGTTAAAAATATTGGTTTATAGCGGTATTTATCACCCGAATGCTTCGCCCAGACACAAATAACAAATAACAACTAACAAATAACAACTAACTGTCAACTGTCAACTGTCAACTGTTAACACTTTCTCCCCGTCAACAAATAAGTCATCATATCGCCTTTTCCCTTAATAGGAATCACCCCGCGCTCCTCAAAAATATACTTATCACACAACCTTTCATAACTAGCAACCGTCACCTGAATTGCACCAGGTAAACCGTGAGATTCCATGCGATTTGCCGTATTTACCGTATCACCCCAAAGATCGTAAGTAAACTTTTTAGTACCAATTACTCCAGCTTCCACCGGTCCTGTATTAATACCAATCCGAATACTTAACTTCTGATCGCCCCTGGGGGGCATTTTCGCAATTCTCGCCTGCATATCTAAGGCCATTTCCGCGATCGCTTCTACATGATCTGATCTGGGAGTTGGTAAACCCCCCACTACCATATAAGCATCACCAATAGTTTTAATTTTTTCCAATCCATAAAGTTCTGCCAACTCATCAAAAGCGGAAAAAATCTCATTCAACAACTCCACTAATTCTGCCGGCGACAAATGAGCCGAAAGCTTCGTAAACCCCACCAAATCGGCAAACATCACCGTCACATCTGCAAAACTATCCGCAATCGTGCTTTCCCCGCGCTTCAAACGTTCCGCGATCGGCAAGGGTAAAATATTCAATAACAATCGCTCAGACTTTTCCTGTTCATCAGCCAACTTTTGCAAATAAGCTTGTTCCTGATCTCGTAACTGCTTCTTCTCCAAACAAGCACTAATCCGAGCCTTCAATAACACCGGATTAAAAGGCTTAGAAAGATAATCCTCAGCCCCCAACTCAATGCAGCGCACAATACTATCAATATCATCAACTGCCGAAATCATAATCACCGGAATGTAGCGCAACTTCTCATCAGACTTGAGAGTTTCTAGTACCTGATAGCCATTCATTTGCGGCATCATAATATCTAGCAACACCAAATCAAAAGAGTGCGATCGCATCATTTCCAGAGCCAAAATACCGTCTTCTGCCACACTCACATTATGACCTTGCCGTTGCAGGCGGCGAGCCAACAAATCACGGTTAACCTCATTGTCATCAACAACAAGCACATTTCCCTGTTCCAATTTCATCGTGCAGCCTCTTTACTCAGCAGCAACTCAATTTTCCCCAACAGCCGAGGAAACTCCACCGGCTTAGTATCATAATCATCACAACCAGCAGCCAAACACTTTTCCCTGTCTCCCGCCATCGCATGAGCCGTTAACGCAATTACAGGAATCGTGTGAGTTTCCGGCGTAGCCTTAATTTCCCGCGTTGCCTGCCACCCATCCAACACAGGTAAACTCATATCCATCAGAATCAAATCTGGGGCTTTTGAGCGAGCCATTTCTACTCCTTCAGCGCCATCGATCGCAATAAACACCTCATGCCCCTTGCGAGCCAAACGCCTAGAAAGCATATCCCGATTCATTTCATTATCTTCAACCAGCAAAATCTTAGCCATTAGTTTCCTCCTTCCTGGGCGTGCCTTGCCTGCGATCGAGGCTGGCATTTACTAGAGCGCGGATATCCCGCAGGAGAGCATCGCGACTGTAAACTCCTTTCTGTAGGATCTGCTCTACGTAACCGTTGAGGTGCAGGCGTTCTCCAGGCGTGAGGTCCTTAGCGGTAATGACGATGATCGGGATCGGATCGTCTCCATTTAAGTTACGAATTTCCGACACTAACTGAAAACCGTCCATTTCAGGCAACATTAAATCCAGCAAGATCAGATTCGGCGGTGTCAAGGCTAGTTGCTGGAGGGCGGCACGACCATTATCAGCTTCTGCCACTTCCCAGCCTTCCTTTTCCAGTATGCGCCTTAGCATCTCACGAGTAGCAATGTCGTCTTCCACCACCAGGATATGACCCGTTAAACTACCGCTGGCAAGATTTTTGAGGTTGCGTCGGTATTTGCCCACCAAACTCGCCAGGCGTTTGCCATCAACGGGCTTAGTGAGATAGTCTGATGCACCCAAGGCAAAACCCAGACTTTTGTTGCCCACAAAGGATAACAGGATAACGGGAATATCAGCCAGGTCGGGGTCAGCTTTGAGGGCCGATAGCACTGCCCAGCCGTCCATTCCTGGCATCATTACATCAAGAGTAATGGCATCCGGTCGCATTTCTTTGGCCTTTTTTAAGGCTTCTAATCCTGTGGTGGCCACTTCAATCTTAAGTCCTTCGCGAGTAAGCGATCGCTCGATTAACTCACGGGCAATGTGGTCATCATCCACCACTAAAACTGTCCCTGAATTTAGCTGATTTGGGGGATCTTTACTACTGTCTGGTGCTTCACTTTCTCGTTTTGGGTCGTTAAATTCACTGGGTAAAACCACAGTAAAAATAGAACCCTTTTCTAATTCACTTTCTACTAAGATATCACCTCCCATCATCTGACAGAAGCGCTGGCTAATTGCCAAGCCTAAACCAGTCCCGCCATACTTGCGGGTGGTAGAAGCATCTCCTTGAGTGAAGGGTTGAAACAGTTGTTTTAACTGTTGGGGGCTCATGCCAATTCCAGTATCAGCAACTTGGAAAATTAAAGAATCACAATCGTAAATTAAAAATTGCGAAAATGCCTCTCGGTTTTTCATTATTAGTGGTAATACCTTGTCGTTTTGTTCCAGAGAATTACTAACTTGGGGGCTGGGCATTTGGGGATTTTTCACTCTTTCAACGATTAGGGTAATGACACCTTGTTGAGTAAACTTAGCGGCATTGCTAAGTAGGTTTAGGAGTACCTGTCGCATTTTCGTCACGTCTGTGGACATGATGCCAATGTTACTAGCACAGAATACTTCAAGAGTATTGTTGTTTTTCTCAATTAGGGGTTGGGCGGTGGCGACAACCCCATCAATTAAAGCAGAGATATCGAAGGTTTCTATATAAAGATCCATTCGTCCTGCTTCAATTTTAGATATGTCTAGGATGTCATTGATCAAAGAGAGTAAATGTTTGCCTGCGGTGCGAATTTTGTCGAGGTCTGGGATAAAATCAATCAGTGATAAATCTTCGACTTCTTCTTTGAGCATTTCGCTGTAACCGATGATGGCATTGAGGGGTGTCCGCAATTCGTGGCTCATGTTGGCTAAAAATGTGCTTTTTGCGCGGTTAGCGGCTTCGGCAGCTTCTAGGGCTAATTTCAAGGCGGATTCGGCTTTTTTGCGCTGGCTAATATCTTGAACTGTTCCTTCATAACACGCGATCGCACCATTTGCATCTCTGACTATTCGTGCATTCTCAGAAATCCAAATAATTCCTCCATCTTGGCGATAGATTTCTGACTCAAATCTTAATAATTCGCCTGTGGCTTCGATCGCAGTAATAAACTCATTGCGGCGATTGGGATTTACATATAATTGACTGGCTATATTCGTCAATTCTGATAACATAGTTTCGGAATTTTGATAGCCATAAATATTCGCTAAAGCTGGGTTAGCGCTGATGTAGTATCCGTCTGGGGTACTCTGAAATATTCCTTCTACTGCATTTTCAAAGATGCTGCGGTATTTTGCTTCTGCCTGCCTAATTGCTTCTTCTGCTCGTTTACGTTCGAGGGCATTAGCTAACATTTCTCCTACCATTTTGAAGAGATTTAAAACTTCCGGCGATCGCATTTTCTCAGATTTTACAGCATCGAAACCGAGCAATCCCACCAGGGTTTTACTACAAACTAAAGGCATAATAATTACTGACTGAATATTTTGTATTACCTCCGGGGATTGCGTTAGACTAAAAATTTCTTCTGACGTATCGTGCAGACAAGCAATTTCGGCTAAAATATGTGGTGGCTGGTCGCTAATTTCTGGAATATAAACATTTTCAAATTGATTGAGTTGTGTAGCAATCCAGGTAATTTCTGAAAGGCTAACTTTTTTGAGCTTCCTATTTTGAGAGCAAATCCCCTCAGCGCACCATTCGCATAAGTTTTCTAGTTGCGTACCCTCATCAGATAATAAATATATGTAACTTCGATCGATCCCACTTAATGTCCCGATCGCGGCCAATGCTTGATTAATTCCATAATCTATTTCCTCCGTAGATAAACTAATAAAGTGGGTTGACAAATTAGTAATTAGCTGATCGAATTGAATCCGATATTCCAAATCTTTTTCTACTTGCTTGCGTGCGGTGACATCCCGAAAGCTCCACACTCTCCCAACTATTTTTTTACCCACTTGAGAAGGATGAGAATGTACTTCTAAAATTCTCCCGTCTTTAAATTCTAACTCGCGACTAATTTGAGCATCGGGTTGAGCCGATAATCTCAGGGCAGTTTTCAGAAAAGCTTGGGGATGCTTCAATTGGCGAATTACCAAAGAGAGGGCTGAGGAATTTGTGCCATCACCTGCTTGAAATAGTATTGAACTGTCAGTCACGCCCCACATTTCCACAAATCTTTGATTAAAATTACAGACTTTTCCTTGTTTATCTAGTGCCAGAATACCAGCATCGGTAGACTCAAAAACTGCCTGCATCATAGAAAGCGATCGCTCTAGCTCTTGGGTCAAACTTTGAGTTTGGCGGATATCAAAAAACACCAACACACCAGAGCCATTTTCCCCTAAAATTGGATTAAAAAAATAGGAAACCGATCGCATCGAACCATCCCGACAGCAGAATTGAATATCTGAGTTAATAGAAGCTTGACCTTGCGCGATCGCTTCTCTTAATGATAGTTGATTTTCTCTCTTTTGGAAACTGCTCTCTAATTCTTTGTAATGCTTTTTCCAACTCTCCCTAATTCCCTCTTTCCCAACTGTTGCGCCAATGCGATCGAGCAATGGCTCACCTACTAATTCTGATAACTGCCACCCCAACAGATTTTCGCCCTCTGGGTTAATATAGAGTACATTCCCAGAAACATCTATAGTACAAAGCCCCACTCCCAAACTACTAAATATTGCCTCAGTGGAAGGGGTTAGGGTATAGGGGGTAGGGACTACCGAAACAGAAGAAGAAAAGTCTTCCCTAACTCCTACTCCCCAATCCCTAGCCCCTTGTAACGTTACTGAAGTTAACTCCGACTCTAAGTTATTATAGCGATCGCTCACCTGCTGTAAAAATTGCTGCCACTGTTGAGTATCCAGAGGAGGAGACTCTGGACTCAGGTTAAGCTCTTGAAGTTGGCGTTTTAGGTGAGAGTGCATAATTTCTAGTTACGCTTCGGATTAACTTTCAACAATTGTGGGCTGGAGTTGGGTTTCCTATTACACGATCGCTCAGGTAAACTGTAAAAATAGAACCCACATCTAGTTTACTTTCAACTGTAATATTACCCCCCATTATTTCGCAAAATCGTTGGCTAATAGCTAATCCTAAACCAGTACCGCCATACTTGCGGGTTGTGGAAGCGTCAGCCTGAGAAAATGGTTGAAATATTTGCTGTAATTGATCTTCCGTCATCCCAATCCCAGTATCTTTAACTTGAAAAATTATCAAGTTAACACCAGAAGATTCAGTATTTTCGAGAGATTTTTGGGTGGCGAGTACAGCTTCACAGTTTTGAATTTGGTCTTCAGACCAAGATTTTCCTAGTTTTCCTGGGGCTAGACTGGCTTGAGAATTCCCAAAATCTCTCGCCAACTCCCTCCTCGCAGATAGCCAGATATTTCCTCCAGAGGTGAATTTGGCGGCGTTGCTGAGTAGGTTGAGTAACACTTGACGGACTTTGGTTAAGTCGGCGTGCATACTACCGAGTTCGCGATCGTATTCTACTACCAGGATATTCCCATTTTTCTCGATTAACGGCTGGGCGGTAGAAGCGACATCTTGAATCATGTCAATGATATCGAAAGTTTCAAGATAAACCTCGATTTTACCAGCTTCAATTTTGGAGATATCGAGAATGTCGTTAATCAAGGACAAAAGATGAACCCCGGCGGTGCGAATTTGTCCTAAATCTCGGATAAAACTCTGATAGCCTAATTCTTCAGCCTCTTCTCGGAGTAATTCGCTGTAGCCGAGAATACCATTGAGGGGAGTGCGTAGTTCGTGACTCATATTAGCGAGGAATTGGCTTTTGGCAATGCTGGCGGCAATGGCAGCTTCTTTAGCTAACTCTAACTCTTGTTGTATGCGTTTGCGATCGGTGATGTCTCGGATCATGCTTTGGGTTGCGGGTTGGCCTTGATAGGTGATGCGGATAGCGATCGATTCCACATCTATTATCTCCCCAGAAAGGCTCACTAGCTGGATTTCGGCAAACTCTACTTTTCCCTCTGATTCTTCTACAACTAAGTTAAGTTGCTTTTCACTCGATTTATGATAGTTGGGATGAATAAAATCCCAAATGGATTTACCAATAATTTCTTCCTCAGAACTCGCACCTAAAAGTTTAGCACCAGCAGCATTGATATAGATTAATTTACCTGCACTGTGAACCGCGATCGCTTCAGGAGAAAAGTCTACAAGCCGACGATAGCGTTCTTCACTTTCCGTGAGGGCTATGTTACTATTAAATAGTGCCTCTGTTCGTTGCTGAACCCGCGCTTCTAAACTTTCGTTAGCAGCATTAAGCGATAAAGTAGCAGTTTTTAATCTGAAAATAATATAAAAAATATAAACTAACAGCAGCAAACCACAGACATAGAGCAATAAACGATAGTAATTAGCTCGGTTAAATGCTGCTTCATAATAACTATTGTAAGCTTGATAAAGTTTCTTGCTACCTGTGGATGTCGGCAAGGCAAGCAACTCTTCGATGTTAGCATCTATAATTGGTTTGTTTTCTACAATTATTTGGGCATGAAGTAATAAACTATCAATTTCTTGACTGCTTAAGTCAGGATAATAACGACTTTTTGTTTGCATAAGTGCAGCAATTTTCTGATTAATCTTTTCTTGGTTTTCCTGGCTATAGTTAACACAAAAAAATACAACATCTCGGCGGAGTTCAACGATCTCAAACACTAACTTTGAATTTTGATTTGAAGACAATAACTTATCAACTAATTCATTCGCCAGACTTGGAAAATAATCCAGAGAATTTTGGAAAATTGAATTGCGAGTTTTTATCTGTTCTATTAAGCGTTCTTTATGTACCATTATTTTAATATAATTATTCAGTATCTTCTGAATTTCTTGCGCTCCATTTCTGTTAATAAAGCTAGGAATTTCCCTGAGAGTTATTTGTAACTTTTTGATTTCCGCCAAATCTTCGACTATTGGATCGTAATAATTTAACAGCCCATAAGTAGATTTTAATAAGTCCTGATTCAGCGTTTTATCCCACTCTTTCAGGTAAAGTAAATTGCGAATAAATCGATCGTGTTCTTCAAAGTTAACTGCCTGAGTCTTTAAAAACATAAAAGTCAAAACCAATCCGGCTCCGACAGCAAGTATTATTTGTTGCGATGGGGTAAAATTGCTAATAATTCGATCGCGGAATCGAGAAAATAAACTCATAACAACTCCTCTATATCTGCTGTAGATGTTAATTTTTGGGGAAGAGTAGCAGGTAACAAAATCGTGAAAGTGGAACCGCGATCTAACTCACTTTTAACCAAAATATCTCCACCCATTAGCTGACATAGCTTTTGAGTAATAGTCAACCCTAAACCCGTACCGCCATACTTTTTAGTAGTAGAAGAATCAGCTTGAGTAAATGGATCGAAAACTTTTTCTAACTGTTCAGCATTCATACCAATTCCAGTATCGCTGACAGTAAAAACGATCCATTCTGTGGGTTGTTGACCTTTAACTGTTAACTGTTGACTGAGAAATTTACTTCCCTTAGTTTCGGGATCTATTACTTCGCGAGTAACGGCAAGAGTAATGAGTCCAGATTGAGTAAACTTAGAAGCATTGCTCAGGAGGTTTAACAGAGATTGACGAACTTTGGTTAAGTCTGTTTGTAATTCGCCGATATCTTCAGCATACTTGATTTCTAGGATATTGGAATTTTTTTCGGCGAGGGGTTTAACTGTGGCGGTGACATCCTGAATTAGATTAACGATGCTGAAGGTTTCGATGTCGACGCTCATTTTACCTGCTTCGATTTTTGAGAAGTCGAGAATATCTTTAATAATTGCTAAAAGATGTTTGCCTGCGTTGTTAATTCTTAAAAGGTCGAATACAAATTCTTTTAATCCTAATTCTTCTGCGTCTTCTCGCATTAATTCGCTGTAACCGATGATGGCGTTGAGGGGGGTTCGCAATTCATGGCTCATGTTGGCGAGAAATTCGCTTTTGGCGCGGTTGGCGGCTTCGGCGGCTTCTTTGCCTCTGCGGAATTCTTCGGCTCGTTTTTGGTCTGTGATGTCTTGGATGGTGCTAGTAATGTGGGTATGGCCGACTGCTGCTTGTTCGCGGACTGTTCGATCGCTGCCATCGGGTAAAATCAATCGGTAATCTATTCTATAAGACTTTTTTTCATATAGGGCGCTATCGATCGATTGCTTAACTAATTCTCGATCTTCTGGGTGAACGAATTGCAAGAATTTCTCCTGGTTGGGTGGAAATGCCCCTGGGTTTTCGCCAATAATTCGATAAATTTCATCGGACCAAAGTAATTGTCTGCTGGAAATATCTAAATCCCAGTTGCCTAATTGAGCGATGCGTTGGGCGTTAGCAAGGCTGGCTTCGTTGGCTCTGAGGGAGGTTTCGGCTTTTTGTCGCTCGGCGACGGTGGCGGCTAAAACCAGGGCGGTGACTATTAAAACGGTGAGGAAGGCTTGCAAAGATAGTATAGCTTGGGGGATGTTGCTGGAATGTTTAAGAAATGGACCAGAGCCTCGCGCAATTCCCCAAATGGCGAAGGTGGAGAGGATGAGGTTAGCGAGGGCGGTGCTGCGTTGCCCAAAGCGAAAGGCTGTCCAAACTATTAAGGGAAATGGTAGGTATTCGAGGGGATAGCGCGCGTAGGCGGATCTGGTGCGGGAGCAGAAGACGAGCCAGCAGATGGCGATTAATAGTAGAAATAAAATTATTGCTTCAGTAGCGTGTCTGGGTTTTTTGGGTTTTGAGGGCAATTTTTGCCAGGTTAATAAGACGGGAGTTACGAGTAATATTCCCATTGCGTCTCCCAGCCACCATGTTGCCCAAGTGCCGATTAAATCGTTCCATTTAGATAGACCAAATAGACATTGAGCGATCGAGCCGATGGTAGAATTGACGATCGCGGAGCCAAAAGCACCCAAGATGACTAATCCCAAAACGTCTCTAAGACGTTCGAGTTTAATAGAGAAGTTGATGCGATGCAGTAGGGCTGTGCCAAACAGGGCTTGTAGGCTTCTGCCAATGGCTGAAATTATTGACAGTAGCAAGTATCCGGGGTGTAGGGAAGCGTCTAAGAGAAAGCCACCTATGGCGACTCCTGGCCAAAAAGAAGAGCCAAATAGCATCAGTGCGGCTTGGGCGATTCCCGCCGCAGGCCACATGGGTGATACTTCTGCACTTAGCATTAGGTTGCTGATGGTGAATTGGGCCGTAAAAAAGTAGATGGCTGCGATCGCGCCTACTGTTAAAAGGTATCGCCCAGTTTGTCCTTTAATTAATTTAAGAAACTTTTTCTCCATTGGGATTTACAACAAGGGTAGAACGTGGATGGAATATCGGGAGTATGAGGACGTAGATGTTATGAGAAAAGAGGCTTCTGTTTTTAATAGTAGGCGATCGATGTCGATCTAAATTATTAATTATTCCTAATTTCTTGGCTATTTTCTCCTGACATATCTGAATTCTCCTGCATTTTTCCATAAACTTGAGTCTATTTAACATTAAAGATTAAGTTCAAACGTTTTTGAGATTCTTGGAGGGCTTTTTTGGGAGGGCGACCAAGAAGTGTTGCTTCTATGGCGCGGCCTAAGTTATCGGAGAGGCGGGAGTAACCGGCAATAATCGGGCGCGATCGCGCTGATTTCATTTGTTCTAAAAATACTTTTAAAACGGGTGTTTTTTCGACAAATGCCTGATAAGTTGCACTTGCTCTCGATTTTAAGTTAATTGGTAGGTATCCAGTTCCTAAAGCCCAAGCAGTTTGAAATTTCTCGCTGAGAACATACTTGACAAATTCCCATGCTGCTTGTTCTCTTTGAGAATTAGTTTTCATTACATACAAATTTTCACCACCAACAACTGTGGCGGGATGTTTGAGGAAAGGTATAGGGAAAACGTCAAAATCTATGCCTGTTTGGTTTAATTCTGATAGCGTCCAACACCCAGTAATTTGCATGGCAACTTTGCCGGCAATAAATTTATCTAATTCGTAACCTCTTTCTGGTCCAGAAAGTATCGCCGAGCCTTCTTTAAGAAGATCCTGCCAAAATTGTAATGCCGCGATCGCCCCCGGATTATCGATCTTAGGAATTAATAATTCAACTTTTTCGCCTTGGCTTCCTACTGTTACTTTTTGCTCCAGAAGTTCGCCATCGGCACTAAACATAAATGGCAACCAAGTAAATACCGTCCATTCTCCTTTCCCTAATGGTAATATCATCCCATATCGATCGATTCTGCCATCTTTATTTCGATCTTTAGTTAAGATTTTAGCTACTTGTTTAAATTCTTCCCAAGTTTTAGGTAATTTAGTAATTCCGGCTTCTTTGAATAAGCTAGGACGATAAAAAATCGCAGTATTATTAGTAGCAAAGGGGATTGACCAAATGTGGCCGTTTAATTCCATTGATTCAAATAAAACTGGATCGATTTCGGCTTTAAGTGGTGATTTATTGAGCCAATTTTCTAAGGGAATAATGGCATCAAGTTCGGCTAATTGACCTGCTGTAGCCGGGTTGTACCACAGCAAATCTGGCGGCGCATTCCCCACTACTGCTGTTAATATTTTGGGAATTTGTTGGTCTGGTTGACCAATGTACAATGCTTCAACTTGAATTTTAGGGTGACTTTTGTTAAATTTTTTTACCAGAATTTGAAATACATCGCGATTTGGTGGTGGATTGATGCCGTGCCACAGGGTAAGATGAATTACTCCGCTATTTTTAGCAATGACATTTGCTGAGTTTTGACAACCACCTAAAAGTAGTAAACTTAGAATAGTTAGGAGAATGGAGGCGGTTAATTTCCATTTTAATCTCCAGGGAATTGTTAAATTAATTTTAGGTAAAATCATTGGAAGAAGGAAGAAGGAAGAGGGAAGAAGGAAGAAGGAAGAAGGAAGAAGGAAGAAGGAAGAAGGAAGAAGGAAGTAAGGAATGAAAATTAAATAACTTGACGATTTGGTTCGTAGTAAGCGCTTTAGCGCTCTTTGCGCTTACTACAAACAAGCTAATTATTTAATTTCTATTCCTAATGATAGCTTAAAAAGTCTGCTGGTAATAAATTTCTTTCTCCTACATCTTGATTCTTAAAGAGTACAGTAAAAGCACCAGCACCTAGTCTATCTTGCGGCCACATTCTATAGCAAGGTATTTTTGTTAAATGAGATTGATAAGTTGCTAAGTGAGGCACTTCTACAGCTATAAATTGTGAGAATTTATCGATAAACCATTCACTAACTTGTTCGTTTTCTGCGATCGAGTAAGTACAAGTCATATAAGCTATATATCCTTGAGGTGCTACAATCTTAGCAGAGTTAGCTAAGATTCTTTTTTGACGGTTAGCATTACTATTGATGCTGACGGGATGAAAACAGCCAGGGGCTTTTTCTCCTTTGGCTAGTAAAGATTGTCCTGTGCATGGTGCATCGACTATCACTAGGTTAGCAGTTTTTGGGATAGTTGTTGCTAAAAATTCTGCATCTCGATTAACGATCGCAGATGGCTCGATCTGACAACGCTTGAGATTAGAGGTTAACATTCCAATTCGTTTGCCAATTACTTCGTTACATAAAAGTAATTCTGGGTGTAATGCTTGCCAAGCAAACATACTTTTACCTCCCGGTGCGGCACACATATCTAAAATTAGTTGAATTGGTGGGGATATAGTTAATAATGTGGAGGCGGCAAAGGTTGAGGAAAAGTCTAAACAGTAGTAACTTCCGCGATCGTGTAACTGATGTTTTCCGGGCTTAGTATTCAGCGCCAACCTATCAACAAATTCTGGTTGCCAAGATGTGGGAGTTTCTAAAGTAAATGGGTGAACTTGGGGTTTTTCTTGTAGCCAAAGTATGCAAGGATTAAAAGGTTCAGGATTAGTGACGGCTTGCACAAACTTTACTTGTTCTGTGGTGTCAGGAAATAAGTTACGAGCCAGTTTTAGTAATAAATTAGAAGGTTCTTTCATGCTTTAATTAGGAGGTTTAATTACAGCGGGGAATCTCATAAGATAAAAAATCGAATGCCATTTTTGTATTGGGAAAAATTGCTTGTGCTTCCTGTAATAAATCATCTAAAATAATTGAATTACCCGGAGCATAACGGGGGCTAAAATGAGTCATAATTAATTGTTTTACTCCTGCACCTAAAGCTACTTGGGCGGCCATTGTTGAAGTTGAATGTAGGCGATCGAATGCCATTTCTGCATCTTGATGAGAAAAAGTAGCTTCGTGAACTAACAAGTCCGCATCCCGCGCCAATTCCACCGCCTCATCACAATAAACCGTGTCAGTACAATATACAAAAGTCCGTCCTTTTTGAACCGGTCCGCAGAAATCAGCACCGTTAAAAGTCCTACCATCTGCTAAAGTAATTACCTTTCCTTCCTTTAATTGACCATACAAAGGACCAAAAGGAATGCCTAAAGCTCTGGCTTTTTCTACATCAAAATGTCCCGGTCGATCTTTTTCGGTGACACGGTAGCCAAAAGCAGTAACTCGATGTTTTAAATAACCACAACTAACAATATATTCATCATCTTCAAAAATTACTCCCGGCTGATTTTTCCGCACCTTCATTGGGTAAGAAAAATGAGTTTGAGAATAGCGCACGCAAGCTTGTAAATATTCTTCTAATCCCGATGGACCATAAAGGTCAATTCGTTTCACATTACCAGCTAAACCACAGCTGGCGAGTAAACCCATGAGGCCAAAAATATGATCGCCGTGTAGATGAGTAATGAAAATTCGGCTGAGTTGGCTAACTTTCAGATCCGAACGGAGAAACTGGTGTTGAGTACCTTCGCCGCAGTCAAACAGCCAAAGTTCCGCCCGCTGGGGAAGGCGGAGGGCGATACTGGAAACATTGCGCGATCGCGTGGGAACGCCAGAGCTAGTACCAAGAAAAGTAATCTGCAAAGTTTAAATTACCTCAATTAAATTACACAAAATATGTTAAATATATCCAGGGTGCGGTTAATGCTCTTACCTCAATTCTACTCCGTTTTACTCGCAATGGCATAATTTTAGTTGTAATTCAAGAAGATCGCAATCTTCTACCAGAACCTCACACTTTGGGCAAACGATTACAGATTGCGTAAAGTTCTTGTACAATATCTGCTACCATTCAATTATGCCTAAGAAGATTAGAGAATTGAAAAGCCTATTGTTAAAAGCAGGATTTATTTGTCAGCCCGCAAAAGGTAGTCATAGTAAGTGGAAGCATCCCAAATTAGCCAAGGCTATTATTATAGCTGGTAAAGACGGAAATGATGCTAAACTATATTTAGAGAAATTAGTCAACGAAACAATTGAGGTGCTTAGGCAAATCGAAGCAGAGGAGACAGAACCATGAAATATACAGTTGTTATCCAATGGTCAGAAGAAGATCGATGCTTTGTCGTGTTTTTGCCTGAATTTGAGGATGTAATGCAGCCGGTAACTCACGGAGATTCCTATGAAGAAGCTATCTACAATGCGCGAGAGGTACTGGAGTTACTAATTGATAGCTGTCAAGCTGAAGGTAAACCATTGCCAGCAACTAAGAAGCTAGAACGATTATTTCAGCCTGCATAAAATTATAATGTGAAATAAGACTTTTCTGGTATCGTCATGCGACCACAGCGATCGACAATTCCCCAGACAGAAATACCTCTGCCGGCGAAGCAGACTTTGCCGACAATGTACGATCTCCCTAGTGAAAACCCGGAGGAGCCAGGATTGCCTGATGAGTTTCATAGTTGGCAACCTCAGTTGCTTTCGCGCACGCTACGATTGCCAGATTATAAGAGCGATCGCATTTTTGTCGGTTCAGATTTAAACTTGTATTATGATGTCCATCATACTCTGTGGTACAAGCGTCCCGATTGGTTTCTAGTTTTGGATGTTTCTCGGTTGTATGAAGAGGCGGATTTGCGCTCTAGTTATGTGGTTTGGCAAGAAGGTACAAATCCTTTTTTAGTAGTAGAATTGCTGTCGCCGGGAACGGAAAAAGAAGATTTAGGGCAGTTTGTAGAAGAGGAAATAGATATTATTGAGGAGCATAATGGACAAGCAACGCGAGAAATACCACCGAGAAAGTGGGATGTTTATGAGCGAATTTTGCGAGTACCTTATTATGCTGTATTTAGTCGGTATAGCGATCGCTTGCGGATGTTTAAACTGGATGGTGGGCGCTATGTAGAACAAATCCTAGATGCGGATAATTCTCGGTTTTGGATTCCCGAATTAAAATTGGGTTTGGGAGTGTGGGAAGGTGAGTTTGAGGGGATTAATCGGTGTTGGTTGCGCTGGTATGATGGTGTGGGAAATTGGGTGCAAACCGATGCGGAATTAGCAGTTGCACAGGCGGAATTGGCGGTTGCACAGTCAAAATTAGAGGCGGAATTAGCAGTTGCACAGGCGGAACGAGAACGACAAAAACGAATAGAATTAGCTGCCAAGTTAAAGTCACTTTCTGCCGAACAGTTAACAGCTTTGGGTATTATTCCTGAAGACTTGGAATGATTGTCTTATGCTCATTATATTTTACTTTTTAGGGTTTAATTGTTAATAATCTTAGCTTTCGGAGGCGTGGCAGTCTTCAAGACTGATTCTTCTCCAACATCAGGAAGCTTTTGATCGTACAAAATTGCCCAAGCTACAGTGATTTGCCATTGAATTCCTACTCCTACATAGCCAATTCCAGCTATTTTGAGAGCAATTTCTGCCGCATCTAATCCCGTTTTTGCTCCAGCAGCACAAGCTGGTTCAAGAAAAAATGCTGGGTAATTAAAATATCTGACACCTCTGTCTATACAGTCAGTAATGGCAGCAAGTTTTGCCTTATCAGCTACTTCTTTAGTTGGATTCCGCAGCCACTCTTTTGCTAACTCGATGAATAAACGTTCACCTTCATCTTGTTCTGGTGGAGGCAATTTTTTTGTAATATAATATATTGTTTGTTTTACTACTGCTTTTTTAAAGATGAGTTTTTGTGCTTTACTCATCAAGTTAAACAGCCCTTCTAAAGTGCTTGGTTGACTTACAATTTCTGGCCTTAACAACCGCAGTAACTCTTCATCCGCATCCAAAGATAATGGAGTATCAGGAAAAGTTGTATGATATTCTTGAAATTGATTTTGACTTTCTGACATAGTAGATTGAGCTTGATTAGCAACAGTTCTTCTGATAGTTATTTCTTTGTCAGTCAATCTGATGCACCCAGGTTTAGGAAAACTAAAAAAGATTTAGGAAGAGAAATTAAATAATTAGCTTGTTTGTAGTAAGCGCCAAGCGCGCTCTTTGCGCTAAAGCGCTTACTACAAACCAAATCATCAAGTTATTTAATTTTCATTCCTTATATATTACACACACAATAAGCTAAATTTTGGCAATACTGGTTTAGGATTTTGCCAATTTGTTATAAATCGTAATAAAATCTCTCATCAAATCAGTTTAAGCTAAAAATTTAGGTGACTTTTCGGCTGGTTGGCGAACTGACTGGCTACCACAAAACTTGAAAGTTGGAAAATATACTATGACCATCAACTTAGCAGCTAAATTGCGTGAAGGAACGAAAAAAGCCCACACGATGGCAGAAAACGTGGGTTTTGTCAAGTGCTTTTTAAAAGGCGTTGTCGAAAAAAATTCATACCGGCCTTTGGTGGCCAATTTCTACTTCATTTACTCAGCAATGGAAGAAGAAATCGAACGCCATCGAAATCATCCGGTTGTTGCCAAAATTTACTTTCCTGAGTTAAACCGCAAACAAAGCTTAGAAAATGATTTAGCTTACTATTACGGTCCTCAGTGGCGCGATGTTGTGGCTCCCTCAGTTGCGGGTAAAGCTTATGTGGCGAGAATTAGAGAAATTTCGGCAACGGCACCGGAATTATTAATTTCTCACTCCTACACTCGTTATATTGGCGATTTATCTGGCGGTCAAATTCTCAAAGGAATTGCTGTCAGAGCGATGAATCTTGCTGATGGGGTCGGTACTGATTTTTATGAATTTCCTGGCATTCCTGATGAGAAGGCGTTTAAAAATAATTACCGCCAATCTCTTGATAGTTTAGATTTGGATGATGCGGCGTGCGATCGCATTGTGGAAGAAGCTAACGCCGCTTTTGGCATGAACATGAAATTATTCATGGAATTGGAAGGTAGCTTAGTCAAAGCGATCGGTCAAATGCTTTACAACACTCTAACTCGCAAGCGTAGCAGTGGTAGCACCGAATTAGTTACCGCTGAGTAGTTTTTAATGGCTCGATTTAGCCTTAATAAATCGGATATTTTTAAAATCCTGGGGGTTTGATGGCTTGAGAAGAGTCGCCAAATCTCCAGGATTTTGCATAATAATCCAACCTGTACTCAGGTTGATGTGGGAGTATATCACCATCCCAAGTAAGGAAAAGCCAAATAATGCTAAAATAATTAACCTCAGATTCCCACTCTTGCCACAAGCAGATGACAGTCAGTGGCTTTATGCTACAATCCTCAATAACGTAATAGTAGACTGGGTACAGGTCGGGAAGATCGCTCTTCTTAGAGTCTAGGGGCGGTTGTAGGTCAGCCACTATCTGGGCCTTCCCAGTTGAAAGCCACCCTGCAACGGTAGCCTAGAAGCTCAATCGTAGCCACAACGGTAGAGCGATTGAGGGTTTCACGCCAAGGAAAAAAAATAATAAGTTCAGCAGCGTCGAGTTCACTCTCGAATATGCGTTTATCTCGCATGGGCGGGGCGTGACCTTGAATCGGGCACATAGCAGGTGATGGGAGATAGCAATGTTTGAACGCTTCACAGAAAAAGCCATAAAAGTGATTATGCTGGCCCAGGAGGAAGCTCGCCGCTTGGGTCATAATTTCGTGGGAACTGAACAGATCCTTTTGGGTTTGATCGGGGAAGGAACGGGGGTTGCGGCGAAAGTCCTGAAATCAATGGGGGTTAATCTCAAAGATGCTCGGATCGAAGTTGAAAAAATTATCGGCCGGGGTTCAGGTTTCGTTGCGGTGGAAATTCCTTTTACTCCTCGCGCTAAACGGGTACTAGAATTATCTCTGGAAGAGGCTCGCCAATTAGGACACAATTACATTGGCACTGAGCATTTACTTCTGGGTTTGATTCGGGAAGGTGAAGGTGTGGCGGCGAGGGTGTTGGAAAATCTGGGGGTCGATCTCTCGAAGGTTCGCACTCAAGTAATTCGGATGTTGGGCGAAACGGCGGAGGTGACGGCTGGTGGCCCGACGGGTAGAACTAAGACTCCGACTCTGGATGAGTTTGGCGCTAATCTCACCCAAATGGCTGTGGATGGTAAGCTTGACCCTGTGGTGGGCCGCCAAAAGGAAATTGAACGGGTAATTCAAATTTTAGGACGACGGACTAAGAATAATCCGGTTTTGATTGGGGAGCCTGGGGTGGGTAAAACGGCGATCGCAGAGGGTCTAGCTCAACGGATTGCTAATAATGATGTGCCTGATATTCTGGAAGATAAGCGGGTAGTTACTCTCGATATTGGTTTATTAGTCGCTGGGACTAAATACCGGGGGGAATTTGAGGAACGTCTGAAGAAAATCATGGATGAAATTCGCTCGGCGGGTAATGTCATCCTGGTAATTGATGAGGTTCATACGCTGATTGGGGCTGGTGCGGCGGAAGGTGCGATCGATGCGGCAAATATCCTCAAACCAGCTTTGGCGAGGGGAGAATTGCAGTGCATTGGGGCGACTACTCTGGATGAGTACCGCAAGCATATTGAGCGTGATGCGGCTCTGGAACGTCGTTTTCAGCCGGTGATGGTGGGCGAACCTACGGTTGCGGAAACAATAGAGATATTGTTCGGTTTGCGGGAACGCTACGAACAGCATCATAAGCTGAAAATTTTGGATTCGGCTTTGGAAGCAGCGGCTAAACTTTCCGATCGATATATTAGCGATCGCTATTTACCGGATAAAGCGATCGATTTGATGGATGAAGCGGGTTCCCGCGTGCGTTTGTTGAGTTCTCAATTACCCCCCGCCGCGAAGGAATTAGATAAAGAACTGCGAAAAGTTCTGAAGGAAAAAGAAGAAGCGGTGCGCTCTCAAGATTTTGATAAAGCTGGAGAATTACGCGATCGCGAAATGGAAATTAAAGCCGAAATTCGCGCTATTTCCCAAAACAAAAAATCGGAAACTAAGAGCGACAGCGATGTTTCTCCTAATGTCACCGAAGAAGATATCGCTCAAATTGTAGCCAGTTGGACAGGCGTACCAGTTAATAAATTAACTGAATCTGAGTCTGAGAAATTGCTACACATGGAAGATACTTTGCATCAACGGCTCATCGGTCAAGAGGAAGCCGTTAAAGCAGTTTCTCGCGCTATTCGTCGCGCACGAGTAGGCTTGAAAAATCCTAATCGTCCCATTGCTAGTTTCATTTTCTCCGGCCCCACAGGTGTTGGGAAAACTGAATTAACAAAGTCCTTAGCTTCTTATTTCTTTGGTTCCGAAGAAGCAATGGTTCGGCTGGATATGTCCGAATACATGGAACGTCATACTGTTTCTAAGTTAATCGGTTCTCCTCCCGGATATGTAGGTTACAACGAAGGCGGTCAATTAACTGAAGCCGTGCGTCGCCGTCCCTACACGGTGGTGCTGTTTGATGAAATCGAAAAAGCCCACCCCGATGTCTTCAATATGCTCTTGCAAATATTAGAAGATGGGCGGTTAACGGATGCTAAAGGTCGCACCGTAGATTTCAAAAATACGCTGCTAATTATGACCTCGAACATCGGTTCAACGGTAATTGAAAAAGGCGGTACAGGTATTGGTTTTGAATTTGCCGATAACCAAGCAGATGCTCAATATAATCGCATTCGTTCCTTGGTTAATGAAGAACTGAAACGCTATTTCCGTCCTGAGTTTCTCAACCGTTTGGATGAAATTATTGTCTTCCGTCAATTGGTGATGGATGAAATCAAAGAAATCGCGGTGATTATGCTCAAAGAGGTATTTAGCCGCTTGACAGAAAAGGGTATTACTCTTGATGTGACTGAGGCATTTAAAGAACGTCTGGTTAAGGAAGGTTATAACCAAAGTTATGGTGCAAGACCTTTACGCCGCGCCATTATGCGGTTATTGGAAGATGTACTAGCTGAGGAAATTCTTTCTGGGCGAATTAAGGATGGCGATAGCGCTTTAGTTGATGTTGATGATGATGGTCAAGTGAAGGTTTTACAAGGCCGGAAGCGGGAATTATTGCCGCAGATTGCTGAATAGTTGTTAACGGTTAACGGTTAAGGAATGAAAATTAAATAACTTGACGATTTGGTTCGTAGTGAGCGCAAAGAGCGCAAAGAGCGCTAAAGCGCTTACTACAAACAATCCTAACTGTTAACCGTTAACCAAGAAAACGGTAGATAATTTTGGTTATCTACCGTTTTTATTAAGTTTTTGAGATAACTTTAAACATTAAGCATTAACACGAGCAGCACGGCGTTGATTCATTTTACCTTTGACTAAGCCCAAGCCTCCCAAAGCCATACCGATCATTGTGATTGGTTCGGGTACTGGTTGTTCAGCAGGAGGTACTGTCGAAGGTAATGTTGCTTTTAACATCATGCCGTCATTAGTGCATTCTTCCATCAAGGTGATAACGGCATTAGCAGGGTTCATAAACTGACCTAGTAAGCTTTGGCTGAAGCTAAATCCTACAGTAGTACGACCAACACCGCCTAAGCCAGCAAAACCACTAGCTAGAGAAGCAATTTCAGCGGCTCCCAAGAAGTTAATATCGCCTACTTTAGTTCCAGTCTTAATCGAGTTGAGTTGGCCGTAGCTTGTATCTTGACTGACACCATTGACATTAGTTAAATAATCCTTAGCTTCGGCGACAGTTGCACCACCATAACCGATTTGTCCTAGTTGACCTGTATAAGAACCATTTGCTGCTGCAACATTAGTACCGCCAACTACGCTTTGATACTGAGAGAAGGTGCTGAATCCAGAGTTTTCTGCGGCAACGTTTTTGGCTGTGACACCGCTGAAAACACCAGTACCGGCAACACCAGAGTCATTAGTATCTGCGAAACGAATACCAAACAGTTGACCAGCAGCGCTGGCATCTTTTAAGCTCTTACCTGAGAAGTTGAAGAGTACATCACCCCAGCCAATGTTTCCGTCTTGAGCCCAGCCAATTGAATTCCCAGCTAAAGCGACGTTGGCATTGAAGGCGATGGAAATGATGCCATTTTGAGCTTTCATTGCCATACCGAACATTTCATAGTTGCTGCCAGCACCAACGGTATTATACTCACCGTGACCGTCAGTTAAGGAATCCATTGTATAAGTCCAGTTGGGGCCGAGTACCTGAGCTTGAGCAGCGGTTGTAGTAGCTAACGTGACACAGACAGCGGCGGTGGCGGCACCAATTAATGTTGAAATATTCTGAATTTTCATACGTTTAGTCCTTGTTTTTTTCTTTGTATTTTTTTCTTTCTTGTTTATATCTTATAAGACCTTTTATAAAGTTACAAGTGGGAAAGGCATGGTTTTTGATGAAGATACCATAAAGATTGATGGGAATTTTGACAGAATTATTTTATTTATTAAATTATCGATCGCGCGGGACTTTACCCATTAGGTTTAAATACTAGGTATAAATACAGTGTCACCCTCTGAATATGTAGATTTCAGAGGGTGACAAGGAATTTGAGAGTTTTGTGTTTAAGATGCAAGGAGAGCGTAATTAATCAATATTAATCGATCGCATTAACACGAGCAGCACGGCGTTGATTCATTTTACCTTTGATTAAACCCAAGCCTCCTAAAGCCATACCGATCATTGTGATTGGTTCGGGTACTGGTTCTTCAGCAGGAGGTATGGAAGGCAATGTTGCTTGTAACATCATTCCGTCATTGGTGCATTCTTCCAACAAAGTGATAACGGCGTTAGCAGGCTGCATAAATTGACCGAGTAAGGTTTGGCTGAAGCTAAATCCTACTGTGTGACGACCAATACCACCCAAGCCAGCAAAACCACTAGCCAGAGAAGCAATTTCATCGGCTCCCAAAAAGCTAATATCGCCTACTTTTGTGCCACTGGCAATGACGTTTTGTTGACCGTAGTCTGTGTCTTGGCTGACACCATTGACATTAGTTAAATAATCCTTAGCTTCGGCGACAGTTGCACCACCATAGCCGATTTGTCCTCCTTTAGTACCTGTATTGGTGTTGGGAGAGTGGTTGTTAACACCGTCTTGGTATTGATTGAAGGTGCTATATCCAGAATTTTGTTGAGCGACGCTTTTGGCTGTGACACCGCTGAAGACACCAGTAGTTGCAGCGCCAGAGTCGTTAGTTTGGGCGAAGCGGATACCAAATAATTGACCGGCAGCGCTGGCATCTTTTAAACTCTTACCGGAGAAGTTGAAGAGTACGTCGCCCCAACCAATAGTTCCGTTGGTGACACCGCCATGAGCTTGACCAGCCAGAGCTAGGTTAGCATTGAAGGCGATCGAGATAATACCGTCGTGTGCCTTCATTGCCATGCCATACATTTCATAATTGCTATTTTTACCAACGCCAGTATTTCCATCATTACCATCGGCGAAGGAATCCATTGTATAAGTCCAGTTGGGGCCGAGTACCTGAGCTTGAGCAGCGGTTGTAGTGACTAAGCTGACACAGACAGCGGCGGTAGCAGCACCGATTAATGTTGAGATATTGCGAATTTTCATAGCGTTTAAGTCCCTGCTTGTTTTCTTGGTTTCCGTTTGTATCTTATGAAACCATTTATGAAGTTTCAAGCGGGGAGTCGCTATTTTTGATGAAGATTCTGTAAAGATTGACCAAGAATTTCAACTGAGTTATTTTACCTATCGCCAATTTTCTTGATTACCAGGAGCTTAGATGTAGATTTGACAGGCGATGTTCCTGGGTAGTGGTGAAAATTGGGTGAAAATTGGGGCGATCGCGATTGCAGAAATTGAGTGCGTAAGTTCTGCGATTGCGATCGCTGTAAACTTTTGGGTTATGCGATCGCCTCTGAGAATTTTTAAGATTCTTCTGGAAGCAGTAATGATTTAATTGCGATCGCACATCAGACTTAAGCATGAGCATCCTCCCTGACAAGGATGCAACGATTAGACGAATAGTAGAGCTTATTAGTTAGCATTGACACGGGCTGCACGGCGTTGATTCATTTTACCTTTGACTAAGCCCAAACCTCCCAAAGCCATACCAATCATCGTCATTGGTTCGGGGACGGGTTGTTCACCAGGAGGTAATGTAGAGGGCAATGTAGCTTTCAGCATCATTCCATCATTGGTGCATTCTTCCAACAAGGTAATAACTGCATTAGCTGGGTTCATAAACTTACCGAGTAAGCTTTGGCTGAAGCTAAATCCTACGGTATATTTCCCAATACCACCTAAGCCTTTAAAACCAGTAGCTAGAGAAGCAATTTCATCGGCTCCTAAGAAATTAATGTCGCCTACTTTTGTACCAGTCTTAATGGAGTTTAGTTGACCGTAGCTGGAATCATCAATTGCAGTTACTGGAACTTGTTCTTGTACTGTTTTCTTTTCCATGACAGTTACTTGTTCTGTAACTGTTTTCTTTTCCATAACAGTTACTTGTTCTGTGACTGTTTTATTCACCAATGTTGTGACTTGTGTGGGAACCATCTGAGTAACTTTCTTGCCATTAACCATAACCTGTGTAGGTTTGTTGACCGTAGTTGTCACTGGTACCTTAACTGTCTTTGTAACTGTCTTAACAACTGGAACTTGAATGACTTTGGAAACTGTCTTAACAACTGGAACTTCAATGACTTTGCTGACAGTTTTCATGGTAGTTTTTGAAGTCAAGTAGGTCTTAGCTTCGTCTACAGTTGCACCACCATAACCAATTTGTCCTCCTTTAGTGCCAGTATTTGTATTATTGGCATTGTTGTTAACTGTGTTTTGATACTGACTAAAGGAACTGAAACCAGAGTTTTGTTTAGCTACATTTTGGGCAGTAACGCCACTGAAAACACCGGTGCTGGCAACTCCAGAGTCATTAGTGCCGGCGAAGCGAATACCAAATAATTCACCAGCAGCGCTGGCATCTTTTAAACTTTTACCTGAGAAGTTGAAAAGTACGTCCCCCCAACCAATATTATGGTCATCGCTGACAGAGCTTTCATATTGTCCAGTCAAAGCGAGGTTGGCATTGAAGGCGATCGAAATGATGCCGTCTTGGGCTTTCATTGCCATACCATACATTTCATAGTTGCTTTTCAAACCAACCCCAGTACCGCCATCATTACCGTCGGCAAAGGAGTCCATTGTATATGTCCAGTTGGGACCGAGTACCTGAGCTTGAGCGGTGGGTGCTGTGGCTAAGCTAACGCAGACGGCAGCAGTGGCGATACCAAGTAATTTTGAGATGTTTTGAGTTTTCATAGCGTTTAACCCTTTGTTTCTGTAAGCTTGCTTGATGTCTCTATCATAAGAAGTATTTTATGAAGGTTCTAGTGGGGAAAGCAGTTTATTTGATAAAGATACGGTAAAGATTTGCAGAAATTGCTCTGGTATTTTTCTCTGGTAATCTGGTAATGTTGAGGTGGTACAGAATGCAAGGTGTTAACCTAGAATTAAGTTTTATGCGTAACTCGCTAACATTAGGACTGGCATAGGAGAAAGGCTAATGGTTAATTTTGGATTGAACTGGAGCAGTCTGCTGGGAATTGCTTTAGCAGTGGCGGGAGCAGGCTTGTACTTTCTGCGATCGTGGAAGCCCAAACTAGCGCGAGATCACGATATTTTTTTTGCGGCCGTAGGTCTACTTTGCGGCGGGATTTTATTATTTCAAGGATGGCGACTCGATCCGATTCTAGCTTTCGGTCAATTCCTCCTTTCTGGTACGGCTATTTTCTTTGCCGTAGAAAGCGTTAACCTGCGGGGTGCTGCAACGGCTGGGGCAAAAAATCGCAGCCAAATCATTGATGAAGAGCGGCCTGTCAGCACTGCCTATGCTTATGATAGTTACGATGCTGAGATAGAGCAGTTAGAACCAGAAGAAGAAGATTATCCCATACGTCCTCGAATTAGAGGGAGTCAAGATGTGCGCTCTACACGGGAGAGTTACGAAGATGAGCCTCGCCGTCGCCCTTCAACTCGTAATAGTACACCGAGAACAGATTTGGGCGAAAGACCCCGTAAGCGTCCTGTGCGTTCTGAAGGTCGTCCAACGGAGGGATCTGAAGATTGGGAAAATCGCGATCGCGAAGATAAACCAACTCGCCCCCGCAATTCACGCCCTACAGTGTCAGATAATCCTAATCCTAACAGGTCTTCAAGACCGAAAAGGAGTCGTCCTACGGAAGAATATCGACCTCGTCGGAGTAGCATCAATGAGGAAGCAACGCCAACAGATTATGTTGAGTATCGGCCCGTAGATTACCCCGATGAAGAAAAGTAAGGACAGGTTAATGAGTCATTAAGTTAATAGTTTTTAACATCCTAGATACCCGGTTTCTTCAAAAAGCCGGATTTTTTATGGGTAAATAATAAAATGAGGAACAAAACAATCGTAAAAATCAACAGTTAATAGCGAAAGAATAATAGGTAGCTCTATGCGATTACTAGAAATTGGCGATCCTGCCCCTTGGTTCTCTCTACCCTCCACAGTCAACCCTCTATTCCATTTCTCTACTGTTGGTGGTAAACGAATTGTGTTGTTTTTCTTTGGTAGCACTGCTTTTGAGCCGATAAAACTTATCCTTAAATCTTTCCAAAATCTCCAACCAGAATTTGAACAATTGCAAGTCTTGTTTTTCGGTGTTAGTATAGATTCTCTTGACAAAGAGCGCAACTTACCTTCAGAAATTGCCCCCTCTTTCATCTTTTTCTGGGACTTTGAGAGGACAGTAAGCACTCAATATGCGCTATGCCAAGATATCAAAGAAGGAGAAACCAATGGCATTCAATATGCCCCAAGGACATTTATTCTCAACGAAAACTTGTGTATACTAAATATTTTCTCAATGGGCGATCCTGCTGAACACGCCCAGAAAGTTTTGCATTTCCTCAAAACTTTACCACCTATTGAGGAAGCTAGGCCAGCAACTAGACACGCACCAGTGTTAGTCATTCCTAATGTTTTAGATCGGGCTTTTTGCCGTAGTTTGATTGATTTTTATAAAGCAGAAGGTGGTACTCCTTCAGGCTTTATGAGACAAGTAGATGGAAAAACTTTAGGTTTGTTAGATGACAGTTTTAAGAAGCGGCAAGATGTTTTGATAGAAGACCGTCAATTACAGCGAAAATTAGGTGAACCGATCCTTCGTCGCGTCTGTCCAGAGGTCGAAAAAGCCTTTCAGTTTAAAATAACTAGGTTTGAACGCTATCTTATAGGTTGTTACGATGCTAATAGTGGAGGATATTTCAGAGCACACCGCGATAATACAACTAAGGCCACTTTGCACCGACGTTTTGCGATGACTCTTAACTTAAATGTGGGAGAATATACAGGGGGATATCTACGGTTTCCAGAGTATTCGCCCAACGGATATCGACATGAAACTGGCACGGCGATCGTTTTTTCTTGTTCTTTGCTACATGAGGCAACACCAGTCATTAGCGGTCAAAGATTTGCACTGTTGTCATTTTTCTATAATGATGAAGATGCGAAGGTGCGGGAAACTAATTTGAAGTATCTTTCTGATGAACCACCATCGAAAATAGGGTAGGATTTATAGCAAATAGGACTAAATCCAACTAACACAATTAGTAGGGTGAGTTTAAGGAGCTAAATTCACCCTACAATCTCATTTATACCATTTCTCTAAATT
>MBRE01000067.1:0-61764 GCA_001698425.1 Oscillatoriales cyanobacterium USR001 | reverse complement strand
CCCGCCCCTACCCAAACTGTTAAAAACTTTTTTAGAAATGGTATTAGATAATTCTAAAGGAAAAACAAAAATTTAGTTTTTGCAGCTACAAATTAACCATTTTCTATTCATTTACCAGTTTACTTCCGCTCTTTCTTCAACTACCCGTTCATAAACCCACTCAGTTTCTTTCGCCAATTTCGGCCAACTAAATCGCCGCTCCAAGTCTTCGTGGGCATTGTCAACCAACCACTTTGCATAATCAGGATTTTTCAACACCTCCAAAATCCCCCAGGCTAAAGAATGGGCATTATTAGCACGAGTTACCACCCCAGTTTTAGTATGTTGCACTACTTCTGGAAGTCCTCCCGTATCGGAAACCACAACGGGAACTCGTGCCGCAAAACTTTCTAATGCTACAATCCCAAAGGGTTCGTATAAGCTAGGAAAAACTGCACAGTCAGCGACAGTTTGAAACTTATCGAGATATTCTTCAAACATAAATCCTGTAAACAAACACTTGTGCCAAATGCCTAAATTCCAAGCTTGATGTTTTAAATGTTCCGTGTGGCCACCACCAATAATGATAAACTTACTATGAATTGATGTTTCTCGCAATACCATTGGAGCCGCATTTAGTAATACAGAAACGCCTTTTTCGTGACTCATCCGACCAACATAGTAAACTATTTTTTCATGGTCGTGAGCAAATTTACGCCGGAAGCTTAAGGCATCAAAATCGCTCCAACGAGGCTTTTTCTCGGCACGAATCCCATTGTAAATAACTTCTATTTTATTCCAGGGAGTAGCTAATACTCGTTCTACTTCTTGTCGCATATATTCGCTACAGACAATTACTCGCCAAGCGTTGTAAACTAAGTCATTTTCTTTGCCATTAACGTAGCGTTGTTGGTTGTTATGGATGCCATTATGCCGTCCGTATTCTGTGGCGTGTATAGTTGCAATTAAAGGCACTTTAAAGATATGTTTGAGTGCGATTCCAGCATCTCCTACTAACCAGTCGTGAGCGTGGACAATATCAAATGGCCCTTCTTCGAGCATGATTTTACCGCCGTGATGCCCCATGCTTTGGTTCATGTTGACAACCCAGTGGAAAAAGTCGTGGGCGGGTGATACGGGCACGCGATGCACTCGGATACCTTCGACTTCTTCGTACATTGGGGCTTGACCAAACTCTACGGTAATTAGGTGTATTTCATGCCCCAATTTGACTAGCTCTGGATACAACTCTGCTACATGACGAGCTATTCCCCCGACAATTCGGGGGGGAAACTCCCATGCTAGTACCAAAATCTTCATCTGCCTAACTCCCAAAAGTTTACATATATTAAAACTTTGCGATTATTTACCCTATTATATGTTTCTTAAACTTTAACATTTTCTTACCCTAGTTGCTTCTTCTCTTAATCTGGTCTTTAGCCTCTAGCGATTAGGCTTGTTATATTTACTTTAAAATTGGCTCTATTTCTTGGCGAAAAGATTTCCAACTGGTGACAGCTTCTGATTCAGAAGGAATACCTTTTTTCATCAAAATTACGCCATCTTGAAAAGCTATAATTCCATACTCTCCAGAATTAGAAAGTAGGTCTATTAGGGGTGCGATCGCGCGTAATTGTCCTCGCTCACGCTTGAAAGCTGTTTGATACTGCTGTAGTTGCCACATATCGGCAATTACATATTCCATCTTTACCACTTCTCGTGCATCATTCCGCAATTCGAGTCTGGGAAGTCTGAGAATTTCTCGTCGGCTGGATAAATGGGGGATGATGTAATTAGTGGCGGCTACACTAGCATCTGGTGGAATTCGATCTAAGAGCGATCGAATCTGAGAAGCGTGTTGCCACTGACGAGTTATGGGGACGTAGACCCAAGGATGAATGGCATCTGGCAAAATAAAGGAAAAGGTTTGATTGGGGTTGGAAGTGAAGGTGAAAAATAGCGATAAACAGAGGCAAAATGCCCAAAAACGCTGAAATTTGAAGGAAGAAGGAAGAAGGAAGAAGGAAGAAGGAAGAGGGAAGAAGGAAGAAGGAAGAGGGAAGAGGGAAGAGGGAAGAGGGAAGAGGGAAGAAGGAAATCTCCCGCGCTCCCCCTCTCCCCTGCTCCCCCTCTCCCGTGCTCTCCACCACAAAATTGCGCCATAAAATAGACCTGGAACTACTGTCATGGCATAACGGATATTGATGGCAAGTACGGATTCACCTTTGCCTAAAAATAGTTTGAGTAGAGGAAATCCGGCGATCGCCCAAGAAGCAGGCGAAATAGCAGGTATAAAGGCTAAAGGTAGCCATTGAGCGAGTAAATATTTGAGGGTGCGATCGAAGGGGGTAAATAATTCCCCTAATAATCGTAAAGGATTACTAATCATTCCCCAGAGAATTTGGAGAGTAGAGGCTCGATCGCCTTCAGCATATTGCCCAAACCGCTCCATCATAAACCGCTCCGAAATGTCCGCTGAAAATAAGGGCATAATCAGATTAGTTAGGGCGACAATATAACCAAAACTCAGAGCGCAGACAACCAAGCCAGTGCGAGGGTAGCGGCGGCTGCAAATCATGTAAAATCCCACGCCAAATAAAGTAATTCCGGCATCTTCCCGCACCGCTAAAATTAACACTGCAAAAATGGCAAATATTCGCCAGCGGCGTTTCTCCATTGCCAGTAGCAAACTGAAGACATAGAGAGGAATTTGGCAAATATCGTGAAAATTGCCCAAAGTTGGGCCAATTACAGCATTAGCACAGTAAAAGCTAATCGCGATCGCCGCCGACAATTGAGGTGCGAGATAATGTCGAGCCAGAGCATAGAGCACCAACCCCGCCGCCGTCACCAAAGTCACCTGTAACACGGTTAGAGTCACAGGCGAAGGAAACAGAGCATAAATAGGTAGCCAGAGAATTAGTGCGGGCGTGAAGTGTTGCCCCAAACGATAGTAGAATACTTCTGGTAGTTGTCGATCGTGGACGACATTAGTGGATAAAGCTGAAGACAAAGAACTCTCAAACATTCGACCGTGAGTGCCATTCCAAAAGACTTGATTGAAAATGCCTTGGTCGTAAGAGGCGTAAAAATTATAATAACGATGCAGCGTCAGGAGGAGAGAGACTGCAAAAAAGGCGATCGCCACCCAAACCACCAACTTCAGCGGTGTATTTTTAGTCTTACTCAAAAATTTCACAACACCCACTAATTTTGAAACCTTCGGTACAATATCATAAATATAAAGAAGATATTAAATTATAGTTGCTTACATCTCAGTCCAAAGACTTTGAGTTTTCCGCAAACCATGAGTTTCTTTATAAATTTCCTCGGCAATGGTTAACTATTTTCATCCGAGATCCAGCTTCAACGCGGAAAATGCCGCGATCGCAGCAAACGGCAACCCAGAAGAAGCCGGTAAGCCCATTTGCTCTGAGGCATTTTTACAGCTTCTCATGTTTGTGGACAAGCGCCCTGGCTCCCACGAACAAATTCGCCTTCTCCGCAAATCCCTCGAAACTCTAAAGACAGACTTTGCTTTCGATCTGCAAATCATTGATGTCGGGGAGCAACCTTATTTAGCAGAACATTTTAAACTGATGGCAACTCCCTGCTTGCTCAAAATCCATCCCTCGCCCCGACAAATGCTCGCCGGTAGCGATTTAATCGCTCAACTGGAATACTGGTGGGTTCGGTGGCAGTTATCTTTAGAAGAATTGTGGAATAAGGAGCAATCTCAACTGGCAAACCACGAAATTGCTGCTCCAATTTCTATTCATTCTATTACCTCTGCTGCTGAACTAATCAAGCTCACCGATGAAGTTTTTCGTCTTAAACAGGAAAAAGAACATCTGCAAGAGCAATTAAAGTTAAAAGATCGGATTATTGCTATGCTTGCCCACGATCTTCGCAATCCTCTAACTTCAGTTTCTTTAGCCCTAGAAACTTTAGAAGCTACTGATAAGCAAAAAGATAATTTACTATTGGGAGAAACTTCTAGTTTAAAAGAGAATATAGTTAAGCAAGCCCGTCGTCAAATCCGCATTATTGACCGGATGATCGCGGACATTCTACAGGCGGCTAGGGGGACAAATGCCCAATTTCATATTCAGCCTCAAAAATTGGAGTTAAAACCAATTTGCGATGATGTACTCGTTCAATTAGAAGATCGGTTTCAGGCTAAATCCCTGCACGTAGAGACTGATATTCCTGTTGATTTGCCTTGCGTTTATGCCGATCCAGAAAGGTTGTTACAAGTGATGATGAATTTGTTAGATAATGCGGTTAAATATACGCCAGAAAAAGGAAGTATTACTATTTCAATTCTGCATCGAACTGCCCATAAAGTTCAAGTTAGTATTTGTGACAATGGACTGGGGATTCCAGAGGAAAATTACCAAAAAATTTTTGAAGATCGTTTCCGACTTGAGCGTGATGAATTAAAGGATGGTTATGGTATTGGGTTAGCTCTTTGCCAGCGCATTATCCGGGCTCATTATGGTCAAATTTGGGTGGATTCTGCTGAACAATCTGGCAGTTGTTTTCATTTTACTTTACCGGTTTATAAATGAATTAAAGTTAAATTAAGGTTAAATTAAGGTTCAAACTTGTTTGTAGTAGGCGCTTTAGCGCTAAAGCGCTTACTACGAGCCAGATCATCGAGGTGAACCTTGCATCCAAAATTGTACCTTGGGAATTTTTGCATCCGACTTAACTAAAACCCCTACTTCTCTTTGCATCGGCACAACATCTAAAATATCCAATTGAGAGCAATATTTCAAATCTTCATAGACTCCCAAACCTAGCAGTCTTTGGCCATGACTGGCGTAATTGAACAATTCATATAATTGATCTTTCCATTGAAGATAAAGCGCGATCGCGGCATATACTTCATCATTACCGACAAACTCCTCTGGTGGAACACCACTTTCCGTTAATAAAATATCTGCGATCGCACCAGCACAAACCGTATCTTCCAAAGAAAAACTTCCCTCCCAACCCGATCCAATAATCCAAATAGTTTTTGGTTGTTTCACTAGCAAATATTGAGCAATCGCCAAACGATTAATCAAAGCTGCGGCCAAAACTATTGGCGAAGATTGTACTCGTTGCAGAGCGCGAGTGCCATTCGTCGTACTAATAAATAATCGCTTACCTTGAACGAGATTGGGCTGACAATCCAGAGGAGAATTACCCATATCACAACCCTCCACCTTCGCACCCCCACGCTCACCCGCACGGATACGTTTAGCCGCAGGCCATTTTTCACTTTCTTTCATCAATTGATCGATATCGCTGAAAACTTGGACAGCCTCAGCCCCATTATTCAGCGCCGTTGCCATAGTCGTTGTGGCACGAAGCACATCAACCGCGATCGCGCAGTCAGGTACTCGATCCGTAGGAGTCAATTCGGGAGTGTGGTAAATATAAAGCTTCATTCCTGGGGCTACCTATTTTCATACTTTTACCAATTATTATCCATCAAAACCATAGGAATAAGGCAAACTAGAGATTAGCTACAACAGATTCTACCATTGCCCATGATTTGGCCATTTAAGCCCCGCTATCGCAAAAAAATCGCTCGGATCGAAGTTAACGGCCCCATTGCCACAGAAACCCGCAAGCGAGTCCTTGAAGCCCTTAAAACCGTTGAGGAGCGGAAATTTCCCGCCTTACTACTGCGGATAGACTCCCCTGGCGGTACTGTTGGAGATTCCCAGGAAATCTACAGCGCCCTGAAACGCTTGGGGGAAAAAATCAAAATAGTTGCCAGTTTTGGCAATATTTCCGCTTCTGGAGGTGTCTATATCGGCATGGGAGCCACACATATCGTGGCTAATCCCGGCACGATTACAGGCAGTATTGGCGTAATTCTACGGGGCAATAACATTGAAGTGCTGTTAGAAAAGATTGGAATTTCGTTTAAAACGATTAAATCTGGTCCCTACAAAGATATTTTAGCTTTTGACAGAGAGCTAACTGAGCCAGAGCAACAAATTTTGCAAGAATTGATAGATACCAGTTATCAACAATTTGTGCAAACTGTGGCTGAAGCCCGTAATCTTACAGTGGAAAAGGTAAAAAGTTTTGCTGACGGTCGCATTTTTACCGGACAACAAGCGATCGAATTAGGTATTGTCGATCGCTTGGGCACTGAAGAAGATGCCATCCGCTGGGCAGCAGAATTAGCAGGACTCGATCCTGAAAAAACTGAATGTTGCACCCTAGAAAAACCTAAACCATTTTTAAATCGGGCATTAGGCAGTAATCTACTGGATACATCAGGACTTTCTACTGCTAAAAATTGGGTAGAATTTGAGCTTTCTGTAAGCGGTCTACCACTATGGCTTTATCGACCATAACAATTAATAGTTAACAGTTAACCGTTAACAGTTAACCGCTAACTGTTAATAGTTAACCATTAACTTATTGAAAGACCAAAAACCCTACTTAATCAAAATGGAGGATATTAGCGTGGAGTGGCGAGTAAGGGCAATTCGTGGAGCAACTACTTCCTCAGAAAACTCGGTAGAAGCAATTGCAGAAGTGGTGACGGAACTATTAGATGAATTAGAAAAACGCAATGATATTGACCCGGAAATGATTATTAGCGCTACTTTTTCTGTAACTCGTGATTTAGATGCTATCTTTCCCGCCTCGATCGCCCGCCAACGTCCTCGTTGGGCTAATGTTCCTCTTTTGGATGTCCAGCAAATGCACGTTGAGGGAAGTTTGCCGCGCTGTATCCGCTTTTTAATTCACATTAATTTGCCTGCAAATCACTCGGAAATTTATCATCCCTATCTACAAGGAGCAAAAAATTTGCGCCCAGATTGGAGTTTCGTAAGTTAGAAATTATCGCGATCGCCAAAATGGTTAAGAAATTCTAAATTACTCAAGCCCTTATTCTATTCCCTAGTCCCTAGACATATCTGAAGGCGATCGCCAAAAAAGCACCAAAAGCATAAAGCTTTGGCGCTTTTTTAGTAACAAAAGACAAAACAGAAAGTGCTAATTATCCTTTTTACCTTCGCGGCTAGCCGTTTGAATGTAAAGAATGATTAGGAAAACACTTGGTACTAACACAAACAAAATGGTTGCAATAAATCCCAGGTCATTAACTTGCATGATCTCCAACCCTTATCTGAAATCACAAAACCAACATAACCAGGATATCATCTATGCGTCACGGCTTAGTTTTCACACTCACCGGACCATTAACCAAAGTTTGGCAAGCCAAGCGATAATTTATCGGCTTCTTATTCAGCTTCCGATTTTCCACATCCGTCCGAGGAGAGAGATTTTCTTCCCCTTCCACAATTTCTACAATACAAGTACCGCATTGGCCATAGCCCCCACAATTCATCATCTTGCCGGAAAAAGTGTACAGGTCTACACGATTTTCCAAGGCTTTGAGCCTCAAATTAGCTCCGTCTGCGGCAATGATTTCCTGATTTTCCTTGACAAACTTGATATTGCCCATTACCGATTCCTACTTTAGTTGACAGAGATATTTATTACAAATTTTAAGGAGTATCCGAAAGATCCCCACCAGGGAGATTCGTCACAGCCCGTTGCAGAGAAGAGAGAGCGCGGTTATAGCCAATAATTGCCAAAAGTCGGTTTCTCTCAGACCTAGTTAAATCAGTTTCCGCCTGAATCACATCCGTCTGAGTTCCTACCCCCGCTTGAAAACGCAGTCGCGCCAGACGTAAAGCTTCCCTAGCTTGGACTACACCAGTTTCAGCAGTTTCAATACTGGCAAAACTCGATTCCAACTCAAAATAAGCTTGTTCTACCTCGCGACGCACCTGATTTCGTAGTTGAGCAAAACGAGCTTCCGCCAACGCCACATCAAACTCTCGCTGTTTCGCCCTCGCCTGAGCCGCACCCCCATCAAAGAAATTCCAGGTTAACCTAGCTCCGAAAGAGTAACCATCGGCCCAACCGCGAGAAGCAAAATAATCACCTTGATCTGGATCTGACCCCAAAATATTGTAATTAGCAAACAAATTCAGTTGGGGCTTGCGGCCTGCAACAATGGAACGGCGCTGCTGTTCGCTTACAGCCCGTTGCGCTAACAACTGTTCTAACTCGGCGCGATTTTTAAAAGCCAGTACAATACTCTCTTCGAGAGATAATTTCCAAGAACCCGCCTGCTCAACGGGATCGGCTGCTGTTAATTCTACAGATTGACTAATATTTAAGTTTTCAGCGAGTTGTCGCCTGCGAATTAATTGATCGCGTTTGGCTTCATTTAACCTTTGCTGTTCGTTGGCTAAATTCACCTGAGCTTGTAATACGGCAAATCTAGTTCCTACTCCAGCCCGCTCTAGGGCTTCAGCATCTCGTAAACTTTGCCCTGCATTTCTAACTGCGGCTTGGCTAATTGCTACTTGGCCGTCGGCTTGTTGCAAGTTGTAATAGTTAGTAGAAATATCAGAACGCAGTTCTTCAGCTACTCGCTCTACTTCTAGTTCCCGAAACCTTAATTGTTCTTGGGCGGCGCGAATATTAGCCGTGCGACGACCAAAAAGGTCTACGTCATAGGTTAATTGCAAAGTAGTGTTAACATTATTGCCTGCAAAGTTTCGCGGATCGACGATATTGGCTGGTCGAGTTTGTAAAGCGTCAATCCGACGCTGTTGAGCGCGGACTCCAAGCTCTCCGCCAGCGCTGAGTTGTCGGGTCAAATCAAGTTGTAGGCTGAGATCGGGGTATAAGGCTGCTTGTTGTTCCCGCAAGGCGGCTTTGCTCTGTTGCAGTTGTAGTTCAGCGATTTGTAGGGTTTCGGAGTTGCGACGGGCGAGGTCGATCGCCTGTTGTAAGCTAATAGGTTGAGTGCGATCGATCTTCACTTCATCAGGTACTGTGGGAAAACTCAGGGGATTGGGGTTAGGTTCCAGAAAATCTGGAGGTAAAGTTTGTAAAGTCCCATTTGGGGTTAACGGTGGGAAATTTTCCAGGGGAGTGTTCTTGGGTGGAGGAGATGGAGCAGTTTCAATGGGAGTGGGTACAACCCCAGGTGTGGGGATTTCTGTTGGAGTTGGGGCTGGAGAAGGTGTTTGTGCTATCTCACTACTGCCAGAAGTTGTGGGCTTTTCTACAGAAGATTCGGGCTTTTGGGCTATTTCTGGTTGTGGCACTGCTGGAAAATTTTGCCCTATTTCCGAGGCACTATCTTCGCTTGAGGGTTGTTGGGACTGAGTTGAGGCGGAAAATGAGGTAATGTGTCCCTCTTGAAATTTTCGCTCTCCTGCTGTTTTTGGGGCAGATTGAAAATCGGGGCTAATTTCGATTTCTGGTTGGGTGTTTGAGGTTTCTGTTGGGGGTTGTGCGGCAGCACTCCGTCCAACATTGCTGAAAGTAATGGCTGCTCCTGCCCATACAACTATGAGATTACGAAAAACGCGCATAATTTCTTTTAAATAAGTCTGCAAGTCCAGAGATAATTCTAGTGCAAGGGATGAAGCCTGATGTCTGCTAAAGTTGAGCAACTTAAGAATCAGGGTAAGTTCTGGGTTGCAAATTTTAGTTTAGCTTTGAAAGAGTATAAGTTAAAAATGTGTGTTTGGAAAATTTAGGGTTTTGATGGGAGTTCTGAGAGGGTTGGTTGTCTTCTGTTGCACAATAATACTTTTTTGTCAACTGAGCTTTACGCAAAATCTTTTCGTCACGCCACAGATAGTGGGAATGGTGCGTTACGCTTTGCTAAGACACCCTACGGATAGAGGTTTTGCGTAAGTCCTGTCCTGGTAAGTTGATAGTGCGTCAATCATGGTAAAGTAAAGTCAATAATTAAGATAATTAATTCCTATAAGGAGTCCAACATGAGTACGGAAAATAGAGCGAAGGCTGTTGGTAAAAATATTGAAGGGAAACTCCAAGAAGTGTGGGGAAATCTCACTGGTAGCAAAAAAGACCAAGCGGCAGGTAAGGCAAAACAAGCGGAATCTGCCGCCCGCCATGCGGTAGAAGATGTTAAGGAAACGGCGAAGGGGATCGCAGATAAGGCAAAAAAGGCGATCGACAAGTTGTAGAGAGTTCCATACTAAATCAGGTTACAATCCAGTTTGGTTAAGAATTTTTAATGAGTTAACCGCCCATCACAGACTTTTCGGTCTGTACTACTGTATAACCTGGCTGAAAATATGGATTTTGCTACTCTTGTTGCTCAGCTAAATGCTGGAACTATCCTGCCAGAAGGAATAGTTATTGTCACCCTTTTGGTGGTGCTTTGCGGTGATTTAATTGTTGGCCGCAATTCTTCGGTTTGGACTCCATACGTCGCGGTTGGGGGTTTGTTAGTTGCGATCGCGGCCCTTTGCTATCAATGGGAAAGCTCTAACACTATCTCGTTCTTTGGCGGTTTTAACAGCGATGCCTTAAGTTTGGCATTTCGCGGTATTGTTGCCCTTTCTGCGGCTGTGACTATTTTGATTTCGGTACGCTACATTCAGCAAACCGGTACATCTTTAGCAGAATTTATTAGCATTTTACTCACGGCTACTTTAGGGGCGATGTTTCTCTGTGGGGCTGATGAATTAGTGACGATTTTTGTTTCTTTGGAAACTCTCAGTATCTCATCATATCTGCTAACAGGTTACACGAAGCGGGACCCTCGCTCTAATGAAGCAGCTTTGAAATATTTGTTAATAGGTTCGGCTTCTTCAGCGGTGTTCCTTTATTCTCTTTCTTTGCTGTATGGGTTGTCGGGAGGGGAGACTAAATTAAGCGCGATCGCGGCTAGTCTTGCGGCTAGTGGTAGTGCTAATTCTTTGGGTTTGGCGATCGCGTTAGTATTCGCGATCGCAGGTATTTCTTTCAAAATTTCCGCCGTCCCTTTTCATCAATGGACTCCTGATGTTTATGAAGGTTCGCCTACACCTGTTGTCGCCTTTCTTTCTGTAGGTTCTAAAGCTGCCGGTTTTGCCCTAGCAATTCGCCTTTTAATTACTGCTTTTCCCCTGGTCACTGAAGAATGGCATCTGGTTTTTACTGCTCTTGCTATACTTAGTATGGTTTTGGGTAATGTCGTTGCTCTGGCTCAGACTAGCATGAAACGACTACTTGCTTACTCTTCGATCGGGCAAGCTGGTTTTGTGATGATTGGTTTAATTGCAGGGACAAATGCAGGTTTTTCTAGCATGATTTTTTATCTGTTAGTTTACCTGTTTATGAACTTGGGCGGTTTTGCCTGTGTGATTTTATTCTCCCTACGAACTGGTACGGATCAAATTAGTGAATATGCTGGTTTGTATCAAAAAGATCCGCTGTTAACTTTGGGTTTAAGTCTGTGTTTGCTTTCTTTGGGAGGGATTCCACCTTTGGCTGGTTTCTTTGGGAAAATTTACCTATTTTGGGCAGGTTGGCAAGCCGGACTTTATGTTTTGGTATTTTTTGGTTTAGTTACGACTGTTGTTTCGATTTACTATTACATTCGGGTAGTAAAAATGATGGTGGTTAAGGAACCTCACGAAATGTCGGATTCGGTGAAGAATTATCCAGAGATTCGTTGGAATGTTCCGGGAATGCGGCCGTTACAAGTGAGTTTGATTTTGACATTAATTGCGACTTCTTTAGCGGGAATTTTGTCGAATCCTGTGTTAAGTGTGATTAATAGTTCGGTCGATCGCACTCCTATGTTGCAGGCGGTTTTAACTCCAGTTAAACCGGTGGCTGTGTTGCCAAAATCAGATGTGTCTTTGTCTGGGCAAGATTGATTTTATTTAGGGATTTTTTGCCCTTTGGCCTGACTCTCAAGAGTTGGGCTTTTTTTAGGAAATTGCTAATTATAGCTAGGGACTAGGGACTAGGGGCTACGATGCTCAGGAAGAAGGAAATAGAATAAGCGGGTTCCAGCAATCAATCATGTCCTAAGCGCCTTGGCGACTGCTATAAATCATCTAAAATGGCTGATTATTTATTTAGTAATTTTGGTTTTCTAGCGGCGATCGCAATGGGATCATCCCCATCTTTTTGTCAGTCAAAAGTTTTATGGGTAGGAATAGGTTGCCAGCGTGGAACTTCCAGAGAGTTGATAGAATTGGCAATTCAGCAAGTATGCCACAATTATCATTTACCAGTAGGCGCGATCGCGGGTATTGCTACCATTGATACCAAAGCGGATGAAGTTGGATTAATTGAACTTTGTCAAGGGCAAAAATGGCAGTTAAAAACTTTTTCTGCTCGCATTTTAAGTTCGATTATAGTTCCAAATCCATCCAATATTGTTGCCGCAGAAATTGCTACTCCCAGCGTCGCAGAAGCGGCGGCTATTTGTGCTACAATTAAAGCGGAATTATTAACCACAAATTATACCAATAATTTGTTAGTTCCTAAACAAATTTTTCGCTTAGAAGGGCAACCTGGGGCGGTGACTGTGGCGATCGCCTTTTCTGAAGATATTATGATCAAAATTGTCTAATCAAAAAACATTGTTTAGGAATGAAAATTAAATAACTTGATGATTTGGTTTGTAGTAAGCGCTTTAGCGCTCTTTGCGCTTACTATAAACAAGCTAATTATTAATTTTGCCATACTCTGGGCAAACAAATAGGGCGATCGCGCATAGACAAGCGCAGTAATTCCCAAACCCTAATTAACCAACTTCTCGCCTGATTAGTTGATGAACCACGATATCGACATAATAACCCATTTGTGAGCCGTGTAACGCCTACAGACGGTTGAATTTTTGAACTATTACTTTCATCGGAAAGGGAAGTATTTTGCCAAAAAGATCGCGTCTTTTCGATAATTTCTCCAGTCATCAATTGACCTACCCAAGCGAGACTGGCGACAACCGGATATCCCCCCAAACCGTGAGGACTGGTAAGCATTTCTTCACCCTTGAGTAATTGCCTATCAATCCATAAAGGACTATCTTGCTGCCAGATTTCAACGTGCGATCGCCACTCTCCTGACACAAATCTTTCCCCCCTAGCAGTGCGACCGAATCTAGTAATTTCCCACATTAAAAAGCTGGATTCTGGTTCTAATTCTACCCGCAAATCTTGCCGATAAATTGCACCATTAAAAATAATATTTTCTTGGGGCAACCATTCTAAAAAAGCACCTTTGGCAAGTTTTATGTTGATAATTTGTCTAGCTTCTAAACCATTACTCCGATAAATTTTACCAGCCGTTGCTGTAGTTATTAAAGTTTTAGCATTAGGTTCTAACTGAAAATTCATCGAAAGTTGATCCCCCCCTACCACACCACCAGCCGTATGCAAAATAACGCTATGACAAACTTCTTTTCCTTCTGGATAAAAAGGCCGCTGTACCTTTAATGGTGCTTGTACTTCATTGACAATAATTTTAGTTTCACCATTGCGGTAAGCATAGGCTAAATTAAGATTTCCGTGCCAATTTTTCTGACTTTTTTCTGTTTTTAACAGCATTTTAATTACCTTCTTGCCAAAATTACATAATCATCAAGTCCATAATGTAAGTCAAAATTTAATCCAAAATATTGACGCGCTAGGGGACTCATATATCTTTGTACAGATAGATTTTCTCTAGCAAACTTCCCAAAGTCAGAAATGGGATTTCTTTTGCCTGTTGAACTTAAGTATTTGTACCAAACCAATTCTAATCCCAACTCTTTAACACATCTGTTCACTACATTTAACTCCAGATTTCGATCATCATTTTGATTAATATTGTATGGTCTAAATAACTTTTTATCTTGAATGATTAGTAAAGCGTAACCAGAATCTTTTAAGCTATTGGCAAATATCTGATTATAAACTCGACTAGATTGACTTCTTCTATCTGAATCATTAAAAAAACAGTGAGAAATTACAATAAAATCAAAAAACTTTTTTGGGAGCTTTCTATATTGACTGTCATAATCAAAAATGTTAGCAGTATCAAAGCGAAAATAAGCATTCATAGCTAACGGTTCCATGTATTGTCGCCAAAACTGAAGACCTCGATATTGAAAGGATTTTTGCTGTTCTAAAGAGTAATAGGAAATGTGCATCGAAGGCATTGAAAAAAAGCCACTGGTACTCTGTAATAACAACGCTAATCCATAGGCAGCGGTTCCAGGACCAGCAGCAATATCAAGGATATTCACTTTAATTGGTAATAACCCCAATTTGTAGATAAAAAACCAAGCTAAATAGGCACAATAAACATTATCTAAAAAATATCTGATTAAATAAACATGAGGACTTAACTCAAAACGATATTCAGGATCTTGTCCAACCTTTAGTTTATTAATATCATCAATAGCTTCTTTAACTAAAATATTTAACTTTTTTTGCCAACTAGAATTTTTAAACTCTTCCTTTATATATTCAGCTAAATTTGCCTCGAAATCATCAAATATTCTGTCGTCAATGCCAGTACATTGCACCAAATTTTTATCATGTTCAATCAAATTAAAGCTACTGAAAATAAATTCAGTAAACTTAGTGTCAGGAATCAAAGTTAAATCATTAAATTGTCTACTAAAATCATCTATTTGCCCGAAGCCTAGTTGCAGTTCTAATTCTTGTACGCGGCGGTCAAATTCTCTGATACTTTCATTTTTGTCATTTAATAATTCTTCAAGCTGTAGTTTATCTCTAAATAGTTTCTCTTGCCATGACAACTTTGATTTCGATTTTTCTATTTCCTTTAATAGTTTCTTCGCAATGCGATTATCACCATGTTTAAGTGCAGTGCTAAATTTATAAGAGCGCCACCAATTTGCTAACAGATTATTCATAACCAAAACCCTCTTTCCCTTCCATAATTTCAACGCTAGGAAGCATCGCAATTAATTTATTTTTAAAATTACGATAACTTTCATTTTCCCTATTGTACCACCAAGCGTACTTATGTTTGAGAGATAATGCTTCAGATCGGGTTGAGGCTACAAGCGATCTTAAATTACTAGCATGAAAGTCCTGAATTACTATTCGATCTACAACTTCTAATTTACCAATAAAATTAGCTTCATCTTCCGGCAATGTAGGTAATAAGGGCGTGATAGTTACAGAAAATTTAACTTCACAATTTTTTTGATAAGGAAAACTATATCTCAAATTTCCAATAGCTTTAAGTCTAGCAGAAATACTTGGAGATTTTGGTTCAAAATCTTTCCTAACTTTTTCACTGCCAGTAGGAATACTCATGTTAATTCGCAACTTTTTATAGTTTTGTAAAATATCAATATCTCTAACGATCATTGGGCTACGAGTTTGGATTACTAACGTTGGTTGATAATCAAGCATTATCTCTAATAATTGCCGAGTAATTTGCTCTTTAGATTCAATTGGCTGATAGGGATCTGTGACACTACTCATATAAATACTAGGTGACATATCAGGATTTTTTTTGTACCAAATTTCTAATTCCTTTTTGATAATTTCCGCAGCATTTTTCTTAATAATTACCCAATTCCCCCAATTATTACGCATTTGAGAATTTGGGCTAAAAGCAGCAGCATAACAATAGCTGCATCCATATTGGCAACCCCGATAAGGATTGAGAGTAAAATCATAAGCACTGATAAATCCAGTCGCTTTATTAAGCACTGAAAGTGCATTTTGTTCATAGATATTAGCCTTTCCAAAATTTTCGCGAAATGATAGAGCATATTTACTTACACGATATTCTTGAACCTGAGTTTTAGCCATGATTAAACCTAATAGAGTATTAAATTAGCAATTCTGGTTAAATCAGTTTTAATATTATACTATAAATTACTGAAAATTACACTATCTGAGGGATTATTAACTAAAATCAAGTTATTTTACTACCAACCAAATTTTATTTACGCTGACAATCACATAAGATATTGATATAGATCACAAACAAACTACCGAAAAAAGAGGCATATTAAATAATAACAGTAACTAGATCGCGCCATAGACTGCGATCGCGCAGATTTAGCAGTGAAGAGAACAGAACTTTACTCCAGATAACTTGGGAAAAACTTGTGATATTGTTAGTAAACTTCAAAAATGCTAAAAAAACAAAATGAAAGCTGAAAAACTCCCTCATAAACTAGATTTCACAAATTCAGCTAAACCCAAAAATGCAACCAAACAATTATTTAATCAGTTGCGAATTAGCCAAAAAATTGGCTACTCTCATGCTTTAGTAATTGGAATTGCAATTTTAGGAACAGCGATAGGAATGGGTATTGGAGACTACTTTCGGAACCAAGCTTTAGAACAACTAACCATCGCTCAAAAGCAACAAGAAATCCTCCAAAGTTTACAAAATAGTGTTTTTCAAGCCAGAAATCACGCCTCGCGGCTACCTGCTGTCTTAGGAGATTCCGTCTGGTTAGAATACGAAAACTCTGAGTTTTTAGAGGAAATCAATAACGCTCAAGCGATCTTATCTCAATTTCAATCTTTTGCAGAAAAACAGCAAAATAAATTAGCCCCTAACAAAGATAAATTATTGGATTTACTAAAAAAATATACAAATACTATTAATTACTATAAAAAAACAATTAAATTGCAGTTAAGAGAAAGTAATGCTTGGACTGTAAAACCAAACCAAATCGCCTCAGCACAGCTACAGATATTGAGGAGCGTTAACGGTGAAGAAGCACTAGAGTTAGATAAACTTTCCCATATTTTAACTCAAGAAATTTCAGTAGTTCGGGTTTACAAACTACAAGGTATTAAAGGTGTAGAGAATGCTGAATTACTTAGGAGCAGAATAATTTTTGGTAGTATGCTGATTTCAGCAATCATCGCGGTCATTCTTGCTTATCATACCAGCCGCGCGATCGCGCAACCTTTAGAAACCGTCACTAAAATTGCTCAACAAGTCACTCGCGAATCGAACTTTAATCTACAAGCACCAGTCATAACCCAAGACGAAGTAGGAATTTTAGCCACATCTTTCAATCAGTTAATTCAGCGAGTAGCCAACTACACCCAAGAACTTAAACAAACCCAATCTCAACTAATTCAGACCGAAAAAATGTCCTCACTCGGTCAAATGGTTGCCGGAATTGCCCACGAAATCAACAATCCCATTAACTTCATTCATGGTAACATTGAATATGCCGATGGCTATATTCAAGATTTACTAGAATTAGTATCGCTATATCAACAGCAATACCCCCAGACAACAGACACAATTCAAGACAAAATAGAAGCGATCGAACTAGATTTTATCAGCGAAGATTTACCCAAAACATTATCTTCAATGAAAATCGGAGCCGATAGAATTCGCGAACTTGTCATTTCCCTGCGTAATTTTTCCCGACTTGATGAATGCGAAATGAAACTTGCCGATATTCGTGAAGGAATTGACAGCACTTTAGTCATTCTTAACTATCGAATAAAACACGGAATTAAAATTATCAAAGAATACAAAGAATTGCCGCTCATTGAGTCTTATCCGGCACAACTAAATCAGGTATTTATGAACATTATTAGCAATGGAATTGATGCACTAGAAGAAGTAAAATCACCTCTTTCTTCTCAAGATAGTCCGCTTAATGCTACTATTTGGATTAGCGCAGAAGTTGATAGTTATAACTTGGTAAAAGTGAAAATTAGAGATAACGGTCCAGGGATACCTCCAGAGATCCAAAATAATATTTTTGACCCATTTTTTACCACTAAATCCATTGGCAAAGGTACTGGTTTAGGACTCGCTATTTCCTACCAAATTGTCACCAAACATCATGGTAAAATTGAGGTCAATTCTCAACCAGGAGAAGGAACAGAATTTGTGATTACTTTACCAATTAGTGGAGCGCTTTAAATTTATAGACAGGTTTGAGGCTCATCAGGAAGGTACTATAGCAATCCTAAATCAATTGTAAAATTTTTAGTCCTCCTGACCCCACCCTTGCCCTCCCCTTAGCAAGGGGAGGGTTGGGTGGGGTTCTAGTTTTTTTACAACTCATTTAGGACTGCTATATCAGCGACGATCGAGACAAACCTCGCCACCGCTCCCAGTTCCCTGACCCCCAGCGAGTCTTTCCTCCTTTCACAGCAAGCATTTCAAGAAAATGTAAAAAAATGTTGCAATACTTCCGTCATCGTGTTACATTTATTAACAAGGTTGAACTTAAACGAGGTTAGTGAATTATGCAAACTAAAGAAACACCCAAATTAGGCTTTACTGAATTCGCAGAAACCTGGAATGGTCGTCTGGCTATGTTAGGCTTTGTCATCGGCATTGCTACCGAACTTCTGACTGGTCAAGGTATTTTGTCCCAACTAGGTCTAATGTAATTAATTTTCGATCGAGATAATTGGTGCGATACCTGCGGCAGACTACGCCCACCCTAAGCTACAAAACGCAATCGCGCCACCCTCAAAAAGTCTTCTTCAAATTACTTGAAGAAGACTTTTTAATTAAAATTAGACCAAATAAAACCCAGTTTCTTAAAGAAACCGGGTTTCTAAATTTTCAGTCAACTGAAAATCTCAATACATAGTCGCCTTACATCACCTGTTCCACTTCCGCAATTTCAGGAATAGCTTCCCGGAGACGGCGTTCAATACCCATTCTCAAAGTCATGGCTGAACTAGGACAAGAACCGCAGGCTCCTTGTAGCCGGAGTTGGACCACAGGGCCTTCAATCTCTACCAGTTCCACATTCCCGCCATCGGACATCAAGTAAGGTCGCAACTCATCCAGAACTTGTTCCACGTTTTCTTTTGTGAGTGCTAGTGTTGTCATCTTTAAATTACCTTTGGAGAATATGAGGTCACAACTGGATATCTACTTCGATCCTAGCGCTACTTACCGCCGATGGACAGAAGCCAAACCAAATAAATAATGGTTCTATGACTATTCGATTACTGAACCAACTTCACCTGAGTAGCCAAACCAACCACTTGTAACAACTGAATAGTCATCCAAGTTAAATCAATTTCCCACCATTTCAAACCGTGACGAGCCGAATATTGAAAAGCATGGTGATTGTTGTGCCAGCCTTCACCGTAAGTAACTAGAGCCACCCACCAACAGTTAGTAGAACTATCACTCGTCTCATAAGTACGATAGCCAAACTTGTGAGTAGCACTATTCACAAACCAAGTGCAATGATATACCAAAGCTAAACGCACAAATATTGCCCAAATTACAAAAGGCCAACCACCGATTAACAATAGCAAAAGGCCAAAAGCAATTTGAATTGGGAGAAAATAATTTTGAAAGAACTTATAAACTGGGTCGTCAGCTATGTCTTTTGTGTAGCGAGAAATATGATCGAGAGCCGGACAGTGATAAAACATCCAACCAATGTGACTCCACCAAAAGCCACGACGGGAATCGTGAGGGTCTAAGACTCCTTGATCTGAGTGTTGGTGGTGGATGCGGTGTAATCCTACCCAGTGAATTACTCCACCTTGGCCAGAAAGAACACCGCAGAAAACTAGAAAATACTCAACCCATTTTGGTGTTTGAAAACTGCGGTGACTAACTAAACGATGCCATCCTAAAGTGATGCCTAAACCGCCTGTTACCCAGTGCAGAATAATCGCTAAACTAATGGCATACCAGTTAAAATTACTTGGGAATAGGGCGCACAGAGCTCCGATGTGAACTACTGCCAAACTAATAATGTGCGTCCAATTGAGTTCTAGTTTGGGTTCAATGGCAATTGTCATGCTCGATGTGGATAAAAAGTTTTGGGGAGTAAAAGATTCTTTTTGTTTAGTGGAGGTTTTAGGCAACGGGTTGGTGTGAGGCAATCGGTAATAGATTTTTACCAATTACCCATTACCAATTACCAAACACTAATTTTCTGCTTCTGCGAGTTTAATTTTGGTAGCTAAACCAAGGGTTTGCAAAAGTTTAATTGTCATCCAGGTTATATCAATTTCCCACCATTTCAAACCGTGACGAGCCGAGTATTGAAAAGCGTGGTGATTGTTATGCCAGCCTTCACCATAGGTTAGGACAGCTACCCACCAACAGTTAGTAGAGCGATCGCCTGCATCGTAGGTGCGATAGCCAAATTTATGGGTAGCACTGTTAACAAACCAAGTGCAATGAAAGACTATCACAATTCGGGCAAAAACTCCCCAAACTACGAAAGGCCAGCCGCCCAAGAAATAGAGCAAAAAACCAAAGGCAAATTGAATCGGAATAAAGTAGTTTTGGAAAAATTTATAAACGGGGTCTTCTGCAATATCTTTGGTGTAACGAGGAACTTGCTCTCTAATTGGGAGTTTGTAAAGCATCCAACCCATGTGACTCCACCAAAAACCTTGGTTAGAATCGTGGGGGTCCGGTGCAGTATCGGAATATGCGTGGTGTAAGCGGTGCATTCCTACCCAGTCAATGGGACCGCCTTGGCAAGAGAGAGTACCGCAAAAAACTAAGAAGTATTCCAGCCATTTTGGGGTCTGGAAACTGCGGTGGGTGACTAAGCGGTGAAATCCCAAGGTAATGCCTAAGCCGCCTGTTACCCAGTGCATAAATAGGGTGAGAAAGATGGCTGGCCAGCTAAAGTTACTGGGCAGGAGAGCAAATAAGGCTCCAGCATGGAGAAATGCCATAAAGCCGATGATTGTCCAATCTGGGCTAAGTTTTGTGGAAGTTGCGATCGTCATGCAGATAATGGGTTTATGAATATTGACCGATTCTCGGCCATAATAAACACCGCACTCAGAATAGTGAGGCAGGTGAAGATGAATAGCGCTGAACGACTACAAGAAGCAGAACAAGCACTCTTTCAGATTTTTTCTGGAATTGGCGCTACAGTCAAGCAAAATCTTAAACGAACGATCGGGGCGTTTAGCCACCATCGTGTAGGTGTCCACCATTTTGCGGGGGTTACGGGTTACGGTCACGACGATTTGGGGCGTGAGACTTTCGACCGGGTGTTTGCGGAAATTGTGGGGGCCGAAGCTGCTGCGGTGCGAGTGCAGTTTGTTTCGGGAACTCACGCGATCGCCTGTGCTTTGTTTGGTAATCTCCGTCCCGGCGACGAAATGCTGGCGGTGGCGGGGGCTCCCTACGATACCCTCGAAGAAGTTATCGGTCTGCGGGGTCAAGGTCAAGGTTCTCTGATTGAATTTGGCATTAGTTACCGCGAGTTGCCTCTGAGTAAGGACGGAAGCGTGGACTGGGAGGCGTTGAAGTCTGCGGTGACAGACAGGACTCGCCTGGTTTTGATCCAACGTTCCTGCGGCTATTCTTGGCGAGCGAGTTTATCAATTTCTGATATTGAAAAAATCGTTCACATAGTCAAGCATCAGAATTCTAACACAATTTGCTTTGTAGATAATTGTTACGGGGAATTTGTGGATGAGTGCGAACCGCCGGCGGTGGGTGCGGATTTGATTGCTGGTTCGTTGATTAAAAATCCGGGGGGTACGATCGTGCCTGCTGGGGGTTATGTGGCGGGGAGGGCGGATTTAGTGGAGGCGGCGACTTGTCGGTTGACTGCGCCGGGAATTGGTAGTGGTGGTGGTGCGACTTTTGATTTGAATCGTTTGTTATTTCAAGGTTTATTTTTGGCCCCGCAATTTGTGGGAGAAGCGATGAAGGGGAATCATTTAACGAGTTATGTTTTTGATAATTTAGGTTATAAGGTAAATCCGATGCCTATGGCAAAAAGACGGGATATAATTCAAGCGATTCAGTTTGGTTCTCCTGAAAAGTTAATTGCTTTTTGTCGGGTGATTCAGCAAAATTCTCCGGTTGGTTCTTATTTAGATCCAGTGCCTGCATCGATGCCGGGATATGACAGTCAATTGGTGATGGCTGGTGGGACTTTTATTGATGGAAGTACGTCGGAGTTTTCGGCGGATGGGCCGCTGCGGGAACCTTATATTGCTTTTTGTCAAGGGGGTACGCATTGGGCTCATATTGCGATCGCGTTGGAGGCGGCGATCGATGCTGTGGGGCCGGCGGAATTGTGAAGTGAAGGTCAGAATCACGGATTAGACGGATTAAAGGATTACGCAGATTTTGGTGATCTTAGCGGATGAAACAAATCCGTATCACGGATTAGACGGATTAAAGGATTTCACGGATGAAAAAAATCCGTGTAATCAGCGTAATCCTTATAATCCGCGATTCTGACTTTTATTTGTTATTTAACACTAATCTCTTAAAGGTCAAACTTTTACTGCCAAAGTTAATCAATAATCCAACTTCTAGTCTATATGCTTTGAGATAATTTAATACTTGGGCTAGGTGTACGTCTTCAAGTTGAATTACTGCTTTTAGTTCGACTAATACTTTTTCTTCAACGACAAAATCAGCCCGGCGTGTACCGATTGGTTCGGGTAGGTTTTTATAATAGATTTGTTGTTCGATTTCTCTGGCAAAGGTTAATCCTGCTTGATGAAACTCGTAGGCTAGGGCGCGTTGATAGATTACTTCTTGGAAGCCGTTACCAAAGAATTTGTGGACTTCAAAGGATGCGCCGATGATTTTTTGGGTGATGTCTTGGTGTTTTAATTCCATGTGTTTGAACGCGGATTAAATAAAGAGGTCTGAATCACGGATTAGATGGATTACGCTGATTTCACAGATTTTAATTTATTTTAATCCAAAAATCTGTGTAATCTGTGCAATCCTATAAAATCCGTGTTCAGTATTTCACTTATCTGTCACTATATCAGATAATCTAATCCGCGCAATCCTTTAATCCGTATAATCCGCGATTCTGACTTTTTATTATCTGCATCTCTTCGTCACTCAATCCATACAGCCGCGCCACTATTTCGTCTATTTCCTGTTCCCATTGGGTGACGTTTTGACCTTTGGCTTCAAGGCATTTCTGGACAAGGGTTTCTATTGCTTTTTGTTCTGCTTCGGTAGCAGGGGGGATGGGGATTTGCTTCATATAGTCGCTAAATGCTCTCAGATAACCACCTCGAATAGAGTTAGAAATCATCGAATAAAACCACTCAATTAACTGAGAATTTAGAACACCACAAAGCCATATTTCTTCTGTTGGAATAAAGTAGCAAGTATTTCCTGCGTAATAACCTAATGTGTCAATTGCAAAGCTTTGATGTTCATAAATATCTGGATAAATTATTTTAGTTTTCTCAAATCTATCAACTTCCGCAGGAGAAGCTTGCAATTCAAACCATTGATGTCCTGTACTAGATCTAGATTCTAGTTGATTCCTATATAAATTCAAGTGATTTTCAATTGCAGGATACTTTTTAAGATCAAGACCTCTTTTTGCAAAAATTAACCATAAATCTTGATATTCAATTCTCCATCTTTTAACATCACGACCTCGTAAAAAGGGCTTAATAACTTCAGCAGACGATCGATGTTCAGCGATTAATTTATCTCTTGTTGCTCGATCAATTACAAAAGCCTCATTAAAACCTGTCTTAATCCCATAATAAAATTTACCATTTACATATTCTCCCAAAGGCTTACCAGCATTTCTCAACTTTGCCAATAAACCTAAAACCTGTGTATTTTCTAATCGCCAGCCGTCAGCTTTAAGTTCAGATTGTGGCATTAAGAAATTTTGAGCATTAAACACAGTAGGAAAATCATTTAAAGATTCCGTTTGCTGCCATGAAAGAGCCTTTAACTGTGTATCCTTACTAGCCTTTTCCTTACTAAATAAAATAATGCTGGGATAAGCAATAGCAGTAAAAACATCCGTATCACCAAAATCAATAAGCTGCTGAATTGTCGTATTTTTGCCAAGAAAATCGCGCAACTTTTCGCCATACCCCGAACGGAAATATTTATTTGAGCAGATATAACTCAAAACGCCGCCAGTATTTAGTAACTGATAGCCACGCTCAAAGAAATAAACAAATAAATCGGCAACACCCGTATAACAAGAAAATTGCTTTTGTAAAATTGGCTTAAATTCCTTAATTTGCTCCTGTCTCACATAAGGCGGATTGCCGATCGCAATATCAAAACCATCAGCAATCCCAAACATCCACTTAGGATCGAAAAAATCCGCCGAAGTATTTTGATTATAAGGATTCCATCGTGCCAAACTATCAGCCAAAGCCACCTCTAACCCCGTATCCTTCAACAAATCTCTAATCTCATTACGTAACTCTTCATCACGCAGACGATACTTATCCTTAGTCGCCTTTGATCGTGCCATAAAATGCTTTTGCCGAACCTCCTTTAACTCCTTTTCCCTTTCCTGAACCGCCTGACTCCGCAAACTCATCTGAAGTGGCAAACTAATCAAACTATTCGCCGCCACAAACTTTGTTTCCAAATTTGGCAAAGGCAAAATCCCCCGATTCGGTTGGTTATTGTCTACCTTTTGTTCAACAATCAGCGAAATAAAACAACGTAACTTTGTAATCTGTAAAGCGATGGGCTGAATATCCACCCCATAAATACAATTCTCAATCAAAAACAACTTACGCGGATAGTCCTTCTCGTTATTAGCAAAATCATCCTCAATCTGATTAAGACGTTCCTGTAACTGACTAACCGCCGCCTCCCTTGCTTGCTCATAACTAATCTTTTGGGCCTGTTGCAAATCAGCCAAAACAGGCAAAATTTCCCTTTCCCTTTGTTGATTTCTCCAGCGTTCATTATGAGGATCGAGCTTTGCCAAAATATGCACCATTTTCTGCAAAACACCCATTGGGAAAGCCCCCGAACCACAAGCAGGATCGAGAATTTTGCAATTATCCAAAGCCTGAATTAAACGCTCAACTTCTGATTCTGTAAACTGATGCGATTCATCGGTATAGGAAAGTAAATGGCGAAGTTTAGCATCAAGAGATCCCCCTAAATCCCCCTTAAAAAGGGGGACTTCCAGACTCTTCTCTTCCCTTTTAAGGGGGACTTCCAGACTCTTCTCCCCCCTTTCTAAGGGGGGCTGGGGGGGATCAATCTGATTCTTGAGATAAGCAATCAAACTCTCATCTACCATGTAATTAACAATCTCACGGGGCGTATAAAAAGAACCCGTTTGCTTCCGCGCCGTCGTTTGGGTTTCAGGATTGTAAGCCGCCAATAAATTCTCAAATACCTGCCCCAATAACTCAGGATCAAGCGCCACATCTTCCTCAAAAGGTGTATTTTCAGCGATCGTAAACTTATAGTTCTTAAAGATTTTAATTAAACCGCGCACCTGATATTTCTTGCGACTCGTGCCAAAATCTGCATTTAGATCCACATCCTGCCAATCACCAAAAAATAACTCATTAGGAACTGACAAAGGATTTTTAGGATTATCGCTAAACCCATCAATTCTAATCTCAGGCTCAGACTTACCCTTCTGCGGCGGAACATCCAAACACTCAAACAAACCACCATTCAAAAAAGGAATATCGGCAAAATAGCGATCGATTACCTGTTTAGATTCTTGGAAATAGCCCTCATAGCGGAATACATTATGCACCATGTAATGATGGCTCTGACTACCCGATCGCTTAATAAATTCCCGCTTACTTTCTGTATTCAGCGTTGCAAAGAATAAATTCTGCAAAATTGCCTTGTAATAGGTGCTTTCCTGCGGTTCTAAACTCTTGAGAATCGACTGAATATCTTGCTGATCAAACAAAGCATCAGGAACTAACCCTTTCTCCTTAAGGAACCACACAAACATCAACCGTGTAATTAACCTAATTAAGCTCTCTTGATTGTCCTTAGCATCCTTCGGGAAAACCACCTGTTTACAAGCATAAAAATACCAAGTCGCAACCTCTTTATAAAACTGCTTATTTAATAGGCTGACATCAAGTACCTTTTGCCAATATTTATATAACTTGTCAAAGGAATCTACCCGATCTTTACCTGCATTGGGAATCTTGAGATCCGCCAAAATTTTCTCATGTCCCGAATGGGGCTGCTTAATATCAATATCCCGTAACAGCGTTACTTTCCCCGCCTTTTCCCCTTCCCGATCGCGCTTATATTTTAATCTCTCTGTATTGGCAAATGCTAGATATTCGCCATACTTAAACACAACTACGACAGGCGTATAGCAAAACTCCCGATTAAATGCGCGTGCTATTTCTGCTAACTGCGATCGCGTTGGCAATAAACCACCTTCACGATTATTTAAAGTCACCCCAAAAATGATAATCCCATCATAATCAGACTTAATTTTATCAATCGCTAAACTCTTACCACCCCGAAACGCAGCATCATCAACCATCCCTAAAAAATAAACATCATCAATCAGCCGAAAAGATTCGCGATCGCGGTAAGTATTAGTGAGAATATCCCTAGCAGGAATTGGCGCATTGGTTACAGAGGCGATCGGCACTTGCAACGCCGCAAAAAAAGTGCGTAAAGCTGGTAAAAAGTCTGATTGATTAAAGATGGTTAGGTTCATATCAAAACAACGTCTGAATCACGGATTATATGGATTAAAGGATTGCACGGATTTTATTTGTTTTAATTATATAGCCTTCCATCCCAAAAAATCAAAAAATCCGCGCAATCCGCGTAATCCCTTTAATCCGTGTTCAAGGATTTTAGAATTTGAAGCACGGAATAGAGTTCATTGTGCGATCGCTTAAAAAGCGAAAAATCATCAGAAAGATCGTATTGCGATTGTTGCAGCTTAACAAACATAAAATGATCGCCGTTGGTGACGAGTGCATAGGTTGGTTTATCACCATTTGGGCTTGCCATCATGTAGGTAAGAGCTTGTGGTACTGCTACTAAAAATGAAAAACTAGAACGCTTTGCTTCAATTAAAACTATCCATAAGTTGTTATTCAAAACTAAAGCATCAATTCGACCGTGATAAGTAACACTACCACTGCGATCGCTAATCTCAACTGAATGCTCACTTCGCAAACTAAAAGGAGATTCCAGAAAACCTGCCAAAAATAGTAACGGTGAAACTATCAACAAATTTACCATCCCCTCAGACAAAAAGCCTTCAGTAATATGATGTAAATATGATTGCTTGATCCGATCTAAAGTTATTTTTTCAGTATCTCCTAATTCTGCAAAATCTCTACGCCATTCCATAAAGAAGTCTGGATCGTGCGATCGGCGCAGACCTAACTTTTTCTCTACATCATTAAGCGATTGAATATTTTCTGTAACTGCAATAGTCATAGCTATTTACTCAGATTTTTTATGTTAAGCACTCGTTTCTAACAAAATTTTCTGCAAAGAATTAGGACTACGCTTACTGATATACAGCATCTCAATCCCAATAATTTTTCCCTCAGCATTGTAATCCAAAATAATGCCATCACTCACCTCTTCAGACTCAATCACATCAGAATCATCTAAGCTCAAGTACAGCGCATCATCTTCTTTATGTACAATCAGTTTCATTTTACTCTCCTATCAAAACAACGTCTGAATCACGGATTATATGGATTAAAGGATTTCACGGATTTTACTTATTTTAATCATATAGCATTCCACTGAGAAAAAATCAAAAAATCCGCGAAATCCGCGTAATCCCTTTAATCCGTGTTCAGCCATTTACCAACAACCAAGCCACCAAATCAAACTTATCAACCTGAAATTTTTGCTCCACATTACCATCTTGCTTGATCGTTTCCAACGCCACGTTACCCTTTTTAATTTTCCCTAACAAATCCCGCGCCGCCGCTCCCATTGTCTCCTTAGTCGTGCCATCCTCCATCACCTCAGTTTGCACCGCTTGACTACTTAACCAAGCCTTGAGCGCATTAACTAACTCAGCGATCGCAATCTGTTCACCTCGATCCACAGCATCAGGTATAAATCGCTCTTTGTCTTTATTTACAGTCAGAAAATCTAAAACTTCTTTTTGATTGTTTAAAACCAACTTACCCGATTTATCAATATAAATCAAATCAAAAACCTGATATTGATGATCGATCTGCTTCGATGGTTTCGCAGGATAACCAAGTAAAGCAACAATGCCGTTATGAATCCCACGATGATCGCCGATCTCAATATCACCCACAAATCCCGAATAAACACCCTTGGGCATTTGGCGATATTTGTCCTTATCGCGATTAAACTCAGTGAGTAAATCCTGTCGATAGCGCTCTAAAGATAAACTATCAAAACCTAAACCTCGATCGCTTACCTCAATGTCATCCCAAGTAATCAGCATTTGTTCCATCATGCGATCGTTCATCTTGCGGTCAAAATCTTCATCTTGAGCCATCTTTGCAAAACTATCTGAGAATTGATGATCGACCTCCGATCCAGCCAACTTCATCGCCGCCATCCGTTGCTCAATTCTTTCTTGCAGATTGAGGTAAGAATTAATATTATCTGAAGGCCAGAAGTTAATCCCAAATATTTGTTGATTTGGACTACCTAAGCGATCGATTCGTCCCATCCGTTGAATAATTCTTACCGGATTCCAATGGATATCGTAATTAATTACCATATCAGCATCCTGTAAGTTTTGACCCTCACTCAAAGCATCAGTAGCAATCAAGATATCAATAGGCTTAGTTAACTTTTGGTGAGTGTCAGGATGATTTTCTTTAATCCATTTTTGCCATTCGATAAAAGCTTCTAATCCTTGTTTCTCAGATTGAAAATTCCATTCCTTTTCACAAAATAGCTTCGTATAGGGTGCAAATCTTTCGAGAATTGCTTCCATAGACTGTTTGCGATCGCTATCATCTGAGTATGAGCCTGTCCCCGATGCGATCGCAATCTTATCAAAACCTCTCGCTTGAAGCTGTTCAAACAAATATACCGCCGTATCGCGGTAAACCGTAAAAATCACCACTTTTTGATTATCATTATTTGCACCTGATTTGCGCTTATCAAGGATTTTGCGAATCAGCATTTCTAACTTATCGTCACAGGACTCATGGCTACTCTCTTTTTCGAGATGCTCCTTAAATTTTTGCAGATTGACATAGAGATTATCTAAAGCATCCAAGTCTTTTTTGAGGTCTTCTTTAAATTTATCCAAGTTACCAGCGCGATCGATTTCTGCAATGTCGATCGGGCGCTTTTTACCAAGAGTAAATTTCTCCACCTTTTCTGTAAATTCATCATCTTCTTCATCTTCATCTAGGTTATGGTCATCTATTGCAAGATTTGTAGCTGATACAGCTTTATTATTCTGATATGCCTTAATTTTATCCAGTGCATTTTGATGATGCTCTCTAATCTTTGTCACCGTTGAATAGAAGGAAAACCAAGAAGACTCTAACCGCTTCACCATCAAAATATAGAGCATTTTTACGAGAAAGCGATCGCGCAGCTTTTCATCTCGCAAAATATCCTTTTTCTTTTCAGTACCATCATCGGCATAAAAGGCTGGCTGATAGCCCGACAACATGGGCGGGAAATGGTTGAACAGTTCCTCAAACGTATCAAAGTTACCAAGCTTGTGAGGAGTCACAAATAAATTTTCAGGCTTATTTTTTCTAGGAAAAATCAAATCTGTCTCTTGACTCTCGATCATTTTTCGAGTTCGGGCTACGAGCAAAGAATCCGTCAATCTAAAGAAATCATTACCTGAGAGTTTTTTTATAAAGTCTCCAATTTTAGGATTGTCATCTTTGCGCCATTCATTAAATATAGTCTGGGCCTCCTTAAAAGAATAATCAATATTTTTCACACCCAATTTTTCCTCATAGCCATGCACATTACCCTGCACCATTAACTTAAACTGGTTTCTAGCATCATTCAGAGAGTTATTAATCGGTGTTGCCGATATCAATAGAACTTTGACATCTTGGTTTTTCTGCAAAATCTGCTCCACCAGAAACTTATAACGATTTGCCTTGTCATTCCGTAGATTATGGCTTTCATCAATCACAATTAGCTTTGCTTTCTCACTGGTTAAATACGATATTCCTTCAGCATAAGAATTGATCCTAACCGCGCTTAAATCCGTATGAAATCTTACCAAAAAATCAAACCGATCGGCCTCAAACTTAGAGTCTCTTCTCTTTAAATACCGACTCCAGTTTTGCTCTAATTTTTTCGGGCAAATCAAAATAATCTCATGGGTACTTGCAAAAAATTTCATCACCGCCAACGCACTCCAAGTTTTACCCAAACCCACCGCATCCGCTAAGATTGCCCCATCGTATTTCTGAAGCATCCGAATTAAACTCAGGACACCTTTTTTCTGAAAGTCATATAGAGCATTAAAAACCGCCGTATTTTCTAACCTTCCCACTTGACGATTAAACTCTGGATCGTTCTCAATTTCCAGAATTTGATTGCCAAATAGCTCAAACAAAATCTTGTAGTAAATATCGCGTGGCGAATATTCGATAAATATTTTAGCGATCGCCTCAATGAGATACTGCTTAAAATCAATCTTTTTACTCGTACCATCCTTAGCCAAAATCGTTTTCTCTTTATGAGCTTGGGGCTTCTGCCATAGTGACTCAAACCATGCAACTAGCTCCTTATATTGGCTATTATTTCCCGTTTCAGCAATGTTTAACTCAAGATTATTAGTATGCTTTAAGCCGATCCCTGCTTCCGTTAGATTCGAGCTACCTGAAATAAAATATTTGTTGCGATCGTCTTTCTTTGATGGCTCAAATAGATAGCACTTAGCATGACAAAAATTTGGCTCTAAGGTTTTTGCCTTAACCTTGTCCTGCTTTAAAAAATTAACTGCTTCCTGAGCCAGACGACTAAGATTCAATGCCGCCTCAATCGTAATATTTTCATTTAGCAAATCTAAGGGACGATCGTCGACTTTATCTAAGTTCACGATGTCTCCCAACACTAGCCGAAACTTCGTAATTTTTTGATTAACCTGCTGCGAAAGATAAGCTAAAGCCCCAACAGTGAAATAGCCTGTTACGATGTCAATAGTGCCTTCTTCTGTATATTTAACAATCCATTCGTGGACTTTCAGATTCTGGTTTTCGTTGTCTAATATCATCGTTCCTATCCCCTTAACTCAAATACTCGTTGCCACTGTTCCCTTTCTAGGACTTTCAAATAACTGCTGAGTCATACAAAAAACAAGTGTTTTGCCTTCTGGGAAAGCCAGAAGGTGAGTATCCAGCACTCACCTGTTTTTATATTACACAAATTTGGTGTTAAAATCTGACTGCTGAACTAAAATAATACAATTTAAACGATTGAATCAACAATCGGGGACGCATTGGACTCATATTGCGATCGCAGCATCGATCGCAGCTGAGTTTTAAGTTAAATTAACCAACAAAACACGCACAATTACCATAGACAATCTTCTGATGAATCAAAAAATTATTGGCATGATTAGCAGTTACCCAGGCTTAAATCAAAGTGACTGGTTATGGCAACAAACCCCTCATAACTTTGGCGAATGGGGCAATATTTTAATGTTAGCTAATTCCCCACAGCCAGACTTTTTACTAATGTATCAATTTGATTTTCCCAGATCAGCAAAAAAACAATCATTACTACAAAATTTACGCAGATTAAAGCAACGTTCTGAATCAGATATTCGCACAAAATTTAGAACTGTTCCCAAAGAAAAGATAATTTACCTAACTCGCGAACCACCTTTAAATGAAGTAATTGAGATTACCAAATATAACTACGAACAAGCCAAAAATTATTGTGGATATATTTCTGGACCCGATAACTTTGCCCCAATACCCGATTATATGCCGGCAATTTGGTATCATCCAAATTCCTTTAGAGAATTAAATGAAATGCCATCACCAGATAAAACTAAACTTTGTTCTTGGATTACTTCAGGAATTAATCGCACAGCCAATCATCGCCGCAGGTTAGAATTTATTAAACTGTTGCAAGAACAAGAAATAAACTTCGATCTTTATGGTCGCAATTTACCCAATTTTGTTCATAGTAACGGCTTAGTTAATAATAAATGGCACGCGATCGCACCCTACTATTATAATTTAGCAATTGAAAATTATGCTGATAACGATTTGTATGTCAGCGAAAAACTTTGGGATTCTCTGTTAGCATGGTGTTTACCAATTTATTATGGCGGCTCAGCAGCAGATAAATTGTTACCGCCCGGCTCCTTTCTGCGGCTTCCCAGTTTAGATCGAAAAGGTGTAGAATTTATTAAAGAGATTATAGCTACCCCCGATTATTGGCATGAAGCAAAAGAAAAAATTGCCGAAGCCAGACAAATCATACTCCATGAATTAAACCTACTTAATTGGCTGTCTAATTTTGTCACTAAATTCTAACATAAATATGAATGGTATTTGCACCCTGGCTAACGATACAGTTTGCGATCAATTAATCGCTTTGCTCAATAGCATTGAAGTTATCTTAGGTTCCAATATTCCTGTATGTATTTATCCTTTTGACAACCAACTTACTCGTATCAGCGCTGAAATTGCCAAACGTCCCAACGTTTTTATGTATGAAGATAAAACATCAATTCAGCGATGGGATAGCTTTATGCAATCCGCCGCGCCTGAGCGTTTAAATAGTAAAAAATTTAGGCTTTATGGAGCCCATAGGCGATTTTGTGCCTTCGATGGTCCCTTTGAAAAGTTTATTTATATGGATGCTGATACCTTAGTAATGAACTCCTTAGAAGCTATTTTTCAGAAATTAGATCGATATGATTGGATAGTTTACGATTTTCAATTTCTCGATCCTACTAAAGTTTATAATATTCAATCTACCAAACTACTGAAAGTATTTGACCAAAAACGGATAGATTCAGAAATATTTTGTTCGGGTTTTTATGGAGCAAAAAAGGGACTTTTTGACAAAGCAACTAGAGACTTAATATTAGCTAAACTCAAAGCAGGCGAGTCGGAAATACTCTATTCTGGAGCAGGGGAACAGCCATTACTCAATTATATGGTGATGAGTAGTGGCATTTCCAGTTATAATTTTGCCTATAGTCTTCCCGATCGCCAAAAAACAGGATGTAGCGTTACTTCCTCACATTTTCAAGAGCAAGATCGCATTTTATATGACAATGGCAAACGGCTTACTTACCTTCATTATATTGGGGTGCAACCACAATTAATTAGCAGAGTTTGTTCGGGGGAGAATTTTGATTTTCCCTATCGTGATTTGTTTCTTTATTATCGCTATCTCCATGAGCCGGAAAAACTTCCTATTTTTACAGAACCGGCAAAGCTTTATAATAGCAATTCACAACCAAATTTGTTAAAAAGAATATTGAGAAAATTGCACTTAACTCCTTGAGGAAATAATTATGAATCGCGGCATTTATATTGTGGCTAATAATAAGGTAATGGAAAATGCGATCGCACTGCTTAATAGCATCCGTTTCTATAATCAGGAAGTTCCTATTTTTCTGATTCCATTCAATGATGATTATCACAAAATAGCAGCCAAACTTAGCAATTTACACGGCGTTAAACTTTTTCCTAATCTGAAATTTATCGAAGAATTTACTAAACAAGTTGCAACTATTTTTGACCGCAACTTTTTAGCACTTCCTCATAAAATGCGAAAACTAGCTGTCTGGTTTGGGCCCCTTGATGAATTTATTTATATCGATACTGATATCATCGTCTTTGAAGATATCGCCATCAACTTAAACAAGTTATCAGAAGTCGATTTTTTCTGCTGTGACTATCATCATGCTAACGAAAAATTGCGTAATATATTTTCACCCTGCGTTAAAGAAAAACATATTTTTACCGAACAAGAATTAGAAGATGTTTTTAATAGTGGTTTTTGGGCTTCTCGCAAAGCAATTATTACTGAACAGCAAATGTATGAAATTTTGCGGGAATGTTCCCAGCATCGAGAATATTTTGATTTTACCCAAAATGTCACCGATCAGCCTATACTAAATTATCTCGTTCTTAAACTCATTGCTAAACGTTATAATCTTGTCAAAACTGGTCAGCAAGAACCAGGAAGTTGGGCAGGTTCTCAACATTTTCAAGAAAAAGATTATATACTTTACGATCGAGGTAAACGGTTAAAATATCTCCATTGGGCAGGTATTAACATAAAATCAGGTTGCCCTTATTGGAAATTGTGGAAACATTATCGTTATTTACATGAAGAAAAATCTACTTTAATACAAAGATTATTTCATCGTTTATTCTATAAAAAGAATTATGAATAAAGGCATTTATACTCTGGCAAACGATCTTGTTTACGACCATTTAGTTGCATTACTTAACAGTCTTGAAGTTAATGGAGCTAAAGATATTCCCATTTGTGTCATTCCCTATGACAATCGCTTAGACAAAGTTCGGGCTGAAATTGCCTCTCGAAATAATGTGACTTTATTTGATAATTTTGATTCCATTAATTTCTGGGAAGATTTTGCAACTCAAGCTTGGACTTCTCATCAAAAAGCTCAAAAAGTTTGGCGCAAAAACGGTTGGCAACCTGTTTACCGTTTGGCAATGCACCGTAAATTTTGTTGTCTTGATGGGGCTTTTGAAAAGTTTATATATTTTGATGCTGATACGCTTTTGATGGGTAATTTAGATTATATTTATCAGAAACTTGATGAATTTGACTGGGTAGTAAATGATTTTCAATATAAGTCTGATGTCAATTATATTTTTGATTTGTCATCAAAAATGATTACTCAAATTTTCGCTCCCGAAAAAATGTCAGAAAAAATTTTTTGTGCCGGTTGGTTTGCTTCTAAAAAGGGTGTTTTCAGTCGAGATATTTTAGATAGTTTATTACAAAAATTAAAGTCCGCTGAAACTGAGGTTATGTCCTTACGAGGACCAGATCAATCTTTATTGAATTATTGCGTTTACCGCAGTGGAATCTCTTTTTATAATTTTGCTTATCATCAACCAGAGTTGGTAACGGGTAATCATTGGTCATCTCAATTTGATGTAAAAGATTGGGTTTTATACGATAAAGGTCGTCGCCTTACTTATCTGCATTATATGAGTATAGCTGCTACTAAATTTGCCCAACTTTGTAAAGGTGAAGATGTGGATATTCCTTATCGAGATGTATTTTTACATTATCGCTACTTAAAATCACCGGAAAAAATGCCACGCTTGATTCCTCCCAGTTTCCTAGTTCGCTGGCAGAGAATTTTTAGAAGTTGGCTAACTCAAAGAATCAACAATATTCAGTTTAAAATTCGTAATTTTTAAACGTATAAAGACTTAATCCATTCCCATTCTTGGGTCAATCCTTCCACTAAAGAAACCTGCGGTTGATAGCCTAAAATTTTCTCGGCTTTTGATGTGTCGGCGCTAGTATGTCGCGCATCTCCGATCGCATTTTCGATAAATTTTAAGTGAATTGGACGATTGACAATTTTTTCGATTGTCTTGATAATTTCTGTTAAAACTACTCGACTTCCCCCACCAATATTGAATACTTGACCGATAGCTTCAGGTACATTCGCCGCCGCTAAATTAGCAGCTATGCAGTCACTAATAAAAGTGAAATCGCGGGTTTGTTGTCCGTCGCCATAAATTGTGATAGCTTCGTCGTGTAAAATAGCTTTGAAGAACTTGTGAAAAGCCATGTCAGGACGTTGGCGGGGACCATAAACTGTAAAGTAGCGTAATGCTGTTGTAGGAACGGCAAAGTTTTGATGATAAAGTCCACATAAACGTTCCCCTGCTAATTTTGTAATTCCATAGGGAGAAACCGGCTGCGGACAAGTAGTTTCTGGGGTAGGAAAAGCTTCAGCATTGCCATAAATTGAGGAAGAAGAAGCATAGACAAATCTTTGTAAATGCGGTGCATCTTTGGCGGCTTCTAGTAATATTTGTGTAGCGTTGATATTGCGATCGGTGTAAGCGCGAAAACCATCACCCCAACTGGCGCGAACTCCGGCTTGAGCGGCTTGATGATATATTACTTCAGTTTCTATTAATAGCGATCGCCAATTCAAATCTAAAATATCTCCTTCAATGAGTTGAAAGGCTGAATTTTTTTCAAATTGAGTAATATTTTTGCGTTTTAAGGCTGAATCATAGTAATTATTAAAATGATCGACTCCAATTACTGTTTTACCTTCATTTAAAAGGGTTTCTACTAGGTGAGAACCGATAAAACCCGCCGCGCCTGTAACGATACAATTAACCATTAGTTTTAAATAGTGCGAAGAAGGAAGAAGGAAGAGGGAAGAAGGAAGAGGGAAGAAGGAAGAAGGAAGAAGGAAGAAGGAAGAAGGAAGAGGGAAGAAGGAAGAAGGAAGGAAGAATTAGGATATTAGACAGGGGTTAAAACCCCTGGCAAATCAGGAAACCAACCATCTCTTATTAATTCCAAGAATCTAAGTCGAGAGATTCTGAGCCACCACTTTCGAGTTGCTTTAAAACTTTACCTAGCTGGGTCCAAACTAGCCATCCAGTTAGAATTGTCAGAGGGATTGAGAAAGATAAAGAAAGTGTTTGATTAAAACCAAAAATTTCTAAGCCAGCAGAAAGAAAAATGGCAACACCGCCAACCATTCCCATGAAAGGAGTTACTAATTGTGCGCCTTTTAGATTGGCTAGGATTTCTGTAGAACGGTTTTTTGACCACTTTTTCATGGTTTCTTTGAGCACTGCTTCAAAGGCAATTCCAGAGGCGATACCGGCGAGAAGGCCAGCAAACATTAAAAAAATTGGAGGTTCGGGAAAATAATACACGAATAATTCCTTTTGGTATTTGTTGTTATTTCTTCCTGCTTGTAGTAGCGACTTTAGTCGCTTAATTGCGAGGCTTGTAGTAGCGACTTTAGTCGCTTAATTGCGAGGCTTGTAGTAGCGACTTTAGTCGCTTAATTGCGAGGCTTGTAGTAGCGACTTTAGTCGCTTAATGGAAGAAAGCGACTGAAGTCGCTACTACAAACTTTCAAGTTTAAAATCGAGTGAGCGCGGCGGCTCCTTCTGTAGAAAACTCTGTTAAAGCGCCCCAGGCAGCGTATAACAAGCGATCGGGCTTGATATCTTCCTTGACTAAATTCCAGAGACGACTAACTTCTTCGGTATGTAACCGATCGTCTTCAATTAGAGCTAACGCTACTTTTTTTCTCAGAAATTCGCCTTCTTTAGAAAGTAAGTATTGCAGTCCTAATTGTGCTGTAGGAAATAAATCGAAATTTTGATCCGATCGCGCGATCGCAATCATATTTTCTAACCTTTCCCACTGGAATTTACCGTCCTTAAATAATACCTCAATTAAGCGCCGACGCAATGCTGGCGATTCCCCATTCAACAACCGCCGTGCCACGTAAGGATAAGCTACCTCAACTATCTTGAAATTCGGATTCAAAGTTAAAGCTAAACCTTCTTCGGTGACAAGAGAACGAATAATTAAGGCAAATTTGGCGGGAACTCGGAAAGGATAATCATACATCAATTCCGAAAAACTATCGGTAATTGTCTTGAAATTAAAGTTACCTACACTTTCGCCGATGATATCTCCTAACACCGATTCCATTGCTGGAATAATTGGTAAAATATCTGTGTCAGCAGTTAAAAATCCCAGCTTGACAAAATCGTTGGTTAAGTTAAGGTAATCTTTATTAATCAGGTGAACTACGGAATCAACTAAAGTTTCTTTGGTAAATTCTTCTAGTTGATCCATCATGCCAAAATCAATGTAAGCCATTCTGCCATCTGCCAGAGCAAACAGGTTTCCTGGATGGGGATCGGCATGAAAAAATCCGTGTTCTAACAGTTGTCTTAAACCGCTCCGAACTCCAATTTCAATTAAAGAATTAGTGTCTAAACCTGCGGCTTTAATCCTTTGAGTGTCTGTTAGTTTAATGCCATCAATCCATTCTAAAGTTAGAACACAATTACTGGTATAACGCCAGTAAATACTGGGGACTTTCACGGTGGGGTCATCGGCAAAATTGGCGGCAAATTTCTCGGCATTTCGCCCTTCATTAATATAGTCAATTTCCTCAAATAATTTGATGCCAAATTCATCGACAATTAAAGTGAGGTCGTGACCGAGATTGAGGGGAAGTAAGGGTGCTAACCATCCGGCAGCCCACCGCATTAAAAAAAGGTCAAGGGTGATGACGGGTTGTAAATTCGGCCGTTGTACTTTAACGGCAACTAATTCGCCACTTTTCAGGCGAGCGCGATAGACTTGACCGAGACTGGCGGCGGCGACGGGCTCTGGCGAAATTTCGCTATAGATGCTCTCTATGTCGCGCTTGAGTTCGGCTTCGATGATGGCGATCGCGATTTCATTATCAAAGGGCGGTAATTGATCCTGAAGCTTAACAAGTTCTTCTAAAAAGTCTTTGCGAATTAAGTCAGGTCGCGTAGACAGTGCTTGGCCCACTTTAATAAAGGTAGGACCTAAACAGGTAAGAATTTGTCGTAGATGGCACGCTCTTTCTGGTTGGTGTTCTTTGATTTCGTGTTGCCAACTGTCCCAGATCATGCCGAGAACAAAACCTGCAAATGACCAAACAATGACTAGAGATCGCCAAATTGCTTGCCAGAGACGGGAGCGGTAGTGTCTCGCGATCGCCTCTGGGTCGTAGCGTCTATCCTGAATAGATTGATACTGACGCACTCGTTTCCTCTCGTTAATTATCAAATTGGTAACTATCCCATCATTACCGATCCCCAGTTGTCGGCCAATAGGAAGTTGGTCCGATCGCTACTGGCGACCAGTGGAAAAAATGTTTATTTTTATTAACTATAATACATAAAAGTACAAATGCTTATTCCCCAAATTTTTGCATCTCAGTTAAGCAGTCTTTAAGCCCATAAACTACTCGATCCTGTTGATCCCCGTCGAGTTCGGGGAACATCGGTAAAGACAAAACTTCACAACCGGCTTGCTCTGCAACGGGAAAAGACCCTGGTTGATAACCTAAAGATTTGTAAACAGGTTGCAGGTGTAAAGGGAACGGATAGTAAACCATTGAACCTATCCCTTTTTCTTGTAATTTATTGCGTACTGAATCGCGAAAATTGGGAGCCGGAGAGGTAATTTTATCTTGACTTTTGAGGCGAATTGTGTATTGATTCCAGACTGATTTACCGCTTGGTAAAGTTTGAGGGAGGGCGATACTAGGAATGGGACTGAGCAATTCATGGTAGCGATCGGCAACGGCGCGACGGCGATCGTTCCAAGCGTCCAGATGGCGGAGTTTAATTTCTAGGATAGTGGCTTGCATAGCATCGAGGCGGCTATTAATGCCTCTAGCTTCAGAGAGATATCTGGTGGACTGACCGTGTTCTTTGAGCATCCGCACGGCGGCGGCGATCGCGGGATCGTTAGTAGTCACTGCGCCACCATCCCCGCAGGCCCCTAAATTTTTAGTTGGGAAAAAGCTAAAACAGCCGACATGACCAATGCTACCGACTTTTTGACCATCCCATTCCGCTCCCGTTGACTGAGCGCAGTCTTCAATAACGACTAAATTGTGAGAGGATGCGATCGCCATCAACTGAGTCATATTTACTGGTTGACCAAATAAATGCACCGGCATAATTGCCCGTGTTTTGTGCGTAATCGCACTTGCCAATTGTGCCAAGTCTAAATTAAAGGTTCCAGGATCGATGTCCACAAAAACCGGCGTAGCCCCTACAGCACTAATCATTTCAGCCGTTGCAACGAAGGTAAAAGGAGAGGTAATTACCTCATCTCCCGGTCCAATCTGCAAGGCGCGTAGGGTCAAATAAAGGGAATCAGTACCAGAATTGCAACTAACACATTGGGAAACACCGATGTAATTGGCAAAACTCTGTTCAAAACTAGCGACGGCGGGACCACCAATATAGCGACCAGAAGCGAGTACCTTTAAGATAGCGGGACTGACTTCTTCGCCAATCAGGGCATACTGTTGACTGAGATCGAGGGGGGGGACGTTGTTCACTCTTTGACACCATAAATTTTAACTTTATAGAGCTTATACTGAAAACTTGATTTTCTGGCAGGCGATCGACGCTCTTGCAGATTTTTGTTGTTTGAGAGAAACCACGAAGACACAAAGACACGAAATTTCTAACTACTAGGCTCTTCCGTTGATTTTACCGCATCTCTTTTAGCGATTACCTTAACTAAGGTGACAATTACAAAAATTTCAACAGCAAACATCATCATTGCAAATACAGTCCCACCTTTGAAACTACCTGTCACTACGGCAATGATAACGGTTTGTAATTCGATGAGAGCTCGAACGATCGTCACAATTGTTAAAGACTCAGGTACACCTTTGAGGGCAACAATCATTAAAGCTAAACCGATAGCAAGGTTTCTCGCGGCGTATTCATAACCTGCATATTTGATAGCTAAACTGCTAAAATCAATGCCTGCTGTATTATTCTGGAATAGCGGAGAAGCATCAAAGTAACCAGAAATGCCAAAGGCAATATTAGCTAAGGCGAGTAAGCCAATGATAATGCGAACCCATTTCGGAACAAGGTCTATGTGATGGCTCATAGGTTTTAGGTTGTTAATGGTGGCAAATCAGTTATACCATAACCAGTCTAAATTACTTCACTAACTTAACTGACTTGCGATCGCTCAAAGACTCAAGGTGGCGATTCATGTCTTGTAAATTTTTTACTAAAATTGGATATTGTTCCTTCGCCAAAAGCCGATCGCTTTTACTCCTCACCACCGCTGCTAAAGGCAAAACTCGATAATTCAATTTCCCATTGGCACTATAACGATGTACCCAAGTAGGAATTGCTTCCACTTTCCCAATTTCTACTATTTTCTCTGGAAACTTTTTGCGGAAATTAACAGTAAAAATCACTCCAAAGTCTTTATAGCTACCAACTTGACCTGAAATAAAATTACCCATTGAATAAATTACTACTGCTTTCTTTCTGCGACCATTTTCTCTCTTCAATTCAAAGACTTGATAAGGCTGCACAACATGAGGATGACTACCGAGAATAATGTCTGCACCCGCTTTTACCAAAGTATCAACTAATTTTTTTTGTTCAGCATTTGGTTGGCGTTGATACTCTTCTCCAAAATGCAGGCAAACTGTGACAATATCGGCTCCCTTTTCCCTAGCTTTAGCAATATCTTTAACTATTTTTTCTCTGTTAATTAGGGAAACAAGATAATTTTTACCTTGAGGTATCGGAATGCCATTAGTGCCGTAACTATAAGCCAAAATAGCCATTAAAATATGATTTTTTTCAACTAATAAAATTTTATTGGCTTCAGATGTAGAGGTGGCAGTACCTGTTGAAGCAAGTTGGCGATCGCGTAGATTCTTAATAGTCCTAATTACTCCCTTTTCTCCCCGATCTAAAGCATGATTATTTGCCGTTGTCAAGATATTAAAGCCAGCACCTTGAATCGCATCTGCCAATTCTGTTGGTGCATTAAATAGGGGATATCCTGTATATCCTCCAGCATCTTCACCCGCTAAAGTTGTCTCTAAATTGCCGATCGCCCAATCACCTGTTGATAGAATCTTCTTAACTTCTGTAAAAAATCCATCAAAATTGTAGGTTTTACTTTGCCCGTCGTAACCCGATTGTATTTGAGTTCTGTGCATCATAATATCACCTACACCAATTAATTTTGCCTCTTTTATATAAGATTTAGGTTGAACGGGATTAGAAGGTTTAGGTGTTGGCTTCTTCTCTGTTATTGGGATGCGCTTTTGGGCAACATGACAACCCGAAATCAAAAGAATCGTAACTATTAATAAAAACCTTCTCATTCTGATGCTCCCGTTACAATAACCACTAACCACTAACCACTAACCATTCAATCACTTTTTTACCCAAACAAACATCATCCAACAAATCAATTTCCCTCACCCCAGTAGGACTTGTGACATTAATTTCTGTTAGATAACCGCCAATCACATCAATCCCTACAAAATATAAACCATCTCGTCGCAACACCGGTCCTAACTGACCACAAATTTCATATTCCCTGTCAGTAATTTCTGTCTTAGCCACTCTCCCACCCACAGCCATATTCCCCCGAAATTCATTACCAGTAGGAATCCGATTTACAGCGCCAATGGCTTCACCATTTAACAAGACAATTCGCTTATCTCCATCTTTTGCTGCTGGCAAATAAGCTTGCACCATTACCGGCACTTTCCCCTGTTGAGTGCTAATTTCAATTAATGAATTAAAGTTGCGATCGCCCCCATCCATAAATAAAATTCCTTCGCCAGCTTTTCCACCTAATGGCTTCAATACCGCCGCCCCTTTTTCCTCTACAAATTTCCGAATTACCTCTTTATTTTGGCTCACAATTGTCTCTGGAATCGCCTCGCTAAACTGCAAAGCATACATTTTTTCATTAGCCGCCCGCAAACCTCTAGGAGAATTTATTACCCGTGTTTTTTTCTCGTCAATACAATCAAGAATATAAGTCGCATAAAGATAAGGAATATTTACTGGGGGATCGGTTCTCATAAATACTGCATTCATCGCCTCAAGCGGCTGTAAAGTAGGTGTTTCTAACTCATACCAAACCTCTTCCGCCACCCATTTTCCCTCAATCAATTTTACAGGTTTTAGCCTCACCCGACTTAGCAACCCCCAAGCTTTACCACCAATTACGCTTAAATTTTCTGCTTGAGTCACCCAGATTTCATGGCCGAGTTCTTGCGCTGCTTCCATTAATGCCACACTGGTATCGTGGCCTGGAATTAACCGTTGGATGGGATCGATGATAAAGACAAATTTCATTTATTTGTTATTTGTTATTTGTTAACAGTTAACTGTTAACTGTTAACCGTTAACTGTTAACTATACCAAAAGTGGATCTAGTTTACCTTGAGAATTGAGGGCGTAGATGTCGTCACAGCCGCCGATATGTTGGTCATTAATGAAAATTTGAGGAACCGAAGTTCGCCCACTAGCCCGCTGAGACATTTGGCTGTGGGCTTCTCGATCGCCGTCAATGCTGTGTTCGATAAACTCTATGCCTTTTTGAGCCAACAATGATTTTGCCCGAATACAGTAGGGGCACGTTCTCCAAGTGTAAATTTCTACTTTAGGAGCCATAGATTTCTCAAAGATTAGTAATATTTCTTAATTATAATATTAACAAACTAATGTATTTGCCGTTAACCAATGGGATATAAATTTATATTTATTTTAGTTTTTTATTTTTGAGATGATTTTGTGATTTTTGGTAATAAAACTTAAAAAGTAGTTAATGTTGACGATAAAGTTAGGCTTTGACTATCACCGATGACTGTTTAAGGTTCCTCTCCAATGTTCTTTCGTTTTTTCCCAGAGAAAATTATACCCGAACCGGAGATTAGCAGTGCAATTACCGTGCTTGGTTCAGGAACAGTGGTTTTTTTCTCAGCGGTGGAATTTTCGTAGATAGTTGGAATAGTAGGGCGTGGACCGTCTAACGGACGACAGACATCTGAAAAGTTTCCTTCCCCACAAACATCTGCTTTAGCTAGAGTGGGAGGGGCGGCGGCCAGATAGTAGAACCCAACTGTCGCTGTGGCAGTGAGTCCGAAAGTTAGTTTGACCAGTAGCTTAGACATAATTAGCCAATTAAACAATTGCAATAGGGTGACTATAAGTAGAATGCAAGAGGATTGTCTTTCAAAGGATGATAGGTGTCATGGGATTGCGTGTTTGCGATCGCCTGCTTTGAAACCTGAAAGGCAGCTTTCACTCTTGGCTCTCACCTGCACATTTTCATGTTTTTGCTCTACACTGGCATTGCATCCATTTTAACAACCTACCGCAACAAACAGCAAGCTGAGGAGATATTATATTTTTGCCGCCTCCTCTAAATCATTGTAGATATTTTGCTTCCCTGTATAATTTAGCTAATTCATAATTACGCGCAAAACCGCTTTTACTGGTTCAGCAACATGATGTCCAAATCTTTAGTCCAGAGGAGGAAAGGATGAGAGGGATTGAGCGTCGAAGGGTGAAATTTACAAATTAACCCCTTAGTTTACTTATTTCCAGTATATACTGAGCTTTGGTTTTGTCAATAACTCACCCGATTAATTTTTAGGTATTTACCCAGCATAGCCAACGTAGTGAATCAACTGGGCAATTTTCTGGCGCAGAGTTTCTAGTCCCAAAGCTTTGACTGCGGAAATAAACACGGCTTGGGGAAACTCTTCTTGAGCTTGTCTGAGAGTGTCGCCGTCTACACGGTCAATTTTATTAAAAGCAACTAAGGCTGGACCGGGTGTTACGGGCATTTCGGTTAAAATTGCCATGACTGCACGGATCTGACTTTGCCAAGCTGGATGGGACAAATCAACTAAGTGTATTAAAGCATCGGCATCGGTGACTTCTTCGAGAGTGGCGCGGAAGGCATTGATTAAAGAGGGTGGTAGTTCGTGAATAAATCCTACTGTATCTGTAAGTACAATTGGTAAAGGTTCTCCTGTAAGTGTGTTGGGAATTACTAATCGCCGAGTGGTGGGATCGAGGGTAGCAAATAATTGATTGGCGGTGTAAACTTCGGCATTAGTAAGGATGTTAAGGAGGGTGGATTTCCCCGCGTTAGTGTAGCCAACGATCGCTACGGAGGGAACTTCTTGATGTTGGCGATGTTGTCGCATTCTGGAGCGGTGAGCTTGTAGTTGATTTACTTCTTGTTGTAAGCGAGAAATACGTTTAGCGATCGCGCGTCTTTCGGTTTCTAATTTAGTTTCACCGGGGCCTCTAGTACCGATCCCACCGCCTAATCTGGACATGGCTTGACCTCTACCGGTGAGGCGCGGCAAACTGTATTCTAACTGTGCCAATTCTACTTGTAATTTCCCTTCTCCAGAGCGCGCTCTTTGGGCAAAAATATCTAAAATTACTTCGGTGCGATCGACTACACGGATACCAATTTTAGTTTCTAAATTGCGAACTTGAGCAGGAGAAAGATCGCGATCGAATACTACCAAATTAGCACCAACTGTCTGAGCGCTCAAAGCAATTTCTTCAACTTTTCCTTCCCCTACAACTGTCTGAGGATGGGGACGCGATCGCTTTTGTCGTAACGTTTGCAATACTTGACCACCAGCCGTATCAATCAAGCTAGTTAATTCAGCAAGTCCATCTTCAAATTCTTGTAGCGTCATGTGTTGAGTCATCATCCCCACTACCAACACCTTATCTTGATCTACATCAACCTGTTTGGCGACAAATTCTCGCTCAAATTCGGCCTCAATTTCTTCTACCCACTCCTGAAAATCAACACCAGCCAGAACATCCAAACTCAAAGGAACAGAGACATTCCAAAGCAAGTTTTGAGTTGCCAGAGATGATGAAGTTTCTGTTAATCTTTCAAGGTTTTGACTTTTAATTTCTAACTCCTTGACTCCAGAATTATCTAACTCTCCTTGAGGTATTAAATTAGCGAGATATACTTCCTTAATGTAGCCAGTAGCACCGCCGCCGCGACGCTGAAAGCCGCCGCCAGTTAGATTTAGCCAGACTAAAGCATCTAGCCGCTGCATAACCATTGCTGTCAATGCGGCTTCGCTGGGAGGCTCAGGTTTCAAGTGAGTGGCGATACAGCGAATACTGCTGAGACGACCACCACCATAACGAGGCAATTCTAGGGGGGGAATTTGGGTTTGGCGAGGTGTACCGACTCCGACGCGGATTGATTGGCCTCGGCGATTGATGTAGATACAAACGGGCTGGTCTATTTCCGTGCTAATGGCGGCGACTCGTTGAGCAAGCTCTGGGGTGACGAGGCGATCGCCTGGAAGTTTTTGATGATATAACCGTTGTAGTTGTTTAAGCTGGCTGGACTTTAAACCTTGAAGGTTGCCGTAAATGGTTTCGATAGGTTTTTCCTCCCTGAGATTTAAGTTATGCTAAATGGTTAGTAAAAGTAAAGTATAGTGAAATATTTGCTGAATTGGGATTTGATGTAATTATGACTCGTCCTGAATATATACCACCTTGGTTGCTAAAAAATGGGCTATTAATGACTTTATATAGTGCTTTAAGGGCTAGTCGTCGCTGGGAAAAAACGATCCCCTATCCCGATCCCCCTTACCAAGAACATATCTTTAGCGGGGCCTGTGGAGTGCCGATTTTTGGTCTAGTTGCCATCCCGGAAAACCCTCGATATACTATTGTTGGCACTTATGGGATTACTGGGGATCTGGATAATCAATGGTTTCTGAGGTTATTGGGTCGTAAAGCTTTTGCTCAAGGTTGTGCGGTGGTATTATTTGATTGGCGAGCGCATGGCAAAACTGCTGAACTTTCTCCAACACTGACTTCTGATGGTTTGTACGAAGGTGAAGATTTTGTGAGAATTGCTGCTGCTGCCAAAAAAATGGGGTGTCCCGCGCCTTTTTGGTTTACAGGTTATTCCTTGGGTGGACAATTGGCTTTGTGGGCGGTAAAATCAGCGCAGGCGATCGCAGATTGGGGTTCAGAATTAGGGATTGCAGAATCAGAATTAGCAGGAACAGCAGTAATTTGCCCCAGTTTGGATTCAAATCGTTCTCTTTCTTATTTAGTTAAAGATGAGTTGGGGAAATATTTGGAAAAGGCGATCGCACGGCAATTAAAAAAATTAGCAACACAGATTGCTATATTACATCCAGGGGCGATCGATCCGGCTGCGATTAAACGTGCTAATACTATTTGGGGTTTTGACCACGAATTGGTAATTGGGTTATTAGGGTTCTCGACTGTCGAAGAATACTATGATGCTAGTAGCGCTCTGCACATTTTACCTCACCTGAAAAAACCGACATTGATTCTCTATGCAGCCGACGATCCGATGTTCGATCCTACTATCGTTAATGACTTGCAAGCCATTAGCGCCAACAATTCAGCTTTAGAATTAATGTTGACAGGTTATGGGGGTCATGTGGGGTATATTAGCAGTAAAGCTTGTCAGCGCCAATTTGCCGATCGCGATCGTTGGTGGGCTTGGAATCGGATTTTACAATGGTTCGATCGCTTGAGTGCTAATTAAGACCAAAGCCGTTAGGTGAGAAAGTTAATTGTAAAATTTAACGGCAAAATCAGGGTAGAAATGCAAATCTATGTTATATTTTGGTGGCATCAGCGGTAACTTGAAAGCGATCGCGATACTTTAACAGGGGTAAAAAATTGACAGCAAGTGTGATATCATTTTCCTAATCTAAAATCCAGCATCAATCATTAATTACAGGAGAACAGTTTTATGGGTGAATTTTTGACAGCCGATTTAATCTCAGAAGCCGTCACCATCTTAGGCGCAGTCGGCTTCTTCTTTTTAACATATCAAGCTTTGGAAATGTTGAAAAAATAGGTAAAAACTATTTTCCCCAAAGCAGTTAACAAATAACAGTTAACAAATAACAAATAACAGTTAACAAATAACAGTTAACAAATAACAAATAGCAATACTTCATTTTATAATCAACCAAAAAGGGCTGGGTTGTCATTCATGGTTAGCCAACTTTTGGACGGACGCTATCAAATCATTGAAGTCATAGAAACAGGAGAATTTGGACAAACCTATCTAGCTAAAGATACTCGCCGCCCTGGGGAACCGCAATGTTTTGTTAAACATCTGCGACCCGCAAGTAACGATCCTAAACTGATCGATACGGCTCGCCGCCTGTTTCAAAAAGAAGCAGAGGTGCTAGAAAAACTAGGACAACACGAGCAAATCCCTCAATTATTTGCCTACTTTGAGAAAAATCAAGAATTTTTCCTAGTAGAAGCCTTCGTTCCTGGCCACTCTTTAGCCAGTGAAGTTTTACCAGGAAAACCACTTTCTGAAGAACAAGTAGTCAATTTATTAAAAGAAGTATTAGAAATTCTGGTTTTTGTACATGGACATGGAGTAATTCATCGAGACATTAAACCAGGAAATTTAATTCGACGACAACTAGATGGCAAATTAGTTTTACTTGATTTTGGAGCAGTTAAAGAAATTCACCTTGATTATGGTCAAAGATCGCCGACAGTGAGGATTGGCACTTTAGAATATATGCCAGTTGAGCAGTTTCAATATAACCCACAGTTAAATAGCGATATCTATGCAGTGGGGATGATTGGAATTCAAGCCTTGACAGGATTGCCGGCCTATGAATTACCTAAACTACGGGATCACAATAATCCCACTGCGGGGGAAATAATTTGGCGACATTTAGCAGTAGTTAGCCAAGAATTAGCCGATGTTTTAGATAATATGGTGCGCCATGATTTTCGCCAGCGTTATCAGTCGGCGGCTGAAGCTTTAGCAGACTTAAAAAAAGTTAGCGATCGCACTAAAGCTAGAGTTCCTAAAAACACAATATATCGCGAAGAAGTAGAGCGTCGTTCCAGTCATCGCGGCGAGATTACAGTCGTCGGCCGCAAAATATTAACAGCCTTACGTAACAGCTTAGAACTCTCCCCAGAAGAAGCAGATGCGATCGAAGACGAAGTATTAAACCCTTACCGTAAATTTAAAGAAAAAGCCGAACAATACGAACAAGCATTAGTCGAATCAATGCAGCAAGAATATCCATTCGCTAAGGATACTCGCGATGAATTGAAACGCTTACAGCAAATTTTAGGACTCACAGACCAAGATATAGAATTAATCGAAAGTCGAGTCTTACCCAAATCCTTCCTCGTCAAATTACAAAACCTAATCGCAGGTTTAATCCCACAAAAGACAACTTTGGAACCCCCACCCGGAAAAATTAATTCTCAAGGATTAGTAACCGCAACTAATGGAGCATCGCCAGTAAAATCTAACGGACAGATTGCACCTAAAAAACCTAATTTTGCAAAGCTATCACCACCCACTAATCGCCGGCTTAATCCCTATTTAATCGGCGTAATTATTGCTGCTATTTTGGCGTTAGCTGCGGCTCTTTATGGTTATCTTCAGTGGCAAAAATTGAAGCAACGCCGCCAACAAGAAACACAAGAAACACAAGAAATTAATACAATCAATGCTCTTTATAGACAGAGCAATTATCAGGAATGTATTAATTATGCCACCAAAGTTAATAATAGTTCTACCCGCTATCCTGAAGCTCAAAATCTCATTAAGCAATGCGAAGATGGCGCTAACTGGAAAAATGTAGCAGTCAAGAATTTTACTCAATATTCTAATGCAGTTGGAGCCTTAGCTTTTAGTCCAGATGGTTTAACACTAGCCAGCGGCTCCAAGGATAAGACCATCAAGATTTGGGATTTAGCTACAGGGAATCTAATCCGCAGTTTTGATGGTGATTCTTCAGCAATTTGGTCAGTTGCTTTTAACTCCGATGGTACGCAATTAGTAACAGGTAGTTCTTATTGGAGAATTATGCTGTGGAATTTGAAAAAGGGAGAATTAATTCGCACTCTTGAGCATAATAGTGTAGTTTGGTCTGTGGCGATTAGTGCTGACGGGAAAACTTTATTTAGCGGTAGCGGAGACAAAACATCAAAAATTTGGAATGCCGAAACTGGGGATTTAGTTTACAATTTGCCCGATCATTCAGATCATGTTTATTCTGTAGCAATTAGCCCAGACGGGAAAACTTTGGTGAGTGGCTCTAAAGACAAAACAATTACAATTGTGGATGTAGAAACAGGGAAATTAATTAAAACTATTGAAGGACATTCAGATGCAGTAAGAGCAGTGGCAATTAGCCCAGATGGGAAAACCTTAATTAGTGGTTCTTATGATACAACTATTAAAGTTTGGAATTTGGCAACTGGCGAATTAATTAGAACTTTGACTGGTCATTCCAAGGAAGTTATATCAGTAGCAATTAGTCCAGATGAAAAAACAATTGCTAGTGGAAGTAAAGATAAAACGATTAAGATTTGGGACTTAAACAGTGGAGTATTACTTAATAGTTTAACTGGTCATTCTGACGAAGTTTATGCGGTTACTTTTAGCCCAGATAGTAAAACAATTGCTAGTGGGGGTAAAGATAATATAATTAAACTTTGGAGGCAATAGTAAAAATTGAATTTAAAAATTGAATTAGTTACACATCTTGGTAATTAATTGGTAATTGGGTAAAAATCCGCTATTCCATTCTTGCTTCTACTTATGCTAACTTCAATAATTCAGCAAATTTTTGATAATTCTCTAAAAAAACAACCGGCTCTCAGTCATCTTATATTTCTAGCTGTATCAATTATGATACTAAATTCGATTACTTTTACGATCGGATCGTCTTTATTTCTGAGTAATGCCGGCGCTCAAAATTTACCAATTACTTACATATTGATAGGTTTATTATTAATTCCCCTATTTACAGTTTTTTCCCAAATAGTCGATCGCTTTAATCGTTTGCAATTATTTCAATACATAATATTAATTGTCATTTTACTCTCCCTAATTTTTCGCTATTTACTAATTGGTGAAAATCTGGTTTTATATTACTTACTTTTTCTATCAATTTATTTTCTATGGTTATTCTCTATCAATATTTTCTTTCCGAGTTTAGTTTCAGATTATTTCACAACACTAGACTGGAAAAGGTATGGCCCATTTTTATCACTTGCTACCGCCATTGGTGGATTACTAGGTGGAGGATTAGTTACCAGCTTTTCAACGTACTTAAAAACTGAAGATATTTTATTTATTATCCCAGGAATCTGCGTAATAATGTTCCTGCAAGTGGTTTATCTTCAAAATTCTGAAAAACCCCTAGAAAAGCAATCATCGGAAAATCAGAACGATCAGTTAGAATCAATTAAAAATTTACCAAAACTTGCAAAACAGTATCCAATCATCATTTTTTTGGCACTTAATACTGTAATATATATAATTTTATTTAGCGTCACAGATTTCTTAAATTTTAGTATCTATTCCCAAGCGTTTCCTGACGATCGACAACTGACGGGATTTTTAGGGTTAATGAGAGTTATTAATAATATTCTTCAGTTATTCATTATTTATTTTTTTACTCGACCCTTAATCCAGCGAGTCGGAGTTAGCAAAATGACTCTAGTCTATGGATTTACTACAATTGGGAGTTTTATACTGAGAGCATTTAGTTTAGATTTACCAACAGCAATTATCGCTCATATTAATAATGATGGGTTGGATAAAAGTATTAATAGCCCGATTCAAACTTTAAATTTTAATGCGGTTCCCCATCACTTAGTAGGACAATTACGAATGCTATGCGATGGTTTATTTTCTTCAATTGGTTTGACTTTCACGGGCATAATACTATTTATTTCTCAGGTATTTTTTACCCCATTCCAAATTGTAGAAGGCGGGATTGTCTTAAGTATTGGATTGTTGGGAATACGATATATAATTAGCAACAGTTACCTACCATCTATTATTACTTTATTGCGTTCTCATTTAGTTAGTTTAGAAGATGTTGGAGAAGTTTTAGTTGATTTATCATCTCAATATAACCCGGAAATTACCCAACTCCTAAAAGAGCATAATTACGACGAGCAAATACTGGGATTAGAACTCGCTTCGCGATTAGAACATCCTGGTGATGTTCTGGAAGAAATTAACAATAAATCGTACTTAGAATCAGATTATGGATTGTTAGCAGATGTAGCATTGATCGCAATTGCCAAAGCACGTAACGAACGGGCAGAAAATATTATTTTTGAATATTTACAGTCAGATTATCGCTTAGTTAAATTTACCCAACAATGGCGAAAACAGATTCCCGAAGATCGGATCTATGGGAAAGAAATCAAGCTAATTCTTGACGACTATCATCAACAGTTAATTCATCGCGTTTTATCTCTGGTAGTTATGCTAGATGAAAAACAGCAATTAAGTTTTATTCGTCCTCTGTTAAATAGCCACGATATTCGGTTAAAAGCTAATGCGATCGAAGCTTTACTTTGCTTACCTTATAAGCGGTTTATTTTGCCAATTTTGCCATTATTAGAAGTCACATCTAAAAATTCCTTAGAAATTTCACAAATAAGTAATTATCAGTTAGCAATTAAGGATTTACCACCCACTAATAATCTTTGGATTAAAATTGCTGCTTTTCTTGCCGATCCTCATCTTTTATTAGTGCCAATGGAGCCGATGCCACAACAATATTATCATCCTAAATTTCCCAAAATTCCTCACTTAGAAAGTTTAAGAAAACGAGATAATAATATTGAAAATTATGATTCTTTGAGACAACTATTTTTTCTCAAATCAACTTCCTTGCTAGGTAATCTTTACTTAGATGAGTTGTCGATTGTTAATTCGTTATTAGATTGTCTAAAATACCAAGCAGGAGAGGCGATCGCCTGGTCAGAAAATCCAGAAACTTTATATCTAGTATATCAAGGTTCTCTAGTTTTATTATATGATTCAGAGGAAATTAGGGAATTTAAGCCTGGTGAATCTTTTAAACAACCTGATTGCTTAGAAGATCGATTATTATCAAATACAGCAATATTAGCAAAAACAGATTGCCAGGTTTTGAGGTTATCAAAAAATAAGTTTCAGGAAGTCATTGATATGTTATCTTTTATGGAATTACAATAACTTCGCGATCGCTCTTCGTGTCTTCGTGTCTTAGTGGTTCCCTAAAAAACCAAACAATCACAAAGTTCCCTAAAAAACCAAACAATCACAAACCAAAACCCCTTTTTCCATCAGGCTTAATCGTCATCCAATTAGTCTTAGCCAAAGACAACTGCTCCTCAGAAACCGTTGCATCAGTAAGATTCGCCCCACACAAATTTGCCCCCCGCAAATTCGCCTTACTCAAATAAACACCCGTAAGATTCGCCCCCCTCAAATCAGCCCCTTCAAAATTAGCCGTACTGCAATAAGCTTGAGCTAAATTTGCATCCTTTAAATTAGCTTGAACCAATCGAGCATGGCCTAAATTTGCCTCTGATAAATCCACACCTTGCAGATTTGCCCTCGTAAACCGAGACTCATAAAAATTAGCCCCTGCCAAATTCGCCTTTTGTAAATTTAAACCCGTCAAATCGAGATCGGCAAAATCCCGCTTACCCTTAAAATAAGCTGCTCGCAAAGTGTTAGCATCCCACTTAGCAGGAACCTTGCCCGCCTTATTTCCAGAATTGCTTGTTATCCCCGTAATTCCAGTTTTACCAGTTGGAGTCCTTCCTGTCTTATTACTACTCATCCCAGTTCCCCCGCCTTGGGTAAAGGAGGTTCTGCCCAACCCCAAGCGAGTATTCCGGTCCCGAATATCCTGAGCCATTTTTGCCGCCGGTGATTGCCAGGGCGAGCCATCAGCATTAAATACAGTTGGGTCTTCCGTAGGCTGAGAATGCGACCTTCTTTTGCTCACCATGCCATCGGAGAGACTAGAGGTATCCTCTTGTTGATGATTGAGCGCTCTCATTACTTCAGCAGCAGACTGATAGCGATAGCCCACCATCGGCTGAAGCATTTTTTCCAGTATGCCCTCCAGATGCTTGCTGACATAAACGTGGGACTGCCAGATAATTTCGCCAGTTACTGCGTCAAAATCCAAATCTTTAGGAGATTTCCCTGTCAGCAAAAACAAACAAGTCATGCCCAAGGCATAGATATCGCTGGCATAAACTGGTCGCATCGCCATCTGTTCTGGTGGTGCGAAGCTAAAAGTACCAACAGAGAATTTAGTATTAGCAGTTTGGTCGGTCATATCCAGCAAAACTGTCTGACCAACTTGATCTTTTACGGCTCCAAAGTCAATTAATACTAGGTGAGAGTCTTGAGTACGGCGAAGAATATTCGCTGGTTTAATGTCTCGGTGAATTACTCCCTGACTGTGGATGTACTCCACTACGGGCAGCATTTCCATCAGAAAATCTTTAATACCTGATTCGTTAAAAGGGCCGGAATTTTTGACTTCTTGTTTTAAGTTTGACCCTTTGATATATTCTTGAACTAAATAAAATTGTTGACCTGCTTCAAAGTAGTCTAGGAGGCGGGGGACTTGGGGATGGTCGCCCAATTTACCAAGGGTTTTGGCTTCGCGTTTAAATAATTCCCGCGCCATTTCTAAAATTCGTGAGGATGTGGCGTTAGGGCGTAGTTGTTTGACGACACAAGTTGGCTGACCAGGTAAGGAGATGTCTTTGGCTAAGAATGTAGCCCCAAAGCCTCCTTGTCCTAAAGGTTGAATGACTTGATAGCGAGCTCGCAACAGCAATCGCGAACCGCAGGCCTGACATTGGATGGCTTCAGGCGGGTTCTGAGGTTGGGGACAGGCCGGATTTATGCAGTAGCTCATGTTAATTCAAGTGTGCCTAAGTTTTGGGAATCTAGCCAGGGTAGATGTGAAAGCCCCTTGTGAGTAAATTAGCCAAAAATTTAATTTTCTGCCAGAGTTTGGGGGCTTTTGGGGGAGGTTGCTGATTTTAGATGCACCTAAGTCTTTGGGGTTTAATTATATTTTAACTATATTTTAATTCTCTCACGATTATAAGCAATTTCCTTCAAAGTTCTTAAAGAGTCTTTAAAGATTTGCTTTTCTTAGCTCTGTCTCAGATAAATTTGTTCATTTTAAGTGGTTTTTGCTATTGTGGATGTTTCGATCATACATCATTTTCTGTTCTCTGTTGAGAATATTAGTGGTTGCTAATGAGTGTCGAGGGGGTGTAAGCCTGAGTATAAAGATTACAATTGATTATACGTAGTTTATCTGTTGACAGATTTAAAGAAATATGCTGTTAAAATTGAGGTGCATCGCGATCGCCCTCTGGATGCTACGTTACAAACAGGACAAGGAAAGAGGACAAAGGACAAAAAAATGCGTATTTCTCTCAACTGGCTACGGGAACTGGTGGACATTACCGCTACGCCGGAAGCATTAGCGGAAACCCTCACAATGGCTGGGTTTGAAGTGGAAGAAATTGAGGATCGCCGCACTTGGGCTGATGGTGTGGTTTTGGGTAAAATAGTTACTTGCGAACAGCATCCGAATGCGGATAAATTGAGAGTTTGTCAGGTAGATATTGGTAGTGGTGGCGATTTTTTAAATATTGTTTGTGGTGCGCCGAATGCTAGAGCGGATATTTATGTTGCGGTTGCTCTTGTGGGGACTTATTTACCTAATATTGACTTGAAAATTAAACCGGCTAAACTGCGCGGTGTTCCTTCGGAGGGAATGATTTGTTCGGTAGCAGAATTAGGCTTGGCTAAAGAGTCTCCTGGTATCCATATTTTTGAGTTGGAAAATCCCGAATTGGGTAGGGATGTTCGACCGCTTTTAGGTTTAGATGATGTGATTTTAGATTTGACGGCTACGGCAAATCGGGCTGATGCTTTGAGTATGGTGGGTGTAGCAAGAGAAGTGGCGGCTTTGACGGGAGCAAAATTAAGAATCCCAGAAGTTGCTGAAGTTTCAATTCCTCAGAAAAAAGGGGGTAAAGGTTCTAAGTTGGCGATCGATGTTTCTGAGTCTCAAGCTTGTCCAATTTATATTGGAACTGCGATCGATGGGGTGAAAATCGGCCCTTCGCCGGCGTGGTTGCAGCAGCGGTTACAAGCGGCGGGAGTCCGACCAATTAGTAATGTGGTTGATGTTACTAATTATATTCTTTTAGAATGGGGTCAACCGCTGCACGCTTTTGATAAAGATCGGTTAATAACTGTGGCTGGAAGCAGCGATTTAACTATCGGGGTGCGCTTTGCAAAATCGGGGGAATCTTTGAAAACTCTGGACGGTCAAACTCGCACTCTGCAAGGACAAGCGCTGTTAATTACTGCTAATAATCAGCCAGTAGCTTTGGCTGGTGTGATGGGTGGGGAAGAGACTGAAGTTTATGAAGGTACGCAGAATTTAGTTTTGGAAGCGGCGATTTTTGAACCTGTGGCAATTCGTCGTTCTGCGCGTTCTCAAGGTTTGCGAAGTGAGGCTTCGACTCGTTACGAAAGGGGGGTAAATCAGGCGGAATTGGCGGTAGCTTGTCGTCGTGCTTTGAGTTTAATTATGGAATTAGCGGAGGGTGTGCCTGTTGTTCAGGAAAGTGCGAGTATTCGTACAGATAATTCAAGTTTTACTCGCAGTGTTGAGTTACGTTTAGACCGAGTTAATTTGATTTTGGGACAACTTAAGCGGGGGGAAAACTCTCTTGAAGAAAAGTATTTACAATCTGATGAAATTAAGGCGATTTTGATTGCTTTAGGTTGTAGTATTGCTGCTACTGTTGATGAACGGGTGTGGATGGTGACGGTTCCACCTTATCGCTATCGGGATTTAGAAAGGGAGATTGATTTAATAGAAGAAATTGCGCGGCTTCACGGTTACGATCGCTTCTGCGATACTTTACCGAGTAAGACGGCGGCGGGTTTTTTGCCGCTGGAATATGTGGCTATTCGCAATGTTAGAGAGGCTTTTCGAGCGGCGGGTTTGACGGAATTAATGCAATATTCCCTGGTGAAAACTGAGGGAGAAAATCAGGTGGTTTTAACGAATCCGTTGTTTGTTGAGTATTCGGCTTTGCGGACGGAGATGCTATCAGGATTAATTGATGCTTTTCAGTATAATTTAGAGCAGGGAAATGGTGCGTTAAATGGGTTTGAAATTGGTAAAATTTTCTGGAAAGATGGGGAGGAAATGCAGGAAGCGGAAAAGGTGGCTGGAATTATTGGGGGCGATCCAAGTGTGGGAAAATGGCAGCAGGGTGGACGAGATCGCGCTTTGACTTGGTTTGAGGCAAAGGGGATTTTAGAGAGTGTGTTTGAGTCCTTGGGTTTGAGGGTAGAATATCACAGCGATCGCAGTGATTCCCGACTGCATCCGGGCCGCACGGCGGCGTTATCAATTCCCTCCAAACCCCCCTTAAAAAAGGGGGAGAGTAATCTAGGAATTTTCGGACAATTGCACCCACAATTGCAACAGGAACGAGGTTTACCAGAGGCGGTTTATGTATTCCAATTTGACTTAAAGGTGTTGTTAGCGGCGTTGAATGAAACTGATAATTTGACTCGCAAATTCAGCGTTTATTCTAGTTATCCCGCTGCTGACAGAGATTTGGCTTTATTTGCACCGATTGAGGTTTCTGTAATGGAGATTGAAGATGCGATGAAAAAGGCTGCTGGTAGCTTATTGGAGTCAGTAGAATTGTTTGATGAATATCGCGGTGAAAACGTGCCAGAAGGTCAAAGAAGTTTGGCTTTTCGGTTAATTTATCGGGTAAGCGATCGCACTCTTGCTGATGGTGATATTGAGCCGGTGCAACAAAAAGTTCGCGATGCACTTGTGAAGCAGTTTGCTGTTAGTTTAAGGAGTTAGAAATAACGTAGGGGCGAAGCATTCTAGTAGACAATTCATTGTGAAAAAAAAAGATTTATTAACGGAATGCTTCGCCCGTCCTACAGAGTTAATGGTCGTAACATTTCACTCACTATAAAGGAAATGTCAGGAAAGTGCAAAGGTGAAATAGTCATGCTATCAGCAAGTATTAATTCACTTTTGTAACCTTCCTGACTCGGTTCTCGAAATACATGGAGTTGGCGGTCATTAATATTTAACACCCAATAATCGGCAATGCCTGATTGAGCGTAAATTTTAGCTTTTGTACCGCAATCTTTTCTAAGAGTAGTATCGGCAATTTCGATAATTAGATAAATTTCTGAGGGGGTTGGGTGTCGGTCTTCGTAGTAGAGTGGATCTCGCATAAGCAAGGCAATATCTGGTTCCGGTTCGGAGTAATCATTTAATTGAATAGAGTCTTGTACGCTAATCAAAACTAATCTCCCTAAAAGGTCTTGCAATAGTTCTACAGTGCGTTTCACTGCTGCATTATGCGCGGTTCCTTTGGCTGCCATTTTTACTATTTGTCCTGCTAGTAATTCTACTCGTTCATCCTCTTCAATAATACCAGTTTCTATCATCCGGTGATAGTCTTGAGTTGTTAAAAGACGAATTTCTAATAATGTGGTCATCGCTGTCTCCTGTAGTTACCTAATGCTACCTTCTACTTATCAAAAGCTTGAGGATTTATACCAATGCTCAAAAATTTGGCAACAGTTTTGGTAGGGGCGGGTTCACCCAAATCCCTGCTATTCGCCCAAATATTAAATAACCCGCCCCGAATACTGTTACACAACTTTGGAGAATTGGTATTAGAGAGTTGTTAATGGCCGTAACATTTCACTCACTATAAACGAAGTTTCAGGAAAATGCAAAGGTGAAATACTGGCAATATCCCCAAGTATTAGCTCACTTTTGTAACCTTCCTGACTCGGTTCTCGAAAGACGTGGAGTTGTCGGTCATTAATATTTAATACCCAATAATCGGCAATGCCTGATTGAGCATAAATTGTAGCTTTGATCCCGCAATCTTTTCTGAGAGTAGTATCAGCAATTTCAATAATCAGATAAACTTCTGAGGGGGTTGGGTGGTGGTCTTCGTAGTAGAATGGGTCTGGTATGACTACAGAGATGTCTGGTTCTGGTTCAGAGTTATCATTTAACTCGACTGGATCTTGCAATCGGACTAAAACTTGGTTTCCTAAGCGATTTTCCAGTAACTTTTCTGTACGTTTGATTGCCGCACCGTGCGCTGTTCCTTTTGATGCCATTTTTACTATCTGTCCTGCTAGTAATTCTACGCGATCGTCTTCATCAAGAATACCACTTTCTATCATCTGGTGATAGTCTTGAGTTGTAAATAAATGAATTTCTAATAATGTGGTCATGGCTGTCTCCTGTAGTTACCTAATGCTGCCTTCTACTTATCAAAAACTTGAGGATTTAGAGAGTTGTTAATGGCCGTAACATTTCGCTCACCATAAACGAAGTTTCAGGAAAGTGCAAAGGTGAAATACTGGCAATATCTCCAAGTATTAGCTCACTTTTGTAACCTTCCTGACTCGGTTCTCGAAAGACGTGGAGTTGGCGATCGCTGATATTTAATACCCAATAATCGGTAATGCCTGATTGAGCATAAATTGTAGCTTTGATCCCGCAATCTTTTCTGAGGGTAGTATCAGCAATTTCAATAATTAAGTAAATTTCTGAGGGGGTTGGGTGTCGGTCTTCGTAGTCTAGCGGATCTACCATGACAACAGAAATATCTGGTTCGGGTTCAGAGTAGTCATTTAACTCGACTGGATCTTGCAATCGCACTAAAACCAGCCCTGCTAAACGATTATTCAGTAACCTTGTCGTGCGTGTAATTGCCGCACCGTGCGCTGTTCCTTTTGATGCCATTTTTACTATCTGTCCTGCTAGTAATTCTACTCGTTCATCCTCGTCAATAATACCAGTTTCTATCATCCGATGATAGTCTTGAGTTGTTAAAAGGCGAATCTCTAATAATGTCATAGCTGTCTCCTGTATTTGCCTACGCAAAGAAACCGGGTTTCTTAGAAAAATCTTCGATTTGTCAACTAAAAATCTACAAAGAAACCCGGTTTCTGGTCCAGACGTGGGTAACTCATTATTCCGTAATTTCTTATTTTAGTATAATATATTAAATCGTGACAAGCTAAAACTTTATGGAAGAATTAATGGAGTTAAAGGAATTGCTGCACCGAGGCAAGGTTGTAGAGGCGCTGCTACTGGTGGAAGAATTGGAAGAAATGAGTAAATCTGATAAGCTGAATAAAATTTTTAGTTATGGTATAATCTTGTTGTTGCATTTAATTAAAAAAGTTGCTGAAAACCGTACTACTAAGTCTTGGGAAACTTCGATTTTCAATGCGGTTAAGCAAATTCAACGTACCAACAAACGGCACAAAGCTAAAGGAACCTATCTTACGGAAGAGGAATTACTGGAGACTTTACAAGATGCTTATGAATCCGCGTTAAAGTCGGCGGCTTTAGAAGCTTTTGAAGGAATATATAATTTTGAAGAAATTGCCAAAATGGTTAAGGAAGATGATATTCTAACAATGGCAATAGATTTGATTTTAGATCGACAATCTGAAAGTTAAATTATTAAGGAGATTAAAGGCTATGGCTAAGTATGTGATGTGGGGAAGTTACTGTGAGGATGTTATTGAAAAGCGTGCGCCTTTTCGCGATGCTCATTTGGCGGGATTGGCGAAGCAAAAAGAGTCGGGAGTGTTGATTACTCTGGGGCCAACTAAGGATTTAACTAAGGTTTTTGGGATTTATGAGGCTGAGGATGAATCAAGTGTGAGACAATTGGTGGAGGCCGATCCTTATTGGGAAAATGGGGTTTGGACTGAGTATGATGTGAAAGAGTGGATTCAGGCTTTTTGAAGGAGTTAATATGGTTAATATTTTAATACTAGGTGACGACGATTTAATTCCAGTGGACTATGGTGATTTACTGGATAAAATCGGTTCTTCAGGACATATTATGCTAAACTATCAGAGCCTGAAACATCTGAAATATCCAGCGCATTGTCGGCTTATTGGTTAATTTCTTCACCTGATTTTTCACTCTATTGTTGGTAGCTTCTAATTGTTCTCTCAATTTCCTTTGCGCTAGGTTATAGACTAACAAACACAGTCCCATTATCATTCCAATTGCTTCAACTCGCTCCGGCTTTTTCACGAATACGCTCGAAGTAAAAAATAACGGATCTTTAATAAATCTAAATCCTCTCTCATTACTTTGCTGCGCTTTGTATTCCGATAATACCTGTGAATTTGTTACGGCTTCAGTATCTAAGTACGTCTCCATCTCCACTTACGATCGTATCAATGATAAATTGTTTGAGGTCTGGTCTTCGATCTCTTGAATAGCCATGAACGATTTTTATGGTTTTCATGGAAGATTCTGTATCTTCAGATTCTGCCTCAACTTCCTGGCTTTTTCCCTGACAGTTTTTGTAGGCTCCTTCTACTGATATTGAACTGCTATCTAGGTGAACGCTTTTCATTGATACTTGAAATTTCTTCGCTGCTTTCAGGGCAATTGCCGTGAATAATTTTGTGGTTCCAGCTTGATGATATTTGTCTAAAGCTCTCCCGATTCTGTCATCATTTAATTGTTCGGGTATCACTCCTTCTCCAATTAGATGTTCTGTTGCTTTTCCCACAAAAAATGTGTCAAATAGGTAGATTGGGGCGCTCAAAAATCCCAATCCGTTCAAAATCATTGCTTTCATTACTTGTCCTGGACTGAGAGTTTCTTTAATTTTTATTCCGACTTTTTTGTTAACTTCTTCTACCAATTCCATTTCATCTATGATCCCCGCTACTATTCCCAAATGGTCTAAATTTACGATATTTATAGCTTCAGATGGCTTTTTCATAGTTTTGAAGGTGGCTATAGTGCTACAAATTATTATACCTTAAAAAAACCTCAAATCATTGCTATGCAATCATTTGAGGTTTTGGCAATTCTGAATTTCTTTGAAATTACATCTGCTTGAATATCTGCGGAATGTGGGTTTGATAGCAAGCAATCGCTTGTTCCAAGTTTTCCGCCTTGTCGCCGCAGATGCGCTCGCGATAGATAATGCCCAAATTATTTTGTATTTTAGCCCATGTTTTAGGCTCTGCTTCGCGGGTGTAAACTTCCATTGCAGCTTTGGAAGCCTCGATCGCCAAAAACTACACGATTGATTATTTGGTGGACGAGGATGGGAAACGATGCTTGAGGGACTCCTTCGCTTATAATAGTTTAGTCATCGCAAGCGTCAGAGTTGGTGAAATTGGCGAGCTGCGAGTCCCTTGCCATTCAAGGAGAATTATTTTAAATGATTGCCCTACCTTGGAGTTTTATAAATGCTGACTCAATTAAACGCCGAAAATTTTAAATCCTGGCAAAATATTGGAGAGATGGGACTGGCTTCTGTTACCGGATTATTTGGCACAAATAGCTCAGGAAAAACTTCTATTTTGCAGCTTATTTTGATGCTAAAACAAACTATTGAATCAGCTAATCGCAAACAAATTATTGATTTTGGTTCTGAAGATAGTTATGTAAATCTCGGAAATTATCGGGATATTATCTACAACCACGAAGGAATGCGGAATTTGAATATAGCCTTAACATGGGAATTAGCTGAACCTATAGAAGTTTACAATTATGAAATTTCTTCGGAGAGGCTATTTAAAGTAAATAAATTAACTTTTCAGCTAACAATTGCTTTGAATTTAAGCCTCATAGTTCAAGAATTTAATTATAGTTTTTTTGACCAAGGGAAAACTTATAAATTTGGAATGAAACGTCAGGCAGCGGAAGAATATCAGCTTGTGGCTGAAGGCTATCCAATGAAAGCTATTACCGAAGACCAAGATATTTTTCTACCTAGGGTTTGCTGAATAAATTA
>MBRE01000066.1 GCA_001698425.1 Oscillatoriales cyanobacterium USR001 | reverse complement strand
TTCCTAGAACTAGGGGCGAGGGTGGTCGTTTGAGTTATTTAATTTGGCAAGAAAATGATGTTGTGCCAATTCTAGTATTGGAAGTGGTGTCGCATAAATATAATGGTGAATATGAGGATAAATTACAAATTTATCAACAGTTAGGTATCCTCTATTATGTGGTTTATAATCCTTTAGCTGGGAGTAGAGGGAGACATAAAAATCGACAGCCAATAGAGGTGTATAAGTTGGTGAATAATCAATATGAGTTAATTAGTGAAAATCCTCTATGGATGGCGGAAATTGGTTTGGGAATTGGTGGTGAATCTTATAATTATGCTAATTGGGAGAGAGTTTGGTTATTTTGGTATGATATGGAGGGTCAGAGGTATTTGACTGAGAGGGAGAAAGTTGCGGTTGCTGAAGCTGAAAGGCGGGAAATATGGCTGGAAAAGGAACGGGAATGTCAGTTAAAGGAACGGGAACGTGAAGCTAAAGAAAAATTAGCTGCATATCTCAGAGAAATGGGGATTAATCCTGATGAGATTATTTAACATTTTTTATAATCAAAATAGGTGAATTTATGATGAATAATTCCGATCGACGGTGGCAATTCTGGATCGATCGCGGCGGTACATTTACCGATATCGTCGCTAAACGCCCCGATGGTAAATTAGTGATTCATAAACTACTCTCAGAAAATCCCGATCGCTACACTGATGCAGCTTCTCAGGGAATCCGAGATATATTGGGAATTGCTGATACTGAACCCATTCCATCGGCAAAAATAGAAGTCATTAAAATGGGTACAACTGTCGCTACAAATGCCTTATTAGAAAGAAAAGGCGATCGAACTTTATTAATTATCACTAAAGGTTTTCGGGATGCTTTGAGAATTGGCTATCAAAATCGCCCTAATATCTTCGCCCTTCAAATTATTTTACCAGAAATGCTGTATGAAAAGGTGGTAGAAGTAGAAGAACGTTACAGCGCTAAAGGTGAAGAATTAATCCCTGTTAATACAGAATTTATCTCCTCTTTAGAACAAGCTTTTGCTGAGGGAATCCGTAGTTGTGCCATTGTATTTATGCACAGCTATCGTTACCCAGAACATGAAAAACAAGTTGCCAAAATAGCCAGAGAAATTGGCTTTACCCAAATTTCCGTATCTCACGAAGTTAGTCCCTTGATGAAATTTGTTTCGCGGGGAGATACTACCGTTGTTGATGCTTATTTGTCTCCAATTTTACGGCGATATGTCTATCAAATCATCAGTCAATTATCGGGAAAACAGGCAGAAAATAATCATCAAATTTTAATGTTTATGCAGTCCAATGGCGGGTTAGTAGATGCTGAAAAATTCCAAGGTAAAAATAGTATTTTATCTGGGCCAGCGGGAGGAATTGTGGGGGCGGTAGAAACCAGTTTAAGGGCAGGATTTGACAAAATAATTAGCTTTGATATGGGGGGAACTTCAACAGATGTTGCACATTTTAATGGTGAATATGAACGAGAATTTGAAACAGAAATTGCTGGGGTAAGATTGCGATCGCCGATGATGGCAATTCATACTGTGGCGGCCGGTGGTGGTTCGATCGCATTTTTCGACGGGACCCGCTACCGGGTAGGGCCAGAGTCCGCAGGCGCGAATCCAGGGCCCGCCTGTTATCGCAGAGGTGGCCCGCTGACGGTGACTGATTGTAATGTGATGTTGGGCAAAATTCACCCTGAGTTTTTCCCCAAAGTCTTCGGTCCCCAGGGAGATTTACCGCTGGATGCGGATGTGGTAAAGGGAAAATTTCAGGAATTGGCGATCGCGATGCCTACGGCTGGCTACGCCTACGCAGACGATCGAACAGCAGAACAAGTGGCGGCGGGTTTTTTGGCGATCGCAGTGGCAAAAATGGCAAATGCGATCGAAAAAATCTCACTTCAGCGCGGTTATGATGTGACTGAATATACATTGTGTTGTTTTGGGGGTGCTGGTGGTCAACACGCTTGCGCGATCGCCGATGCTTTGGGAATAAAACAGGTATTTATTCACCCTTATGCGGGGGTTTTATCAGCTTACGGGATGGGTTTGGCAGATGTCCGAGTGATGCGAGAAAAGACAATTGAAGCAAAATTAAATAGTGAATTATTAATAGAATTACCGTTAATTTTTGCCGAGTTGGAAACAGAGGGAAAAAGGGAATTAAAGGGCACACCATCCGTAGAGTTAAAGGTAATTCGCAAGGCACATTTAAAATATCAGGGCAGTGATTCAATTTTAATTATTAATTTTGCCGATAATTTGGCAGTAATTAAGTCAGAATTTAAGGCTGAACATCGGCAGCGTTATGGTTTTATAATAGCAGAAAAAGCATTAATTGTAGAAGCAGTTTCAGTAGAAATTATAGAAAAAATGGAATCCTTAGAAGAAGTGGAAATTTCCACCGATCTCGAAACAGATTTATCGCCTATTTCTACCGTTCAGATGTATGCCGATGATGAGTGGCGGGATACACCAGTTTATCGGCGGGAAAATTTACATTCAAGGGATTGTATTATTGGTCCAGCAATTATTATTGAGGCAACTGGAACGAATGTAATTGAACCAGGTTGGCAAGGAGAATTAACAGATCGCAATTATTTAATTTTAAAACGGCAATCAATCAATGTCAAGGGGAAATTCGATCGAGAAAATCTCGCAACTAAAGATCCAGTAATGTTAGAAATTTTTAATAACTTGTTTTGCGCGATCGCCGAACAAATGGGCGTAACATTACAGAACACAAGTTCATCAGTTAATATCAAAGAAAGACTTGATTTTTCCTGCGCCATCTTTGACAGAAACGGCCAATTAGTTGCCAATGCGCCACATATTCCCGTACATCTTGGTTCCATGAGTGAAAGCGTAGAAGCTTTAATTAATGCCAAAGGTGACGATATTAAACCAGGAGATATTTATGTTTCTAATAATCCCTATAACGGCGGTACACACTTACCTGATATCACCGTAATTACCCCAGTTTTTGGCACAGAAAAATCTTCTGAATCTATCCCTAAAGCCATATTTTATGTTGCATCAAGGGGACATCATGCCGATATCGGCGGCATCACTCCTGGTTCTATGCCTCCTAACAGTAAATCCATTGAAGAAGAAGGCATATTAATTGATAATTTTAAGCTAGTTAGCCAAGGTATTTTTCACGAAAAAGAGTTATTAAAAATTTTAACATCTGGTGATTTTCCAGCGCGTAATACTACTCAAAATATAGCAGATTTACAGGCGCAAATTGCCGCTAATCAGCGAGGAATGCAAGAATTAATTAAGATGGTAGATGATTATGGGTTAGCAACAGTCCAAGCTTATATGGGTTATGTCCAAGACAATGCCGAGGAGTCAGTACGCCGCGTAATTGAACTATTAAAAGATGGCGAATTTACTTACCCAATGGATGCCGGCGGATTGATTAAAGTAGCAATTACTATTGATAAATTTAATCGTCGCGCCCAAGTTGATTTTACGGGAACTTCAGCGCAACAAAATAGTAATTTTAATGCACCCGCCGCCGTTTGTAAAGCAGCAGTGTTGTATGTTTTTCGCACTTTAGTAGATGATGATATTCCTTTAAATGCTGGCTGTTTAAAACCTTTAGAAATCATTATTCCTGAAGGTTCAATGTTAAATCCAAGTTATCCTGCTGCTGTAGTTGCGGGTAATGTGGAGACTTCGCAAAATATTACTGATGCCTTGTATGGCGCGTTAGGAATTATGGCTGCTTCTCAGGGAACTATGAATAATTTTACTTTTGGAAATCAGTATTATCAATATTATGAAACTATCTGCGGTGGTTCGGGCGCAGGCGCTAATTTTGACGGTACGGATGCAGTACAAACTCAGATGACAAATTCTCGTTTAACCGATCCAGAAGTATTAGAATGGCGGTTTCCGGTGTTGTTAGAAAGTTTTACTATTCGTGCTAATAGTGGGGGAATTGGCTATCATTCTGGGGGGAATGGAGTGGTGAGACGGATTCGGTTTCGGGAGGGAATGATGGCGGGAATTTTATCAGGAAGACGGGTAATTTCTCCCTACGGTTTGCATGGTGGGGATGATGGTGTTTTGGGGAGAAATTGGGTGGAAAGAAGTGATGGAATGGTGGAAGAATTGGGGGGGACGGCGACGGTGGAAATGCGGTCTGGGGATGTGTTTGCGATCGAGACTCCGGGGGGTGGAGGGTATGGTTTGGTAAAATCCTAACCCTATAATTGGGAAGGCAAAACACAAAGGCACAAAGACACAAAGAGAAGAGAAAGAAAACATTATTTACTGGTTAACTATCCTCTTGCTTAGTGTCTTTGTGTCTTAGTGTTTTTCCCGAAAAAACTCTTCAACAATTTTCAAAATTCTGGCCGCTGCCTTCCCATCTCCAAAGGGATTAATGGCCATTGCCATCCTATTATAAGCATCTAAATTAGTTAACAATTCGGATGTGGCTGCGACAATTTTACTTGTATTAGTTCCCACCAGTTTAGCCGTTCCTGCGGCAATTGCCTCTGGTCTTTCTGTAGTTTCCCGTAACACTAAAACTGGTTTACCCAAACTAGGGGCTTCTTCCTGTAATCCTCCCGAATCTGTTAAAATTAAATAACAACGTTGAATTGCCCCGATTAATTCTGCATAGTCTAAAGGTTCTGTTAAAAAAATTCGCGGATGCTGACCTAAAAGGGTTTGTAAAGGTTCTCGGACAATGGGATTGCGATGCAATGGTAAAAGTAAAGCTGTATCAGGAAATCTCTCTAAAATTTCGATGAAACTTTGGGCGATTCCCTGTAAAGGTTCTCCCCAATTTTCCCGACGATGAACTGTGGCTAAAATTGTGCGATATTGAGTCCAATCTAAGTTGGGAATTTTGCATTCTGGCTGTCGCGCTGCTACTGTTAGTAAAGCATCTATTACGGTGTTTCCTGTGTGGTGAATTTCTCCTACTACTCCTGATTTTTGTAGGTTTTCTACGGCTAATTGAGTAGGGGCAAAGTGCAATTGACTGAGTTGTGAAATTAAACGACGATTGGCTTCCTCTGGGTAAGGATTAAATAAATCATCGGTCCGTAGTCCTGCTTCGATGTGACCAACAGGAATTTTTTGGTAGAATGCAGCTAGGGTGGCTGCAAAAGCAGTGGTTGTATCGCCTTGTACCAAAACAATTTCTGGCTGCAATTCCTGAAATAATGCTTCTAAGCCTTGTAAACTACGACAGGTGATATCTGTGAGAGTTTGCTGATGCTGCATGATTGCTAAGTTGCGATCGCCCTCAAAATTGAATAGGTGCATTACTTGTTCAACCATCTCTCGATGTTGGCCGGTCAAAATTACTTGTGTATCAAAGGATCGCGAACTTTTGAACAGTTGGATTACGGGGGCGAGTTTAATTGCTTCTGGGCGAGTGCCCAAGGTAATGCAGACTCGATGAATCATTTTTGTGGGTTGAATAGGAGATTTAGGCATTAAAATTAAGTTGGTGATATTCTTTTCTTCTTTAAATAGGGAACAGGATATAACAATTGAGAATCGTAAATAATAAGAGTTTTTTGCCTGTCTATTAGAAGGAGTTATATTCGATTATGGAATTTTTCAGCGCAATTTTTTTATTGTTTAATTTTACTCCTCTTGAGTCTTTTGAGATTGAGCAATTTTACTTTTCTTCGATCGCTGTTGCCCATTTACTGATTGTTTTGGGTGAAGGGGCGATCGCGATTGCTCTAATCTATTTTGCCAGAAAACGGCGAAATATACCGAATAACTGGATTTTCTGGATGTTACCAGTTGTCAGCGTCGCCGCTACGATCGAGTTATGGCAATTCGTTTTACCTACTGCGCCTCCCGATTGGCTGTGGTTAATTACGGCGATCGTTACGACTATACTGGCGATCGCTCCAACTAATCAAACTCAACAACCAAATCTTAGAGAATCCGATCTTTCAAAACTGTCTCTATCCAATCATACCTCAGTAGAAGAAGCTCTTTTAACTTCCCAAATCCGATTAGCTGGAGTTCTCGATCTTGCCCAAGATGCGATTATTTCTGTAGGCGAAAATCAACAAATTCAACTCTTTAACCGGGGGGCTGAACAAATTTTTGGTTATGTTACTAATGAGGCATTAGGACAACCGATTAATTTACTATTTCTGGAAGATGGGAACCAACATATTACTAATCAATTTTTGCTATCTTTAGCGGCTGACCAAAATAGCAAAAGAAATCGGACAGAAATTATTGCTAGACGTAAAGATGGTAGCGAATTTCCTGCCGAAGTCTCAATTTCTCAACTGGAATTAAAAGGTGAATCGGTATTTACTCTAATTTTACGCGATATTAGCGATCGCAAACGTGCCGAACAAAAACTCGGAAATCAAGCTCGTGCTTCGGCCGCGATCGCTCAAATTGGTCAACGAGCTCTCGCTGGTATTCCCCTTTCTCACTTAATGACTGAAACAGTCACTCTGGCAGCAATTACCCTGCAAGTAGAATATTGTCAAATCTTAGAATATCAGCCAGAAACTCAAAATTTAATATTGCGTGCTGGCTTTGGTTGGCCGCAAGATTTAATCGGAATTGAGCTACAAGCTAATCAAGATAATTTCCAAGTTTCAGAAACTTTAACTTCTAGTGATTCAGTAATTAATCAAGATTTTAATTCCGATCGATCATTGACTAATAAACAACTATTAGAAAATGCGATCGCCAATGCTTGTACTAGCGTTACTATTCCCGGAAAAAATCAACCTTTTGGCATTTTATCAACCTATTCTACCAACAAGCATATCTTTACCCAAGATGAGATTTATTTTCTACAAGCAGCGGCTAATGTGTTAGCCAGTGCCATTCAGCGATTAGCTACCCAAGAAGCTTTACATCAACAATTTCAGCGGAGTTTACTACTGGGAAAAATTACTAAAGAAATTCGCCAAAGTTTAGATATTAAACAAATCTTTCAATCTGCTGCTAACCAAATTGGCATGGCTTTTAGCGTTAACCGCTGCATAATTAGCGTTTATACAACTATCTCAACTCCTCAATTATATCACGTTGCTGAATATTTAGAACCGCGATATCAGTCTCTACTTAATACAGAAATTTCTCTTAGCGATTATCTCCAAGCTCAAAAAGTCTTGGCTCAAGATGAAGCAATTGCCACCTTCGATCTGACGGCAGATTGCTTATTAAAAGACGAATTTACCCTCAACGAACCATGTAAAATTAAATCAATGTTGGCAATCCGTACCTCTTATCAAGGTGAAGCTAATGGTATTATTAGTTTACAGCAATGCGATCGCCAACGTCAATGGAATTATGGCGAAATTGAATTACTCGAAGCCGTTGCCGAACAAGTAGGAATTGCCTTAGCTCAAGCTCAATTATTAGAGCAAGAAAAACAAGCTAAAACTAAACTTGCTGAACAAAATAAAGCCTTAGAACAAGCTAGAATTGGCGCAGAATTAGCCAATCGTGCTAAAAGTGAATTTCTGGCTACCATGAGCCATGAAATTCGCACTCCCATGAATGCAATCATTGGCATGACTGATTTACTTCTGGAAACTGCGCTCGATTCCGAGCAACAAGAATTTGCGGAAACAGTTAGAAATAGCAGCAAATCTTTATTAACTATAATTAATGATATTCTCGATTTTTCCAAAATCGAATCTGGCAAACTTGACTTAGAAAAAGAACAGTTTAATTTACAAAATTGCATAGAAAATGCCATCGATCTCGTTGCAGCTAGAGCTACAGAAAAAAACTTAGAAATTGGATACATTATAGATCCGCAAATACCAAATATAGTAATTGGTGATGTGAGTAGGTTGCGACAAATATTAATAAATTTATTGAGCAATGCTGTAAAATTTACTCATAATGGTGGAATAGTGATATTGGCAAACAGGGGGCATTCGCAATTGGCAACAGATCGATCGCCTGTAGCAGCAGCAGAAACTTGCGAAATACTTTTCTCGATCGCCGACACCGGAATCGGTATTCCTCCTAATAGAATGGATCGGTTGTTTAAACCTTTCAGTCAAGTTGATTCCTCCACTACTAGACAGTATGGCGGAACCGGATTAGGATTGGCAATTAGTCTGCGTTTATGCGAACTAATGAATGGTAGAATTTGGGTGGAAAGCCGAGGCGCGATCGCGGGAAATCCACCTGGAGAATGGGAATTAGCCAGCAAGAATGAAGCCGGAAAATCTGCCTTAGATTATCTGTTTCCCCTCCCTCTTGGTTCAGTATTTTATTTTACGGTGATGCTGGAATTAGAAGCTGCGATGCCTACGGATGGCGTTACCTACGCACCCCAAAAGACAAATATTCCCCACCCTCAACTAGCTGGTAAGCAACTTTTAATAGTTACAAATCAACCCATTAATCAACAGATTTTGACTTGGCAAACTAGCCATTGGGGAATGATCGCCCAGATTGCTCATAACAGTGTCGAAGCTTGGGAAAAGCTATGTCAAGAGCCTAATTTTGATGTAGCAATTTTGGATACAGAACACCCAGAAATTGCCGATTTAACATTTTTTACAGCGATCGGGAAACAACCACAATTTACAAAGTTGCCTTTAATTCTACTAGCTCCCATTGGAAAACAACCCCAAACAATAATTAACCTAAATGTTGTCGCCCATCTGAATAAACCAATTAAATATAGTTATTTGTCTGCCATTTTACGGCAAGTTTTTTCCCAAAAATTACCAGCAATTTCACTTGCTAATTCTCCCGCGAAAATTCACAGAAATCAACCCCAGTTAAAAGACCTCCGAATACTTTTGGCAGAAGACAATATGGTAAACCAAAAAGTAGCTCTCCGGCTGTTGCAGCGACTGGGATACAGTGCTGATGTCGCGATCGATGGTTTGGAAGTTCTAGCAGCTTGGCGATCGCAACCCTACGATGTCATTCTTATGGACGTGCAAATGCCAGAAATGGACGGATTAGAAGTTACCCGCCACATTATCTCAGAATCATCATTATCAACGGCTAATAGCTTGAATTTAACCTTTCCCAAACCTTGGATTATCGCTATTACTGCTAATGCCATGCAAGGCGATCGCGAAAAGTGTCTTAATTCAGGAATGGACGACTACCTCAGCAAACCAATTAATATAGACGAACTAGAAAAAGCACTCAGTAAATGTCAAAAAATAGCTCCTTTAGCTATTAGCAATATTGAGCAAAAAGGTAAAATACAACAGGAAGATGAAACCAGTAAAAAAACAGAACAAATTTCCTCTGTTCCCCCTCTTCTTAACTCTAAAGCATTAAAAACTTTAGAAGAAATGCTAGGTAGCGATACCTCATTTATCGTAGTAGAGATGATAAATTGCTACCTTGAAGATAGCCCAAAATTATTAAAATCACTCCATATTTCCTATCGCAATCAGAATGCAGCAGACCTTTACTTAGCATCTCATTCACTCAAATCAAGCAGCGCTACTTTTGGGGCAATTGAATTGTCAAAGGCTTGCCAACAACTCGAAGCAATCGCTGGCAATTGTATTCAATCTAATCTCAACAACCCCCCGACACCATTCTTGCTACCGCCAGAAGTTTTAGGACTAATAACACAAGTAGAAATTGAGTATGAAAGAGCCAACCAAGCTTTGCGATCGCTCCGTCGGCAATACCTCGAATTGCCAAATTAGTATCCCAAATCCCTTACCATTTTAGGGAACCACAAAGGCACAAAGACACAAAGAAAGAAAAGGCTTTTACCTCTTCCTTCTTCCCTCTTCCTTCTTCCTTCTTCCTTAATTCATAATGATTAACAACCTAATCGAGAAAGATACACCAGTTATTCTCGTAGTAGACGATGAAAAGTCCCTGCGAGTTCTGTTGCGTCACGCTATGGAAAAACAGGGCTATCAAGTAATTGAAGCCCGTGATGGAAAAGAATGCTTAGAAGAATGTTCTAGGCGTTTGCCAGATATCATTTTGTTGGATGCGATCATGCCAGTAATGGATGGTTTCACCTGTTGTAGTGAATTACAAAAAATCTTTGGGGAAGCGGAAGAAAAACCACCTAATTCTTATTTATTTCCCCTGACGACAAAGGTGTACAAAATGCCGCCTATTTTGATGATTACAGGACTTGACGATCCTGAATCTGTCGATCGCGCTTTCGCCGCTGGTGCTACGGATTATGTCACAAAACCAATTCATTGGGCAGTTTTGCGACAGCGTGTACGCCGCATACTGGAAAATGGGCAACTAATCAAAGAATTACAGCAGCAAAATGAACAAGAAAGGTTGATGGCGAGAATGCTAGAGCGCATTCGTTATTCTTTAAACCTTGATGTAATTCTGAATACTACGGTGCATGAAGTTAGACAATTTCTCCAAACCGATCGGGTGTTGATTTATCGTTTTGATACTGATGATAAGGGGGTAATGGCGGTAGAATCTGTGGCATCTCCTTGGGAATCTGTGTTAGGAAAAACTATCTACGATCCTTGTTTTAGTGAAGAGTATACTAACTTTTATAAGCAAGGGCATATCCAAGTAATAGAAGATATCTACACTGCTAATATTTCGGAATGTCACAAAAGTTTTTTGGCTCAGTTTCAAGTTAGAGCTCACATGATTGTGCCGATTGTAATTAAAGAGCAGGGAAGTAGGGAAAATCTGGGGCCGGAGATGCAACAAGATGGGGTAGATTTACCTGTGGTTTCTCCATCTTCTCAACTTTGGGGATTGTTGATCGCTCATCATTGTTCCCAGCCTCGGCGCTGGCAACCGGCGGCAATCCGATTTGTGGAACGTTTGGCAACTCAAGGTTCGATCGCGATTGTCCAATCTCAACTTTATCAACGCTTGGAAGCTGCTAATGCTCAGTTGTATCGCTTGGCATCTCTGGATGGATTGACAGGATTGGCTAATCGCCGCCAATTTGATGAATATCTCAACTCTGAATGGCAGCAGTCTCTATGGGATGGCGCGCCGATTTCCTTAATTTTGTGTGATGTTGATTTTTTTAAGTTGTATAACGATACTTACGGCCACCAGGCGGGGGATGAATGTCTAAAAAAAGTAGCTTTAGCAATCGATCGATCCAGACAGCAACCAGGGGATTTTGCCGCTCGTTACGGGGGAGAAGAATTTGCCGTAATTTTACCTCGCACTGACTCGCAACGGGTGCTTGAGGTGGCAGAAGCCATCCGCTTTCGCATCACAGAAATGCAAATACCTCATGCAAGTTCTCAAGTTAGCCAGTTTGTTTCTGTTTCTCTGGGGGTGGCTACTTTTGTGGCGCAGGAATCTACCAGGGTTTCTCCTGTTTCTCTGGAAACGCTAGTGAAGAAAGCCGATCAAGCTCTTTATCGAGCTAAACAGGAAGGTCGCGATCGCGTGGTACTTCAAATTTGCTAAACGTTATTGGCGATCGCGATTTCTTACCGTTAAGATAGCGATTGTAAATCTTATTTTAAATTTATCAATTTTTTTGAAGTTACACTATTTAGTATTGATGGATACAGATTTTTTTATAACTTTTAATTTTGACATTTTTAGATACTTTTAAGTTTTAACTTAGACAATTTTGAACTAAAAAGTTTAAACTTTAGAGATACATTTATAAAAATTCGGCGCACAGATGTTATCAAACCCTAACATATTTATCTCTGACAATTTAGAAATAACCGAGTAAAAACAACTTGAGGGAAAATTGAAAAAATACCAGGTGCTGTTCAACGAATTAGTTGAAGAATCTACTACCCAACTAATTTATAATCACTTGCAACTCCGAACAAAAATGACGCGCAGCCAGCCAGCCATAGAAATAGATCGGGAAATCTCAGAACAATTCCGCGCCATCTTTGAGCAAGCGGCAATTGGCATTACTAATGTCAATCCCCAAGGTAGGTATATCCGAGTCAACCAGCGCTTTTGTGATATAGTTGGTTATAGCGAATCTGAACTACTAGAAATGACATTTCAGCAAATTACTCACCCAGAGGATTTACTGAAAACTGAACATTACAGAGCCGCTTGTTTAGCCAATCAAATTAAAAGTTATTCTCTGGAAAAGCGTTATCTCAAAAAAGATAATTCTATTGTTTGGGTAAATTTGACTGTTTCGATCGTGCGAGATGCCCTAATGCGTCCTAAATATGACATTGTAATTATTGAAGACATTAGCTCTCGCAAACAAGCAGAAGCCGCGCTCAAAGCGGAAAGAGAACAACTTTTTTTCTTGTTAGAGCATTTACCAGCTTATGTTTGTTTGCAGGGGCGCGATCGCAATATCCGCTTCGCTAACCGCTACTTTCGCGAACACTTTGGTATTCCTGGCTCGAAACGTTGCTATGAGGCGCTGCAAGGGCAATATAAACCTTGTCCTAACTGTCCGAATCCAGAGGTTTTTGATAGTAATCAAGTCATATCTTGGGAGTGGACTCTGTGTAATGGTAGGACTTATCAAATTTACAATTTTCCCTTTACCGACAGCGATGGTTCTGAGTTGATTTTAGAATTGGGCATTGATATTAGCGATCGCAAAAAGGCAGAATTAGCACTGCTACAGTCCCAAAAAATGCTCCAATTAGTCATGGATAATATTCCTCAAGCAATCTGTTGGAAAGATCGACATTCCGTTTATTTAGGCTGCAACCGCAACGCCGCTAGTGATGCCGGATTGAGATTTTGTGAAGATATTATTGGACTCACAGATTGGGATTTGCCCTGCACAGAAGAACAAGCTAAATCATTTCGTGAAAGCGATGCTCATGTCATGGAAACAGATACTCCTCAATATCATATTATCCAAAGGCAACTCAAAGCTAATGGTCAATTAGCTTGGCTAGATACTAATAAAATTCCCCTACACAATACGGAGGGTGATGTGGTCGGTATTCTCGTGACTTATGAAGATGTTACTAAGCATAAACAAGCCCAAGAAGAACTTATCGAAAGCGCTCAACGGTTAGCTACTGTAATTGAAACAGTTGGGGAAGGAATTACTCTTAGCGATCGAGATGGTAAGTTTATTATCTACAATTCCAAAATGCAGGAAATGACGGGTTATAGCAAAGAAGAGGCGGAAAATGCTAGGGACTTTTTGCGCTTATTATATCCCGATCCTCAAGCCTACGCTACAGCTTTGAGTGGCATTGATGAAATTGGGATGAAAGGGGGTTTTCGAGATGCAGAAACGACGATAGTTACTAAGGAAGGTAAGCAGAAAATTCTGTTAGTATCAACATCTTTAATGCCCTATAAAAACCGCAAGTTATTTTTAAGTGCTTACCGCGATATTTCTTATCGTGTAGAAGCTCAAGAAGCTCAGGTAGAAGCTGAGGTAAAATATCGTAGTTTGTTTGAAAATGCCATTGAAGGAATTTTTCAGACTACTGCTGATGGTCATTATTTGAATGCTAATCCGGCTTTGGCGCGGCTTTATGGCTATGCAACTCCCCAGGAACTTATGGCTTGTTTAACTAATATTGAAGAGCAGTTATATGTTGAACCAAATCGTCGTGCGGAGTTTATTCGACGGTTACAAGAAAATCATGCGGTGTTGGAATTTGAATCACAAGTTTATCGTTCTGATGGTAGTATAATTTGGATTTCTGAGAATGCTCGTGCTGTACGCGATCGCTCTGGTACGCTGCTTTATTATGAAGGAACAGTTGAAGATATTACGGAACGCAAGCGTTTAGAAGCGGAAAGAATACAACAGGCGGAACGGGAAAGATTAATGGGGAAAATTGCGACTAGGATTCGATCTTCTTTGAATCTTCAAGGTATTTTGAGTACGGCGGTTGCTGAAGTAAGAGAATTTTTGCAGACGGATCGAGTGGTGATTTACCGTTATGAATCTGATGGTACAAAGGTGGTGACAGTAGAATCTATATCTGCCGATGGTCAATCTATGCGGGATGTCAGGGTGTTTGATAATAGTATGGGTTTGTCGATGTTTGTTAGTGATGAAGTTCAAGCAATTGAAGATATTTATCAGGCGAATTTACCGACGGCTTATCTTGATTTTTTGAGTCAGTTTCAGGTGAGAGCGAGTTTAGTTGTTCCGATTACTAATAGTCAATTTCCGATGACTAATTCTCCGTTATCTATATCGACGGAAAGTGGGCAATTGCCAAGCTCTCAGGTTTGGGGTTTGTTGGTGGCGCATCATTGCCAAAATACGCGAAATTGGCAATTACAGGAGGTAGATTTGTTGAAACAATTGGCGGCGCAGTTAGCGATCGCAATTCAACAAGCAGAACTTTATCAGAAGTTACAAGATGCCAATCAAGAGCTTAAACGAATTGCTAGTTTAGATGGTTTAACGATGATTTTTAATCGTCGTTGTTTTGATGAATATCTGGAGTGTGAGTGGAGTAAATCGCTTCGCAATCAAACACCAATTTCATTAATTTTGTGTGATGTTGATTATTTTAAGTTGTACAATGATACCTACGGTCATCAAGCTGGAGATGTTTGTTTGAAAAAGGTAGCAGCGGCTTTAAATCGATCTGTTGAGCGATGTTTGCGGCGCGTTTGTAAGCGGGAAATAGAGAATGTTTTGGAGGGTGAAAGTTTATTTTTAGCAGCGCGTTATGGTGGTGAAGAATTTGCGGTGATTTTGCCTAATCGCGATGCTGCTACTGCTTTGCGCGTGGCTAAGGCAATTCGCGGCGAAATGGAATCTTTGAAGTTACCTCATGTTAAATCTGGAGTGGGAAAATGCGTAACTTTGAGTATGGGTGTGGCGAGTGCGGTGGCGGATAGTGATGTTTTTGTGAAGTTGGTTTTGGCGGCGGATCAGGCTCTTTATCGTGCAAAAGAACAGGGGCGCGATCGCATTGTTTTGTTTTAGAATTTCTGAGATTAGATCGTTTCTTTTGGCTATAAAAATCGCCTTAAATCAAAACTTTGGGGCGATGATTCTTCTTTAAATCTCTCATTAAGTAGCATTAATAAAAGTTGATCTAAATAATCACCAGCCCCCCGCAATTCCTCTCTTAATATTTCCAAACCTCCATTGGCATATTCCTCAAAAATAGTAATGCGTAAATCTTCTGAAGCTTCATCAATTAAAGAAAGGGTGTTAGTGTCTTTAGTTTCTGCGATCGCAATTAATTTAATCATACTATCATAACCTCTGGAAACAAAAATTTCTAAGCTAATTGGTCCCGGTTCTTTTTTAGAAACTTCTTTAATCGGTACGCGCTTTTGGCGATTCACTCCCACCGCAGCGGCGAATGCGATCGCATCTGCATAAGTTTGAAAAGGACCCGTTTTTCCATCTATGACTGTTAAGGCTTTAACTAAATCCGCTTTGTCCTTAGCCACATTAATGCGATTAATACCCATAATATTAAAATGATTGATTTAATTTGAATGGAAAAAGTATATATTTCTAATTAACCTTTCTATCCAATTCGTTAATGTACTTATTCAATGACATAATTTATACTTTTTAAAGTTCTCAAATCTTCCTCTAAGTCTAAAAAACAATGATATTCACCAGCCCACTCCATATATTCCATATCTTTACCATCCAAATCCTCAGCAGCCCATTCTTTAATAAATTTATCTGACGTAACATTATATTTTTTCTCAAATGTATCCAATTTTTGCAGATAACGTTGTCTGAGATGTTCTAAAAGAGTAATTTTGGTCTTAATTGCATCTTTGACAAGATTTTTTGCTCTCTCTAAGTCAGTTGGCTTTATAATTAATTGCGTCATTTTATTATCTCCTTAATTTGCATTAAATTAAACAGTAGGTACTTTGAGTTAGCTCAAATTGAGCATATTACCCACGCTACTCAGTCCATAATAACATAATTCTTTCCTCAAAACCACCTCGATCTTCTCGCCGTTTCACCTGTTCTAAAATCACCAACTCGCGAGTAATACCATAACTCATCATTACTGCATCTATCACCTCATATAAATCAGCTAATTCTGTAACTAAATTTTGCTCATTTGCTTCAGCAGTTTCTCCTGCTTCCTCAATTAATTTTTGTCGTAAAGCTTGACGATATTCGGTTTCATTCAGTGTCACAATTTCATAGTTTAAGCCATTTTTAGTAATAATTTCAGGAATGCGATCGCGCACTAATTTATAATACTCTTTTCTCACCTAAAAACCTCCTTCAAGATTGAGTAAAAATTTTAATTAACCAGCGATTAATTTCCCCATCATCCTGCGTCTCACTACGTTTCAGCGCTTCCTTAACTACCGCTAATTCCAATCCCGGCAAAACTTGTGACTCTTGGATTCTCCCGCTACTTCCAGCAATAATAGAAAAAGCTATGATATCTCGGATATTAGCATTATTAACCCAATATTCCCGCACTCCAGCCTCTTCGTAAAGCAACCGTTTCCAACCCAAATCATCAGCCACAGAAGATGCACCAATTTCTACTATCAAAGTAGGCGGATCGTATTCATCTAAATTCACCGGTGAATTAGTATTGTCAGGGGGAACTTTCAAATTAGAACCAATATAATAAGCTAAATCTGGTTGAAATTCCTCTAAACCATCCTTTCTAAAACTGGTATTAGTAAATTGGATAATGGGAATATTTTTAATCGCAGCAAAAAGAATTACTACATAGGAAACAATCGAATTTTGATGTCCGTGTCTTGGTCCTAATGGTGACATTTCAACCCTCATATATTCTTGATAATAATAGAACCTTCCCTTTTGATAAATTGGAACTTCCGCGACATTTATAAACTCTTCCCAAGTAGCTTTTACCCACATATCTGTCTCCACAATCTGTCTAGTAATTGAACTAGAAATCATACTCCACCTCCATAATTTCAGTGTATTCAAACTCATTCGGACTTTGCTTAACTAATGGATAACGCACCCCACCAAAATCCATAAAATCCTCTTCACATTCAGACTTAGGAGAATTATAAACTAAAACATACTCCTTACCAGTGCGATCGTTCATTTCTTCTGCAACCTCCTCCCGCCATTGAGTCTTTGTTACCAAAACTACCAATTGATTCGCTAATTTTGGTAATATTTTTGCAACTTGTCGCCGATAAATTTGATCTAAACTGCCAAAAGGAGAATCCATAACTATAGGAAAAGTGCTACTATCTGGCCCCATCAAAGCATTCTTATAACTCCACTCTCTTACCCCTTCAATTATCCCACTAATAAACGACAAACTTAAAATTTGATTTTCTCCAGTAGAAGCCGCTACACTAACTTCCTCACCGCTAGTATTTTCTACTAAATTTATCTCATATTTCTCATTCAGCTTAGGAATATAAGGAGTAAAAGAAATTTGACTAAACAAATCCTGCACTCGTTTCTCTAATTGTAACCGAAACTGTTGTTCTAAACGCAATCTTACCTCAATTAACCTATCTACTGCATCTTGAGTCGCCGCAATTCGCCGCTGGGCTAAAACTTGCTTAATTTCATTCATTTGCTGCTTATCAACTTGCTTACTCAATCCTTCAATTTCGCGATTAAAATTATCAATTTGCTGCTGATTTGAACCAGTCTCTCGGTTTAAATCGCTCACCTTAGATTCAATTTCATCAAGGCGCTTTTGCAACTTACTAATATCTTCATCTGGATAATTACGCAGCTTTTTATTAATATCATCTAACTGGGTTTCAATTCGTGAAAGTTCTTCACGACCATTTTTAATATTAAGTTGCTGTCGATCGATTTCTTCCCAGAAATCAGGCACTTGTTTCATAATTTCTTCCACTTGAATACTGGTGCGAATTGCGGTTTCCTCAACATCAGCAATTCCCGCTTTATCCATCCAACTACTGACATTAGCATGAGCATGAGTTCCATCAATTAATTCTGCACCACAGATACATTTTTGGATTGCCAATAACTCTTCTACAAACTGTTTCTTAATTCCCGTTGGCAATTCTCCTTTATCTCGTAAACCATCAACAATTTGCCTAAATTCCACCGCTACATCTGCAATAAAAATCGTATATCCTCGCGTTGTAATTGCTCTTTTTAATGCTTCTCTAGCCTGTTTCAACTGTTCTTTAATAGAGCTAGTGCTAATTTCAAGCTCTGCCCGCAATTGCTGCAATTCTCCAGCCCCACTAAGTTCCAATAAACGACTACTAATGGCTTTTTTTAGCTCTCCTTGATGCTCTAATTCCTCTGCAATTTCAACCTGACGAGTTAAAAGCTGCTCCATCTCTTTTTCTGATTTTTTCTTATCTTTTAAAAATTTCTTAGTTTGGGTATCGCCGATAATTCTTAAATCAGTTTCCAGAGATTTTTTCGCTTCTCCCAAGTGCCGAATCGAACGATTTAAAACCTCTATACCTAATAATTCTTTAGTCGCTTCAGCAATTTCTGCTTTCTTATTTGTACGGACAATTTGCTCAATTCTTTCCCCATCAAAGAAAAAATATTGATGCAAACTATCTGGTAAAATACGTCCAATAATATCATCGGGATGTTCCGGTGGTAGCATCCAGCGCCCATCATCTCCGGCTACTTGCATCAACAATTGAGTTTTGCCACGTTCAATATTTGGATCGTTTTTATACGCCCTACCTAAACGTTTTGCTTGATACCGTTTATTGCTATGTTCAAAGACAATTTCTACCCAACATTGCACAGCTTTATTAGCTTCTGCTTCAGTAATTGCCCGTTTATTAACTAATTGCTCTGGAGCGGCAAAAGCGGCACTAAATTTTTCATAAAGTACCCAGGTAAACGCATTCATTAGCGTAGTTTTTCCGGCTCCATTATTCCCATGAATCATGGTAGTATTGCGCTCTCCAGAGGCAAAAATAATCTCTGGAGTTTTACCGTAAAATTGGCGAAAGTTACAGAGTTGAATAGATATCAGTTTCATTGAATTACTTCCTTAATAATTTTCAAGATGTCGTCATTAATGTTGCGGGGCGGTTTCATGTAAAGTTTATCTTTTTCTGTTTGCAATACTCGCTCAATAATTTGGCGCACTTCTTCGGGGGCGCTAATAATTGGTTCTTGCACGTCGCTAAGATCGACATTTAGCTTGTAAGATGAACGCTTTTCAGCTAAAACAGGGGTTGATATAGCGCTGACAAAACTATCTTCGTATCTAAATCCCATAGTCATGTTTTGTGGTAAAGAAAATTGATGTTAAATATCTAATAAACCGTATCTAGTTTGGATTTGGAGCAATTTATTTCTAGCTTGTCCCGAATTATCGGCTAAATCGGCAAATTCTAAAAATCTTTTTAACTCCTTTCGTAATAGATTTCGTTCTACTTCTAAGGTTTCTCTCCCCAAATCGGGTGGTAATACTATCATATCAAATAAAGTAGCTCGATCTTTGCCGGGATGGGGTCGCAAAATTCGTCCTCGACGCTGAATAAATTGACGAGGATTGCTACTACTTGCTAAAATTACAGCATTGCGAATGGCGGGAATATCAACGCCTTCATCTAAACAGCGAATTGCGACTAAACCTTGCAATTCTCCGGTTTCAAATTGGTGACGTAATCGCTCTCTTTCGGCTAAAGGTGTGTTGGCGGTATAGGTATTAATTCGATAACCTAGTTCTGAGCCTAAGACTCTGGTAACTTCTGATAATTGACGTTCGTTACTTTGAGTGGAGCTTTTTTCGATCGAACCATCACCGCAATAAAATAATGTATGCTGAGTATGTTTTCGTGTTGCCATTAATTCCCGTAAAGCTGTTAATTTATTGGCAGCAGTGCCAATTAATCTGGCTCGCTGCATGAGTAATGGTTTTAAGTCTACGTCGTCAATGTTTTCGCCGCTAGTTAGTAGCGCCCAACCGATTTTGGAGGTTAATTTTTTATAAGTTTGAGCTTCTGATTCGGTTAATTCTACTAAAATAGGGTAATAAGAATAGCGAACTAATGCACCTTGTTTAATGGCATCGCCTAATGTCAATTCTGGCTGTAAAACTGGTCCAAAATAATCTAAAATTGAGTCGCTTCCTTGTTCGTCGAAGTGTCTTTCTGGGGTGGCAGAAAGAGCGAGGCGGAGTCCAATATTTCTGGGTAAACTTTGTTCTAAACGGGGGGAACCAAGATTATGAGCTTCGTCTCCAATAATCAGGGTTTTTTCGGGAAAATAACGCAGTTGTGATTGCAATGTTTCGGCCATTAAGGTAGCATTGGTAGTTATTGCTACTAGAAATGGTTGAGAGCCAGAACGAACGTTATATAAGCCAGCGGCTAGTTGACTTTGCCAACTGCGGGCGTTTTCAAATGTGAGGATGGGTTGTAGTCCAAATTTTTCGCATTCTCGCGCCCATTGTGCGACTAAATGACAATAGGGACAGATGACGATTAAAGCTTGTAAGCCAATTTTTTGATATAATTCGGAGACGATCGCTAGTGCTGTAATTGTTTTACCACTTCCGGTTGCCATTTTAAGCGTACCCCTTCCATTATTGGCAAACCAATTTGCGATCGCTTGGTGTTGATAGGGCCGCAGTTGCAAATAGGTTGGTATCCGGGGAAATCCCAGTGGTGGGGGATTCGTCAGGGGTAGATTCATGGTTGATGTAGTCAGATGCACAATTCCCTAAAATTTGAGTGTATTGAATAATTTTAGCTCGATCGCACCGAGATAGTAGAGCATTAGGGTGAATATTTTGAGTATTCGCGATCGTCTCCATTAAATTGATTCATAATTCAAGGCAAATTAACATCATCTCCTGAATCAGATTCCCAGTCAGGACAACTATTAGATTCCACACCTAAAGGGTGCATTCCACAAACTAATAAATTCCCTCCATAAACATGGCCGTGATAATTACGACAACCCTGACAAGCTGGCTGCTGAGTTGCTGAGGGTTCGACGTAACTCACAAATGATAAATCTACCTCTTCAACTTCTGGTTCGGCTTCTATAAAAATGTCGATAATCGGTTCAATGACATCATTAAAATAGTTGTCAAATTCATCGATCAAAGCAAGTTGTATTTCCTCGGCTAACCCTTCGGAAAACTTGGTCAGAGATTCGACTACTTCTGTCAACTCTTCACCTACCTCAACAAAAAACTGCTCTACTTCAGAAACAACTGTTTCGATTACCACAAAAAAACTTTTTTGCCACTCTTCCATTGATTTGTCAGCTTACTTTAAATATGATTAAGAAAGTGAAAGTGTAATAGTCTGCACACTAACATCAATTGTATTACTTTTTGTCGATCGCAACTACTACTAACGTAATACCAATTTTTTATGAGGCTGCATAGAATGCGATCCCCCCAGCCCCCTTAAAAAGGGGGAGCAAGCATTCAAATTCCCCCTTTTTAAGGGGGATTTAGGGGGATCGGGATCTATGCAACTTCACATTAAATTGGTATAACCCCAAATTTATCCAAAATTATCCAAACTAACGGGGGTAGAAGCACGATCGCCTTCCACCCCCATCATCCAACTTTAGAAAAATTAATCCCGCTTCAAGTTGCGAAGTTCATCTTGTAAATTCTGCACCTGTTGACGAAGCTGATCCACACCACCCCCATCGCTTTTCGCAGGTGGCTCTTCATCTTCCGAAACAATTTCAATGCGGCGAGGCTCAGCAGGTTTTTCCTGCTCCAAGGGCGACTGCCCTGGTTTTTGTTGAGCTTGCTTTACCATATCATCAACGAAACGACGGGCTTCTTCCGTCGTCATTTCGCCGCGTTTTACCAATTCATCTGCTAATTTTTGGGCTTCAGTCCGCAACTCAGCCAATGTGCTACTTGCTTTCTCGCCAGCGTAGGAAGCTAAACCCACGCCCAGATAGACTGCTTTTTGTAAAATATCTCCAAAACCCGGCATAGCAAGTACACCTATCTTAAACAAGGTGAACCGGAGTTTACGCCTATTGCAAGCATCCCGTATTGCTGCTGTCTTCCGACCCTGACAAGGTTTGGGCGTTACAATCGCGTAAGTCCGGCTCATTTGTAACTATAACACAACTTTTTATTCTTTAACCACGCACCAGGAATAAATTTTCAATTAAAATTGAAAATCAAAATCGAAATTTATTTTAAATTTGGCATTAATTACACAAATCATTCAGACGCGCTATATAATTTTGACAAAATCCTCGTCCCTTTTTTGAGAGGAATTTGTGAGGAATAAATTATGGAAATTGCGGACAAAATCAATAGTTTTCGGCTGTTTTGGTTGTCAATACCGGCGATCCTCAAAGTAATAGCTTTTTTTCTAGTTTGGATTAGTTTATGGTTGCCGATCGCGATTCCTAGTGCGATCGCGCTAAATTGGCATCCACCGCAACCTTTAGGTAATAAAAAATTACCTTTATTGGCTTCCCTCTATTTAATTGCCCCCATAATTATTGGTGGAGAAATTTGGCTTGACGGTGGTTCTTGGGCTAATTTAGGATTAGTATTTGAGTCTCAGAGTTGGGTTTCTTTAATTATTGGTTTGAGTTTAGGAGTATTCAGTATAATTAGTTTATTTGGAATTCAACTACTTTTAAATTGGATAAATTGGCAAAAGAGAGAAGATTCCCAAATTCATCCATTATTATCAATTTTCCAGCCTAACTTAATATTAACCTTATTTTTAGGATTGTGGATTAGTGGGACAGAAGAGTTGATTTTTCGGGGCTTATTGCAAAATTTACTGATGGAAGATTATGCTGTATTAATAGCAGCCGCGATCGCCAGTTTAATTTTTGCGGGAGCTCATTTACTCTGGGAATTTCGCGAAACTTTTACCCAATTACCGGGATTGTGGCTGATGGGAATGGTTTTGACCTTAGCCCGTATTTGCGATCGGGGAAATTTAGGTTTAGCAATTGGACTTCATACTGGCTGGATTTTAGTAATAGCCACTCTTGACTCAGCGAAGATAATCGCATATACTGGTCGCGTTCCTGAGTGGATTACAGGGATAAAAGGGCAACCTTTAGCGGGTATAGGAGGAATTTTTTTCTTAGTGGTGACAGCCGGGATTTTAGCGATCGGTAATTGGTAATTGTTAACTGTTATTTGTTATTTGTTATTTGTTATTTGTTATTTGTTAACTGTTAACTGTTAACTGTTCCCTCTTCCCTCTTCCTTCTTCCTTCTTCCCTCTTCCTTCTTCCTTCTTCCTTCATATTTAACTCCCGCCGATCGCTTCTGAAAGATAATCCGCAGTCGCTTCTACTACTGCGATCGCATTCTCATAAACCATTCGCGTTGGCCCCAAAACACCCACACTGCCTACGGGAACCGTGCCTCGCGTATAAGTCGAAGAAATCAGCGTACAACTGCGAATCAGTTCCAAAGGATTTTCTGACCCAATTCTTACTTTCACCCGCTTACCGGACGTTTCTGAGCCACCTGACGCAAAAATCAGCGGCCAGAGTTGCTCTTGTTCTTGTTCCAATAGATGAATAATAGTTTGAAATTGTTGGAGTTGGGAAAATTCTGGCAATCGTAAGGCTTCTGCTAATCCACTAATTAAAATGCGAGTGTAAGCTGGAGTTTGGGCTTGACGGCTTAAATCTGAGAGTACAGTTTTCAATAATTCGACATAGCGTTCAAATTCTCGACCTAATTCTCCAGAATCAAGCAGCGATAATTCAGAAAGCGATCGCCCTCGCAATTGACTATTCAGAAAATTAGATAAAATTTGCAATTCGCGATCGACTAATTCCACATCTTCTGAACCAATTATTTCCCCATTTTCCCTATTTTTGGCTTCAGGTAACTGCATTAAAACCGACTGTGTTTCATAACCATCAGTCACCACAATCAGCATAATTTGTTTCGGGTCAATTTGCACCAATTGAATATGCCTTAAACTACCTGTATGAGCTTGGGGAAGAGTAATTAAAGCAATATAGCCGCTAACTGTTGCTAAAATTTGGGCAGCACCCCGTAACAGTGCTTCCATCCGACCATCTGACCAATTAAGTTGATCTAATACCTGTTCTACTTTGCCAGCTAATTTCTCTGAAGGAGTAATCAATTGGTCAACGTAAATTCGGTATCCTGAGTCAGAAGGAACCCGCCCTGCGGAGGTATGAGGTTGATAAAGTAGACCAGCTTTTTCTAAAACGCCCATCGCATTACGGATGGTAGCGGGGCTAACACTGAGGTTATATTCGTCTACCAAAGCTTTTGAGCCAACGGGTTCTGCTGTGGTTATATAGTGGCGAACCGTTGCCCAAAGAATGCGTTGTTGGCGATCGGTAAGATTGAAACTCACAGGTATTTTAGCAGAATTAAGATATCCAAACTAATTTAATCATAACAGAGTTTGGTTAATAGCGGGGAATGGAGCGATCGACTTTAATTGAGTAGTAATCGATACCGCCAACAATATTTTTGACGTTGGTGAAGCCTCGATCAATTAACCATTGGCACATTTGAGCCGATCGCATTCCATGATGGCACAAAACTAAGGTTTCTTTGTGGGGGTCAAGGCGGTCAGAAATTTTGCCTGACCATTCGCTAAATTCGCTTAAGGGAAATATTTTAAAGTGTGGTAGGGAGGCGATCGCGATTTCTTGATATTCTCGCACGTCTATCAGTTGCAATCGATCGAGCGAATCTTCTTGGAGGCGGCGGCCTACTTCTTCGACACTAATTTCAGGAATTATTTCTGGCATAATTGGTTATTGGTTATTGGTTATTGGTTATTGGTTATTGGTTATTGGTTATTGGTAATGGGTAATTGGTTATTGGTTATTGGTAATGGGTAATTGGTTATTGCTTGTTGACAAAAAATTTTCCCTCTTCCCTCTTCCCTCTTCCCTCTTCCTTCTTCCTTCTTCCTTCTTCCTTAAATAGAACTTTCGATGATCCCGCCGCCTAGTAAAATTTCCCCATCATACCAAACGGCTCCCTGTCCCGGAGTAATCCCAAACTGGGGTTCATCAAAAATTAACTTGACACGGGATACATTTTGAGCATCAGATCGATCCTCAGAAAGTGACAAAGGAATTACACTTACTGGTACTGGATGCGATCGATAGCGAATTTGTACCTGGGCCCGAATTGGAGCCCCAGGAGGCGCGATCGATACCCAATTTACCCGCTTGACAAAACACTCATTCTGTGCAGCAGAGGCGCGATCGCCCACAATCACCCGATTGCGAACCGCATCCAAACCAATCACATAAAGAGGCTCCGTCCACGCAATCCCCAAACCCTTCCGCTGACCAATAGTATAATGTTGTACCCCATCATGCTCGCCCAAAACTCGCCCATCTTTATCCACAATTTCCCCCTTCAACGGCGTAATATACTTATCCAAAAAAGCCCGCATCGAGCCATTACTTTCCACCAAGCATAAATCCTGACTTTCCGGCTTTTCCGCAGTCTTCAAGCCAAACTCCGCCGCAATTTTCCGAGTTTCCACCTTCGTAATATCACCCAGGGGAAACACCGAACCCGCCAGCATTTCCTGTGTCAAATCATACAAAAAATAAGACTGATCCTTCGTAGCATCCACAGCCCGCCGCAACTGATAGCGATTAAGTTCCGCATCATAAGCAATCTGAGCGTAATGCCCCGTCGCAATCTTCTCAATTCCCAACTGTTCGCGAGCATAGCGCAACATCGGGCCAAACTTCACCGTTCGATTACACTGAGAACAAGGCAAAGGCGTAATCCCGGCGCTGTAACCATCCACCAAATAATCTATAATACTTGCCTGAAACAAATCTCGGCTGTCGATTATTTGGTGAGGAATATTCAATTGTTCGCAAATTTGAGCCGCATCAACCATGCCCTCAGAGCAACATTGACCCTTACCCTTCATCAGCCAAAGAGTCAATCCCACCACCTCATATCCCTGATGGTGCAAAATTGCGGCTGCTGTTGAACTATCCACGCCACCTGAGAGGCCTACTACAATTTTGTTCATGGTTTTGTTTTGATCTCTATTAATTTCCATTTCTATGTCAAGGCTCTAATAGGGATTTAAGAACAGCAGCCCAATCCCTACTATAGACTATACGACAGGAGTTGCTTGAGTAAGTCTAAATGTCTCACCGACGATCGCACCACTCACGGAGAAAGCCGATATGCCTTTAAAATTTATTGTACTACAGAAGTGTTACATTTGCACCTTATTGGTTTTAGGAGCAAATTTGGCGATCGCGCCTAACCCAAGTTATGCGATCGCACCCCAAGAAAGCAACAGTAGGGGCGGGGCCCCCGGACCCGCCCCAGAGCCAGCAAAAATTAGTCAAAATCTTCCACCATTTCAACAATATAATCCCTCACCTTTCCCAAATAGCACAATTCCAATTAGTCGCTACGCAGTTTATGTCAACGGCGATAGCCCTTTATTACTGCAATTCGTCCAGCAAGTGGAACCAACCGCCACCGTATTTTTATACAAAGAGCGCCGAGTAATTCTCGCCGGCAGCTTTTTTGATGAAATTTCCGCACAGCAGCGAGTATTGCAACTACAATCGATCGGCATTCAAGCCCAAGTTACCAACTTTAAAGACGGTCAAGAATTTAGTAACTTAATACCATTTCAACAGCCCAATTATTACCCAATTCCTCCTATCGCCCCACCTGCTCAACAGCCTAATTTTATTCCCCCAAGTGCGCCCAATTATTTACCACCAAATAACCCCGGAACCGGCAGTGGATTATATCAAGTTGTCGTCGATCCAGCTAGTACAAGCTTAACACAAGTTCGGCGAGTAGAATCAAGAGCTTTTGTCCGGGAATATGGAGGAGTGAGAGTAATTCAGGCGGGAAGTTTTGGCGATCGATTTAACGCAGAAAAGCGCGTAGAAAAATTAGCAACACAAGGAATTGCCGCAACTATAGTTCGCAGCAGCCAGGAAAATATTAATCCTTTCCTCAATCAGAATCAAAGATTTTCACCACCATCTCAAGGACTGTATATACCTCCGGCTCAAGTTTATGTTCCACCCGCTCAAAGTTATATCCCACCGGCGCAAAACTTAACTCAAAATAATGCTAATTACTATTTTGTAGTGATCTCAGGAAATCTTGGAGAGTTAACCCAAATTAAACAAGAAATTTTGCGTTTAGGGATACCAGGAGATACTGTAGTTGCCAGAGAAATAGGGGACGATCCTCACGTTAAAGTAGGGCCATTTCCCGATCAACCAACGGCGGAACGTTGGGAAAAATATCTAAGAGATTCAGGAATTAAAACGGCACGGGTTTATTTTGGGCAATATTAGTTGTTTGTGAACAGTTAACTGTTAACAGCTAACAGTTAACTGTCTAATTCTTCAATAATTTTTATATTCTTTACTGGATAGATATTGCGAGTTTAAATATTATGATCAAGCGAAAAATTTTACAAGAAGGTCGAGAGTATAGCTTTCGTTCATACTTTGAATTACCTTACGAAACCGACGAAATTTTAGCAGAATTTGATTACTCGCTGGTTAAAGTTGAGTTATCTCTGCCGCATACGGCTAGGGAACTAGGAGAAATAGAATCTCTCAAACAAAGAATTAGAGCAACTTTGCCTTTTCTTAGTCTCAGTAGTGAAGTAGCTAGAAGAGAATCTTTAGTATCGCCGATTTTGTTGGACATCGTTCGGTATTGCCAGTGTCGATTGCGATTTGAGTATAATCTTAATGTTAATAGTTGGTTAAAGGGTAATTTGGATTATCTTGTGCAGTCAAATCAAGAATTGTTAATTATTGAAGCCAAAAATGATGATATGACGAAAGGGTTTACTCAACTGGCTGTAGAATTAATTGCGATGTCCCATGTTGAAGATGGCAATATTTTTTACGGGGCGGTGACAATGGGAGATGTTTGGCGATTTGGCAAGTTAGATCGGAATCAGCAGAGGATTTTTCAAGATATTAATTTGTTTAAAGTGCCTGATGATTTAGCAGATTTAATTAAGGTGATGGTGGGAATTTTAGATGGTGTAGAGATAAAGTAGACCAATGGGCGAAAGTGCGATCGCATTCTTACCAAAAAACGCGATCGCACCTCCAAACATTTCTTCGTGCTCTTTGTGCCTTTGTGGTTCATCTTAAATTAGCATTGTAAGCTAAAGAACTCGCAACTTACTAGCAATCCTATCAATACTTTCCATCTTACTAATTTCATCAATTGCCAACTGAAAATTGCCTTCTGCTACATCGTGAGTTACAACAACTATTTCCGCTAATTCACCATGTATTCCCGTTTGTACCACCGATTCCAAACTAACATGATGATTGCCAAAACAAGTACCGAGTTTACCAATTACCCCCGGCCGATCCTTAGTTAAAAATCTGGCGTAAAAACGAGTAATAAGTTCTTGTATTGGGGCGATTTTGCAGTAGTGTTGGTGACTGCAACTCAGTAAAGGATGAGGAATTGGTACTGTTTCAGTTTTGAGAATTGCGGCGATATTCATAATGTCTGAAACTACGGCGCTGGCTGTGGGGCCGGCACCGGCACCGCGTCCATAAAACATTACTTGTCCGAGGGGTTCTCCTTCAATTAAAATAGCGTTGTAAACACCATTTATGGTAGCTAACGGATGTATTTTGGGGACAAAGGTAGGATGAACTCTGATCGAAAGTAGATCGCTATCAGTGGTTTTTGTGGTGTGCCGATGGGCGATCGCTAATAATTTAATTACAAATCCTAACTTATCAGCATAGGCAATATCAGCGGCACTAACTTGTCTAATTCCTTCGCAATAAATGTCGGCTAAATTGATGCGCCCACCAAAGGCTAAGGAAGCTAAAATTGCTATTTTGTCAGCCGCATCTAAACCATCAACATCAGCACTAGGATCGGCTTCTGCGTAACCTAATTGTTGGGCATCGGCGAGCACTTGGGCAAAGTCTGCGCCTTCTGTTTGCATCCGAGTGAGGATATAATTAGTTGTGCCGTTGACGATTCCCGTTACAGTTTGAATGCGGTTTGCACCTAATGATTGTTTGAGGGTTTGTATGACAGGAATGCCACCGGCAACGGCAGCTTCTAACATTACATAAACGCCTTTTTCGTTGGCGGCGGAAAAAATTTCTTCACCGTAGCGGGCAATTACAGCTTTATTCGCGGTGACGACGTGCTTATTGTTAGCGATCGCCTGAAGAATGAGCGATCGCGCCGGCTCTAATCCCCCCATTACTTCTACTACAATATCAATATTTGGGTCTGTAACTATTGCCTCTAAATCTGTTGTCAGCACATTTTCGGCAAATTGTAAAGAGCGATTTTTTGTGCGATCGCGCACTCCCACCCGATAAATTTCCAATTCCTGCAACAGCGGATGACGACCTTCAGGAGACTGTAAAATCTCCACAGTGCCACCGCCTACCGTCCCCAATCCTAGCAAACCAATTTTTATACCCACGACTTTAACCTGTAGAAACTTATTTAACTCATTACCATTTTGGCACACTTTTGTTACTACTGATTTTCAATCAGAGTAATGATGGTTTCAAACTGAAAATTATCCACTAAAAAAATCAATTTATCAATCAGTAATTTTTCCTGCTCTGGAATTATTGCAATCAATTTATGCAGTTTTTCCTCATTCAAATCCATTGCCGCATCATGGAGTTGAGCTACCCATTCTAGGGGCATTATTTGCAACTCTTGTAAAGATAAATTTTGCGGCTGTTTTGTCATAAAATCTTGTACTTTGTGAGGTTTTTCTGCATAGCAATACTGAACTCCAAGATGATGAGCAATTTTATTAAAAAGCACATTTTCCGTAAATGGTTTAGCAATATAATCATTACAACCCACTTCCAGACTAGCAATGCGATCCTCATTAAAAGCAAAAGCAGTTATCGCAATAATTACCACTTCATTGCCTGTAGGATTAGCCCGAATTTTTCGGATAGCTTCATAACCGTTAATTACAGGCATTTCAATATCCATCAGAATTAGATGAGGATGCCATTCTTGCCATTGCGCGATCGCCTCAGCCCCATTTTCTACAGCACGCATTTCAAACCCGACAGACTCCAAAAGCATTAACAACAATTGTCGATTTTCTGGCACATCTTCTGCCACCAAAATTCGATAAGTAGGTTGTTCGGGTGCTAAACTAATTACTTGTTGAATTACTTCTTCTTCCATTGTATCAATTGAATTTGGGATGGTAACATTAACCTCACAAATAAAAGTCGATCCCTGATTTAATGTACTATTTACTGTAATATCACCACCCATAAGACTAGCAAACTGCCGACTAATGGATAACCCCAAACCTGTTCCCTGAGCATTGCGCCCGCGATCGGTTTGCATAAATGCTTCAAAGATAGATTCTAAATCACTTGAGGCAATACCACATCCAGTATCTTCAACTTCCAAACGGAGAATCTGAGGAGTCCCAGAAAATGAATTAGTTGGGTAATTAGACAAAGGATCGATGCTACTTTCTGGCGATCGCAAATTGATATTTTCTTTCACGCTAATCCGCAAAGTAATACCGCCAGTGCTGGTAAATTTTATGGCATTACTGAGCAGATTAATCAGAATTTGCCGCAATTTGGCTTCATCCCCACAAACATAGCTAGGGACAGTTCCAATCTGTTCAATTTTAATTGTTAATCCTTTTTCCGAAGCTTTGAGAGCCACCATTTCATTAATAGAATAAATAAATTGAAACAGATTAAAACAATGTTCGCTTAACATCAATTTACCAGCTTCAATTTTTGACATTTCTAAAACATCATTAATTAGCATCAGCAAATGTTCGCCACTGCGACCAATAATCCCTAAATGTTCGTGAAACTCAAAAGGCATTCGATCGTCGCGAATCATTAATTGAGTAAATCCTAAAATAGCATTCAGGGGAGTTCGCAATTCATGGCTCATTTTCGCAAGAAACTGACTTTTAGCAAGATTAGCGATCGCCGCACGCTCGGCAACTTGTTCGAGGGTTTTCTGGGAAAATTCTAGCACTGCCAACATAAAAGTATTTCGCATCTCATTAGCAGCTTCCAATTCCGCACTCTCCCAAGGCAAAGACATTTCCTTCACAGTTTCTTTCCAAATTGCAAAGGATTTACGAGGAGATAATTTCATCTCCCCAATCTCGTTAATTGTAACTGTATTCATAGGGTTTCCTGCCCAATTTACCGTCTGAATTTGTTCGGGGCGAAACCAGAGAATATGGTAAGATTTTTGTTTAACATGACTGAGGCGAATCGAAATTGCCAGCATTCCACTAGCTCGATCTTTAAAATGCTTTGCTTCTGGATACAAACGGGAGAGCGTATTGGTAGCAAATACCCTTTCTTCACTATGTTGTCGCAACCATGAAACTAGCGATCGCACCTGCTCCTCCGACGGCGTTTGTCCTACTAATGTAAGATGATCGTCAAGCATAATAGCCGATCCTTGACTATTTACCAAATTTAGTAATAGAGAAGTATTTTGAGTTAACACCTGCTCAATAAAATTAGGTTCCTGCAACAAAGTTTTTTGTAATTCATCCTGAATCACTTTCACTTTCACCCGATAAATGTTCAATTCTTCCTGTTGCTGATGTACCATTTCAATTGAAGCAAATTGACCTAAAAATTCACAAGTTTTCCGAATTTCATAATCGGCTAACTTAGGAGTATAATGATGACAGGCAATTAAACCCCAAAGATTTTTGCCATTAACTAACGAAATTGTCATCGATCCAGCAACTCCCATATTCTGCAAATATTCAATGTGGGATGACACAACTCCCCGCAACATAGAATCACTTAAATCAAGGGGTTTATTTGTGGGAGGATAATTTGTGGGAATTAAGGGAGAAGGTACATAGTTAACATTAGGAATACATCGCAAAAATCGGCAAGAAAATAACTTGCGAGATGCAGCGGGAATATCAGTTTTTGGATAATGTAACCCCAGGTAAGTTTCTAAATGGCTCTCTTTTGCCTCAGCAATAACCAGCCCACTTTGGTCAGCTTCAAAACGATAAATCATCACCCGATTAAAACCAGTTATTTTTTTTACTTCTTGAGCCAAGATTTGAGCTAAATCCATTAAATTTTGAGCCTTACGGAGATTTGTAATTGATGATTGTATTCGTTCATAAAACTGTAGTGAATATATATTTTCGCTGACTGTTTTAGGTTCTATTTCTAGCATTAAACCATCTGTAGTTCGATATATTTTTCCTCTGAACGATCGTTCGTTATGACAGTCCTGAATTTCCCGGATAATATCTGAACTTATTTCAATCTCAAATGAATTATAAAACTCGATATTTTCTTGGGTAAAGTAGCGCCTAATTCTCTGCACTTGATCGAAAGGGAATAAAATTTCCAAGGGTCGATCTAGTAAGTTTTCTGCGGAAATACCAAAAAAATGTTCCACATTTTTACTAACCTGCAAGATTTTCAGATCCGGTTCTTGTAACATGAGTAATACTCCGTGCGGCTGAATAAAACCGGGAGCATACACTAATTCATCGTTACAATTTTCTAAGTTTATTAGTGCCTCTGGGTTAATGTTAATAAATTCGTCAGGGTTGGGTGATTGCATTGTTGAAATAAATAGTTAGGAAAAACAGAAATTTGATTAATCTCAACGCTTGTTGAGGGCTATAATTTAATCTATTCGATGCGCGATCGCGGCTAATGGTCTACTAGAAATAAAAAACATTTATTCCCGATCGAATACGGGAGGCCATAATTCAGAAACCGCTAACTCCCATCCTTCTAATAACTCTGGAATTGTCAATATATCTCTTTCATTTAATATTAATAATTCCTGATTTTGTCGATAAACTTCTAATAACTTTCGATCGGGATCGACCAAAATTCCTACCTGCACTCCCAAACTTAAAAACATTTGGATTTTCTCCCGTGTAGGCTTAAGCCGATCCGTTGCAGATTTAACTTCCACAATCAAGTCTGGTACAATATTAGCAAAACTTCGAGGTAGTTGCGGCAAACGCACCGCACTGACAAAAGACACATCAGGGCCGCGCAAATTTGTATTTGGCAGAATAAATCCACCACTCGATTCTAAGACAAATCCCAATCGGCGTGGCACTACCCAATTCCCCAACAGCCTTGCCAATTGAGCGATTACATAACTAGAAACAACATCAGATAATCCCATAACATGAATTTCTCCATCTACTAGCTCTAACTGGTAGTCCAAATGAGCTTCACTTAAAGCCACCTGTACTTTCTCAAAATCTTTAACCGTTAATTCCATATCAATCATCCCTTTTTGGGTGCTAAGGCAACAGTAAAAAATACCGCTTAAAACAATTATAGGGCAGGCAAAGCCCACCCTAAAAAGAAATCCCGCGATCGATCTAAAAATTAACGATCGACATTAATAAGTTTCAACGTGCCAGAGATGATTCTTCTTCAACTGCTTCTGATACTCAGCCCAATCAACACCGTACTTACTAGAAGCCGCCGACATTCCCTCATCAATGCCACCTTCCATACCTTTCAAACCGCAGATGTAAGTGTGAGTATTCGGCTTTTGCACCAACTCCCACAATTCATCAGCATTTTCTTGAATCCGGTTTTGGATGTACATTTTACCGCCTTCAGCATTCTTTTGTTCGCGACTAATTGCATAAGTCAAGCGGAAATTATCTGGGAATTCAGCTTGTAACTTCTCCAACTCCTCCTTATAGAGAATATTTGGAGTATAAGCCACACCAAAGAACAACCAAGCCAAACCTTTAAACTGATAATTAGGATTATGTTCCTTTTCCTTAAACATCCTCCACAAGAAAGCTCGGAAAGGAGCAATTCCAGTCCCCGTTGCCATCATAATAATTGTAGATTCGGGGTCTTCAGGTAATAGCATTTCCTTACCTACAGGACCAGTGATTTTTACATCAGCACCTACTTCTAAACCAGTTAGATAAGTCGAACAAACACCATAAACCATTTCACCAGTTTCTGGATGTTTGTACTCCAATCGACGGACACACAGAGAAACTGTCTTGTCGTCTAAGCGATCGCCATGACGAGTAGAAGCGATGGAATAGAGGCGGATTTTGTGAGGTTTGCCATTAGCATCAGTACCCTCTGGAATAATGCCAATACTTTGACCTTCGAGATAATGTAAATTACCACCAGAAAGGTCAAAAGTGAGGTGACGAACAGTACCTTCACCACCTTCCCTGACCAACTCTTCATTGGAAAGGCATTTACCGACAAAAGGACTAGCTGGTTTGTAGAGATTGACAGGAATATCTACAGTTTCTTTGGTTTTTTCCTTTGTTTGAGTCATTGGCTTACTTAGTTCTCCTGATTTCTGACCCTGTAGCCCATTTTCTGGTGTGACTTTGACCTTGGTGTTGGGTCGATCGTTCACGCTTCGGATACTGACTATTTTGCCGCCCATGCGAGCAATCCGCTGCATTTCTTGATTCATGCGGTAGTAAGGGACTGTAATGAACACGCTCCCACTCCGGCGAATCGGGTAGCTAGTTTTATCAGTTTCTTGGCTTTGACGCAGGCCCTCCACTTCGTAAACAAAGACGCGGCCGCCAAATTCAGAATTAGCAGCATCACCAGATAAGGTAGGGCTGTACATTAGTTGCTTTTCCATCACGATACAGGGTTACAAATTTAGAGAATGTGACGATAGACTCAATTTACGTTTTCTTAAGATGCTTTCACCAGGAGTTACCCGGTAACAGTTTCACCTCGCCGTTAGGTGTGGTGTCAAGTGTTAGTAGCTCTTTTACGTCTATCCGCTCTGAATATTTTAGCCGACAGGGGGGACTGGAAATTGGGGATTTTTCGAGATTGAACTGAGATAGCAGGGCAAGCTATATATTTAAGGTGGATATTTGTGGTGGGCGATCGGTCATCACATTCTGGTAAAATCAAACACACAGTTTAGTATTCATGCTTAGATCAAAAATTGTTTGGGTATGCCCCGATCGGCAGTCAACAGACTGTTGTATGCTGGTTTGTGCTCGATCCTGGGGGTAGCAAAGCTACTTTCTAGTTCAAGGTTGCGACCTGCGGGCCCCAATCAAGGTGGAATATAAACTTGAGTTGTAAACAGTGCTTTTTGTTAGAGGGAAATTATGACCTTGAAGCCGGATCGCGTGGTTTTAATTGGTGTCGCCGGAGATTCTGGATGCGGAAAATCTACATTTTTGCGCCGACTGACTGATTTATTTGGAGAAGATTTTGTGACGGTGATTTGTTTGGATGACTATCACTGTCTGGATCGTAAGCAACGTAAGGCAACGGGGATTACGGCTCTCGATCCTAGAGCGAACAATTTTGACTTGATGGCTGAGCAAATGAAGGCGCTTAAAAATGGTCAGGCAATTAATAAGCCGATTTATAATCACGAAACTGGCGCGATCGATCCTCCTGAAATTATTGAGCCGAATCATATTATTGTGATTGAGGGGCTTCATCCTTTGTATGATGAGCGGGTGCGATCGCTGCTTGATTTCAGTGTCTATCTTGACATCAGTGATGAAGTGAAGATTGCCTGGAAAATTCAGCGGGATATGTCGGAACGCGGCCACACTTATGAAGATGTGTTGTTTGCGATTAATGCTCGTAAACCAGATTTTCAAGCCTATATCGATCCACAAAAGCAGTATGCAGATGTGGTGATTCAAGTGTTACCGACTAATTTGATTAAGGAAGACAAGGAGCGCAAGGTTTTGCGCGTACAAATGATTCAACGTGAAGGTATCCCGAATTTTGAATCAGCTTATTTGTTTGATGAAGGTTCAACTATTCACTGGACTCCTTGCGGTCGCAAGCTGACTTGTTCCTATCCTGGGATTAAGATGTACTATGGACCGGATGCTTATTACGGCCACGAAGTCTCAATTTTGGAAGTGGATGGCCAGTTTGAGAATTTGGAAGAAGTGATCTATATCGAAAGACATTTGAGCAAGATTTCTACAAAGTATGAAGGTGAGATGACTCATTTGTTATTGCAACACCGCGAGTATCCAGGTTCTAATAATGGGACTGGGTTATTTCAAGTGTTGGTAGGTTTGAAAATGCGCGCAACTTATGAGAGGTTGACTGCGAAGGAAACTAAGATAGCTGTTGCTGTTTGAAGATAAGAAATTAGGGATTTGAGGGGCGCGATCGCGCCTCTTTTTTTATAGAAGGAAGAAGGAAGAAGGAAGAAGGAAGAAGGAAGAAGGAAGAAAGAAGAAGGGAGAAGGAAGAAGGGAGAAAAAACCATTTTTTAATGAATTAGCCATGAGCCAGATGTTACTAGAGAGAACTTGACTCTACTTCATGCCGATCTAAAAACGCTCGCAATTGCTTTTCCTGAAAACCTTTCGCCATTTCACATACTCGATCGGCAAAAGGTATCCATCGCTCATCTAATTGTTTTAACTCCTCCGCTTGTTTAATAATTGCTTTCAAATTACCTTTTTTTGCTAAATCCTGCAAAGTTTCTAGTATTTCTGGCGGTGGAATTACCAAAGATTCATTCGTTGATAATTGGGGACTTAACTTAGTCGTAGATTCGGCAATTTTTGGTTCTGCATAAACCCAAGATACACCTAATTGTTTCGCCAATAACTCAAATAATTCTGAGACTTGTACCGGCTTAGGTAAAAACGCATTTGCTCCCGCATCTAAACTCTTATATTGGTCAGCTTCAAAGACGCTGGCTGAAGAAACTATCACGATCGTTTCTTTCAGTTTTTCGGCATTTCGCAATTGACGCAACAACTCAAACCCATCCATCACTGGCATCACTAAATCCGTGATAATTGCATCAGGGTTAAACTCATTAACTTTCTCTAATCCTTCCGCACCATTCACGGCTTCTACTACTTCAAAACCTACGGGTGTTAATAAGTTAACAATCACTGAGCGATTTTCCCAGCGATCGTCAACTACTAATATTTTCTTTTTATTCCCAGTAAAACCGACAATTGTTCCTTTTAATTCAAAGGTGGGTTTTAAGGTAAATTCACTCGCACAAGGTAAGTCTAAATCAAACCAAAATTTACTACCTGCTCCTAATTGGCTAGTCACCCGAATCTGAGAATTCATCATTTCTATAATTTTAGCACTAATAGCTAATCCTAATCCTGTGCCTTCTGCCATACGTTTGGTTTCACCGACTTGTTCAAAAGGAGCAAAGATTTTTTGTCTTTGTTCTTCACTCATTCCTACTCCTGTATCGACGATTTGAAATCGGATTTTTTGGATAGCGTTTAGGGTATTAGCTTCGCTTTCTATGGTCGATGATTCAATCACTCCCACTTTAAATGTAACGCTACCTCGATCGGTGAATTTTACTGCATTTCCCAATAAATTAATTAATACTTGTCTCAATCGCTTTTCGTCTGCTTGTACGCTAATCGGGAGTGTCGGGTCAAATTGACTAATAAATGTAATGCCTTTTTGTTCGGCTTTAATTCGACAAATTTCACCAATGGCATGAAGAAAGGCTAGAAAATGAAATTCGCTAGTATATAATTCCATTCTCTGAGCTTCGATTTTAGATAAGTCTAAAATGTCATTAATTAAGGTAAGTAAATGAGAACCGCATTGATGGATAATTCCTAATCCTTTTTGCTCGGATTCTTGAATATTTCGTGAACGAATTAAAATTTGAGCATAACCTAAAATACCATTAAGAGGTGTTCTGAGTTCGTGACTCATATTCGCTAGAAATTCGCTTTTAGCTTGGTTGGCTATTTCGGCTGCTACTTTAGCTTTTTCTGCTTCTTCTTTGGCTTCTTTAAGTTCGGCTGTGCGTTCTTCAACTCGAGTTTCTAGTATGGTAAAAGACTCTTGTAATTTTTGGGTCATTAGGTTAAAAGATCCAGCTAGAATTTCTATCTCATCAACTCCTTTTACCACGATTTTTTGATTGAGTTCTCCTTTGGCTATTTCTTCACTAGCTTGACTTAATCGCCGGATGGGTGCGGCAATCCAATTCGAGGTAAAAATACCGATCGCTGTGGCTATCAATAAAGCTAATAAACATAATAAAATTGTGGTGCTAGTATTGGCATTAATTTGCTCCATGAAATCTGCTTCGGGAACAACGACGACAATTAACCAATCAATTCCTCGACGATCTTGAAATGGCATTACTTGTATGAATTCCCGCTTACCATCCAGCATAAATTCAAGTTGTTGCACGCCTTTAATATTTTGGAAATTGCCAAATTGTTGACTTAAATTTTGCGCGGTTGAACGAATTAATCGATCGGAACTATCTGCTCCTTTAATTCTCTGCAATTCTTGATCGCTATTTTTATTAGGGGCAAATAGCTTTTGTTGAGTTGAACTTGCTACCAGCAAACCATTTCGCTCTATAATAAAGGTTTGGCCGGAGCGACCAATTTTAAGATGATTCAGAAATTTACTAATATCTTCCAGAAAAAAGTTAACACCAAAAACTCCCAGAAGGTTTCCACTTTTATTATAGACAGGCAAAATAGCACTGATCATTGGTTTAAGGGAGTCAAACTCTGGATAAATTTGACTCCACGTAGGTTGCCTTTTCTGCGCTGCTATAGTGTACCAAGGTCGAACACGAGCGTCATATTTTTGTGAATATTTTTTGACGGCTCCGGTTTGATTTCCTTGGGAATCAATGTCATAATAGTAGGTGAAGTAATTAGTAGATTTATTGTTAACAATAAGTCGCAAGGAATTATCTTTGATATTTCGTTCAAAACCAAAAAACTCTCCTCCTTGCTGTGAACCGAGATAAATCCAACTCACAGAATTAAAGAGTTTCATCTGTTGCCAAAGTAGTTTTTGCGCCTGTGGTGTTGGTTTATTTAAGTTAAAGCTTAATTCGCCTCGTTGGAAAGCATCTGCATTAAGTTGATTGATTGTAAAAGGTTTTTCTAGGTAACTATCGAGATATTGTTTGACGCGATCGCTAATTTCACTACGTAACTGAGTCGCCACATTATTAACAGCTTTTTGTCCATTCCGTAAAGACAACCAACCCGTTAATCCAACCGCCGCAAAGATTTGTAGGACAAAAGGGACAACGAGAACAGCGCGCAGAGGGAATTTTTGAGATTTTGCAGCAGTTGGAGGCATAAATGATTCGGTTAGAGAAGATTTGATTAAGTATAACGAATTTCTCCTTTAAATCCTTGTATCCTAGAAAACATTTATCTACTTTATCGGGAATTCTGTATTTTTAAGGTGACTCAATTTCTGTTCTTAACTTACGGTAAACATATAATACCTAATCCTGCCATCTGACGTATATGCACATCAAAAGAAACAACGTGAAACACACCCAGACGCTTAGCCATAACTAAGATTGAACAATCAGTATAACTCCATAATTGATCGTCGTACCGACAAAAAGCTTCCCAAATCGCTGCATCATCCGCATCCGAAAGTGTAACATAATGATGGGAGCGTAAAAGATGACCAATATCAATAGAAACTTTAATTACCTCTGTATATTACTTGATCTACATTCTCAGCATAATTAGTAATAATCTCACCATCCTCACCCCGTCCCACAATATAATCTGGTTCAGGATTCGTAACTTTAAAAGCACCGCAAAGTTCCCAAGTACGAGTCTGAATACTATCAAAATCATCTTCCTTGGCCTCAACATAACGCTCTAAAGCCTTCACTACAATCTCTTGTAATGGGTATCCTTTCTGCTCTATTTGAGACATTAACTCATCGGGTATTTCAATTGTTAATCTAGTCATGGTTTCTCTCTTTCACCAATCATTATGCTCTATTTTAATAAAGTTCAGTTTCTATTTCCTCAGATGAAATCGGTTCACCTGAAAGGATACCAGCTACTGATAACAGCGGATCTGATGAATCTTCCGCTTGATGGTGCGATCGCCATGCGACGAAATCCACAAAAATTAGAACCTCTTGCAAAGCTTGTTCAGGTAAAGATTCCAATTTATCCACAATTTTTTCTTTAACTGACTCCATTTTTAACCTCCACAATTACCTAAAATTTTAACTTAATTGTAGCCGATCGCATTCCTGAAACCAGACATCAAAAATACGTACACCTAACCAACCACTGACATCGCATAGCACACTAACAGCAAAAAAGCAAGCAAACCCAAACCCACCACAAACCGCCAATCCCCGAAAACATCTTAAACTTATGCGAAAATCTCCCAAAAGTGCTATATTCGACACCGTAAACCCCGCAGAGCAACTTTTAGCCTCTCAATATCCATTAACATCTAACTAAATGCTTTTTAACCTAAAGAAAATCGGCGGCTTCATCATCTCCTTAATAATTTTAAAACTGTTAATCGACTCCCAATATATTAAACAAATAACAAGTTATCTCCTAAAAACCAACCAAGCTAGTGCCACATTAGAAGTCCATATTACTGCACCATCACCATCTCAAACTCCCACACCAACACCAATTTATCAAAACTATGATGTAGTAGTTTATGGAGATGAAGTTCCAGGAGTATGTGCAGCAATTTGGGCAAAAAAATCTTTAGGTGCGAATGGAAAAGTTGCCTTAGTTCGTTCAAATCATCCTAGCGATGCCTTTGGAGGCGTACTAACGCGAGGCGGTTTAGGTTATGTCGATCTCGATAAAATCCCTAATTGGTATTCCGAACCCTACGCTCAATGTTTCGTTGATTTCTTAGATAAAGCTCAAGTTTCCGAAGCTTGCTTAGAAGTAAAAACAGGCGATCGAGCCTTAAAAGAAATGCTATTAGAAGCCGGAGTAATAATTATTTCTGGCTCTACTCTCACCCCTCATGTTGCCAATCAAAAAATCGAATATGTGGAAGTCAAAGAAAACAATATCAGAATTAAAGCCGACTCCTACATTGACACAACCCAAGATGCTGAATTAGCTAGAAAAGCAGGTTTATCTTATTATCGCGGCTACGAATCTCAATCGCCAAAATTGAAAAATTCCACCTTATCAGTATCTGTAGTGCCAACAATTACTGGTCTAACAATATCCGAACTGAAAAAGATGGAAGATGACATTATTTACAACCAAGGCTTGGTAACAAAAATCGAAGATAAAATTAAAAAATATCAAGATCCGGCGGGGGCTGAATTCTGGATGAGGAATTTTTGGCAACCTATTTACCAACCCTATCGCGATGGTTATAATATCAGAAGTTCCGTATTAGGTGCAGCTTACCATTTAGAAAATAATAAACCCTTTACTCAATCTGGCTTCTTTTTCGATCGAGCGAATATTTGCATCTACAAAGATAATTCCTTATCTTGGAATGGATTTTTGTTTAAATACCCAGTCGATCGAGTGATTCAACTAGAAGAAAATGGTAGGAAACCTAGCCCAGATATGATTCAGGAAATGTCATCTATTCAAGCTTGGCTACAAAAGATGTCTGGTAAAGATGTCAGGTTATTTATCCCCGATGAAATCTATATTAGACAAAGTTTAAACATCCGAGATGTTGTCGATCCATTGACAGGAGAAGAAATAATTAAAGGAGGAACTGAAGTAGAGAAATCTATTGGTAGTTTCTCCTATGATTTTGATTTGCGGGGAGGAGTTCAAGGATTGTCAATTAAAATTCCGCCGCTGCCCGTGTATAATTTTGGTATTGAAAGTGCTTTAGCTACAAAGGTAAATAATTTAGCAATTGTTGGACGTTCATCGGGATATGTGGGGATGGCTGTATCGGTGGGAAGAATTGCGACAGTTAATATTTATCAAGGGCAAGGAATTGGCGTGGCGGCGGCGATCGCACGTCAATCTGGTGTACCTTTGAATACAATTACTTCCAGACAAGTTAGGGAAGAAATGGAGAATTTAACTGGGAAAACTACGGGTTTGTATGGTAGAGATACGAGTGAAGGAGTTGATTATCGGGATGTGAAATAATCGAGGTATAGCAGTCGCCAAAGCAGAAGTACAGTACCAGAACTCTTGATCAACTAACTACTTAGAGCGATGAGATTGTGTGTACCACATATACATGGAATATGCTGTAGCTATCTGGTTGGTACTCAATCGCTCCTTTCGCACATTTCTCGGCTTTATTCAACTGCTGAATATCTCGATAAGCTCCACCTCTAGTTGTCAACAATGCCGACTTGAGCTTTTTATCTTTTATCCTATCCCAATCCAGATTATCTGTTAGTTTTAATGCTGTTTGAGACTCGTCAGCTTTGCGCCAATGACTACTAGCACTTGGCAAGTTCCATTCGTTTTTGGTTCTCTGAAACTCCTGTTCATAAAAAATTGCTTCAATTGAGATAGTTCATTTATCTGCAAAGCCTCTCGCTCTTGAAAGATAGCCAAAGTTTCTAAAAAATTGTGCTTTTTAAGCCATTGACCATCTTGAGTGTTTAGGCGTTTGCCAGTCTCTAATTGCTTCACTATTGTATAGTGTTTCTCTGCTTTTATTTTTTCTTTGGCTTCTTGTTCACAAGCAATCCTTTTTGCTTCAGCTTCTTGTTCACGAGCAATCCTTTCTGACTCTCGTTTTTGATAAATTTCTTGTGCTTTTTGTTCACGAGCAATCCTTTCTGAGTCTCGTTTTTGATAAATTTCTAGTGAATAAAACAGTCGGTTATTCTTCAGCCATTCCATTTCTGATGCAGTTAGCTGCTCGCGCCTATCCAGCTTTAGGAGAATGGGATATAGAGGACTAGACAAAGAAGAATCATCATGTTTTGTAGCTTGATATTTTAACTTAAGCTGCGAAAATTCGGCTTCTTGTTGACGAGTAATCCTTTCTGAATCTCGTTTTTGACAAATTTCTAGTGTATCAAACAATTGGTTATTCTTCAGCCATTCCATTTCTGATGCAACTAGCTGCTCATGCCTATCCAGCTTTAGGAGAATGGGATATAGAGGACTAGACGAATGAGAATTATTATGTTTTGTAGCTTTGTAATTTAACTTAAGTTGCAAAAAATCGGATGCTTTTATTTTTTCTTCCGTTGCTTTTTTTCGTTCTTCTATTTCTTCTATTTCTTGTTGACGAGCAAATTTTTGTAACTTCGGATAAATGCGATCGTCTTAAACAAGTGTTGTTGTGTGAGCCAGTCAGCATCAACTTGACTTAGCTCACCGCCTGATTCAACTTTAGTGAGAATTTGATAAAGAGGATTGGATGAAGAATCCTGTGTCTCTAACTCTGAAAAACCCAAATCCTTCAGCATCTCTATTTCACGTAAATTCAGCCTTGTTCCTACCTTACATCTTTTCAGGATGCCTACTAGAACGCCAGACATACCATACGAAGGATTAATTACTTTATATTTAAGCTTGAGAAGAAAAAACGCCATTCCTGGAGTTTGATATCTGTTATTCATTGCGCTCCTTAATTATTGCAATTTGTTTTACCCGTATAGAAATTATATCACGCAAAATCCACCCCCACCCCGCAGAAGCCGCCCAACTAAAGTTAAAATCATCAAAGGCGCGATCGCTTTTTCTTGTGGCTTATATAGCTTGTTCATAAACTGAAGAGAAAGAGCGATCGCTTTCCTACACCCGACCCAAATCTTGTAGTAAAATCAGCTACCATAAAATATATTAGTATATGTATCAAAATTGGAACCCAAACGATCCATTGCCTAATGCCAAGCAAGCTGAGATTGATCCTCGCAAGTTTGAAGAATACTCAATGAAGCCGGATCACCCCTCCAATCAAGGCAAATGGAGAGGATTTGTATTACTTGGATATAATGTGGAAAACCCACAAAGCCGTAAATTAGCAGCAGCAGACGTAATCAACCAATTGCATATTGGTCTTGAATCCGCACCAGCCACTCAGACTCGAAGCAGTCCGCACGGTATTCGGTTTGAGGTGCGAGTGCGGATTCAAGGGCCAAACCAAGTAGAAGGAAACCTCTTTACTAGCTGGCAAATAGATAATGGTAGAGATATCCCAAAGCTAATCACAAATTGGGTTGAAGTTTACTCTTAATAGGAATAAAAAATGAAAGCAAACATTTATGACCAAATTCAAACATTAATCGAACTTCCTGATGAATCCTCAGATTTAATGATTCCAAAAGGTACGCTGGGGGCAATTGTTGAATGTTACGATCATCCTGAAGTTTATGCGGTAGACCTCGCCATTCCTAATGAAAAGTTTGTGGGAGGTTTTGCCTATATAAATATTATTCTCTATCCTGAACAATTTGAGGTAATTATTCACCTGCCCGCAGAAGTAGAGGCGCGAATGAAAATATTATCCTTGATTCCGATCAATTTGAAAGTGTAAACACGGTGAAAAAGTTTAAAACTAAAGCGATCGCACTTCTTCTCTAAGAAGGTGCGATCGCTTTTTCTTTGATTGCTAAACTCAAAGCACTGAAAATTTTTGTTTCAGATCCTTTGCTTGTCTAAATTCACCAATGCGCTTGGCAGATTTCTCATCCACTGCTGCGATCGCCTGACCTATTTCGATCATTTGTTGTTCAACTATTTTTGCCATTTCTAGTAGTTCAAGTAGTTCTTTTTCATCCGGTATCTGTTTCATTGCAAGTTCTCCAATCTAGCAATAATTCGTTCCATACCTATTTTAGCTTCCAGCACCCGACCTAGCAAGTCTCCGAGTTCTTCTCCCGCATCCTGAACTATCTCCCTCTGCACACCATCAGGGGAAATTCGCTCAACAATAGTCTGAATCTGTCTTTTGTAGTTTTCTGCCATAAATAGGATTAATTAGCATACCATCAGTTTTCAGTAGATATTCTAATATTTCTCAAGCGATTAGACTTATGCAGCTTAGTTCAATTTTCTTACAGATATCGATCGCACTTACTCAGAGAAAAAATGCGATCGCTTTTATTTGCCTCCCAATCAAAACTTACACTTTGTATTTTTAACGGCGTATTTTTAACCGTTTACCAAGGCTTTGAGATTGCTGCGCCAGAAACTATGAGCCGCGCCCCCAGCAATTACCCGACATTCACAGGCGATCATACTTTTGCCACACCGCCCCAACATCGCCCCCAAATCCCTCAATGCCAATACCAATCGCGATCGCCTCAAAAATCTTCCATCAATCTTAGACAAAACCTGCTATAATTTCAGAATTTAGTGCCTAAGCTTAACCAGTGCATTTTCCCAGGAGGCCACCATGAACACTTTATCTATTTTAGATGAAGTTGTTAGCATACTCGAAAATGATGTCAACGCCCAACGCATCACTAGACTAATACTTTTTGCCTGCAAAGAAATTTGGGAAAACAATCCAAGCGTTCTTGAGCAGACAAACTTGCGCGAAATAATTGGCAATTTGTGTGCCAAATATAATCAAATAGAAGACATTGAAGCAGTGTTAAATAGCATTGTTTCTAAAGTCAACAAAAAAACAGAATACGCCTTAACAGCTAATACAATTATCACTCAAATTAAGCGGCTATACGAAGAAGAAGACACAGAAGTTGAAACCACCATCTCTAACTCTTCCGTTTTGCAAGTACCGACATATTTTGTCGAGCCATTAAGTTCCATGTCGCCAGCAACATCAGAAACAAAACAAATAAGTAACATCGGCTATCTGTTTGATGTGCGGCAAAAAATCATCCAACAAACCAATCCCCTACGAGCCAAAATCCTGATTTTTTCTACAGTTTACCACGAATTTAGTTTCAGCAACGAACAAGACTGGTCGCTCCTTAAAACACAAGAACTAGACAATTTATTACGCCTATTATTTGAAGCCTGTCCTACCTTCAATGACCTAAAATCTCGTTTGTATAAAACCGCTAGTAACCTGGATAATTCTGATGAAAATACTCAAGCTGCCAGTGTAATTATTCAAGCTATGACACCTTGTTACGCACAAGAACAGGAACAACCAGAACAACATGAAGCAGAAAACATTAACAATCAAAACGAGCAAGACGACTATGACCAAACCCACCTAATGAACAAATCTTATCAACAAAGGACGCTGAATAATCACCAAGAAGACTATTTTGACCCCGGTGAAATTACCATGATGGGTCAACCTGGTGCGGCTAATTTTTATTATAATCCCCAGGCCAGTCAGCTATGGCCAAATCATACAATTTTTGCTCCGGGAGATGATACACAAACCAGCGATCCTGATGCAACTTGTGAGTTAAGTCCACAGATGCAAAGGTATTATGTTCCAGAACCAGTAGAAACTACTGAAGATTCCCACCATGCTACTGCACCAGCCATCAATATTAGCAATATTAGCAATTCAATTAAACAAAAATTGGAGCTAGAAGAAGAGATTAAACTATTGGTAAGTGACAGTGTAAATAACGTCACTCATACAGTAGAAAGAACCTTAAGCGATTTAGAATTTGCCTTAAATAATAAAGTTTTAACCAATAATGTGGAGGAACATTTAGCTAGGAAGTATAAAACACTCAGAGATTTTGTGGGCAATGTTGAAGGATTTACTGCTCAATTAATTCAAATTCTCAACCAATTAGAATCAGAAGAAAGACAACGCCTCAATCTTCATACTCCAACTGTTAATTCTTCCGAAACAGAGGCACAGAGTCCCACTCATGGCAAGATAAATCAGCAAAGACTTATGGAACTAGCCAAACAGGGAAACCCCAAGGCGATCGCAGTTTTTCTGAATCAATTTCTTCAGCCAAAAGGCATTACTGCCATGACTCTTTTAAGAGAAGGTTGCTTTCACATTGTACTGGATTCTTCCGAAGTACCAGAACAAGAAAAAATAGCTACTTTCGTACAAAATAAGCTGGCAACCTTAAAATCAAAATCCATCACTTATGTCAAGGTTCATGGCAGACTTGCTGGGAATAAATCTGTCGCTTGGACTCAAGAAATTGTAAATTTAAAGCATTAATAAAGCATTAAATTTAATCAGCTTTTGCTACCCGAAAATACCTAAAATTGCTTATGAATCCTGTCGAACTTTTGCAGCGATATACATCAGGAGAATTAGATTTTGCCGGAACGAATCTCAGAGGAATACATCTGAGTGGAGCAGATTTAATCGGGATTAATTTGAGCAATGCAGACCTTCATGGTGCAAATTTAATGATGGCATACCTCAACCGGATTAATTTTCAACGGGCAAATCTAACGAAGACAAAATTCTGCGGCGCTAATTTGAATCAGGCAAATTTAAGCGGGGCAAATTTAGTTGATGCAGACTTACACGGTGCGAGTTTACAGGGCGCAGATTTTCGTAAAGCTAACATATCTTTAGCAATTTTGATTGATGCAAACCTTACTGATGCCGATTTGCGGGGTGCTAATTTACAGGGGGCAGATTTACGCGGAACCTGTTTGCGAGGAGCAAATTTACGCTATGAAAGGCGAATGTTTGAACCCGTGAATTTGCGGGGGGCAAATTTAAGAAATGCTGATTTACGAGGTGTTAATTTAACTAATGCTGATTTGACTAAAGCGGATCTTAGTGGTGCGAATTTAACTGAAACTATGCTAAGAGAAGCAAATTTGAATCAGGTAAATTTGAGTTATGCTGTTTTAGATGGTGCATTTTTAACGGAAGCAAATTTGACTCAAGCAAATCTATCTCATGCGATAATGAATAATGCTAAGTTGGAACGAGCGATATTAATAGAGACAGAAATGAAGGGTGTAAAATTAGTTGGTGCATTTTTGCCTGATACTAAGTTTTATAAGGCTAATTTGAATTTAGCTGATTTTAGTCGTGCTAATTTAGTGAGGGCGGATCTGAGTCGGGCTAATTTGAGTCAAGCTAATTTGAATGAGGCTGATTTAACTGATGCTTATTTGGCAAAAACAGACTTCCGCGATGCGATATTGAGTCGTGCAAATATCACGAGGGCAGATTTGAGTACGGCTAATTTAGTAGGGGCAAAATTGCATGGTGCAACTATGCCTAATGGAGATATTCACGATTAGGGAAGAGAGGCTAGGGGCTGGAAGAAGGAATAATTACCAATTTTGCGGAAGTGCTACCGTTGAAAAATGAGGTGATTTCTAGTTTAGTTGAGGGGATTCCTAAGTTATTAAGTGGGGTGAATATTGCGCTTTATTTTGGGTTTGTTTGTCAGGGTTTGATACTGCGATCGCTCAAATTTCCCCAATAATTTTGATTTCAATCTATATCTACAATTAAAATACAAAAACCATGTTTCTGCTTTTTTTGAAACATGGTTTTTTAAGGAATTATTTAAAAACTGTGCTGCTAAATAGCCTGAAGCAATGGTCTAAATTTAGACTTGGGAAGCAACAAAAATTAGCACGCCGACTAGAATTGCACCGACGATCGCTTGGATGATGTAGTTTCGCTGTTGATCTTGGCTTGGAGGTTCGGCTCGGTAAACTTTTGGCTCTTGTGCAAAGTTATTCAGTCGTCCACCATCTTCTTTGGTATAAGGCATGAGTAAAAATCCTCAGTTTTTGATATCCCTCAACTTTAACAAAAATGTGTACTGTAGAGGGATTTTTTTAGTTATTTTGAGGTAATCGTACCCGTGACAGGAGAGGAGGCGATCGCATAATCTTTGACTGGTATTCGGCCCGCTAAATAGGCTAAATGACCTGCTTCTGTAGCCATTCCCATTGCTTTCGCCATTGCGGGGGCATTTTGAGCTAATGCGATCGCAGAATTAATTAACAGTGCATCCGCACCTATTTCCATCGCCAAAGCTGCTTCGCTAGGCGTACCAATTCCTGCATCTACTACCACAGGAACTTTCACTGTGTCAATAATTATCTGAATATTTGCAGCATTTTTAATCCCCTGTCCCGATCCGATCGGCGAGCCCAAAGGCATTACTGTTACACAACCAACTTCTTCTAGGCGTTTTGCCAACAATGGATCGGCATTAATATATGGTAAAACCGCAAAACCTTCCTTTACTAATTGTGTTGCTGCTTCTAATGTTCCAATCGGATCGGGAAGTAAATATTTAGCATCAGGAATTACCTCTAGTTTCACAAAATTATTATCTTCTTGTCCCAGAAGTTTTGCCATTTCTCGCCCTAATCTAGCAACCCGAATGGCATCTTCAGCAGTTTGACAACCAGCAGTATTTGGTAACATCCAAATTTTACTCCAATCTAAGGCTTCTGCTAATCCTTCATGGCCTGCCGCTTTAGTTTGAACTCGTCGCACCGCTACGGTGACAATTTCGCAACCAGAAGCAATAATACTTTGCTGCATTTCTTCAATACTGCGATATTTACCCGTTCCAGTCATCAAACGAGATTTGAAGGTTTTACCTGCAATAATCAACGGTCGATCGAGTGGTTGAGTTATGGGTCTATCTAAGGTTTGCATTTTTGGTTTTTCCTCTTTTTAAGCGGCTGAATTAGAGTGCAGCCTCTTATTTTAGCACATCTAAGTAGCTGGCTCTAATTATTACTTCCGCAGGACTTACACGCTAATGCAGCAAAGCAATTGCCAAAAATCTATACTCTCAACTAGCCAGCAAAGACATTTCTTTGCGTTCAGCTTCAATCCGATCGATTTGTAAAATCAGCGATTCACGATCCGCCGCCACCAATCTAAAATCACTTAAAGGATCGTAAGCTTCCCAATTTTGACTAACTTCAATATCTTGCCACAAAAACCAATCTTGATAAATTTCACCATCATTGATATCACCACACAGATACAGCCATCGATCGGCTTGATAAGAGTCTACTTCTTGCGCTACTAAGTCAAACCATGCCTTAGCAATACAAGCTTCAACAGAATCTTGGGCATAAATAGAGTTAGAGTGAATAGGTGTTTCGTCCAAGCAAAGTGTAGATTTCATAGGTAGTTCCTTTGTGGTATATGCCTACTCTATGAGGGATTTTTCGATCGCAGGTGTTCCTAAATGACACTATTTTAACCTCCACGTAGAAGGTAGAAAGTAGAAGGTAGAAGAAAGAGGGAAGAAGACGGTTATAAGCTGACAATCGATCGACTGGCACATAGTAAGTACGAAAGAGCCAAGTTTTTGCAGCCGCCGCTTAAACTCCTGCGATTTTTGATTGTCAAAAAGACTTAAAAGCTTTATAATAGAGAATTATACGGTTAAGATTTAAACACGATTACTTATTGGCTCCCACTATGATTCAACAATTCATCCCCAAATTTGTCACATTTGATGAATTCATCGCTTGGTATCCAGAAAATTCAGCACATCACTACGAATTGCACAATGGAGTAATTATTGAGATGCCAAAAGCAACAGGGAAACATTCTAAACTGACAGGTTTTCTCATTCTCAAGGTAGGAATTGAGATTGATCGTCTTAAGTTACCTTACTTCATCCCCAAAGAATCTGTTATTAAATCAATTCGTAGCGATTCTGGTTACGAGCCAGATATTATTGTACTCGACGAGCAGACTATTGGAGATGAACCCCGATGGGAACGAGAATCTATTATCACTAAAGGGACTTCAATTAGTTTGGTTGTGGAAGTAGTTAGCACTAACTGGCGGGATGATTACGCCTTAAAGTTAGAAGAATATGAAGCCTTGGGTATTCAGGAATATTGGATTGTAGATTATTTAGGATTAGGTGGTAGGCGGTTTATTGGCAACCCTAAACAACCAACTTTTTCTGTTTATCAACTTGTTGAAGGCGAGTACCAAATCCAACAATTTAGGGGAAGCGATCGCATCGAATCCCCAACATTTCCCGAATTACAACTAACAGCAGAACAAATTTTTGCAGTTGGGGCTTGAAATTAGTCAGAAACTTCCACCATTTTTGATTGTCAAAAAGACTTAAAAGCTTTATAATAGAGAATTATACGGTTAAGATTTAAACACGATTACTTATTGGCTCCCACTATGATTCAACAATTCATCCCCAAATTTGTCACATTTGATGAATTCATCGCCTGGTATCCAGAGAATTCAGAAAACCATTACGAACTACACAACGGAGTAATTATTGAGATGCCAAAAGCAACAGGAAAACACTCACAGGTAGGTGGCTTTACCAGCGGCTGGTTATTTGTTGAAATACAACGTTTGAAATTACCTTATTTTATTCCGACAGAATGTGTCATCAAATCAATTCGTAGCGACTCTAGCTACGAGCCTGACATCATTGTACTCAATAAAGAGACTATTCAAGATGACCCGCGATGGGAACGAGAATCTATTATCACTAAAGGGACTTCAATTAGTTTAGTTGTGGAAGTAGTTAGCACTAACTGGCGGGATGATTACGCCTTAAAGTTAGAAGAATATGAAGCCTTGGGCATTCAGGAATATTGGATTGTAGATTATTTAGGATTAGGTGGTAGGCGGTTTATTGGCAACCCTAAACAACCGACTTTTTCAGTTTATCAACTTGTTGAAGGCGAGTACCAAATCCAACAATTTAGGGGAAGCGATCGCATCGAATCCTCAACATTTCCCGAATTACAACTAACAGCAGAACAAATTTTTGCAGCGGGAGCTTAGGAATAAAAAATCAATTAACCTTTAAAATTAATGCGAACTATAGCCGAAATTAACGACAAAATTACCCGCCAGCAAGCCGTAGTCTGGACAGTAGAAGAACTCAAAGCCAAAGTTGCCGAAATCGGTACAACCCAAGCTGCCAAAGAGGTAGACGTAATTACCACCGGCACTTTCGAGCCGATGGAATCATCAGGCGCAATTATCAATCTGGGACACACCGATCCCCCAATCAAAATCCGCTCCTGCTGGCTAAATGGCGTTCTAGCCTACTCCGGCTTTGGGGCTGTAGACCTGTACCTGGGAGCTACCCAAGTAGCCGAAGAAGGCGAAGAATCAGGGGAACGTGGCGGCGGCCATGTCATCGAAGACCTGATCGCTGGTAAACCGGTACAACTGCGAGCCGTAGGTCAAGCCACTGACTGCTACCCTCGCGCCTCCTTTGAAACTACGATTACTCGCGATACAATTAATCAGTTTTATCTATTTAATCCCCGCAATATCTATCAAAATTTTATTGTGGGAGTGAATGGAGGCGATCGCACTCTTTACACCTATTTAGGCCCTCTACACCCCCGCCTGGGTAACGCCGTTTACTCCAATCCCGGAGCCATTTCTCCATTGTTAAATGACCCAGATTTGCAGCTTGTTGGTATTGGGACAAAGATTTTTCTGGGCGGTGCGATCGGCTACGTTACCTGGGAAGGAACGCAACATTTCCCCCTACAAAAACGCCTTCCCAATCGCACTCCCATCGGTCCCGCCGCTACCCTAGCTTTAATTGGTGATGCTAAACAAATGAACTCTCAATGGGTACGCGGTTGCTACTTTAAAAATTATGGACCTTCCTTAATGTTAGGAGTTGGCATTCCCCTACCAGTTTTAAATGAAGAAGTTATTGTCCGTTGTGCCGTACAAAATAAAGATATCGTAGCGCCTGTAGTAGATTTTTCTATCCCTCGGCGCGTCCGTCCTACCTTTGGTTTAGTTACCTACGCTCAACTCAAAACTGGTAAAATTACAATTGAAGGAAAAAGCATTCGAGTTGCACCTCTTGCTAGTTTTTATCTGTCTCGCCAAGTAGCTTTGGAGCTTAAACAATGGATTGAGTCAGGAGAATTTACCCTAACAGAACCAGTAGCTAAAATTCCAATGGAAAGAGCTTTTTTACCACAAGATGTTTGGGGTAGCCAGGTAAGAACTGACTAAGAAGGAAGAAGGAAGAAGGAAGAAGGAAGAAGGAAGAAGGAAGAAGGAAGAAGGAAGAAGGAAGAAGGAAAATACAATATCTGCTACCATAATCCCTGATTATCCTCTTAAACCTCTTTCTCTTCTCATAGAAATTAAATACTTAGCTTGTTTGTCGTAAACGCAAAGAGCGCGCTTGGCGCTTACTACAAACCAAATCATCAAGTTATTTAATTTTCATTCCTTAGTATAATGTCATCAAAAAAGCTGAAGCTGCTATCTCCCTACCACTCTAGCTACAACCCTGAGACAAAAATTAAAGATAACTAAGGCAAACAAACTGATACTCTTAAGTAATGGCTAACTTCTGCCTCAATTAAAATTTGATTAACCTCCACTTCCTTTAAAATGTTAGAAACCTCAAAATCCTCTCTCCGTGAAAACAAAAACTCTCTGATCTGCCAATTAGCAGATCGCCTCGAATCAGTCTGGAAACGCTATCTTAACCTTGAACCCTACTACTTACCAGATGATTTGGGCTATGTTGAAGGACGTTTAGAAGGTGAAAAATTGATTATTGAAAATAAATGCTACCAAACGCCTCAATTTCGCAAAATTCATTTGGAACTTGCTAAAGTTGGTTCAACCCTAGATATTTTACATTGCGTGATGTTTCCCAGACCAAACTATGCTTTGCCAATGTTTGGGACAGATATTGTTGCGGGACGTGGTTCGGTTAGCGCTGCGATCGCCGATCTCTCACCCCTCAATGCCGATCGAACCTTACCAGAAAATTACCGCAATGCAATAGGGGCATTACCCCCCAGTCATTTTTCTCAATACCGCCAAGCACCAGAGTGGGGCGATATTTTCTCAGAATTTTGCCTATTTATTCGCCCCAATTCCCTTGAGGAAGAGGCGCAATTTTTATCTGTAGTTGAGTCTTATGTAGAAATCCACTGTCAAATCGCGATCGCATCACAACCCGTATCTCCCGAAGTACAGGCGGAAATTTTAGCTGCTCAAAGCTATTACTGCTCTCAACAACAACAAAACGACAAAACCCGCCGCATTCTCGAAAAAGCCTTTGGGCTAGAATGGGCCGATCGTTACATGAAAACAGTATTATTTGATACCATATCTTCAGAGATGGTAATTTAAGTCTCAGTAATGCAGAAAAAATTTAATTATAGTATATAGTAAGATATCTATATATTTGCATTAAATTATGGGAAAAGAATCAATGCCAAAGGATAAATCAATTTCCAATAGTAGTAAGCCAATTATTCTATTAGCGACGAGTTTTTGTGCGGCGATCGCAATTTTTGGTTTCTGGCAAGTATCTCAACTCAGCAAGCAAAAAGAATCCGTTTCCACCGCCGCACTCCCCGCTAGTACCCCCACCTCAGTCGCACCTAAAGCCGTCACAGCCTTGGGGCGAATTTCTCCCAAAGGAGAAGTAATTAAAGTAGCCGCCCCTTCCCAATCTGAAGGCGGAAAAATCGAGCAATTGCGAGTAGAAGAAGGAGATTTCGTGCGGGAAGGGCAAGTAATTGCTATTTTAGACAGCCGCGATCGACTCAAAGCATCATTAGAACAAGCCGAAAAAGAAGTCAAATTTCAATTAGCAGAATTAGCCAAAATTAAAGCCGGAGCCAAAACCGGAGAAATCGCCGCTCAACAAGCAGAAATTGCCCGTTTAGAAGCTCAATATCAAACATCAACCAAAGGTCAACAAGCTAAAGTTGCCAGACTAGAAGCACAACTCCAAAGACAAACAGAAGTAGCCGAAGCTAACCTTGCCAAACTACAGGCTCAACTCCAAAGACAAACACAAGTTGAAGAAGCCAAAGTCGGCAACTTAGAAGCTCAATTGCGCGGCGAAATTGCCACCCAAAATGCCACAATTAACCGCTTAAATGCGGAATTAAAAAACGCTCAAGCCGAATACAAACGCAATCAAGAACTTTACGAAACCGGAGCTATATCAGCTTCCGCTTATGATACCAAACGGTTAACAATGGAAACCGCTCAAGAGAAAATTAAAGAAGCTAAAGCTAACCTGAAAAGAACCACTCAAACCCTACAACAACAAATTAACGAAGCCCAGGCAAATTTAGCACAAACCATAGAAACAGGCGAAGCAGAAATTAACCAAGCTAAAGCCGAATTAAACCAAACTTTAGAAACAGTAGCTCAAGAAGTTAACCAAGCCAAAGCCGAACTCAATCAAATAGAAGAAACAGCCCCCGAACAGATAAATCAAGCGAAAGCTACTCTCGATAAAATTGCGGAAATTCGACCAGAAGATGTACAAGCAGCTTCAGCCGCAGTCGAACGTGCGATCGCCGCCCAAGAAAAAGCTCAAGCAGAATTTGATTTAAGCTCCGTCAAAGCCCCCAACGACGGTCAAATATTAAAAATTAACACCCGACAAGGAGAACGTATTTCTACAGAAAAAGGCATCGTTGACCTCGGCCGCACCACTCAAATGTACGTCATCGCCGAGATTTACGAAACAGATATCGAGCGAATTCGTAGAGGTCAAAGGGCAACAATTACCAGTTCCGCTTTTACAGGTTCCCTAGAAGGAACAGTCGATTTAATTGGCAAACAAATCGGCAAAAAAGATGTGCTGAATACAGACCCCGCAGCCGATACCGATGCCAGAGTTGTTGAAGTAAAAATTCGCCTCGATCCAGAGGCCAGCAAAAAAGTTTCAGACTTAACTAACTTACAGGTAGAAGTAAAAATTTCTCTTTAAAAAAATCTCTTTAAAAACTAGAAAATATGCTCGGAAAAATCCCCTTACCTTGGTTACAACTAACAAGAGAAAAAACTCGTTTATTAGTAGCAATAGCTGGCATTGGCTTTGCTGACTTACTAATGTTTATGCAGTTTGGATTTAGAGATGCGCTATTTGAAAGTGCCATCACCTTTCATGCCAAAATAGACGGCGATATATTTTTAATCAGCCCCCAGTCTACCGCCTTAATTGCCATGAAAAGTTTTCCCCAAAGACGTTTATATCAAGCCCTTGCCTTTGAAGGTGTAGAATCAATTAGCCCCTTATATCTGGGCTTTGGTTTGTGGAAAAATCCCGATCCTGCCAAACGAAATACTCGCCAAATAATGGTTATTGGTTTCGATCCATCCCAACACATTTTTGACTTACCCACAGTCACTGAAAATCAAGATAAAATTAAATATTCAGATATAATTTTATTTGATGATGCTTCGCGGGTAGAGTTTGGACCAATTAAGGAGTATTTTACTGAAGGAAAAGTTGTGGAAACTGAAATTGACAACCGCCGGGTAAAAGTGGGGGGATTATTCACTTTAGGGGCTTCTTTTGGTGCTGATGGAAATATTATTACTAGCGATTTAAACTTCCTCCGAATTTTCAGGAGGCGGCAAAAAGGCATAATTGATGTCGGAATTATTAAAGTAAAACCAGGGACGGATGTGCAGAAAGTTGTTAATCAAATGAAAGCAAGTTTGCCTAACGATATTAAAGTTTTATCAAGAGATGAATTTGTAGGACAAGAGCGAAAATATTGGGAAGAAAGTACCGCAATTGGGTTTATTTTCAACTTGGGAGCATTGATGGGATTTATAGTTGGGATCGTAATTGTTTATCAAATTCTTTATACTGATGTTTCCGATCATTTGCCAGAGTATGCTACGCTCAAGGCGATGGGATATCAGGATTTCTATTTTTTGGGAGTAGTGTTTCAAGAAGCTATAATTTTGGCAATTATTGGCTATCTCCCTGGATTTGCTATTTCTACTGTGATTTATAATTTAGCTAGAGCAGGTACAAGTTTACCAATGTACATGACAGTATCAAACGCTGTTTTGGTTTTAATATTGACATTTGTGATGTGTTGTGCATCAGGCGCGGTGGCCGTGCGAAAACTCAGCGCCGCCGATCCAGCTGATATTTTTTAGTGAAGGAAGAAGGAAGAAGGAAGAAGGAAGAAGGAAGAGGGAAGAAGGAAGAGGGAAGAAGGAAGAGGGAAGAGGGATTACCAATTACCAATTACCAATTCCCAATTACCAATTACCAATTACCAATTACCAATTACCAATTACTATGAACAATTACCAATTACTATGAACAATTCACCTGTAATCGCTATTGAAAATCTCAATCACTATTTTGGAGAAGGTTTGCTCCAAAAACAGACATTATTTGATATTAATTTGGAAATTTACCCTGGAGAAATAGTGCTAATGACGGGGCCATCTGGTTCAGGAAAAACTACCTTACTAACTTTAATTGGAGCCTTGCGTTCAGTTCAAGAAGGGAGCCTCAAAATCATTGGGCAAGAATTGCGAGGAGCGAGTAAACATCAAGGAGTAAAAATTCGTCGTAATATTGGTTATATCTTCCAAGGTCATAACTTGTTAAAATGTTTAACAGCCAGACAAAACGTGCAAATGTCAATGGAATTGCATAATCATATTTCTGGAGCAGAAATCAACGATCGAGTTGTCACTATGCTAAAAGATGTAGGATTAGGAGAAAGAATAGATTATTATCCTGATAACTTATCTGGAGGACAAAAACAAAGAGTGGCGATCGCGCGAGCATTAGTCAGCCATCCCAAATTAATCTTAGCAGACGAACCCACAGCCGCCTTAGATAGTAAATCAGGTAGAGATGTAGTAGAAATTATGCAGCGTTTAGCCAGAGAACAACAATCTACAATCTTACTCGTCACCCACGACCATCGAATTTTAGATATAGCCGATCGCATTATACAAATGGAAGACGGCCGCCTCACACAAGATGCAGCCGCGATCGCAACTCCTGCTTAAGCAGAAAAACCATTATCTTCCTTAGTGCCTTAGTGCCTTCGTGGTTAATCAAAAACAACTCACTTCCGACTACCAGGGCGCTTACCCCCCGCCTTAGCCGGATTCTTACTAGCAGTCTTAACACCAAGTTTAGTAGCACCCTTAGTCGCAGACAACTGACTCTCTTCCTCCTCACCAGCCCTACCCCCAGGAGTTCTCGTAGTCCGAAAAGTCACATTCACTCCCTCATTAGACTGTTCTAATACCAGCAGCGGCGTAGGCTTCGCCTTTTGATCCCATTCAATATGAACAATTCGACCTTGAATAGTCGGTTGCCAATTGTCGTGATCGTCCGAAGGACTAAGGTAAGTTTCGAGACAATCAATAATTTGATTAATTGTCTGAGAAGTTGCCTGAGTTGGCAATTTCATCAGCTTAATTTGAATGCGAAACAGCACCCGTTTTTTAATTTCTCCTCTAGGTTCACCCGTCTCATACTCAACATCAAATTGAGAATCAACTTGGCGACCCATTCCCGCATTCCCACTCTTATCTCCTGCCGAGCCTTGAGTTGGGCGCAAAGCAACACTAATTTTATCTTTTACTTTCACCTTAATTTGATTGACAATGGCAAAATGGAAAACCTCCTCTGCCATCCGCATTCTCAGGTAATCTAAATTAAAATCTCTTGAGTGAATTAAATCGGGATTTTTCTCCATTTTCCCAAGAGTTTCCAGAGCCATTTTGTATTTTTTCTGTACCTCTCGATTTCTAAATTCCTCAAACTTGAGCTTCTTCATCAGATCATCTATCTTCAGTTTGGCCAGCACTGCTAAAGCTACCAGGAGCACAAGCAGTAACCCTGATGTTCCCATCCAGATTAGTTCTGAAGGAAACTTCCCTGATTTAGCCGGATTCGGCTTAGGAGAGGCTGCTACTGCCAACCTTGTTTCGACAAGGATGATTTGGGTTGACATAGGCTATAAAAGGTAAAATTTGACACTGTATTTTTAGAATGCCCCTAAATACGGAAGATATAGCTGCACCCGATGAGAGGAATGGTAAGAGGCTTGTGATATATTATACCAACAACCTGAAAAAAACTTGTCATTCCTATTGTCTCAGTTTATAGTAAAGCATTAGGTCTAAAGCAGGGGATTTTCATCCCTTCTGTCATAAAAATTCCTGTGGTCAGCTTGGCTTAAAAACTTTTAATTTTTAATTTTTAATTTATTGCTGAATTGTGACCTACGAACCCCTACACCACAAGTATCGCCCTCAAACCTTTGCGGATCTCGTTGGTCAAGAAGCGATCGCGCAAACACTCAGCAACGCTATTCGCCAAGATCGCATCGCCCCAGCTTATTTATTTACAGGGCCCAGAGGGACGGGTAAAACTTCTAGCGCCCGTATTTTAGCTAAATCTCTCAATTGTCTGTCTGGCAATGTTCCTACAGATACACCCTGCGGCAAATGTGATGTTTGTCAAGGCATTGTGGAAGGTAGAACTTTGGACGTGATCGAAATTGATGCTGCTAGTAATACTGGTGTAGATAGCATTCGAGATTTAATAGAAAAGGCGCAATTTGCTCCGGTACAATGTCGTTATAAAGTTTATGCGATCGATGAATGTCATATGCTATCGGTTTCGGCATTCAACTCTTTACTAAAAACCTTAGAAGAACCACCTGATAGAGTAGTATTTGTCCTGGCTACAACAGACGCTCAAAGAGTATTACCGACAATTATCTCCCGCTGTCAAAGATTTGATTTTCGCAGAATTCCTGTCGATGCAATGACACAACATTTACAAAAAATTGCTCAATTAGAAAATATAAATATTGCCAATGATGCTATAGAAATGGTTGCTCAAATTGCTCAAGGTGGACTCAGAGATGCCGAAAGCTTACTCGATCAATTAAGCTTATTTCCTGGCGAAGTAACTATTGAAAAAGTTTGGGATTTAGTCGGAGCGGTTCCTGAGAATGATTTAATGGCACTATTAGAAGCCATTGCATCCGATCGCGCGGAAACAGTCTTAGATTGTGTTCGTAAATTAATGGATCGAGGAAAAGAACCCCTATTAGTTTTGCAAAACTTTGCTGGTTTTTACCGAGATTTACTGATAGCGAAAACTGCTCCTAATCGGCAAAATTTAGTAGCTTTAACTCAGCAAACTTGGGGAAAACTTTGTAAGTTTGCTGTTGACTGGACTGTGGAAATGATTTTAGCCGGTCAAAAGCATTTACAAAGTAGTGAAATTCAAATTAAAAATACTACTCAGCCGCGTTTGTGGTTAGAAATGACGCTGTTAGGATTATTACCTTCTGCGTTAAAAACTCAGATGCAAGCAACGGGAAATATTTTGAACGGGGGAACTATTGAGCCTGGGAAAAATGCCGATACTTCTAACTCAAAACCATCTAGCATTGCGAGTGGAACCAAGCAATCTCAAAACTTACAACTTCCTATTTCCCAACCTTCACAACCTGCGGCTACAGAATCACAAAATACATCTGGCGAAATTATTGAACCAGAAACAAATGCTGAACCGGAGTTTACGGGAAAAGAAGTTGATAGCAATAATGTTTGGCAACGGGTACTGGCTGAGATTCGTCAGCCTCTTACTCTACCACTGCTGCAACCACACGCAACTCTTGCCTCTTTTGATGGTGAAGTAGCAATTATTTGGTTTCCTTCGCAGCAATTGCTGAAAAGAGCTAAAGACAGAATAGCTCACATTGAAGCTGCTTTTTATAAAGTATTTAATCGTCATGTGACGGTGAGGCTGGGATTAACAGGTACTCAGACGAATAGTGCTATTACCAAAGAGTCGCTAACGGCGAATGAGGGTATTGAAGAAGGTGGCGATCGCGATACTATTACTAACAAAGATCGACAAAATCACCAACCTTCGCCTCCCAAACCAGCAGAAAAAATAGATCGTTCTACCAATGGGTGGAAGCAACAACCGAAAACTGATATTGAGGCTAAAGGCGTGGCAGTAAGTGCCGATCGCCAAGCAGTGACTCAGGCAGTTCAGCAACTAATTAATATGTTTAAAGGGGAAGCTATTGACCTGGATGAGTCTGAGTTTTCGGAGGATATTTCGTCTGATAGTGAGGAATTAGAGGGAGATTTTATCGAGTTACCAGATGTGTTGGTGGTGGATGAGAACTCGGATTCCCTGGATGTTTATGATTGGTAGTCAGTGATATTCCTAAAGTTTAGTTTCTGAGGGCGATCGCATTTTCCAATTCAACTTGATTTAAGTGACTTAAAGGCTTTCCAACTTAGTAGTGCGGCTAAAATAATGCTAGGAGTTAAGACAGCAATAAGCGCGATCGCATTGCTAGAAGGGATAGATAAGCTGGGACCGCCATACTTGATGAAAATAGATAAGGCGGCGGAAAGTAGGACTACTTTAATGATAAATCCGGTGTTACTGTTCATGGAATATCGCAGTGATAATAAATCGGTGAAATCTAGGTTAACAGTGCCAACTAGAATAATATTAACATTGGCAAGACTTACGCAAAGGAAACTAACAAATAACAACTAACAACTAACAACTAACAACTAACAACTAACAAATAACAAATAACAACTAACAACTAACAACTAACAACTAACAACTAACAAATAACAACTAACAATTTTTGATTATATTTTGTGGCCTGCCTATGCCATCAGTAATGGCATAATTAAAAGCCTTTAACCATAACCAAAAAGCTGGATAACGCGGTTCCAGCCAAGGCTGTATTTTCCTAGTAAAACTCGGTAGCCATCCAAATATGAAACTCGCCAAAGACCAAAGTGTAAAACTGAGATAACTCCCTAACCAATGTAGAATATCATCTACACTTATAAAGTCCAAAATCCAAAGTAAAAGAGAGGGATTTGTAATTGCGGCTTTAACAGCTAACCCATTAAAAGTTAGCCAATCAACCCGATCTTTAATAAACTTTTCGGCAATCGATCCATCAACAGTTGCTAAAATTCCAAAAAATGTATTTAAAATTGAGTTAATTCGCTCCGGTGGTAAGAATTTACCTGTTGGGACCATCATCCCTTTAGAAAAAAGCCACGTTACTGAGATATTACTTTGATAGGCTCGAATTTGATTTAAGTGGTGAGATTTGAGTAAATCATGTTTTAAAGCCGCATCTAAAAGGTCAGTTAAACGGGAGAGATTGCGAACTAAAGAACCAAAACCAGTAAAGACTAAAGGAGACTGAAGAGAAGCTGCATCACCAATAGAAACCAGTCTATCAAAAGCAATTGTGCGATCGCGACTTCCCGCACTAAAATGACCCGGAATATAACCAAAAGTTGGTTTTTTCCAAACTAATTCACTCAAATCGCAGCGGCGATACTCTGGCAAAATTGTAAAAAAGTCCTCATAAAGCTCTAACAAAGATCCAGGATTTTCTGCGTTAACTTGATGATAATGAAACAAATAAATAGTGATTTCTGAATCTGCACCAGGAAACAACTCCCAAATTAGTTGTCGCCCCCGCGAAATATCTCCATGAGAATTTAGCACATCTCCATATTTAGCATCCCAAACTCCCGGCGCAAAACCGCCATCAATTACGGCTCCTACTGTGGGACAAACGCTGTCAAAAGTTCGATTTCCATTAAGTTGCCAAGCAATAGGAGAAGCGCTACCCATCGCATCAACTAACAAACGACCATTAGCCTGTCGCTGAGATTTACTCGGTTGATGTTCAGCATAAACTATCAGTTTTTTAGGTTCTATATCGGCGCGCACAAATTCAGTTTCGTCCCAGATTTCGCCGCCAGCTTCCCTAAATTTAACTCCCGATAAATGTAGGAGTTTTTCAGCATTTAAAGCCACATTGAGGACCTTTGGCGTGTGAAGGATTGCAGCTTTCGCGATCGCCGGATTATTCGCATCAAAAAACTTACTGTAACCATCTTGATATTCTCTAGCAATGAAACTTTCCACTTCCGCAGGAGTAAATAAATCTAAATCAATTAATCTTTGGAGTTCTTCCCGCGAAATATTCCATTCTCGATTCATCCTGCCAAAAGGTAATCTTTCTATTAGTAAAACCTTGTAACCCAGTCTGGCCATAACAGCGGCGTGAATAATTCCTAATGCCCCACCAACATAAATCAAATCATAGCAAATAGCCTCAGATTTTCCCTGATTTTCTGTTAATTCTTCCTTTTGAAACACTACTTTTTTAGGATTTTTAGGATTACAAACACCCGAACGCCAACGTTTTTCCCACCAATAAACACGATTTAGATCGTATTCCCCTTGAGGCATTTTCTGAAAGTATTGAACTGTTAGGGGATAATAGGGAGCAAGTGCTTCAAAAATTGATTGTTGAGATAAATTAATATCTGGAGGTGCTGGATATTGATAAGGAAATTGGTTAATCAGAGCAATTTTTAGACGTTCTAAAAACTGTCTTTCGGTGTTGATAAGTTTCTCGCCTTGGCGAAATACTTTCAAATAGGTAGTTCGCTGTACTGACCAGACAAAAATAGATAATTCTTCTCCCGTAGTTTCTAAGAGAAGGCGAAAGCCGTCAGGAGTAATAATTTTCTTGCCTTCTCCTGGCTCAAATTGCTGTTGTAACCAATTACAGACAGATGCAGTATGGGGTGTAGGGATTTCTAAATAGAGAATTTGTTGCATTTTTACGATCTCAATTTGTTATAAATTCAGGCAAAGTAAATAAGGATTTGGTAGCAACTGCGATCGCAGGCGTTATTAATATAGCGCGTTCTCGGCAACAGTCACGCCTGCACTCGAAAATTTGCAGTAAAGAAACCGCCGAGAAAGGTGCTGCAATGCGATTATAACTCCTATGCCAATAGCATAAATGATTACAGCCGATGGGTCTGAAGTATTAAAATTCATTCCCAAATTTTGCAATCTGATATAATAAATGTATTGACATAATAGCACGTATTGTGATATGGCAAAACACTGCCTATTTTGTTGCAATGTGCCAGGGTCAAAAGTGTTAGTCCTCCCATCCTCATCCACTACAAAGCGGCAGCCAGCAAAACTCAACCATTGAGAACTTAAATAGTCCATCAACATTACGGTTAAGCCTTGTCGCCCTTGTAGTAAGAAGAGGGGAACCGTCCGCTGTAAATTGACGCTAAATAACCTCTCAAGGTAGTGTCACAAATTAGGGTGCATCTTCTAGGAAATTAAATCACCATAAATGAATAGAAGAACTAATGAAATTAGCGACGGATATCAATCCCATCCCCCAACCCAAATACCTGATTTCTATAAGGAGACAACAATGATTAGTATGACCAGAAAAATGATAATCTCGCTGACAATAATACCGTTGATTATCATAGTAAATAGCCGACCGAGCTTAGGCAGTATAGGCGAGACACAAACCCCAGCAGCCAATAGGAATATTGAGACAGAAGAATTAAGACAATGGCCTCGCAACCAACCAGCAGACGACTATATCACGGTAGCTAATTTGGAACAGCAACTTAGCTTATTAAATGATGGAGAAATTAACAATACTAGCTCGATCGAAGTACAAACCAATAGTATAAATAAACTTTGGCACTTAAATCGGTTGTTAACAGCAGCTAGGAATGAAAAAACCAAAGAATGCCGCGCATCTGGACTTTGTTAGGAAGCAAGTAGTTTAACTTATGACTTAGTTGCGATCGCCCGGACAGTGGTATTGCATGAGTATGGTGGGCGCTGCAATTATCTGATGCGATAAGAATAAATATCGTGTTAGTAGCAACGTCCACACTATTGTTAGAATACTCTTGTTAGAATACTACTGTTAGACTAAAAATAGTTGAGAAGGGCAAAAAATTGAGATATGATTAACCCACTCGAAGAAACAAACCCGGCGATAGAAAACCAAAACTCACTACAAACCCTCTCCAGAACTCTTACAAGGTCTAAGGGGGAATTTTCCTTAATTTTAGTCCGTTGTAACTACACTGCACTGAGAGAAAAAATAGTAGAAAAACTGCGCCAACAGTTTCCCCTTCCACTGCGACAAATTATTCTCCCCACCTCTGTCAAGACACTATATACTACTATAGAAGCAGAACTCGGTGAAGATCGCCCATCGGCTTTAATGGTATTCGGCCTAGAAACAGTAAGCGCGATCGATCAAGTGCTAACTTCAACTAATTACGTTAGAGAAGAATTTAAAAATAATTTCCCCTTTCCGATCGCCCTGTGGGTGACAGATAAAATATCAAAAAAATTAATTCGCTTAGTTACAGATATCGAAAGTTGGACAACAACAGTTGAATTTGCCCTAACTCCTGCGGAATTGCTGGATTTCCAAAATACCAGTGCATCTTGCCTCTTTTCAGCTATTTTAGATCGTGGTGCTTGGCGGTTAACAAATAATGCAATTTTAGGTACAAATTCTGCATCAGAATTGGACTCTACCCGCCAAGATTTACAAAATTACGGCATTAGCTTAGAACCAAGCATCGAAGCCATTTTTAAATTTATCCAGGGGCGACAAGAATATACCAATAACCAGATTGATACTGCTTTACAACTTTATCAACAAAGTTTGAATTTTTGGCAAAATGAAGTTAACATAATGAATGGCACAGGAGAAATATCACCTTCATCCTTTCAACTTCCTAATTCATTATTACTCACAGGTCTTGCACTATTTCATATTGGTTTATGTTACCGCCGTCAGGCCGAACAAAAACGCTCTGGCAATCGTTCCTACTTGACAGAAGCTAAAAATTATTTTCAGGAGTGTATTAATATTTTCAACCGTGTTGGGCGAGAAAAGTTAGTGGCTGAGTTTATTAATCAACTTGGTGAGGTATTGCAGGATTTAGAAGATTGGGATGGACTTTGGAATTTAGCAGTTAAATCCCGATGTTTGCATCAAAATATTGGGGAATCAGCAAAAATATATTTAGCCCAAGATTACGGCTTTCTCGCTCTTGTTTCCCTAGAAAGAAAAGAATGGAAAAACGCCAAGGAATTAGCTGAAAGTGGGCTGGATACTCTCCCTATTAAAGTTGAGAAAGAAACAGAGTATGAACTGCGAGTTAAATCGCAACATAAGAGTTTATTCCTGTTAATTTTGGCAAAGGCTGAATATGAATTAGGTGAACGAAAGATCGCCGTACAACACTTAGAAATTGCCCGCCAAGAAAGCTTACCTATCTATGACCCGCAATTATATCTTCGGGTTTTAGAAATGCTGCAACAATTGTATTTCGAGTGCCGTCATTATCTTGAAGCCTTTCAAATTAAGCAAGAATACCGCGCGATCGAACATACCTATCGATTCCGGGCTTTTATTGGGGCTGGAAGACTAGAACCACATCAAGAAACTATTAATCCTGCAATAGAAACTGCCGTGCCTAGTGTAACAATTGCTGATGAAATTACAGTTTCTGGGCGAGAATTGGATCTCAATCGCTTGCTCGAACGAATGAGTAGTACACAACATAAATTAACGGTTATTTATGGTCAATCTGGAGTTGGAAAAAGCTCCATTGTCAGAGCCGGATTAGTCCCGGCTCTGAAACAAAAATCTATTGATTCTCGCACTGTTTCACTCTTGGTATTACAAGTTTACAAGGACTGGACGCGGGAATTAATGAAACAGTTAACAAATGCACCACCAATTACAGAAGTTTCCACAGAATTAGCGTTAGAGACAGAGGAAAATACAAAAGAAAAAATTCTGAAATTACTACAAAAAAATGTCGAACAAAATAAGTTGTTTACAGTCATTGTTTTCGATCAATTTGAAGAATTTTTCTCTCTGTGGAAACAGCAATCAAAAAGGCAGGATTTTTTTGAATTTTTAAGACAATGTTTGAATATTCCCTTTGTCAAAGTTGTCTTATCTTTGCGAGAAGACTATTTACATCATTTGTTGGAGTTCAGCCGTCCTAAAAGTCCTCAAAATGCTTTCAATAATGACATTATGAGCGATATTCTAAGTAAAGACATTCTTTTTTACTTAGGCAACTTTTCCCCAGAAGATGCTCATGCTGTCATTAAAAAATTAACTGAACGTTCTCAGTTTAACTTAGAGCCAGCATTAATTGATGAATTAGTGAAGGATTTAGCTCAAGATTTAGGGGAAGTACGACCAATTGAATTGCAAGTTGTCGGCGCACAATTGCAAGAAAAGGAAATTACAACTTTAGCTCAATATCAAGAATTAGGCTCCAACCCCAAACAAAAATTAGTTGAGCAATTCTTAGAGGAAGTAGTTAAAGACTGCGGTCCAGAAAATGAAAGGGCTGTGCGACGAGTTTTATACTTATTAACAGATGAAAATGATACTAGACCATTGAAAAATCGGGCTGAATTAGCTACAGATTTAGCTACTTTTGAAGAAGATGATAAATTAGATTTAGTTTTGGAACTATTAGTCAAATCTGGGTTAGTATTTCGATGGACAGAATTGCCTGTAGAGCTTTATCAGCTAGTTCACGATTATTTAGTTGCCTTCATCCGCCAGCAAGAGGAGTTGAAAAGGCAGAATGAATTTGCAGAAATGCAAAAGCAAGATAAATTAAATCGGGAGAAAATTGAGAAGTTCCACAAAGAAATAGAAGTAGCTGAAGCGAAAGAAAAAGAGAGTAAAGATAAGAGAAATAAACTTTGGAAAGCATTAATTGGTACAATTACCGGAGTAATTGTGTTAGGTGGGCTTACCTTGTTTGCATTTCAGCAAGCACAAAAGGCTGGAGAAGCATTGAAGAAAGCTGAAGCTGCTCGCATTGAGGGCTTAGTTTCTGGCTCTCAAGCTCTGCTACTTTCAACTAAAAACGATCTGCTGGGGGTATTAGTAGCTAGTGTGAAGTTGGGCAAAGAATATGAGAAGATTGAAATGGGAGTTGCTACTAAAAATCAAATTATAGAAAGGCTGAGACAAGTTGTTTCTGGCGTGCAAGAAAGCAATAGTTTTGAGGGGCATGGTAAAGGGGTTTTAGGGGTGAGTTTTAGTCCTGATGGTAATATTATTGCTTCGGTTAGTAATGATAAAACTGTAAGAATTTGGAATAAAAATGGTCAAGCAATTGGCAAACCACTGAATCACAGCGATAGTGTGGTGGCGGTGAGTTTTAGTCCTGATGGTCAAACTATTGCTACTGCTTCTGCTGATAAAACTGTAAAATTGTGGCGGATTGAGGATGGAGTGGCGATCGCAACTTTTAAAGGTCACAACGCAACTGTCACCAGTGTAAGTTTTAGCCCTAATGGTGAGACTATTGCTACTGCTAGTTACGATAAAACTGTCAAACTTTGGAATAAAAACGGGACTATATTAAAAACATTAAATGGCCATAAAGATTGGGTTTTAGGAGTGAGTTTTAGCCCCGATGGTAAGACTATTGCCTCTGCAAGTGCAGACAATACTGTAAAACTTTGGAACCTCGAAGGTAAAGAAATTAAAACTATTAAAGGGCATAGTAGTTGGGTTTATAGTGTCAGCTTTAGCCCCGATGGTAAAACTATTGCTACTGCAAGCGCAGACAATACTCTAAAACTTTGGAACCTCGAAGGTAAGGAAATTAAAACGTTAAAAGGGCATAACGATAATGTTGTCAGTGTTAGCTTCAACAGGAATGGTGAAACTATCGCTTCTGGGAGCACAGACGACACAATTAAACTTTGGAATGCCCGCACAGGTGAGTTATTAAATACCTTTCGAGGACATCAAGATGATGTGAGGTCAGTTAGTTTTGGTCGTGATGGGATGATTGTTTCTGGTAGCGATGACAAAACTGTGAAAATCTGGCAATCTGAGAGAACTCCTTTAAGTAAAATTCTCACCAGTCATGGTGATTGGATATATAGCGTTAATTTTAGCCCTAATGGTAAAATTCTTGCTTCTGGAAGTGCCGATCAATCCATAAAGCTTTGGCGCACTGAGGGGACTTTATTGAAGACAATTCCGGCGAATCAGGGGGCTGTGAGTGCAGTAAGTTTCTCACCCAAAAAAGATATTTTAGCGGCTGCGGGTGAAGACAAAACTGTTAAACTTTGGAATTTTGATGGAAAAGCAATTGCTATTCTTAAAGGGCATACGGAACCAGTTTTTAGCGTAGCTTTTAGCCCTGACGGAAATACAATAGCAACGGCGAGTGATGATAAAACTGTTAAACTTTGGAATCAGCAGGGTGTGGTAATTACTACCTTGAAACACGGGGAAAGTGTGAATAGTGTAGTCTTTAGTCCAACAGGGAAAATTATAGCTTCGGCGAGTGAAGATAAGACAGTAAAACTCTGGCGGTTTGATGGTAAGGATACGAGTTTATTGAAAACTTTGAAACATGATGATAGTGTGAATAGTGTGAGTTTTAGTCCTGATGGTAAGGTGATTGTTTCAGTCAGTAATGATAAAACTTTGAGGCTTTGGGATGTGGCGGGTAATTTGTTAGATATTCAGAAGAGTAGCGATCGCATAATTGGCGTAAGCTTTAGTGCTGATGGTAAGTTAATTGCCACAGCAAATGCTGATAATACTGTAAATTTGTGGAGCTTTTTTGGGGGGAAGGCGATTTTGAGTAAAACCATTCAGCATACAGCAAGAATTATTACTTTAAGTTTTAGTCCAGATAGCAAGATTTTGGCTTTTGGGGGGCGAGATAAAACTATTACTTTGTTACCTGTGGATAATTTGAATTTGAGTAGTATCGTCGATCGCGGCTGCGATTGGCTGCAAGATTACTTGATGTATAATCCAATGGTAAGCGACGAAGATCGCCATCTTTGTCGAGAAGAAAAGAACCCATCAGCAGAATAAATTTAGCACTTCTGCAAGTGCCAGCATCTTGCTGGCTAGGCTAATATGGTTTAAATGCAAAACAGCTTATCATTCGAGTAATTTAAAAATGCCCAACTCTACTAGCCACGTTCAAAAATCCCTAGAATTTATCCCGCCAGACTTCAAACCCTGGGTACTGCGGGGCTGTCAATATCTTCTCCCTTGGTGGCTGAAATTTCGGACACCGATTAGTCAAATAGAAGCTGAAAATGTGGAAACTTTGGCTCATTTATTAGCTCAGTTTCAAGATCAAAAAGTTCGCTTTTTAATTGCATTTCGTCATCCCAATACGGAAGATCCTTTTTGTTTAGCCCAATTGTTTTGGAAAATTTTACCCCAAGTAGCTAGAAAAGAGGGAATTACACTCAAATATCCCATACATTCTCATTTTATTTACGATCGCGGCATTCCTCTTTGGGCTGGTGACTCAGTAGGTTGGTTGTATTCTAAATTAGGTGGAACTTCCATAATTCGGGGCAAAATAGATAGAAATGGCTTGCGATCTGCCCGTGAATTATTTGCTAATAGTTGTTTTCCTATTGCTGCGGCTCCCGAAGGCGCAACTAATGGACATAATGAAATCGTTAGTCCCCTAGAACCTGGTATCGCTCAAATGGGATTTTGGTGCGTAGAAGATATGCAGAAAGCTGGCCGTGATGAACAAGTTTTTATTATACCTTTAGGTATTCAATATTCCTATGTGGAGGCTCCCTGGGAACCGTTGGAAAAACTCTTAACGCAATTAGAAATTGATTGCGGTTTACTACCCTTAGAAACAGGTAAAATAGGAGAGTTAGATATTCCAAATTACCTCTATTATCGGATGATAAGATTAGGCTTTAATTTGTTGGTAATGATGGAAGAGTTTTACAAACGTTTCTATCATAAAAATTTCCCAGAAAACAAAATTGATTTTCCCTCTTTACCAATTCCAGAAGTAATTAGCCAATCAAATAATGAAGCTTTCAGAGAGCGACTTCACAATCTTTTAAATGTGGCTTTGGAAGTTGCAGAAGAATATTTTAAATTGAAGCCTAATGGTAATTTAATCGATCGATGTCGCCGTTTAGAACAAGCAGGGTGGGATTATATTTATCGAGAAGATATTAAAGATGTGGCAAGTTTGTCAGCGGTAGAAAAGGGATTGGCCGATCGGATTGCGGAAGAAGCCAGTTTACGAATGTGGCACATGAGGTTAGTAGAAAGTTTTGTGGCGGTGACTGGTAAATATGTGCAAGAAAAACCAAAGGCTGAAAGATTTGCTGAAACCAGTTTATTGCTTTGGGATGTAGTAACTAGAATTAAAGGTGGTAGTCCTTTTGGTAGGCCGACTTTGGGGAAACAACGGGTAAAATTAACTGTAGGGCAACCGATATCAGTTTCAGATCGCTGGGAAAGGTATCACAGTAGTCGTCGGTTAGCAGTATCCGAATTGACTCAAGATTTGCAAGGAGCTTTAGAAGGAATGATTCAATCTTAAGAGTTAATAGTTAATATCGCAGTCCTAAATGAGTTGTAAAAAAACTAGAACCCCTCCCAACCCTCCCCTTGCTAAGGGGAGGGCAAGGGTGGGGTCAATAGGATTGCTATAGTTAATTGTTAATTGTTAATTGTTAATTGTTTTTACCATTCGCCAGCTTAATCGTAAACTCGGTTCCCACACCAGGATTGCTAACACAAATTAGCTTTCCACGATGGCGATCGACTACAATTTGGTAGCTCACATACAACCCCAAACCGGTACCAGAACCCACAGGTTTAGTAGTAAAAAATGGGTCAAATATTCTACTAACAATCGCCGGGGAAATACCCAAACCATTATCCGCGATTTTAATTTCAATAAATCCCGGTTCAGGTGCAGTCGTAGTAATCGTAATAGTCGGTTGAAAATCAGCATTTTCTCCCTGAGTTATGACCTGATTTAAAGCATCAATGGCATTATTAAAAATATTCAAGAAAACCTGATTTAACTGATTGGGATAACAAACAACTAAAGGCAACTTTCTGTAATTTTTAATCACCATTATTTCTGACAACTTTGGCGCTGTATCATCCCCTTGAAAACCGTGCAAACGATACTGTAAAATTAACAAAGTTGATTCGATACCTTCGTGAATATCTACTTCCTTGATTTCCGATTCATCCAAGCGCGAAAAATTCCGCAATGAGGCAACAATATCGCGAATCCGTTTCGCTCCATTTTTCATCGAACCTAACAACTTTGGCAAATCCTCTGCTAAAAATTCCAGTTCTAAATCTTCGATTTTCTCGGCAATTTCAGGCGTAGGTGTTGGATAGCTATTTTGATAGATACGGATTAAATCTAGCAAATCACTAACGTATTGACTGGCCGGTTCGATATTGCTATAAATAAAGCTCACTGGGTTGTTAATTTCGTGAGCGACACCCGCCACCATTTCTCCCAAACTTGACATTTTTTCTGTCTGAATTAGTTGGGATTGAGTTTGTCGAAGTTCTTGCAAAGTTTGTTCTAATTCAGTAGCTTTTTCCCTTAATTGTTTTTCGCTGCTTCGTAAAGCTTCTTCAATTAGTTTGCGATCGCTAATATCTTGAGCAGTACCAAAAATCTTAATAACTTTACCGTCAGCATCTTTAGCAGCTTGACCCTTAGCATAAATATATCTTAATTTTCCATCTCGGTGAATAATCCGAAAGTCAAAATCGTAAGGTTTGCCTTCGCTTTGGAGTTGTTCTAATCCAGTTAGCCATATTTGAAAATCTTCGGGATGAATTTGTTTTTTGTGTTTCTCGAATAGAGTTTCTGGTGGTTGTTTTTCCAAGCCAAAAATTTGGTAAATTTCATCCGACCAATAAAGTTCGTTTGTAATTAAATCCCATTCCCAGTTACCGAGGCGAGCCAGTTTATGTGCTTCTTGTAATTTGGCTTCGGAGGCTGTTAATTGAGCGGTACGTTTTTCAACTTTCTGTTCTAAATTGCTATAAAGAGAGGCATTTTCAATGGAGATGGAAATTTGAGTGCTGAGGAGTTTAAGGATTTCTTGTTGGCGTGGAGTAAAAGCGGCGGCGGTGCGATTATTTTCGAGGTAAAGAATGGCTCGGATAGTGCTTTGTTGAAGAATTGGCAAACATAAAACGCTTTTTGGTTGGGAAGTTTGAATATAGCGATCGCGGCTCCATCTTTCCTCTTTAATTATCTCATCAAATACTAAATTTTCTGAAGTATTGACAACGTAACGAACTAGGGAAATTGGCAAATCGTTAGTGGTTTCTAATGGTTGGGAACTTAAATTAGTAACTTCTCCTGCTTCTTCAACTGTGGCTAATGCTTCAATTTGCCAATCGGAATCGGAGGGTAAAATGAGAGCGCATTTAGTAGCACCTGCATTTTCCATCAAGACTTGGGTTAATTTTGCGAGTAATTTATCCTGCTGAATTTCGCTAGAAATTGCTTGACAAGCTTTGAGAATTGTGGCTAGATCGAGAACTTGGGAAACACTGCTACTTCTGCTAGAACTACTTTCATAATTATTGTCGATATTATTGTCGATCGCGCGATCGCTAATCACAATTGTTTCTTGAGGATGGAGCGATTGTTGAGTTTTTTGCCGGAGCGATCGTAATAATTGAGGATAGCGTTTTTCCAAGTCATCAGTTTTGGCTTTCGCTCCCCATCGGGCATAACCGTAGTAGGCTTCCTGCATATAAATGGTGGCAATTTTCTCTTTACCCCAGTTGAGATAAAATTCGCCCGCAAGTTCGTTGGCTAGGGCTTCTTCTTGGATGTAGCCGTTGTTTTTAGCTCCAGTGATGGCGCGATCGTATAAATCCATAGCTTCGGCTTTTTGTCCTAAAATTCGAGCTTTTTCCGCTTCTACTAGGTCGTATTTATGTTGATAGTTAAAGGGGGCATGGTGCGCCCAGTGCTGCATTTTTTTCTGGTTTTCTTCTACTTGGAGTAGATATTGTTCTTGTTCGGTAGGTTCAACGTTATTATAGTTAGCCAGGAGAGATAGGGAATAATAAAAGTTGCAAACTGCCAAAGTCATCAATCCAATTCCGCTGGCAATTTGTTCTAGTGCTAACAAAGCATTGTCAATTGCTTGAGGAAAATCTTTGAATAAATAGCAGAGAATTGTTTTATTAACATATACAGCAAAAAGAGTTACACTATTGTTTATGGTTTGTAAATAGGGCAGCATAGCTGTTTCGTCAAAACTTTCACCAATCAACAGAAATTTATTTGACGATAGCCCTTGTAAATTTAAGGTGAGTTGATGAAAATTTTCTATATATTTTGCGGGGAATTCTTGCTTTAATTTATTCATTAAACCAATGTATGCCAATTGCTCATTTGCCACTAGCTCTAATGACTTACCCACCCAAAATATGTGACCTGAATAGTGAAGAGCGCAAATCCCGGCATATTCCATATCTCCGGTTTCTAGTCCACTATGAAATCCTTCTATTAAAGGTGCTAAGGTTTCCACAGTATGCTCTTTCCAATGTCGAATTAAACCGTTAAAAGGAGCATAAACTTTACTTTTTAGTTCTCTGACATTGAATTGTTCTAATAATCTTAAAGATAGTTGACCAGCATAATATCCAGTATCTAATTCACCCATTACTCCAGATAAAATCATGCCATAATCAACATAGGCGATCGCAGCTACCGCCGAATGACCTTCTTCGATACAAAGAGCAAGCATAGTCAAAACTATCTGCATAATAGATGGGGAATTTGCGATCACGGCTGCCGCACTAATATTCATCAAAATTCGCATAGCCGCCAGCTTATACGGATCGGTCATTATAGGGAAATTTTCTAAATCTTCAAGTCGAGGCAAATTGAATTTTTCAGTGCTATCATTGCCAGGAAGAGGAGATAATTGTACGCCCAACAATTCAACTACTCTTGTTCCTGTTTCAATTGCTTTTAGCATCTGATTTTGTGCGATCGCAAACTGGATTTTTAACTCATACACCTTTACTTTATCCAGTAAACTTGTAGCTTGTTGTAAAACAATTTCTACCAGTTGTTCTGCCCGCTCAAAATTAGTGTTTAAATATTCCACTTCCGCCGCTTCCACATGAAGTTTAAGGGTCAATTCATAGTGACTCTGCCAGCTATTTTCTGGCAACAATTCCAAACCCACTATTAAATACTTAACAGCCGCATCAATAGCTGTAGATGTTTTTGCCTTCTTCCCCGATCGCAGATTTAATTCAGCTAGTTCTTGACGTTGACTTTCTGACTCTAAAAGCTCTCGCCCTTTATTCAATTGATTGACAATCGCAAATAATTTTTCTTCCTGTTCTTCTGGCGCTGTTCCTTCTAAGCGTAATAACTGCCCAATCTTGAAATGAGTGGTGGGTTTTTCTGCTTCAGCAATTAGTGAATAAGCTGCTTGTTGAACGCGATCGTGCAAAAAGTGATAAGTTGGATTAGCTGAATTTTTCAATACTTCTTCATTCTCAAATGCAGAAAAGAATTTATAGATTTTGCTTCGAGGAATCACTAACCCTTCTTCTAAAGCTTGCCATAAAGCTACGACCACAACTTCCACCGATTTCTCACTAACAATTACTAACGTATTCAAATCAAATTCCGCACCAATACAAGCCGCTAATTTGAGTATTTCCTGAGTCTCAGTTTCTAATTTCTGCAACTGCAATGCCATGAACTCTACCACATCATCAGTGAGTGCTAAGGCTTTGACTTCGGCAATATCACACTGCCACCTCCCTTGACTTTTCCCCTGACTCAGCGAGGACTGAATCGGGTTAAAAGTAATTAGCTTATCATCATGTAATGCCTTGAGAAACTGAGTCGCAAAAAAGGGATTTCCTTGGGTTTTTTGATAAACTAATCTGGTTAAAGGTTTGGCAAGATATAACTCGCAATTCAGGGTATCTGCTACTAATCTATTGAGATTTAGTTCGCTTAATGGTGCTAAAGTAATTGTATTTACCGTTGCTCCGGTTTTGACAATTTCATCTACTGTTAAAATGAATGGATGGACGGGTGAAACTTCATTATTTCGATAAGCTCCTAATATTAATAAATGTCCCGTATCTTGCAAGAGCAATTTCAATAAATTTAGGGAAGCTGAATCTGACCATTGCAAGTCATCTAAAAACATCACTAAAGGATGTTCTTTGCTGGTGAAGACTTGCACGAATTTTTGAAATAGTAAATTAAAGCGATTTTGCGCGGCACTTCCTGATAATTCTGTCGCTGGTGGCTGTTTACCAATTATTTTTTCTAACTCAGGAATTACGTCAATTAAAACTTGTCCATTATCGCCTACTGCGGCTAATATCTCAGCTTTCCATTTTTGCAGTTGTGTATCTGATTCTGATAATAATTGCCCCATTAAATCGCGGAAAGCTTGCACAAAGGCACTGAAAGGAATGTTACGTTGAAATTGGTCAAATTTCCCTTTAATAAAGTAACCCCGTTGCCGGACAATCGGTTTATGTACTTCGTTAACTACTGCGGTTTTTCCTATGCCCGAAAATCCTGCTACTAGCATCATTTCGACCCCCCTCTGTCCCCCCTTAGTAAGCAGGGCTGTTTCATTCTCG
>MBRE01000065.1:164609-164748 GCA_001698425.1 Oscillatoriales cyanobacterium USR001 | reverse complement strand
AAACAGGTGTGATTTTCGGTTTTTGACACAAAAACACGCACAAATGTAACTTTTAAATGCTTAATATTTGGGCTTTTAAGTTTCCCGATTCATTAAAGTTATCCAACTAATTCAGTGCTATGGAGTTTTAATACCATTT
>MBRE01000065.1:98598-164563 GCA_001698425.1 Oscillatoriales cyanobacterium USR001 | reverse complement strand
AAGACTGTAGCATTAATTTAGAGAATGGTATTACACGGATGCCTGTGGGCAAATAGGGGTAATACATTCTGGTCAAGTTAGGTTTTAACTATCATTATTAAACGCGATCGCACTTCCTTAACTGATGTGCGATCGCTCCTATTTTCTTATAGTTTCATCTCTCACAGATTTCTGTTAATCTTTGGTGCAATTGATTTTGTTGTTCGGTAGGTTTTCTCATTATTCTTCCCTCCAATTAATCGGGACAATTTCTCCATTCTGCAAAATAATGGAGTTGGGTAAGGCTGGACTAGGAGTTTGAATATACCCATTGGTGTCAACTTAGGCTCAAACCCTTAGTCCGCCAGGGGTTAAAACCCCTGTCTCAAAGCTAAAGTCCTCTTAAGAGGACTAATGAATTTAACAATTTTCTTCAGTCCTCTGAGCGAGGACTTTAGCTATTAGACAGGGACTTTAGTCCCTGGCGGGATTTCGGCTTAAGTTGACACCAATGGAATATACCAATCTCCTGATTTCTAATCACTAACCATTAACAACGATTTCTCTGCCACAACTTCAACGGGAATCGGTACTAAATTCACCGCACAAGCTTTTAATTCTGGCTGTCGAGAATCGGGACAACTTTCGGGATGAGTTAATATATTCGCCTCCGCACTATCGGCCCACAAACTACCCCAGTGCATCGGTACAAACACCGTCCCAGGCGCGATCGCTTTCGTAATCTTAGCAGGAAAACGACAAACTCCTCGGCGCGATCGCACTTCTACCATCACCCCATTTTCAATCCCCAATTCCTCTGCATCTTTAGGATGAATTTCAATAAAAGGATCGGGGTGCATCTGATTAATTTTCTCAGTTCTACCCGTCCGCGTCAATGTGTGCCAATGCCCATAAAGTCGGCCAGTTGTTAACACCAAAGGATAATTCGGATCGGGCGGTTCAGCCAACCCCCGCGAATGATTAGCCGCAAATCTTGCCTTCCCATCCGGCGTATGAAACTGCCAATCTGTATAAAGTCTCTCATTTCCAGAGAACTCGCAATTTTCTCTCCCTTCTTCTTCCTTCTCCGAAAGCGGCCACTGCATTGGTCCTTCAGCACGTAGGCGATCGTAACTCATCCCAGACATATCGCAAGGCCGCCCCCGCGTCAACTGCACAAACTCACTATGTACCTCAGCCGAAGTCTGGAAAGTAAATTTATCCCCAAAACCCAAGCGACGGCCGACTTCCGCAAAAATCTCCCAATCCTGCAAAGCTTCTCCCTGGGGCTTCTGAAAAGCCGGACACAAGGTTACTCGACGCTCAGAATTAGTCATTACTCCCGTTTTCTCACTCCACTGCGTCGCCGGTAACAATATGTGAGCAAAAGGCGCGGTTTCCGTCGGATAATAAGCCTCTTGATACACTGTGAAAGGCGATCGCATTAAAGCCGCCTTAGTTCGCTCCAAATCTGGCATACTCACCGCCGGATTAGTGGCTGCAATCCATAGAAACTCAACTTCCCCCATTTCCAAACCGACAATCATATCCCACACTGTACGCCCTGGAAACGGCGAAATACTGCCCGCCGGCAATCCCCAAAACTCCTCTACTTCGGCTCGGTGTTTCTCACTTTTCACTGAACGATAACCGGGTAGTATGTGAGATAATCCTCCCGCTTCCCTTCCCCCCATCGCATTCGGTTGGCCAGTAAGAGAAAAAGGCCCGCATCCCGGTTTACCAATTTGACCAGTCATTAGGTGTAAATTAATCAGCGATCGCACTTTCGCCGTCCCCTCAGAAGACTGATTCATTCCCATCGACCACAGCGATAAAATTCGTTTAGATTCTTGCCAATAGCGAGCCGCCGTCTTTAAATCGTCAATGGAAATACCGCATCTTTCAGCTACAAAATGCGGCGGATAATATTGAATTACCTCTGTAAAAGCGGCAAAATTAGTCGTACATTCATCAATAAAAGGAGCGTGAATATCACCCCATTGTAATAATAAATAGGCAATACCATTCAGTAAATCAATATCAGTTCCTGGTTTAATTGCTAAGTGTAAATCGGCAACTTCTGCTGTCGGTGTCCGTCTGGGATCGACGACAATCATTTTGACATCAGCATTTTTTTTGTGGTATTTTGCCAGTCGATTAAAAATAATTGGATGACATTCTGCGGTGTTGCTACCAATGATAAAAGCACAATCAGTTAACTCTAAGTCATCATAGCAACAAGGCGGGCCGTCAGCACCAAAACTCTGCACATAACCAGAAACTGCTGAAGACATACAGAGGCGAGAATTAGCATCAAAATTATTGGTTCCCAGACAACCTTTAATTAGTTTCTGAGCTACATAATAATCTTCTGTGACAAATTGACCGGAACCGTACATACAAATAGCATCGGGGCCGTTAGTAGAAATTACCGTTTGAATGCGGTTAACAATTGCATTTAAAGCTTCATCCCAAGTGGCGCGGCGGAAAGGTAAATCGAGGGATTCGCGCATCATTGGATAAAGTAGGCGATCGCGCTGAATTGACTCGGTAACGGTTGCTCCTTTAACGCAAACCATACCCATACTAGAGGGATGATTGCGATCGCCTTTTACTTTCCAAGGTTGGCCTTCTTTAGTGGGTGGGGAGACATCTAAACCGCAACCTACACCACAGTAAGGACATAAAGTTTTAACATTTTCCATATTTTGTTATTTGTTATTTGTTATTTTTTATTTGTTATTTTTTATTTTTTATTTGTTATTGGTTATTTGTTATTGGTTGTTTGTTATTGGTTATTGGTTATTTGTTGTTTGTTATTGGTTATTGGTTGTTTATTAACAGTCAACAAATAACAGTTAACAAATAACCAATAACAAATAACCACTAACTATTCCCAAGGCTTAACATCTAAAGCGCCGCCATTAGTGGCGCTAAAAGTTACGCGAAATTCTGCCATTTTTTCGCCACCGGTAGATGCAGAACTAGCCGGACTTTTTACCGTAGCTAAAGGCGTTTCTTTCACGAAATCCTTAGCAACTTGATTAGTAGCTTCATACTGCAAAATACTACCATCTTGCTTAACTTTGACCCGATAAACTAAATCCTCCGTAAAAGTTGGTGGTGTTTTCCAAGTATCATTAATTTGGGCGTAAAGTTTTTCCTTGAGAGCCGCTATCTCCGCTTTATCCGTAATGCCGATTGTAGCAGTAGTATTAGCAGTCACGGGCGCGGGACTAGGGCTAGTAGTTGCGGATGTAGAAGTTGCGATCGAACTTGGACTTGCAGCAGTAGAAGGAACACTCTTCAGCGCAGCACTCGCGATCGGTGATGGTGCCAAACTAGGAGAAGAAAGGGGAATTGGACTCGCGGAAACAGCAGTTGCTTCTGCTTGCGCTGCCTCTTTTTGCAGATTAGATTGCATTTCAGAAACTGAACCCACATTTACCACAACCAGTCCAATCATTGTCACCAACCATGCGGCTCCCAAAGCGAGACTTTTTCCAGGTGATGATTCTGAAGATTTTAGATCCGCTGACATATTTGACTCCTTTGTAACTTTTACAGTATTAAAGGGAATTGTGGCAACAGTTTTTGTAGCAGATGCAGCAGATTTTGTAACAAGTGCTGATTCTATGTTTTTCTCCGCTTTTTCTGGCAAAACACTGGTAGCGGTGTTGCTTGATGCTGTACTTTCCTCTTCTTCCACCTCCGAATGAGCGAAGCGACGAAATAGAAAATCTAAAGCAAAATTACGCAATTCATAGTATTGTGGATCTTCCATAATTCTCGTCCGATTCCGAGGACGCGAAAAAGGAATTTTTAAATCTTCCCCAATATAAGCTGATGGGCCATTTGTCATCATCACTACGCGATCGGCTAAAAATAAAGCCTCATCAATGTCGTGAGTAATCATAATCACTGTAATGTGATATTTTTCCCAAATTTTTAATAATTCTTCCTGCAATTCTTCACGGGTAATCGGGTCTAAGGCTCCAAAAGGTTCATCTAAAATTAATACTTGAGGATTAGTAGCTAAAGCTCGCGCGATCGCCACCCTTTGTTTCATCCCCCCAGATAATTGACCAGGCCTTTTATGAGCAGCTTCCGTAAGTCCTACCAATTCCAAATGTTCGTTAACAATCTCCATTTGATCGGCATGAGATTTATCAGCAAAAACTGTTTCTACTCCCAAATGAACATTCTCTGTAGCACTCAACCAAGGCAAGAGCGAATAATTTTGAAAAACAACCATTCTATCAGGTCCAGGCTGAGTAATGCGTTCCCCTTTCAATGACACGCTTCCCTTAGTTGGCTGATTGAAACCCGCAATCATATTCAACAGAGTAGATTTGCCACAGCCAGAGTGACCGATCAGACAAATAAATTCCCCTTGATTGATGGAAAGATTCACACCATCAAGAACGATATATGGCCCTTTGGGAGTTTCATAAACTTTCGAGACACCTGCAATATTCAGAAAAGGTTCTGACTTTAAAGATTCAGTTTCGACCGTGCTTTTGCTATCTAAAGTTTGCATATTTGATGAGTTAGGGGTTGGTGATTGGGAATCGGTGGTTGATATTTCAAGAGGAAAAAGTTTTCCCTCTTCTTCTTTCTGACTCATGCTGGCAACCTAATAGAACATTGAGAACCAATGGACTCAATTAATATTTCTTCAATCCTCACAGCGCGTTTGATTTTGATACTTTGCAAATATTTGATGGGGTCATCGGCATTAAATACTATTTCATCAAATAGTTTAATGTTGCGTTTTTCCCGTCCTACATCGGGCAAACCTAACTGTCTAACTGCTTCGCCAAATACATCGGGGCGCAAAATCCGATCTAGTATTTCCACCCAATTTTTCGGAAAAGGTACAATTCCCCAACGAGCCATTTGAGTCATTACCCAGAGCATTTCCGTGCGATCGGGAAAATTAGCGCGATCGACGTAAAACTGGTTGTAATTTAACAACATTTCTGGTGCATCATCTGTCCCATAATCATAAACATCAATAAATCCAGCGCGGATATGTTTGGGATCAGAGCCGATGTATTCTTCTCGACAAAGTAGCTCTAAAATTTCTTCCCGATTACGTTTGTCATCGCAATATTCACAGGCTTCTAAAAGTGCTTTAACTAAAGCTAAATGAGTTTGGGGATATTTATTAGCCCACTCTTCTGTCACGCCTAAAACTTTCTCGATATGTCCTCCCTGCAAAATATCTGAAGTTTTCGCGATCGCAAACCCAACACCTTCATTAATCGCGTGAGAATTCCAAGGTTCTCCAACACAATAGCCGTCAATATTTCCTGCTTTTAAATTAGCCACCATTTGTGGTGGTGGAATCACAGTTAAACTTACATCCAAATCGGGATCAATTCCACCAGCCGCTAACCAGTAACGCAATAACAAATTGTGCATAGAACTAGGATGTACCATGCCAAAAGTGTGAATTTTGTCAGGATTTTGCGCGATCGCTTCCTTAAAATCAGCCAGTGTTCTAATTCCCTGGAGATATAACTGCTTGCTAAAGGTAATCGCATTACCATTGCGAGAGAGAATTAAAGCCGTATTCACCGGCATCGGATGATTATCATCTTGTAAACCCAAAGTCATTGCGATCGGCATTCCTGCAACCATTTGAGCCGCATCTAATCGACCCATTGCCACTCCTTTCGCAATCGCTTTCCAACTAGGTTCTCGCGAAAGATTGACTTCTTCTAAACCGTGTGCTGCGAAGAAACCTTTTTCTTTTGCTACTACTAAGGGAGCGCAATCTGTGAGGGGTATAAACCCAATTTCTAGGTTCACTTTTTCTAAACCATTCTTAGCAATAACATTAGCTTTTTTAACTTTCCGCTGCTTCACCCGTTTTTGTTGATTTAAGAAATAAACCATTTCATTTCGCAAAGCATAATAACTCGGATGATTTACTACTTCCATCCGGTGACGAGGACGCGGAATTGGTACTTCTAAAATTTGCCCAATTTGTGCTTCAGGTCCAGTGGTAAGCATGACGATTCTATCTGATAGTAATAATGCCTCATCAACGTCATGTGTCACCATGATCGCAGTTACATTACTTTCTTCACAAATTTTCATCAATTGATCTTGCAAACCACCGCGAGTTAAAGCGTCTAACGCACCAAAAGGTTCATCTAATAATAGTAATTTTGGACGGATAGCTAAAGCTCGCGCGATCGCAACTCTCTGTTTCATCCCCCCAGAAATTTCCCCCGGTCTTTTATCAGCAGCGTGTCGCAATCCCACTAAATTAATATGATGTTCGATAATACTTTTGCGTTCGCCTTTCGGTTGATTTCTATAAACTTCATCAACAGCTAAAGCAATATTTTCTCGAACGGTTAGCCAAGGTAACAGAGAGTAATTTTGAAAAACTACCATTCTGTCCGGTCCAGGTTCCCGCACTTCGCGACCTTCTAAAATTACACCTCCCTGACTCGGTTTATCTAAACCAGCAATGATGTTTAGTAAGGTAGATTTACCACAGCCAGAGTGTCCAATTAAGGTAAGAAATTCTCCTTGTTTAATCTTGATATCAATGTTTTTCAGCGCAATGTATTTGCCCCCATTTGGGAGGTTAAATACGCGATCGACGTTATCTACTTCAACAAAAAATGACATAATTTTAGAGGCTAGTGGTTAATAATTAGTTGTTGTTTTTATTGGTTCGTAGTAGCGACTTTAGTCGCTGTAATTTGGGTTCGTAGTAGCGACTTTAGTCGCTGTGATTTGTTAGTAGTGCCAGCATCTGGCTCGCTAGATATAAGTTGTTAGTAGTGCCAGCATCTGGTAGCTCGCTAGATATAAAGCGTCTAAAGACGCTACTACGAACAAAATTTACGAACAAAATTTACTTTTGTTCTTCTGGCACAACTTTGGAGGCGATGAAACCTACCAACCTATCTAACAATAAACCAACAATACCTACATAAATCACCGCTAGAATAACGTGGCTGAGACGGGAACTATTATAAGAATCCCAGATAAAAAACCCAATTCCCACACCACCCACTAGCATTTCAGCAGCCACAATTGCTAACCAAGATAAACCAATTCCAATCCTTAAACCAGTGAAAATATACGGAACCGCAGAAGGTAACAGAATTTTCCAGAAATATTTTTGTCCAGGTAAACGTAATACTCTGGCAACATTTCTGTAATCTTGAGGTATCTGCTGCACTCCTACAGTTGTATTGATGATAATTGGCCAAATTGCAGTAATTAAAATCACAAAAAGAGCCGAAACTTCACTGGTTTTCATCCCCATACCATCAAAGGGATTGAATTGTTGAAATGCACCCAGAGAAATCGGTAGCCAAGCCAAAGGCGGAATCGTTCTCAACACCTGAAAAATTGGGTCTAAAGCATCGAACATCAAAGAATTAGTCCCAATTAATATTCCCAGTGATATACCAAGAATTGCGGCTAAAGTAAAGCCGATCCCTACCCGCTGTAAACTAGCTAAAAGTTGCCAGAATAAACCTTTGTCTGTACCACCATTATCAAAGAAAGGATTAATAATTAGATTACCACTTTCTGCAATCATTTTAATCGGTCCCGGTAAGGTAGATTTAGGATCGTGACAAAGGATTTGCCAGATTACTAGAATAACCACGATCGCCACCAAGGGGCGGATGATTTTTCGGCGATTCTTATTAAAAAAAGAAATAACAGCATTCACTGGATTATTACTTTTTGATATTGTCTCAATGTTTGTTGCCATAGTTTTTGATTGCTTAGTAGTTGTTATTGGTGGTTCGTAGTAGCGACTTTAGTCGCTGAATTTAGAGAAGAAAGCGACTAAAGTCGCTACTACAAGATTGTTATTTTAGTGACTTTTGCCAACTAAAAACTAACAATTACGCTTTCTTAATTGCCAAAGCTTTCAAATATTCTTCCGGCTTTTCTGGATCAAACTTAACCCCGTCGAAAAATGTTTCCACACCGCGAGAATCGCTAGTAGGAATCTGTGCTGCGGGAACTCCCAAAGCTTTCGCTGCTTCTTTCCAAATATCATCGCGATTGACTTTTTTAACTATTGCTTTGATGTCTGTGGTAGCCGGAATATTCCCCCAGCGGATATTCTCAGTTAAGAACCAAATATCGTGACTCTTATAAGGATAAGAAGCGTTATCTGCCCAGAATTTCATCAATAGCGGACTGCTGGCTTCTGTGCGGCCATTACCATAGTCAATCTCACCCTTAGACCGAGCAATAATATCTGGAAATGGAACTTTTAACCACTTATCTTCAGAGATAATTTTACACATCTCTTCTTTATTTTCTGGTTTGTCGCACCACTGCTGAGCCTCCAGAACTGCCATTGTAATTGCCCTAGCAGCTTTGGGATTTTTGTCTACCCAATCTGCTCTTAAAGTTAGCGCTTTTTCTGGGTGATCTTTCCAGAGTTCACCGGTGATTAAAGCTGAATAACCTTCCTTCTGAGTAATTAATTGAGCATTCCAAGGTTCTCCTACACAAAAAGCTTCCATATTGCCGACTTTCATGTTAGCAACCATTTGTGGTGGCGGCACAGGAACTACTGATACATCAGTATCGGGATTAATGCCGCCAGCGGCTAACCAATAGCGCATCCAGAGATCGTGAGTACCACCGGGAAAGGTTACAGCAAATTTAGATTCTTTAGTGATAGCTGATTTTAACGCTTTACTATCAGTACCTAATTTTAAATCTAGGTATTTTTTGCCGATAGAAATTCCCTGACCGTTAGTATTTAACCGGGCGGTAATATACATCGGCACTGGTTGATTTCCTTTGGTAATTGTGCCTAATGCCATCATGTAAGGCATGGGCGATAAAATGTGTGCGCCATCAATGCCGCCGCCGCTAGAACCTAGTTCTAAGTTATCGCGAGTTACTGGCCAAGATGCTTGTTTAGCGACTTGTACATCTTTCATGCCGTGCTTTTCAAATAAGCCTTTTTCTTTGGCAATAATTAGCGGTGCGGCATCAGTTAGGGCAATAAATCCTAATTTAGCAGTGGTAACTTCTGGAGCATCAGCGGCGCTAATGTTTGTCGAAGGTGTGGCGGAAGGTGAACCACTGGGACTAGAACTGGAAGCAGTTGTAGAAGTGTTAGAACCGGAAGTACAGCCATGAATTAGTAGAGTAGCTGCGGCTGTTGTGCCAGCGGTGACGATGAATTTACGACGGGAAATTTTGCTCATTATTTTTGTTTGTTAGTTGTTATTTGTTAGTTGTTATTTGTTAACTGTTAACTGTTATTTGTTAACTGTTATTTGTTAACTGTTATTTGTTAACTGTTATTTGTTAACTGTTAACTGTTAACTGTTAACTGTTAACTCATAACTGTTTGTGATTGGTTGTTAGTATTCTTGGGTTACTAACATTAGCTATTAGCCATTAGCACTGGAATTGGTTGAGCGTGGAAATGCTCGATTAATAGTTGGCGTAAAATTGGTTTAAGGTCTTCACAAGGAATACTTTTTTGTACGCAACTACCGAGGTGGGCATCTTTGCCAACAGTGCCACCCATATAGATATCCACGCCTTCTAAGGTTTTGCCATTTTTGCGGACTTTTGTACCTAGTAAGCCAATGTCTGCAACTTGCGGTTGGCCGCAGGAGTTGGGGCAACCTGTCCAGTGGATTCTGACTGGTTTGGAGAAGGACAATTCTGCTTCTAATTCTTTGATCATTTCCACCGCGCGATTTTTGGTTTCAATTAATGCAAAGTTGCAAAATTGTGCCCCGGTGCAAGAAACTAATGCCCTTGTTAAAGGTGCGGGTGCGGTTGAGAATCGCTGAAGTAGTGGTTCTTGTAGTAGGGTTTCTACGCGGGATTCGGGGACATTAGAAATAATCGCGTTTTGTTCTACTGTGAGTCGGATTTCGCTGCTACCATAGACATCGGCAATTCTAGCTAGGTCAAACATATCTGGGGCGTGCAGTCGTCCGACGGGAATGTGGAGGCCGATGTATTTTAATCCAGGTTGTTTTTGGGCGTAAATGCCGATGCGATCGCGTTTTTCCCAGAGGATTTCGTCTTTGGGGGCGGCGGTGGCGAGGGTGCGATCGAGTTGTTTTTCTACTGCGCTACGGAATTGGTCGAGGCCTAATTCGTCTATTAGCCACATTAGGCGAGATTTTTGGCGGTTGGCCCTGAGTCCGCGATCGCGATATACAATTAATATGGCTTGGCAAAGATCGACGACTTCACTAGGAGGAACCCAAGCGTTTAAGGGTATCGCCGCTTCGCAACGTTTGGCGGAGAAGAAGCCACCAACTAAGACGTTAAACCCAAATGTGCCATCTTTGTAGGCGGGAATAAAGGCGATGTCGTTGATTTCGGCGTGTACGGAGTTGTCTCTACAGCCTGCGATCGCAATGTTAAATTTTCTCGGCAAGTTCGTAAAGGCTGGATTACCTTCGCCACCGTTGGTAATCATGTCTTGGACTTGGCGGCACAACTCCCGCGTATCATACAGTTCATCGCCGTCTAAGCCGGCAACGGGTGAACCGGTAATGTTGCGAACGTTATCCATCCCTGACTGAATGCTAGTCATTCCAGCATCTTTGAGGCGGCGGAAGATGTCGGGTACATCTTCAATCCGAATTCCCCGCAGTTGGAGGTTTTGTCTGGTGGTGATGTCGGCGCTACCGTCTTCGCCGTAACGCTGCACAATTTCACCTAAAACCTGCATTTGATTGCTGGTAATGATGCCGTTAGGCAAGCGCAACCGCATCATAAATTTACCGGGAGTTACTGGCCGAAAGAAAATGCCTAACCATTTGAGGCGATGGTCGCGATCGGTTTCATCCATTGCTTCCCAGCCGATCGCCGCAAAGCGATCGAGCTCAGATTTTACCGCCAAACCGTCTTTTTCGGCTTTGAATTTCTCAAATTTGTTACCACTTGTTTGTGGTTCTGCTGTCTGTGTCACTGAATTTACCCTCGTTGCTTACTTGATGAGGAGGTATGGCTTTCGCCGATCGAAGGGAATTTTGGTTCTAACTTAGTGGTTAGATTGGGGGAAAACAGTATATTTAGTTACTTCATTTCTATTCCTCTGGATTGATAAATTGTTACCTTGCATAGCTTTAGTAATTTTTACTTAGGAGTATGTTTCAGTACAATGTGTTAATTTTTACTGTGTCTTGCTCCGTGTTAACTCTGATTACGCAACACTGTAAGGCACTGATTTAGAGTTATTAGTAGCTAATGTTACAAAATATGGAGTTTTATGAAGTTTGTGGATAGGATTGATGCAATTTTTAGATAGATGAGTCTAAGGAGAGGGGAGAGGGCGATCGCGCTCCATCGAACTCACGTTAAACCGCTACAAGCTAATTTCCTCAAAAAACACTGAGATATCTTGATTCCAAAACACAAAAAACCGAGGAACCCAAAAGTCCCCCGGTTAATGATAATTTTAGACACGAAAAATCAAAATCTACAAATCTTAGACCGCTACAGCGCTCTTAGAAATAGCTTTCAGTTCGCCTTTAGCATACTTAGCAGCAAAATCATCCAGAGAAATTTGTTTGATCTTTGTACCATGACCAGCAGCACCAAAAGACTGATAGCGATCGCCACAAACCTTCTGCATATACTTAATCGAAGGCTTCATAAAATGGCGAGGATCGAATTCTTCAGGCTTCGCAGCTAAAGCTTCACGCACCGCAGCAGTAATCGCTAAACGGTTGTCAGTGTCAATATTAATCTTGCGGACACCGCTTTGAATTCCCTTTTGGATTTCTTCGACAGGTACACCGTAAGTTTCCCGGATTTTACCGCCATATTGATTGATCAAAGCCAGCAAATCTTCAGGAACCGAAGAAGAACCGTGCATTACTAAGTGAGTATTCGGTAAACGACGGTGAATTTCTTCAATGCGGCTAATTGCCAAAACTTCACCAGTCGGCTTACGAGTAAACTTATAAGCACCGTGAGAAGTCCCGATCGCCACAGCTAAAGCATCAACTTGAGTTTGCTCAACAAAATCTACAGCTTGGTCAGGATCGGTTAATAATTGATCGTGTGAGAGCACGCCCTCAGCACCGTGACCATCTTCGGCTTCACCCATTCCAGTTTCCAAAGAACCCAAGCAACCTAATTCGCCCTCAACGCTAACGCCGATCGAGTGAGCTACTTTCACAACTTCACTGGTAACGCTGACGTTATACTCATAGGTCGCAGGAGTTTTAGCATCTGCTTCCAAAGAACCATCCATCATCACGCTAGTAAAACCGTTGCGAATCGCAGAATAACAAGTGCCAGGAGCATTACCATGATCTTGGTGCATGACAATGGGGATGTGGGGGTAAGTTTCCACAGCAGCCAAAATCAAATGGCGTAAGAAGTTTTCGCCAGCGTATGAACGAGCACCGCGAGAAGCTTGCAGGATTACGGGGCTATTGGTTTCATCGGCTGCCCGCATGATTGCTTGAATCTGCTCCATGTTGTTAACATTGTAAGCAGGAATGCCATAACCGTTTTCCGCCGCGTGATCCAGCAGTAGCCGCATGGGTACGATCGCCATAGATGTTCCTCCTAAATTGTTTGTATTTTTTCAGTCGTTGGTTTTAGATTAGCTTAATTTTTACAGTTTATTGCCTATTCAGTCTGATACATTTGTTCCTTATTTTTGGGGTAATTTTCTCTACCTAAATAATTTGTGTCCTCAAAATCCGACGCGATCGCGACTTACCGACACGATCGACCCCATACATTTTATGGTACAAATTTATTTTAAGGGGTGTTACCCTTCGGGGGTGATGATCGAGTAAGAAAATCCTAAAATATTTATAAACCGGAGAAAAGGTTATGCCTGAGCTATTGCGGTGTATCGAATGTGGCACTCCTGTAACTTTGGACGATCGCGAATGTCCCCATTGTCATACAGAATACCCTCAAGGCGTGGTGTGTCTGGGTTGTTTTGAAACCCTCAAACAGTCAGCAGCAGTTCAACATGAGACTCACACCACACATTCTGTGAAATATTTTCACCCTGCTTGTTATCAAAAAATCGTGCAACCACTCAGCCCAAGTGTAAGATCGGCAAACCAAAGTTTTGATTCTCGCACTCAGGTAAATTCCTACGATCAAAAAACTTTAGATGCCTTAATTAAAGCTGATGCTAAAAGAGCGCAAAAAGAAGAAGAAAGAAAGCGAGTTGAACGTCGAGCAAAAGTAATCAGTAGAACTTTAAGATTTTTCTTTTTAGGAATAATTGGATTTATCTTCTGGGGTGGAATATTAAGTTTAATGTTTGGAGAAGTTGGAATTATAATTGGATTTATCGTTGCCGTTCTGCTCACAGTTGAAATTATGAAAGAAATGTAACGAGTGCAAGTAAGTAGTCGGACATAAATAAACGATGCTGTGTAAAGAAAAATTAAGGAGTTAGAAAACAGCACTTTATTAGGTGCTGTGTCTGTAGACCTCTAGTTAGGTATCTGTTTTTTGGGGATAATTTATATTTCAGGCTGCATAGGTCATTTTGACTGAGAGATATAGATCGACAAGTAAGATTGAATTGAATTAAAAACCGATGATTTTCATCTCTGTCAACTATGATGCTACTAACTCTTTTGACAATGACTATGGAAGCTAAATTTTCTAATTTACTGAAGCTACAAAAACAGGCGGTAGATGAAAATACTCCCAGCGATCGCCTGGTTGAAATTGCCAGAATTAGCACAGAATTAGCACGTTTTGTTGCTGCAAATCTTAATGCTCCCATTTCACTACTTCGAGAATTAAGTAATAGCAAAGATATCGCTACTCGCCAAAATATTGCTGCTAATCCTAAAACTCCAATTGATGTATTATTCTATTTAGGTAGCGAGTTTCCCGAACAATTGCTAAACAACCCTAGTTTCTCTTTGTTCTTGTTAGATAATCCTAACTTAGCTACTCAAATTCCCCTCGAAACTCTACGAAGTATTGTTCGGTATAAAGTCGTACCATTCTGTTTAATCGATCGCGCCGTTAATCAATTAGATAAAGAAACACTTTTAGCATTGGCCGAAAACCCAGAAACTTCCAAAGAAGTATTACAAAAGCTAATTCAAAGTCGATATGCCTCGGTAGCCGAAGCCGCAAAGCTTCATGTTAATTTGGCTGGGGAAATAACAGAAATATCCCAGGAAGAAACTATTGAGGCAATTTGGAACAGTGAGATGAATGGTCAAAAGTTGGGAGATTTCTTGGAACAATTATCTAAAATAAATGCTCTCCCTGAGTCTTTCATAAAAAGTTTTTCAAATGACAGAACGGCAGTTTATATATTAGAAGATTTGGCAAAATATAATCATGTTTTACTTTGCCAAACCCTTGCGAATAATCCCAATACACCTGCTGGTATTTTGCAAGATTTAGCTAAGGATAATTATCGAGGAGTCCGCCAAAATGTGGCAAAAAATCCTAACACGCCGATCGAGGTATTAGAAATATTATTAAGCGATTGTTGTGAAAGCGTTAGGAAATTTGCGATCGCTAGATATTTAGCAGAAAATCCAGAGAAATTATCCGTAGTTCTCAACCATTATCCTTTGGAATATTCTGCTCCTTGCTTTAGTCGCTTAATTCTGTTAATGTGTCCCCAATTTCCGATTAAATTAGTCGAAAAATTTAGCTCATTAGTCTGGTTAGAACGTTATGCGATCGCGCAACATCCTCATACGTCCCCTGATATGCTAAAACTTTTAGTAAATGACAGTAATCGCATCGTTCGCGCTGCTGCCAAAGCTAGAATATATCGCATCTACCGCTAATTGCGAGTCTGCCGCCATGAATCCCATAGAAAATGTAGCATTACCGCCAAATCTTCGAGGAGAGAGCGCCCTAGCTGCGATCGCCTTCACGGATGTTGAGTCTTTCACTCCCAAAATGGCCGCAGATGAAAAGCACACTCTAGCTTTAATTCAAAGGGATTTTGACATGATGCGCCAAGTGTGCGATCGTTTCGGTGGTCAAATTTTGAAATCCTTGGGTGATGGTTTATTAATCTATTTTGTCAGTGCAGAAAAAGCTGTTTCCTCAGCAATTGAAATTCAAAAAAACTTCGCCGCCGCCGCCACTAATTTACCGGAACGAGATGTATTAATTCATCGAATTGGCATTCATTTAGGCGACGTAATTTTTAGTGGCAATGACGTAATGGGTAACGGCGTGAATATCGCCGCCAGACTCCAAAGTATCGCCGCGCCGGGAGGAATTTGCCTCTCTCAAACTGTCTATGATGTAGTCAAAAATCAGATATCTCTATCTGCCAGTTATGGCGGGCAACGGAAATTAAAAGGTATTACTGAACCTGTATCTATCTACCAAATTAGCGGATTTCGTAACTTAGTAGAAAACCGCCACAAAATTTTTATTTCCTATCGCGCTCAAGAACCAGATAAAAGCCTCGCCTTGCAATTTTACGAAGCTTTAACTAAAGCCGGAAACGCCGCTTTTATGGCCGGTGAAAGTATCCGTTTAGGAGAAAATTGGCCAAGTCGTATTGAGGCAGAATTAAAGCAATCTGATTATTTATTGTTACTATTATCTGAACAATCTGCTACCAGTGAAATGGTGACAGAAGAAGTACGAAGGGCGAAAGAATTGCGGGATTCTCGGCCCGATCGCAAACCGATAATTTTACCAATTCGAGTGAATTTACCGCTCGCTTCACCAGTTAATTATAATCTCTATGGCTATCTCGATCGAATTCAACAAAGAGAATGGCATTCAGAAGCAGATACTCCCAATTTAATCCAAGAAGTAATTACCCTTGTTAAAGAAAATCGCGCCTTAGAAAACAACCCAAAAAACACCCCAATTATCACACCAGGTTGGGAGAATTTTGATACTCCTCCTTTGCCCGTTGCCGGACCAGAATTACCCGAAGGTCAAGTAGGTTTAACTTCAGCTTTCTATGTAGAAAGGCCACCCATTGAAGAACGTTGTTATGAAGAAATTGTTAGGCCTGGAGCCCTAATTCGGATTAAAGCCCCTCGGCAAATGGGCAAAACTTCTCTGATGGCAAGAGTCTTACATCAAGCGGGGAATTTAGGTTATCGCACAGTAGCTTTAAGTTTTCAATTAGCTGATAGTAAAATATTTAGTGATTTAGATCGATTTTTGCAGTGGTTTTGTGCAAATATGGCGTTAGAATTAGATTTACCCATTCGATTAGAAGATTATTGGAATGCAATTTTTGGCAGTAAAGTTGCTTGTAAATCTTACTTTGAAAGATATCTTTTAAAAAATACGGTTAGCCCTTTGGCACTGGGTTTAGATGAAGTAGATCGGATTTTTGAGTATCCTGAAGTGGCGGCAGATTTCTTTGGGTTATTGCGGGCGTGGCATGAGGAATCAAAGAATCGAGATATTTGGAAAAAATTACGTTTAGTCGTCGTGCATTCAACGGAAGCTTACGTGCCAATGGATATTAATCAATCACCTTTTAATGTTGGTTTACCCATTGAATTACCAGAATTTAATTCAGAGCAGGTACAAAATTTAGCCCAACGTTATGAATTAAATTGGCAAATAACTCAAGTTGAAAAATTAATGGAAATAGTGGGGGGACATCCCTACTTAGTGCGATTAACTTTGTATCACGTTGCACGGGGGGACATCGGGATAAATGAATTGCTAGAAACTGCGGCTACTGATGGAGGGATTTATGGGGATCACTTGCGACAACATTTATGGAATTTGCAGCAAAATCCAGAGTTATTAGCAGCAGCAAAAAAAGTAGTTGATAGCGTTGATGCTGTGCAGTTGGATTCGATTCATGGGTTTAAGTTACACAGTATGGGGTTGGTTAATTTGCACGGAAATTATGTGATGCCTCGTTGTAATTTATATCGACTTTATTTTCGCGATCGCTTGAAAAAATAGTTGACTGGTTGACATCCGCCAAAACCATTATCCCCAAATAGTTTTCAGCTAAAATATCACCAGTCAATCTATGAAACTTTCTGTTGAAACTTTCTCTGTTTCTAGGCATTTTTCGCACGACGACGACGAGCCGCGATCATTCCACTAGCGCCTAGTGCCATACCAGCAATTGTGAAGGGCTCAGGCACGCTTTCTGTCGCGATACCATTGACATCAAAACCATCGCGATCTCTACCAGAAGCAGATTTATCTACCAATTTCAGATATTGGAAAACACCAGTGAAGCTCAAAGAAGCTCCTGCCGCTGTATTATAAGCACCATCTGAAATATTCTTGATCAAACCCAGACGAGTCCAAACGCCATTCAAACTATTGCTGGCAAAAATTTCTACTTGCTCGTCATAACCTGATTGTTTGCCTTTGTAATCTCCCCAAGTTGTTTCCCAAAGAGTTACTTTATTTGTAAATTTCTGACCGAAGCTAAAGATAGCAGAGCCGCCTACACCTAAGCTTAAAAAGTCTTTGTTACTGCTGTAAGCATTGAGTTGAGGAGCGCCCAGAGCATTAGCAGTATTTCTTCTGTAAGAGTCTTTAATGCCAACGCCTTCATTGAATTGTTCAACTTGATTGGCAAAAATTATAGAGCCAGCACGGGAAGGAGAAGCAACTAAAGTTGTTAAAGCTAAGGACACTGATAGGGCGATTGCTGATTTAATGGTAGTTTTCATAGATTTGACCTCATTTATTGGGTGGTTAGTTGTGTTGTTTTCTTCTACAATTTCATCATGTCACAGTTTTTTTGGGGTGGATAGTGTTAAAGCTAGATTTTACTAAATCATTATATTTTTGCCTTTTAATATAAAAATTGTGTAAAGTTGACAAGTTTTAAGCCTGAGTTTAGCGGAAAACCGATCGCCTATATGAGAGTGGGAGCTTGATTGGGGAAGACTCAGAGGCGAACTCAACTTTGGTCAGGAACAGGCGATCGCATTTCTGCTATTAATTCCCTCATAAACTGATTACCAAATCGAGCCTAAATTTAACACAAAACCAGGAAGCACTGGCTCACCAGATACTTGAGTAGGATTATCCAAAACCTCAACTTCTGCACCGGGTCGATAAATCTCAACTTGCCTATTTTTCCGATTAATTAATAAACCCAAAAGCGCACCATTATCTCGATATTCTCTCATCTTCTCCTGGGTTTCTTTCAAACTATCGCTGGGAGAAAGTAATTCAACGACAAAATCTGGGAACAAAGGGGGAAATTTCTTTTGTTGTTCAGGAGTTAAAGTATTCCATCGTTCTAATTTTACCCAAGCAGCATCAGGGGATCTATTTGCACCATTAGGAAGCTTAAAACCAGTAGAGGAATCAAACGCAATACCGCTACCATCTCGATCTGACCAGTTAAATAATTGTTGCGTTAATCTTCCATTCCGGTTTCCAGTTTCTCCTCCTGCTGGTGACATAATAATTAATTCTCCCTTAGCCGTGCGTTCTAATCTAATATTCTCATTTTCTTGACAGAGTTGAAAAAATTGATCATCTGTCAGTTTAATAATGGGATTGAGGTTGAGAGTCAAGGTAGTCATATCGGTGTTTTATCGGGGACTAAACGACCTTTAATTAGGGATTGTAGCACATCGCATATAGGACTTACGCTCATGGCCCCAGAAACCGGGTTTTTGAGAGAATCTGTGGGTCAAAACGAAGTGTTTTCGTAAAAAAACCCGGTTTCTTTGGTTGGGTGCGTAAGTCCTGCCATATTTATTGACTGCTTTTTACATGATGTTCAACATAAGAGCGTAATACAGCATTCATCAGAGATTGATAACCTTTTCCTTGGCTTTTAAACCAATCTAATACATCGCTATCAACTCTTAAGGAAATAGCTTGTTTTGTCAGCGGTTTTACCAGTTCTGCCTTTTCCCAGAAACTCGCATCTAATTCAGGAATATCAGAGGTATCAATGTCGTTTTCTGGGATATTTTTTAATTCTTCAAGTCGTTTCGGTGAGATAGTCATAGTAAGTTTCTCTTTCTTGACGAGTGGCTTTTCTTGCAGAGATGAAAGCGATTAATATCTATAAGTCTGAATAGTTTGCTCTGCGGCTTTAGTTAACACTTCATCCATCCAGGCGTTAATACTTTTGCCAGCCTTATTTGCCGCAATAAAGATTTTACGATGATGTTCAGGGGTAGTACGAAATGGTAGCTTACCTGAAAATGGTTTATCAGGTTCCTGTCCTAATTCTTGGCAAAATTCTAAATAATCATCGATCGATTTTTGAAATTCTTGGCGTGCTTCCTCAATAGTTTGTGCTTTAAATGTTACTACGTCATTAATATTGAGGACTCGGCCGAAAAGAATTTCGGCTTCTAAATCTACTTCAATGTTAGCACTGTAACCTTTGTAAGTCATCATGGTTGTAAAAAAAATATATTTTTATGTAAATAATTGTGTTAAGTTTTATTTTTTCTTGAGGTATGATATCAAAAAATGATATAGTTGTCAACTGCGAGAGATATCTTAATTTACCTAGTGTGAGGTCATCTCTCTAAGAACGTTATAAGATATAATACGATTGCTGAAACTAAAATTTAAAGAGCCTTTGTGAGAAAATACCTCAAATCAGTAGCTATTGTTGGTGCAATCATCAGCACATGGAGCTTGGGCATTATTGGTAATACTTTAGCTCAGGCAAATACCTTCGATTTAGTCTTGAGAATTTTAACAGGGGAAAACTGCCAAGGTTCTACGGAGATTAAATATCGCTCACAGAGTATAATTTCACCAGACGGCAAAACTTCTGTTTATTATGACGTAGTTCTCAGAAGGTTAGGGCAGCCAGACAGTCGCTTAATAGGTTCTGCAAGAACTAGAAAATGTATGCCCTTTAAAGGCAAAACTGCATCTGCAAGAATGATTATTCAGAAGGATTCTGGTCAAATCATTAAAGATTTGCCAATACTCTCAGAAGACCTTGTTTTGCTCACTCCAGTCTCTTTCTCTACTGAATCAAGATATTTAATTGAAGAATCACAAGTTTCTAATGGCTTTTATTCCTATACCAGCTATAGTATTATTGATTCTAAAAACAACTTTAAACCGTTATCCTTGTCCCCTTGTCAGAAAGCAGAATATGGTGGAAAGTATAAAGGCTTCATTTCAACCAATGAGATTGTTTTTGAATGTAATGGTGATCCTAGAGCAAAAAGAGGAGAAAAAATTTATGAAATTTTAAATTTGCAACAAAGATTTATTCGTTTAGAGTCAATACAATTTGAAAATCCAAATAGCCCGCCTACTTCAACTTATGGTTCTATCTCACGCCAATTTAGTGTTGTGAAAGTACAGCAATTTCCCAAGTAATTACTCAGTGAAAACAATCTTTACTACACCTATTTTATTGGCTTCTTTATTACTAGGTTTCGCTACTACAGCAATTGCTAGTGAAGGAGACTCTTGTTACTCAGAGTTAGCTGGATTAGCTGGACACATCAGGGATGATATTTGTGTCCCTCCTTATATTTTTGCAGGGAGTGCTTGGGGGAGAGTCAAGGGAATGAGGTATATAACGAACTACCTGGGAATTGCAGTTGATGCTGGTCGTCGTGGAGACTATGACACTGCATTGCTAAACTTTGAAAGAGCTATCCAAGCCTTAAGAAGTAATCCAGTAGATCCCAGAGAAGCTAAGTCCATCAAAAGAGAACTAGATCGGGGATATAAAGCAGCGTCGAATGCAAAAGAAGCCATGAAAAGGGGAGATATTAACGCTGCTTATCGGACGTGGGTGACTATTAGTGGATGGAAGAAGAAGTAAAATTAGTTGTTATTGGTATTGGATAACAGAGAAGATTTTTCGAGCAACTATTCTGATTTTATAGCAACTATTCTGATATGTTGGTAGTTCACAAAGCATTTGCTATCTTCAAATAGTTGACAACGAACTTTCTTTTGAACCTCTTTAAAAATTATTTGCCTGTTCTCATCATCCATATCACTAAAGGGTTTAATGTTCAGTAGCAGATTTCCTGTCCAGGTACGGATATTTCCTACTTCTAACTTTTTTGGAAAAATCTTATTAACAATTACTTTAAATTTTTTACTTGTCAGCAACTTGCAATATTGTTCTTGAGTCGGTAAGTACCAAGGAAAATCCTTATTAATATCAAAAGAAGAATTTTGAGGACTCATAACTTCTTGAAGAGCTAATATAATTTCTTTAGCAGTACCGTGTCCATAAAATTCTGCAACAAACCGTCCGCCAGGTTTAAGTGCATCCCAAACAGAAGATATCACTTCTTCGGGTGTTTTTATATGATGAATTACATGATGTGAGAATACAGCATCGAATTCTTCATTAAAACCTAAATCGGTGGCGTTTCTTATTTCAAATTTGAAATTATTACAAGAATCTTTACGAGAATCACAGATATCAATACCAACTACTCTAGCTGCCCTTATAGCAATCTCTTTCGTTAATTCCCCATTTCCACAACCCACATCAAGAATATGTTCATCCTGTGTAGGCTCCAAAAGTTCCAATAAACACATACCTTGAATCCGTTCCATATTAATGTGCCGTGAATATATACTGAAGTTTTTCTGACTTAGGGATAAGGCAAACCCTACCCCTATTCAAATAAGAAGCTGAACTATTCTATCCCTTCTTAAGTCTGGCATTTATGCGAACATCAATCTACCTTTAGGTTGAGGGACAGATCTCCCTATTTCCTGAGCAGTCTCAATCCACTGCTGCATAATAATCTCTACATTTTGCACGGCTTCCTGATAAGTTTCCCCATCAGCAGCACATCCTGGAAGTTCAGGGACTTCTGCAATAAAAGCCTCGTCTTCATCACTCCAGTAAATTATTACTTCATATTTCATTCTCATCTTGGTTGTTCAACCTATACTTTAGAATTACTGCTCGCACTTGCTTAACTTGATAAGCTTTTGCTTTTGCCTTATCCTTCTTATTGGGTTGCAGGTTTAGGATTTCTTCAACACCTTCTTTGGTGTAAATATGGTGACTGCCATTAATCCTCTCCTCAAACTCTAAGTTTTTTAGGTATTGGCACAAACCATTAAAAGGAAAGTTTGCATCAGATGTACCACTCAGTAGCTTGGCTACAAGTTTTTCTTTTTGACTCATTATTAGATATCATAGTTTTAAACGCCCCTCCTATTAGGCTATAGCTAGAATAACATCTAACTAGAGATTTTCACATATAGTTTTTGTAACGTTTTCCCTACAGGTGAAAGTGGTATGAGTACGGTAATCCCTACCCTTAAACTCTAGTAACTCTCTTAACTCGATCTATATAAACTTGACTTTCTCAAAATAGTATAAGGGGTAACAAGTACCCCTTACACCATCCTAAACTAATTCGAGAACCCTACTCTACCCCCTCAATCCGATCCTCCACCTCTTGATACAACTGACGCAAACGATCCAAATTACTCTCCGAAGTCTCCCAATAACCCCGGCCATTTACCTCTAACAAAGTGCTGACAATCTTACGGAAAGAATGAGGATTCAAATTCATTAATCGCTTCTGCATTTCTGCATCTTCGATAAACGTAGAATTGACATCCTCATACACCCAATTATCCACCGCACCCGCCGTTGCGCTCCATCCTGAAGTATTCACTAAACGCTTAGAAATCTCGCGTACTCCCTCATAACCGTGCGCTAACATTCCCTCGTACCACTTGGGATTTAACAACTTAGTTCGCGAATCTAAACGCACTGTTTCTGATAACGTCCGTACCTGGGCATTTGCCGTTGTACTATCAGCAATAAATGATGATGGTTGCTTGCCATCACCACGCAAACTGCCAATTAATTTGGTAGGATCGGAATCGAAATAGTGCGAGACATCCGTTAGCGAAATCTCCGCTGAATCCAAATTCTGGAAGGTGACTTCAGCAGTCTTTAATGCTGATTCAAAAATCTGGCGATCCTGTTCCATTGTCCCTGGATTATCGGAAGAGAAAGCAAAGGATTTGCGGGCTAAGTACATCTCCTGCAACTCTGCTTCACTTTCCCAAGTGCTATTTTCTACGGCTAAATTGATGTTAGAAGAATAGGAACCAGAAGCATTAGAAAACACGCGAGTTGCGGCTTGACGCAAGTTAATTCCCATTTCCTCGGCTTGTTTCATCGCGTGTTTGCGGACAAAGTTCATCTCCAAAGGTTCATCTGCTTCGGCGGCCATTTTCACGGCTTTATCTAACAGATTCATTTGGTTAATGAACAAATCTCGGAATACACCAGAACAGTTAATTACCACATCAATCCGAGGGCGACCTAACTCTTCTAAGGACAGTAATTCCAGCTTATTCACGCGACCTAAAGCATCAGGAACAGGCTTAACTCCCACCATCCACATAACTTGTGCTAGGGACTCACCGTAGGTCTTAATGTTGTCAGTTCCCCAGAGTACAATCGCGATCGTTTCAGGATAATTACCGCCGTTATCTATGCGTTGCCTTTCTAACAAACGGTCAACTATAATTTTAGCTGACTTCACTGCCGCCGTTGTCGGAATTGACTGCGGATCTAAGGCGTGCATATTCTTGCCAGTGGGCAAAACATCGGGGTTCCGAATCGGATCGCCACCGGGCCCCGGCATGATATATTCACCTTCTAATGCCCGCAATAATGCGCCTAATTCGTTATCGGCACAAACCTGTTGTAAGCAAAATTCCAGATACTCAAATAGGGGTTTAATTGGTTCAGGATCGACCTTTTTGTAACCCAATTCATACAGTGCTTCAATCCAGGGTTCTTTCTTACCCATATTGAAGAAATTCAGCTTAGAAACCAGGGAAACGCGGCCTTCTGCATCGGTTTGTTCCTTCACTAAAGCGGTGACGGCGGCGCGAGTAGCTAAGGTGATGTTTTGCAATAATTCGACATCGGCTAAAATACCGCGATCGCTATTTTGGTAAACATCGTTAATATCTCGCCCGATGCTACTAGCAATGATTCGAGGTAAGCTGAGAAGGTTATCTTCTTCCCGATCCAAATTGGCAATATTTACCAAAGTCGCGATCGCTTCTTCTGCTGATGGTGGTTTCCCAATGACGTGCAAACCACAAGGTAATAACCGCGATTCGATTTCCATCAATTTGCGGTAAACATTGCCGACAATATTATCGCGTTCCTCGGCAGTTAATTGGGCAGCAACCCCCCCCTGCCCCCCCTTATTAAGGGGGGGGGTAATTTTTTGTTCATTGGCAGTTAATTGGGCAGCAACCCCCCCCTGCCCCCCCTTATTAAGGGGGGGAGTAATTTTTTGTTCATTGGTAAGACTAGAGGGATTCATATCCTCTTCTAGCCCCCCCTTACCAAGGGGGGGTTGGGGGGGTTGAATTTCCGCTTCTAGCCCCCCCTTACCAAGGGGGGGTTGGGGGGGTTCAGGTAAGGCGATGTCTTTATCCAAATTAACTAAGCGGCACTTCTCGATAATTGCCTCGACAATGGGGATACCGCGCCCGGTTTCTTTGAGAGTTTGATAGGAAGCAATTAACTCGCTAAGTTCCTGCAAACCTTTGTACAAACCCGCATTTTCCGCCGGCGGAGTTAGGTAAGAAATGGTTTCCGCATAACTACGACGCTTGGCAATTGTCGCCTCAGAAGGATTATTAGCCGCGTAGTAATAAAGATTAGGAATCTTGCCAATTAAGCTATCGGGATAACAATCGTTAGACATCCCCATTTGCTTACCGGGCATGAATTCCAGGGAACCATGCGTACCAAAGTGTAGCACGGCATCTGCACCCCAAATCTGTTCTAAATAGGTGTAATAAGCAGCAAAACCGTGATGGGGACTGGCGGAACGCGAGAATAGCAACCGCATCGGATCGCCTTCATAACCAAAGGTAGGTTGCACGCCGATAAAGACATTGCCGAATGCCTTACCGTAAATCAGTAAATTTTGTCCATCGCTGTTTAAATGTCCCGGCGGCGGCCCCCAATTTTCCTCTAAACGGGTGGAGTAAGGTGTAAATTCTTCATACTCTTGTACCGACATCCGATGGGCAATATTTAATTCTGGACTCGCGTATTGTGCCGTTGCATCGTGGATGACTTCTTGCATTAGCTTCTCAGCGGAATCTGGCAAGTTTTGGACATCGTAACCGTTGCCTTTTAAGGCTTTAATTACTTCGTAAATCGAGCCAAAAACATCCAAATAAGCAGCAGTCCCAACGTTGCCTTTATCGGGGGGGAAACTGAAAATTGTAATGGCAATTTTTTTGTTTAATTTGGGTTTGCGGCGCAAATTTGCCCACTTCATCGCCCGCCCAGCGATCGCTTCAATCCGATCCTGAAGTGCGATCGCTTTCCCAGTTGTACCATCACGCCCTGATAAAATAATCGGTTCGATCGCACCATCTAACTCAGGAATCGCAATTTGCAAAGCTACTTGAATCGGATGCAACCCTAAATCGCTATTTTCCCACTCTTCCGTAGTTTGGAAAACCAAGGGCAAAGCCACCATATAAGGGCGATTTAACCGCTTCAAAGATTCGATCGCCTTCGGATGATCCTGTCGCGCTGGGCCACCCACCAGGGCGAAACCTGTGAGAGAAACCACCGCATCCACGATCGCCAAAGGTGCAACACCCTTCGCCCCAACTTCCAAGAAATAAGTATCCACAGGCTTAGAAAAGTCTAAACCCCCCGCAAAAATTGGTACAACCCGCGCCCCCATTGCCTCAAATTCCTGTACCATTGCTACATAGTGAGCATCATCGCCCGTTACTAAGTGAGTGCGTTGCAACACCAAACCAATGCAAGGCGCAAAGGGATCTTTGAGATCCTCAGAAATATCTTGGCGAGAATTATACCAAGTTAGATACTCTTTAACGTCCTCAAACATCTTTGGGGCCAAGGGATGCCAAACCCCCATATCGGGGTAAACCACAGGGTCTTGAAACGTCTGTTTGCCACCTTTGAAGACATATTTATCCGATAGCATTAGCAGGAAATTTTCCAAGTTTTCCTCGGAACCGCCCAACCAATACTGAAAACTCAGCATGAAATTACGGGCATCCTGAGCCTTATCGATCGGCAAATATTTGAGGACTTTGGGCAGGGTTTGTAACAGTTTCAACATCCCATCTTGGAAAGAAGAACCGGATTTTTCCTTCCGTTTCTTCATAAATTCGCCGATCGCACTTTTGCTTTGTCCCAATTGCGCCATCGAGAATGTACCCATTTTATTCAGGCGCATCACTTGAGGCATTGAGGGGAAAACCACAGCCACATCTAGGCGATCGCGCAGGGGTTCCACCGCCGCTACCACCTTATCGGCCAAATCTTCAATAAAAATCAACGACGCGATAAAAATGTTCGCATCGGCGACATCGCGCTTAAAAGCCTCGTAATTCTCAGCGCTACGGAGTTCTTCAATCAAATAGCCACTGATCTCAATTGCTAAATTCGGGTTCTTTTGGTTAATCGATCGCACTGCCGCCGATAGCGCACTCTGGTATTGCGGCTCTAGCACGACATAGACCACCTTGAGAAGCGATCGCCCCTGCAAGTTTTCCGGTGCGACGTGGCGAATGGTGGGCTTGACGTGAGTGAACATCCTTCTTTTGCTCCTTTAAATGCTAGTTCAGGGAAAGGGGAGGGAGCAAGTTCGCAGGGGGAAATTTCATCCTTTCCCAGTCCCTCGGTTGCAGTTTTGTAACGCAAATCCGCCCAGTACAGGGGTACGACCCTACCAATCCCATGAGTATTTATACCAGAAAATGAGTCATAAAGCTGATTAGTACCTACTTTTGACACAATTCGATAAATACTTGGTACTTGTTTAATTGGTAATTGGTAATTGGTAATTGGTAGCTGCCATTGGTGTCAACTTAAGCTGAAACCCTCCAGGGACTAAAGTCCCTGTCTAATAACTAAAGTCCTCTGAAGAGGACTAACTAAGTTTAAAAGTTTTCTTAGTCCTCTTCAGAGGACTTGATCTTTGAGACAGAGGTTTTAACCTCTGTCGGACTAAGGGTTTGGCGTTAAGTTGACACCAATGGGCTCTTGGAGTGTCCCTACTGTACTTTATAAGCCTGGAATCCGCTGTATAATTTTTATATTACCATTCCTTAAAAAACCATGATTGCTGTTAAAGACAATTCCCCACAACTTACTCCCGAAGAATACTTTATTTGGGAAGAAAAGCAACTAGAAAAACATGAATATATCAACGGTCAAGTTTACGCCATGAGCGGCGGTAGTAAAAATCATAGTTTAATCTCTGTTAGATTTATCACCTTGCTTTCTAATCATTTAGAAGGAAGTAGCTGCGAAACAGGTAATTCAGACTTGAGAGTTAACATTGTTGAAACCAATGACTATACCTATCCCGATGTCAGTGTAACTTGTGACGATCGCGATCGAACCACAACCCAATACATTACCTATCCCTGCCTAATCGTTGAAGTTTTATCCCCTAGCACTGAAGCCTACGATCGCGGCGGCAAATTTAGAATGTATCGCCGTAACCCAATTTTACAAGACTATCTATTAGTTAGTTCTACCAGTATTGAAATAGATTTATATCACAAAAAAGATACAGGAGAATGGATTATTATTAACTACAAAGAAGGCGACACCGTAGAACTAAAAAGCATTAATTTGAGCTTCGCGATCGAGCAAGTCTATCGAGGCCTTACACTCACGCCAGAATTAATGGATAAAATATAGCAGTCGCGCCTAGTAGTTAATACCAATTCTAAAAAAAATTGCCACAGTGTTGGTAGGGGCGGGTTCACCCAAATCCATGCTATTCCCCAAAATATTAAATAACCCGCCCCGAATACTGTTGCACTTTAAAGAATTGGTATAAGGCATAAATTTTGGCGATCGATTCCGGTTGCAATATATGGTATAATTTTTCTATTACCCATTCCCTAAAAAACCATGATTGCAGTTAAAGATAATTCCCCACAACTTACTCCCGAAGAATACTTTATTTGGGAAGAAAAGCAACTAGAAAAACATGAATATATCAACGGTCAAGTTTACGCCATGAGCGGCGGTAGTGTTAATCATGGACGCATTGCCATTCGCTTTACCAACCTGTTTGAGACTCATTTAGAAGGTAGGAGTTGCATAACTGGTAATTCTGACATCAAGGTTAACATTGTTGAAACTAATAACTATACCTATCCCGATGTCAGTGTAACCTGCGACGATCGCGATCGAACCACAACCCAATACATTACCTATCCCTGCTTAATCGTTGAAGTTTTATCCCCTAGCACTGAAGCCTACGATCGCGGCGGCAAATTTAGAATGTATCGCCGTAACCCAATTTTACAAGACTATCTATTAGTTAGTTCTACCAGTATTGAAATGGATTTATATCACAAAAAAGATACAGGAGAATGGATTATTATTAACTACAAAGAAGGCGACACCGTAGAACTAAAAAGCATTAATTTGAGCTTCGCGATCGAGCAAGTCTATCGAGGCCTTACACTCACGCCAGAATTAATGGATAATTAGGTATAGCAATTTTAATTAAGGATATCTGTAACGGTGAATGACCATTCACCCCTACTCATTTTTATGAGAAATGACTATAAGTACCAAAAACTACCCCGTAGGTAGCAATTTATCAGTACAAACACGCTTGGGAGATGTCCTAGCTATTATCGAAGGCGGTTCAGCATTATCCTTAACCGTTCAAGGGATAAATCCTAATGGCACTTTCTTAATTGGCTAAAAGTTGAAGGGGGTTAAAATCGGTATGCTCCCTTAAAAACCCCCTTAATTCACTGCCATTAAACCTTAGCTTGCATGACGGACTTGCGCGAGTAAATCATTCAATTTTTCACCCTCAATCACCTCAGTTTCTAACAGTTTCATCGAAATACTTTCCAGCAAATCGCGATTTTCGTTCAGGATATCTAAAGCCTGCTGATGAGCAGTTTCAACGATTTCCTTCACCTCTCGATCGATTGCATTAGCTGTTTGTTCGCTCACTTGACGGCGCGGGTTCCCCATACCATCATTGAGAAACTGAGCTTGACCTCCCTTCTCATAAGCCAAAGGTCCTAAAACCTTGCTCATTCCATAAGTTGTTACCATTCTTTCCGCCAAATCCGTCGCCCGTTGTAAATCATTAGCCGCACCCGTTGTAATGCTACCAAAAATAATTTCTTCAGCCGAACGTCCGCCTAACAAAGTAGCAATTTGACCCCGAAGTTCTTGTTCATTCATCAAAAATCTATCTTCAGTTGGTAACTGCAAAGTGTAACCTAAAGCTGCCATTCCGCGAGGAATAATTGAAATCTTTTCCACTTTGCCGCTAGTAGCAGTTAAAAATCCAACTAAAGCATGACCAACTTCGTGATAAGCCACAATCTTTTTCTCTTTTTCATTCATTACGCGGCTTTTCTTTTCTAAACCTGCAACTACCCGTTCGATCGCCTCCGCAAAGTCAGCTTGAGCCACAGTTTCCCGACGATTACGAGCAGCTAATAAAGCCGCTTCATTCACTAAGTTTGCTAAATCTGCACCGGCAAAACCAGGAGTCCGAGTAGCGATCGCTTTTAAATCAATATCCGGTCCCAGTTTCACTTTTTGAGCATGAATATTCAAAATAGCTTCCCGACCAGATAAATCAGGGCGATCGACTAAAACCTGTCTGTCAAAACGTCCAGGACGCAATAAAGCCGGATCTAAAGTTTCCGGGCGATTAGTTGCAGCTAACACAATTACCGTAGTATTTCCTGCCGCAAAACCATCCATTTCAGTTAACAACTGATTGAGAGTTTGTTCCCGTTCATCATTCCCACCGTAGAAAGCATTACTACTGCGAGATTTCCCGATCGCATCCAATTCATCAATGAAAATAATACAAGGAGCCTGTTTTTTAGCCTGTTCAAACAAGTCTCTAACTCTCGCAGAACCAACTCCCACAAATAACTCAACAAACTCCGAACCAGAAATGCTAAAAAAGGGAACTCCTGCTTCACCCGCCACAGCTTTTGCTAATAGAGTTTTCCCCGTTCCTGGCGGTCCAACTAATAGCACGCCTTTAGGAATCCGCGCACCAATTGCCGTAAATCTCTCTGGTGTTTTCAGAAACTCAACAATCTCAACTAACTCAGTTTTTGCCTCTTCTACACCTGCAACATCCGCAAAAGTTATCTTAGCAGATTCGCCTTCCACATAAACTTTAGCCTTGCTCTTACCAATAGAAAGAGCACCTTGCGGTCCCCCTCCTGCGCCGCGACTGACAAAAAATTGCCAAATAGCTACAAAAATTAATGGCGGTACAACCCAACCCAAAAGGCCAGTAAACCAATTACCTCTTGGCGGCGGAACCGCTGCAAATTCCACACCTTTTTCTTCTAAAAGTTTTGGTAATCCCAAGTCAAGAATCGGTGTAGTAGCAAGTACGATCCCTGGTTGATCCGCTTCACCTTTAAGCTGATAAAGAATTTCACTTTGACCAAAAGAAACTCGTGCCACTTCTGAATCTTGTACCTGATGTACAAATAAACTATAAGGCACTCGTGGAATTTGAGGACCAAGGAAACTTGGCAAAAATATACTAGCTAGTAGAAACAAACCAGATAGCAATAATAGAATATTGCCAATCTGACGGGATCGCGGTGGTTTAGGCTGGTCTTTAATTGCCATTGTAAATATTCACCCTTGTGATTGAGAAGTATCTTATTTACTTAGTCTGCCATTAAAAATCTACCGATCGCCAAGTTTAACTAAGCGGGTTTCCTCACTTTATCGGTTCGGTTAACCAGTAAGCTTACATAAAAACTACAGACTAAATTAGCATCTGTTTCAAATTACTGCGGGGATTAAAACTGCGATTTGCTTTGATTTTTTCATAGCATTCTCGTTCTAAAGGACTAATTTCTTTAGGTGATACGATCGCAATTTTTACTAATTGATCGGTACGTTCCCCTCCCTTGGGTTTCGGCCATCCTTTACCTCGCAACCGCAAAGATTGACCGGCACGAATACCCGGTGGCACATTTACCGCTACCATGCCATCAGGAGTGGGAACCTCAATGGAAGCACCTAAAACTGCTTCGTCTGGTGTAATTGGTAATTCGCAGACTAAATTATCACCTTCAAACTGAAAGAAAGGGTGAGGCAAAATTTCTACTTTTAAGTACAAATCTCCTCTTAATTGTGTATAAGGATCGACTTGACCTCTGCCTTTAATCCGAATTCGACTACCAGCTTTTACTCCCGCAGGAATCGAAACATCGCCGCTACCAATACGTTTGGAAGCACCGCGAAATGCTTCACCCAGACTAAGAGAAATAGTTGCCTCTGCATCCAAAGAAGTAGGAGGCGTGCGATTATCAAACCCTCCCAAATCTTCAGTGCTACTAAAACCTGTTGGCCCAGCAGTGGGGGGGCGATAGGCATAATTCCAGTTAGCATTACGACTGCTTGGGGGGGGTCCGCCAACGCGACCGAGTAAAGAGTTGATGAAGTCATCAAAACTGGTATATTGGCTAAAGTCAACGCCACCAAAGTCTACATTATTGCTGTTATTATTCGGAGTGCTAGGCCATCCGCTAGTAGTGCCAGCTTGTTTCCAGTATTGACCAAATTGATCGTATTTTTTGCGTTTATCTGGGTCTGATAAAACTTCGTAAGCTTCATTAACTGCTTTAAATTGGGCTTCTGCTTCTTTGTTGCCAGGATTCATATCGGGATGATATTTGCGGGCGAGTTTGCGGTAAGATTTTTTAATTTCATCGGCAGTAGAAGTTTTGTTTAGTCCCAGGATTGCGTAGTAGTCTTTAAAGTCTTTTGTAGCCATTAAATGTCCTCCTTTTTAGTATTTATTAGTTTAAGATTTTTAGCAAAAATAAAGCCTAAATCATAGTAGAATTTCGATCCTGAATTCTGTAAGAAAATGAAATCAAAGTAACAATTTTAGCAATTAAGAACGCTGTTACTGTTTTAGTGGTTGCAAGGGTTGGCGATCGCAATTCCCGTATTTTCTACAGGCAGAAGGCTCAAGGGCAGGGGAGCAAGGGAAAGGGGGAGCGAGGGAGATGCCACACGAAAATCTGCTTTTGGCCCCTCTGCCTTCATTTCTTCTGCTCTTTGCTTCTCTTCCTTGTCCTCTCCTAGAACTATCAGGGTATCAAATCCATCCTCCAAGTTGGGGGGTGCGCCTTGAAGTTGGTGGTGCATTTGCAAAATTATCTCTTCAGGGACTTGGCGTTCTCGTTGTCGATTTCTTTCCATGCACATATCCAAGGATATGTCAAGCCATAAACCGGTAATTTCAGTAAATCCAAGTTCCCGAGCTCGGGCGATCGCGGCGCGACGATGGCGAGATTTAGCATTAGTAGCATCATAAATAGCCGTTGCAGCCAAGGCAATAGCTTGCTGAAATTGTTGTTCTACTTCGCCCCAAACTTGCAGCCAAGATCCTTGGGCTGCTTCGTCTCCAAATAGTTTAGCGCGAATGGTATCAGTAGAAATTATTTGGCATTCTGGGTGCTGTGCAATTAAATTCTGGGCTAAATAAGATTTGCCGCTACCGGGAAGGCCAATTAAAAAAAATAGTCTGGTCATTAAGTTGTTATTTGTTATTTGTTATTTGTTATTTGTTAGCTGTTAGTGGTTAGTGGTTAGATAGGAAAATCAACAATTGGAAAAATTAAAGTTTTTGTTTTTAACTATCAAAAACTAACTACTAACCATTAACCACTAACCTCTGCCTAAATAATCATTCCATCGGGAACGATCGCATTTTTGAGAACTACTACAATGCCACTCCGTATATAGAATCCGAGTTCTTCTTTCTCGGCTTCTTCTACTCGGTCTTTGTTAATAATTTGGACATGACGACCGATGCGGGCATTTTTATCAATGATAGCACGGCGAATTCGGGTTTCAGCACCAATCCCCACCGGTACGCTACCTTTTTCTGAATTGGACTGCCGTTCGGCAAAAGGTTCGTAGAAGTCAGAACCCATGATCAGAGAATCTTCGATACTGCATCCAGCTTCAATGCGCGATCGCACTCCCAACACTGAATGGTCGATCCGACATTCCTTCAGAATACAACCTTCAGAAATGATTGATTCTGTTATATGACAATCTAATAATTTAGACGGTGGTAAATAACGTTGACGAGTGTAAATCGGCGCTTGTTCGTCGTAGAAACTGAAAGGTGGATGAGGTTGTTTTGTGAGAGCTAAGTTAGAATCATAGAAAGCTTCAATGGTTCCAATATCTTCCCAGTAACCGTCAAATAAGTAAGCTTGAACGTTGTAGTCTTTCGCCGAAGTAGGAATGATTTCTTTACCAAAATCAGTCCGCTCTGGAGATTCTTTTAGTAATTGAATCAAAACGTCTTTGTTAAAGACATAAATCCCCATCGAAGCAATATAAGGACTTTCTTTGGCTTGTTGCGGTGTCAATCCCAGTTTAGTAGTATCGACCTGCATTTCTTTCAGGGCTTCACCTTTGGGTTTTTCACTAAAGGAAATAACTCGGCCGCTGTCATCGGTTTTCATCAAACCAAAGTCAGAGGCACGTTTGTCATCCATTGGTAAAACGGAAAGAGTGATATCTGCGTTGGTATCCAGGTGGCGTTGCACAAATTCTCGATAATCCATGCGATAGAGGTGATCGCCTGAGAGAATCAGGTATTGGTCAACGTCCCACTCTTGAAATAGCCAGAGGTACTGGCGCACTGCATCGGCTGTACCCTGAAACCAGTTGGGGTTTTCTTTGGTTTGTTGGGCAGCGAGCACTTCTACAAAGCCGTCGCTGAAGCCTGAAAAGTTGTAGGCGCGAGAGATGTGACGGTTAAGAGATGCTGAGTTGAATTGAGTGAGAACGTATATTTTGAGTATTTCTGAGTTAATGCAGTTGCTTACAGGAATGTCGATCAGGCGGTATTTGCCTGCTAGGGGTACGGCGGGTTTTGCCCGCAGTTTGGTAAGCGGGTAAAGGCGGGTGCCTACGCCGCCGCCGAGGATGATGGCTAAGACTTTTTTCAAGGGATTTCCTCCTGACTGCCGGTGAACTCTCATTGTCCAGTGTCGGATGGTGAGGGATCGTTGACAAGGGGGGGAGAATAAGTCAAGGCTTAGGATGTTGACCTTTAGGTAGAATCTTTATTAATTAAATTTGAGGCTGCGATGTCTTTGGCTGGCTTTGCCTATGCGCTGCACCACCGAACACAAAAATAAGAGCAAAAATCTCGATTCGGTGGTAATGATTAATTTTTGTAACACAACGATCTGTTTATTCAAGAAACTCAATATTGGTTCAGCGTCCTTGCAATATTTTTTCTGCTGTTAGTTCTAATGTTCCGAATAGAGGAGAATTAATTATGCGATCGCCTGTATAAATTTGCTCTTCATACAATCCCTCAATCCATTGTAATACAGTTACTTGCTGTTGGATAGGGTCAACAATCCAATACTCTAAAATGCCTCGCGCTGCATATTCGGAACGTTTATAGCGATAGTCTCGATTTTCCTGACGAGGACTGACTACTTCTACTACTAGCAATGGTGGTGGCATATCGATCGTAATAGTCGATCTACGGTTTCCTTCTAAGAAGGTAGCCAATTCTTCAGAAAGTATCATTAAATCTGGTACGCGAGTTGTTGCCCGCAAACCGTTAACGACAATTTCAGTTTTCATTGTCAAACGATAAGATGCAATTCCTTGTTGCAGAAAATATGCCAATATAAGCATGGCAATTCGGCGATTTATTTCGCTTTCTGGAGGCATAAAAATCAGTTCTCCATTTTCTAATTCGTATTGGTTATCGGTTCCATCATCAAAATTGAGGTATTCCTCAAGAGTCATTTTTATGGCTGTAACGGTCATGGCAACTACGCCTCATGTAAAAGAGTTTAAGTATTGGACAAGTTGATTTTAATTTGATTTATGGGAATTATATCATAATATTTAACGTCCTTGCAATATTTTTTCTGCTGTTAGTTCTAATGTTCCGAATAGAGGAGAATTAATTATGCGATCGCCTGTATAAATTTGCTCTTCATACAATCCCTCAATCCATTGTAATACAGTTACTTGCTGTTGGATAGGGTCAACAATCCAATACTCTAAAATGCCTCGCGCTGCATATTCGGAACGTTTATAGCGATAGTCTCGATTTTCCTGACGAGGACTGACTACTTCTACTACTAGCAATGGTGGCGGCATATCGATCGTAATAGTCGATCTACGGTTTCCTTCTAAGAAGGTAGCCAATTCTTCAGAAAGTATCATTAAATCTGGTACGCGAGTTGTTGCCCGCAAACCGTTAACGACAATTTCAGTTTTCATTGTCAAACGATAAGATGCAATTCCTTGTTGTGCAAAATATATCAATAGAAACATGGCAATTCGGCGATTGATTTCGCTTTCTGGAGGCATAAAAATCAGTTCTCCATTTTCTAATTCGTATTGGTTGTCGGTTCCATCATCAAAATTGAGGTATTCCTCAAGAGTCATTTTTATGGCGGTAATGGTCATGGCAACTAAGCCTCATGTAAAAGAGTTTAAGTATTGGACAAGTTGATTTTGATTTGATTTATGGGAAATTATATCATAATATTTAACGTCCTTGCAATATTTTTTCTGCTGTTAGTTCTAATGTTCCGAATAGAGGAGAATTAATTATGCGATCGCCTGTATAAATTTGCTCTTCATACAATCCCTCAATCCATTGCAATACAGTTACTTGCTGTTGGATGGGGTCAACAATCCAATACTCTAAAATGCCTCGCGCCGCATATTCTGAACGTTTGTAGCGATAGTCTCGATTTTCCTGACGAGGACTGACTACTTCTACTACTAGCAATGGTGGTGGCATATCGATCGTAATAGTCGATCTACGGTTTCCTTCTAAGAAGGTAGCCAATTCTTCAGAAAGTATCATTAAATCTGGTACGCGAGTTGTTGCCCGCGAACCGTTAACGACAATTTCAGTTTTCATTGTCAAGCGATAAGATGCAATTCCTTGTTGCAGAAAATATGCAAATAAAAATGAGGCAATTCGGCGATTAATTTCGCTTTCTGGAGGCATAAAAATCAGTTCTCCATTTTCTAATTCGTATTGGTTGTCGGTTCCATCATCAAAATTGAGGTATTCCTCAAGAGTCATTTTTATGGCTGTAACGGTCATGGCAACTGCGCTTCCTGTAGCTTTTAATCGAACAATTATATCATATCTGAAATAAATGATGTACTTCTTGTAGTGAACCAAATCGATCGCTTTTATTTCCTCCGGGACTTGCCAACAGATACCGGAATCTTGTAGAATCAACTGAGTAATGGATTTATGCAATTTTCAACCAGGAAACAAATAAAATGTACCCCAAATTTAATCCCAAAACCAAATTCAATCTACTAACAGCAAATAATTCCCTTTTGAGTATATTGGCAATTCCCCTAATGCTGGGAGTCAATAGCTTTTTCCCACTGAATCAAAATCCGAGTATTACTCACCCAACTCCTGCCCAAATTCCTGAACAAATATCTCAAGCTAACGAACCAGAAAGGGACCCTGATGCAATCGTGCTTCCTGTTAATGGGACTGTCAATGTTAAATTTACTAACACAACCAATGCTGGAATATTCTATCAGGTAGTAGGTCAAACTTCACGCCGGATTTTAGCAGGACAGTCAACTGTTACATTGGAAAAATTGAAGTTGCCTGCATCTATTTTATTCCGTCGGCAGGATGCTGGATTTTTAAAGGTGACACTGAATCCCGTTAGTGAGGGAAATTTAGAAGTAAAATTGGAAGAAACAAAAGATTTAGGACTCGATCGAGATTCATTAACTATTAGGAATGATGGATCGGTTTTTCTAAGATAGTAGGGACACGGCAATGCCGTTTCCTTCCATATCAGGGACACGGCATTGCCGTTTCCCTACCCGTTATCTGTAACTAAATAGCATCAGGATTAACTCCCATTTCCCGTAACTTCGCCGCCAAACGTTCAGCACGATGCTCAACTTCTTGTAATTGTTGTAAGCGAATTTGTTCCTCCTTAATCAACTCCTCAACCAAAGGCGGATTTAATACTTCATCAACCGATAAAACTAGATTGGGAAATACGACAGATGATATTTCTTGACCTGGCAAATAGTCCACCTGAGTATAACTTTCTTCCCCTTCAAGGAATGACAAAACCCTAACTCGCTGTTTGTTTTTAGCCGGGTCAAAAATCAAATATTCCGGCACATTAGCTAACTCATACTCGGCACGTTTAATTACATAATCAGCCCGTCTATCTTCACTCACTACCTCTACTACTAATAGCGGCGTTTCATCCAAATCTAGTATGCCAGCACCGGGTCTAGCAGCCGCTTTTTCTAAAAGGCTTTGAGTGCAGACAACGACATCAGGAATGCGGGATGAATCCTCTTTAGTTCTTACTCCCAAACCTGTTTTTACCACTAAATCAAGATTGCGAGCAACTAGATAACGTTGCAACTTATAAGCCAAAAATTCGCAAATCTTTATATGTAATATTTTTGCCGTTGCCATTGGGATTAATTTGCCTTTGTACAATTCATATTTTATATCAGGTTCACCTTCATAAAAACGATATTCTTCAAAAGTTAAGGTAGGTGAAGCATCAATATCTTTTACTTCGACAATTTCTTTTGTAACTTTTTCGTCAACAACTGGTTCCACATTTTCTTCAATCACTGCCACAGATTGAGACATAATTTTTACCTATCTCGATAGTTTTTTATGAGGAGTTACGGAATAACTGCATCAGTCTTAACTATTATACTTTATTATCAACTTAAAAGTCAAGATTCGACTATTTACCTGAATTTAGCCATTAAATTATACTTTACCAAGTCACGCGATCGCGCCACCGATCTAAGGTACTTTTCCCTATCCCAGAAACCCGATCTAAATCCTCTAAAGAGGTAAAAGGTTGTTGTTTCCTAGCCAGAATAATTCTTTGAGCTAACTTCGGCCCCATTCCCGGCAAAGTCTCTAATTCTGCCTGAGTTGCTGTATTCAAATTAATTAATTTTTGGGGAGAAGAATTAACGTTAGGTTTAGCTAAGGATTTGGGCTGACATGACTGATTATCAGCCTGAATTTTCTGGGCGATCGCACTCGGTAAACCAGACACCGCCCCTTGATAAAGACGCTCAAATTCCCGCTCAAATTGCGCTCCAACTCTCTCATTTTCTAACACTAACAATGTTTCATCATTACCATAATTCGCCGCCTCACTCCAATTATGAGAACCAGTAATTACCACCTTACCATCAATTACTCCAAACTTATGATGTAAGCGATCGCCCTCCAGTAAACTTGGCACTTTTATCGTCTGAATTGGCTTTTGCCAAGGGCGATTTTCTGGTTCAACTTTACAATTTTCTAGCCAAGCCACGCCCATCATATCCAAAGCTTCACTATAAGATCGATAAGCAAAATTAGGATCGATTAATGCTTTCACTTCTACCCCGCGCAGCGAGTCACGTTCTAAAACATTAGCTAAACGTTGTGCAGAAAACACAAACAAGGCTAAATTCACTGACTTTCTCGCACTTTCCAAAGTTTTACTAATCAAACCATTGCTACTTTGTTCCCAAGGTACGCTTTTCGCAACTGGAGAAAATTGTACCGCAATCTTGACATCTCCAACTTGCAAGTTTTGCACAGATCGTAACGGTTTTTTCACGCCAAACTTACTATCAGGTTTTCCCTCTGGACCATCGCCCCACATAATATTAAACTCTTGAGTAAAAATCTGAGCTAATTCTACACTCTCAATTTTGAGTAAATTATTAGCATTGCCTCGACTTAATGGCGATTTAAAATCGCCATGAATATCCGAAGGTGTAAAATTAGCGGAAGTTACAATTAAAGTTTTACCATCTACGATCGCAAACTTATGGTGCATCAAATTACTACCTTTAGAACCATCAGCAGTATCATCAATAATCGGAATCCCAGCATTACGTAAAATTACTAAAGCATCACCTTGATTCATTTCTTCTTGACTAATTTTCTCATTTTTATCAGTATCTGCAAGCTGGAGAAATTCATTATAGCGATCGCGTTCCCTCTCAGACAATTGACCTATCTCATCCGTCGTTAAATTACTCCAAGGACGACTATAATTATTTTCCACGATCGCCCTTACCTTCACTCCCGCCCCCTGTTTCTGGGCCATTACACGAGCAATTACTGGCAACCTAAACTCCTGTACCGCCACATCTACTGTGGAACTAGCCCCAGCAATAGCATCGGCAATTAATTGCTCAAAATTATCTCCATATCGGCTCTGTTCGCGGTAAAATTCTTTATAGCTAGAACTTTCCGACTGGTTGAAATAAACCTGAACTAACGGATCTTGAGGCAAAGGAGTCATACGGGGAGCCAAATCCTCAAGCGGTTGTCGTCTTTCGTCACAAGCTGTCAGGCTGATGGTTAGGAATACAGCACAGCAGGAAAGTAGTTGAATATAACAAAACCTAGACACAGGATTTTAAGCTTTCTTGGGGTTTTATGAGTTTTACTAAATGTTAACTTAAAACCTATTAATTGAAAGGGGATAGATTTTGGGTCTTGTAAAATTGCCTCAATGCCTGAAATCATTATTGGTGCGGTAGCATTCAGGGGCGTGGGTTAAACCCGATACTGCTATTTATGGCTAAAAGAAAACGGGTTTTTCCATGCGGTCACAAAGGATATGGTAAGATGTGTCATCGCTGTACCCAAGAGCGTGAGGCACAAGATCATAAAGTTCTTGAACTCGTGGAAAAACGCAACAAAAAACTGGAATGGGAAGCATCATTTGCCCTGGATGTCATCGATCTGCGAGGTCTTCCTGACAATGTGGTAATGAGGGCTCGCAGCATAATTGCCTCCCTAAGCTCGAAAAATTACAGGGAGTTTGGCGGTAAACGTCTCCGTCACAACCGTTTTATCATTAGTATCCCTGTAACGCGCAATTACAGAATGCTTTGTGAAGATTGCGGTAATTTCTTAATACCTCAAAAGGTTTTATCCCACGAAGATTATAATGTTTGTAAACCGGGAGGTTAGAACCAAAGGAGATGGAGAGAAAGCAATGACTAATTGCGAATCAATCAATAACAGTTAACAGTTAACAGTTAACAAATAACAGTTAACAGTTAACAGTTAACAAATAACCAATAACAAATAACCAATAACAAGTATGCAAATTTATCTTGATTATGCGGCAACAACACCGCCTCGAAAAGAAGCGATCGCGGCGATGCAAAATGCTTTTACTGAACAATGGGGCAACCCTTCGAGTTTACATGAATGGGGACAAAGATCGGCCACAACTTTAGAATTAGCTAGAATGCAAGTGGCTACGCTAATTAATGCGCCTCCAGAATCAATTATTTTCACTTCTGGTGGTACAGAAGCAGATAATTTAGCGATTTTAGGTGTTGCCCGTCTTTATGCAAAACCTCAACATATAATCATTTCCAGTGTCGAACATCCGGCGGTGGCGGAACCGATAAAATTTCTGGAACAATTAGGCTGGCAAGTGACAAGATTACCAGTTAATCGTTGGGGAAAAGTTCACCCTTTAGATTTACAAGCATCGCTACAATCAAATACTGTTTTAGTTTCAATAATTTACGGTCAAAATGAAGTTGGAACAGTGCAACCTATTGAAGCTTTAGGCAAAATTGCCCGCGCTCAAGGGGCTTTATTTCATACTGATGCTGTGCAAGTTGCAGGTAGAATGTCGATCGATGTGCAAAAACTACCGGTGGATTTACTATCAATTTCTAGCCATAAAATTTATGGTCCTCAAGGTGCAGGTGCTCTTTATGTTCGAGAAGGGGTAAAATTAGCACCGATTGTGGGTGGTGGTGGCCAAGAAAGGAAGGTGCGATCGGGTACGCAAGCAGTGCCTAATTTAGTGGGTTTTGGAGTGGCCGCAGAATTAGCTTTACAGGAAATGGTAGAGGAAACGCCAAGATTAATTGAATTGCGCGATCGCCTATTTGATAAACTAGCGGAAGTTCCCTATTTAGTCTCGACAGGCGATCGCTATTCTCGATTACCTCACCATGCTAGTTTTTGTTTGACTTCTCCCAATTCCGCCATTTATCAAGGAGGAAGTATCGAAGGAGTAACAGGTAAAACTTTAGTCAGACAGTTAAATTTAGCCGGGATTGGAATTAGTTCTGGTTCTGCCTGTAGTAGTGGTAAAATTACCCCTAGTCCGGCTTTATTGGCGATGGGATATAGCGAACATCAAGCGATTCGCGGGATTCGTTTGACTTTGGGCAGAGATACTACCGAAGCTGATGTAGATTGGACGGCGATCGCGATCGGTCAAATTTTAGAAAGATCGATCCCAAAATTGTTAACTGTTAACTGTTAACTGTTAACTGTTAACTGTTTCCCTCTTCCTTCTTCCCTCTTCCTTCTTCCCTCTTCCTTCTTCCTTCTTCCTTCTTCCCTCTTCCCTCTTCCCTCTTCCCTCTTCCCTCTTCCTTCTTCCCTCTTCCTTCTTCCCTCTTCCTTCTTCCTTCTTCCTTCTTAAAAAATGATAGAACTTCCGAATACTCTTGAAGATGCGATCGCGCAATCCCGCGAAGCAGTAAAAACCGCCCTCAGCGACGGTCAAACTAGAATACAAGTTGAATTAGTCTTTCCTGAAATTGCCCTCCAAGCACAATCAATTACCCAGCAATTTATCACTGAATTTCCCGAAATCGCAGAAGGTCTAAAAATCTTTTTCCCCGATACCGGCGCAGCCGCCCTCGCCCGTCGAGACTGGGGAAAAGTACCATTTAAAATCTCAGACTTAGGCAGTAGCCGATCGCCAATCGCCAATAAAATAGAACCAGAAGACCAAATTTTTCTACTGATCGATGCTTCATCAATAGAAGTCGCCCAAGTCGAACAACTCTCAAACATCGCCGATTCCCGCCCCTTAATTCTACTGAACCCTCGCCTCGAAGATGCTGCTACCATTGGTATCGGTTACGCCGCTAGACAATTGCGCGATCGCTTCCTCACAACCCTCCAATCTTGCTACTACATTAGACCTTTAGAAAGCGCCGCCCTTTTCCGTTGCTATCCTCAACCTTGGCAAGTATGGCTAGAAACCGCAGGCGAATATAAAATCATTGCAGAAACCAGTCAAAAACCCACAGGAGAAGAAATCGATCGGATAATTAGCGGCGCGATCGCCCAAACCAATCCATCATCTCCCCAACCCCCAGTCATCCCCAAGAAAAAAGGATTTTTCGCCGAATTGCAAACCTTCATCCGAGCACTTACCCATTAAAAAGTAAATTACGAAACATTAGGGGGGTGCGGATCGTGTATAATCAGTCAATAAACACGCTTTTCTGGCTAAGTCTGCGATCGCTTCCAGAACTTAACAAGCCAAATCGCCCCCCGCTTTTATAAGTAACAAAAAATTACCAAATTAAGAAAATCAAGTAAAATCAAGCTAAAATAGAATTTTATGTTTAAAATCAGGAAACCAAAACATTAGTAAGCAACAGCTTTTCTTTTTCAGCTGGGTAATAGGGTTTCCAAGGGAGTTTTTATGATCGACCATCGACGCATAGTAATTGGGGACGTACACGGACATTATGACGGCTTAATGGTCTTATTGGACGCGATCGCCCCTAATTCCGACGATAAAGTTTATTTCTTAGGAGATTTAATTGACCGAGGGCCAAAAAGCGCTCAAGTTGTGGATTTTGTCGAACAAAGTTCCTACAAATGTATCTTGGGAAATCACGAACAACTAATGTTAGAAGCCCTACCCATCAATGGCGAAACCGATCCCCGATCCTGGCAAGCTTGGCTCTACAGTGGAGGAGATGCTACAGTAGAAAGTTATAGAGATATGGGCATTATGCCTTATGACCACTTAGATTGGATGGCCTCACTTCCCCCCTACCTCGACTTAGGAGATATCTGGCTGGCCCATGCCGGTGTCGATCCCAAACTCCCCCTCAAACAACAATCTCTCTATCAACTTTGTTGGATTCGTGGAGAATTTCATAACATTACTCAGCCCTACTTTCGCGATAAATTAATTATCACAGGTCACACAATTACTTTTACCTTTGAAGGCGTTAGCCCTGGACAATTAGCTCAAGGTCAAGGCTGGCTAGATATTGATACAGGAGCTTATCATCCCAAAAGTGGTTGGTTAACAGGATTAGATATCAACTATCGCCGAGTTTATCAAGTAAATGTATTGAATGAGAACAAAGTTAGGATTTTGGATTTAGATAACGCAGTGACACATATTAAACCACATCAATTGTCAATGTACTGAATGTTTGTAGTAAGCGCTTTAGCGCGCTAAAGCGCTTACTACAAACCAGCTAATTATTTAATTTCTATTCCTAAGTCCTAAAACAGTTCAACTGTATTGTTTGCTCACATCAAGATTGAACAGCGTTTGCAAAGTTTGCATCGCTTGACGACGCAACTCAATATCTTGCTGTGCTCGTAATTGCACCATCGGATCGTGTAAAATCTTATTCACAATTCCTCTAGTCAAAGCCTCAATTACTTCTTGATGCTTTTCGGCAAATTCAGAACCCAAACGAGATAAAGCCTTTTCTAACTCTTGTTCCCGAATTGACTCAATTTTATCCCGCAGACAACTAATAGTTGGCACAGTTTCCAAACTCCGCCACCAAACATTAAAAGCCTCTACTTCTTCCTCCAACAAAAGTTCAGCTTCCTGAGCCATCTTGCGGCGAGTTTCGTGATTTTGAGCGACAACCGCTTTCAAATCATCCACATTAAAACACTGCACATTCGGCAACTCATTCACATCAGCATCAACGTTACGCGGTACAGAAATATCCACCAACATTAAAGATTGATTTTCACCTAAAACTGCTGCCAATTTCGCCTTATTTAACAGGGGATCTGTAGCTGCCGTACTGGTAAAAACTAAATCTGACGCAGCAATAACCGACATCATTTCCGATAGCGGATAAAGGTGTAAAGCTGCATCTTTAAACTGACTTGCTAATTCTTCAGCACCGCGCACGGAACGGTTAACAATGGCAATTTCGCTGGCTCCCTTGGAGAGTAAATGTTGTACTAAAAGCCGCGACATTTTACCTGCACCAAGAATGGCAATCTTACTAGATGTTAAGTTTTTCCCCTTCATTTGAGCTAGTTCTGCCGCCGCAGAACTAATAGAAACCGCGCCAGTACCAATGCTAGTTTCTGTGCGAACTCGTTTCCCCGCTGTTAGTGCTTGCTTAAACAAACGTTCTAAAATTCGACCAATTCCTTTGTATTGTTGTGCGAGTTTATGAGTTTGTTTTACCTGGGCTAAAATTTGGCCTTCTCCGAGTACCAAACTATCAAGTCCTGCGGCGACTCGCATTAAGTGCATGACGGCATCTTCGTGCAGCAACATGAATAAATGAGGTCGTAAATTAACTAAGGGAACCTTGCTCAATTCGGAAAGAAATTGAGTGACTTCTCTAATTCCTGGTTCCGTTTCACTGGCAACAATATAAATCTCTAGGCGGTTGCAAGTGCTAAGTATAGCAACTTCTTCAACGTGGGGATAGGCGGAAAGTTGTGCGATCGCGCTTTCTATTTTTGTTTCTGGAATGCTCAGTTTTTCCCGAACTTCCACTGGTGCTGTTTTATGGCTGAGTCCTACAACTGAAATATTCATTTGTTAATTGTTATTTGTTAATTGTTATTGGTTATTTGTTAACAGTTAACAGTTAACTGTTAACAAATAATCATTAGTTCAATGACAGATGTTTCGGTTCATCAAACATATGGATTGTGTCCACAAATCGAGCGGTTTTTGACTGAGAAGAAATTACCAAGCTTTGGGTACGTGCGCCGCCAGCAAAGAAGCGTACTCCTTCCATGAGCGTGCCAGGAGTAATACCACAGGCGGCAAATAAAACCGTTTCGCCAGAGGCAAGTTCATGGGAATTGTAAACCTTATCTGGGTCATTGATACCCATATCTTTCAGCCGCTGAATATTGCCCTCTTTGCTTTCACCGATCAAGCCAGTTTTCACAACTTCTGGATCGTAGATCAGTTGACCTTGGAAATGACCGCCTAAACAACGCATGGCTGCTGCTGAAATTACGCCTTCTGGTGCAGCACCAATACCCATTAATGCGTGGATGTTGCTACCGGAAAACGCGCAAGAAATTGCGGCAGAAACGTCGCCGTCGCTGATTAAACGGACTCTTGCACCTGCTTCGCGAATTTCATTAATTAATTCTTTGTGGCGAGGCCGATCCATTACCACTACGACTAACTCGGAGATGGCGCGGTTCATGCAGTCTGAAAGAATTTTCAGGTTTTCGGTAGCTGACTTGTTGATATCTACATGATTGCGGGCAACGGCTGGGGCTGCTAATTTTTTCATGTAGAAATCGGGGGCTGCAAATAAACCGCCTTTTTCAGAGATTGCTAGGACTGCCATTGAGCCGTTTTGACCGTAGGCAACTAGGTTAGTGCCTTCGCAGGGATCGACGGCGATGTCAATTTCGATAAGCTCTGCTGGGTTGCAGAAGGTGTGGGCATCTTCGCGGGTGCAAATCCCGACTTGTTCGCCAATGTAAAGCATGGGGGCTTCATCGCGTTCGCCTTCGCCGATGACGATGCGGCCGCGCATATGAATTTTGTTCATTCTTTCCCGCATGGCTTCTACGGCGACGCGATCGGCTTCATTTTTGTCGCCTTTGCCCATTAAGCGAGATGACGCGATCGCCGCCTGCTCAACTACTTCAATAATCTCTAAACCGATGACATTATCCACGAAATATATCCTCCCAAACTTAAGTCGTCTGTGCCTTGTGTTCTCTAGCACTCCCAGTGTTTAAGTCTATCAGAGGCGGGGATCTCCTTTACGTTCGGGAGTCGATCGCTTTTTGTTAAGTTTTGCTTCGTGGGGAGAGATACCTATTGAGCATTGAATAAAAAACTATTTTGCTCAACATTTATTTAACTGGTAGGCTGGCTAATTGTACCGATTCTCAGGGGATTTGTGGCTGTTATAATAGTAGATTATGTTGAGTTGAGATGTATAAAGTCTATTGCTATGTCTGCTAAAGACTTTTTCCACGATGCTGTCAAGTCAGCTTTGCAAAAAGACGGTTGGATCGTAACCGATGACCCATTGTATTTGAAATTCGGAGACGACCAACTGCGGGTTGATTTAGCCGCCGAAAGGTTGATTGCGGCCGAACGCGATCGGGAAAAAATTGCGGTGGAGGTCAAGAGTTTTTTATCTCCTTCTACGATCTCGGAGTTTCATACGGCTTTAGGGCAGTTTTTAAATTATCGAGTTGTTTTGCAAGTGCAACAGCCAGAAAGAAAGTTATATTTAGCGGTAACAGAAGAAATCTATCGAAGCTTTTTTCGCCGAGATTTAGCTCAATTAAGTATGCAAACATATCAAATTAAACTGATTGTGTTTAAGCCAATTACAGAGGTGATTTTACAATGGATAAACTAGATCGTTACCGTCAACTGATTCGCCAGGTACTCGAACCTTACACTCAAATTAAACTGGCAAATGGTGAGATTGAGGTTTACAAATGTTTCGATACAGAAGGCGATAGATATCAGATTTTTCATGCCGGGTGGGATGGAAGTCAGCGGGTATTTGGAGCCTTGATTCATATTGATTTAATTGGGGATAAAATTTGGATTCAGTATGATGGAACGGAGGTGGGAGTTGCCAATGAATTAGTGGAGTTGGGAGTGCCGCATGAGGATATTGTTTTGGCGTACCACTCCCCATTTATGCGGCAATATGATGGATTTGCTGTGGGTTAAAGTCTGATGACATATTGATATCAATTGCTATTGTAAGAAATGCTAAATCAACTTTGGTGGGGATATATGTATGCGATCGCGTTTAGTTTTGCGGCTGAGATACAATTGTTAAAAAGTCGGTGGGTTTGACAAGTAAAATATTTTGATAATTACCCAAAGATAAAAGGCGTTTGTCGCCTGTGACGATATGAGTTGCATTGCCAATGACGGCACATTCTAAAATCATATCATCATCTGGATCTGGGCTTACACCTTTAAGGTTTCCTGTAATTGTAATAATTTGGGAAATATTGCGGATTTCATTTAAAGCTTCTTGAGTACGTTCTAACTCCCATCGAAATTTACCTTCTAGCTTCTCCTGAAATTCATTCAGTATCTCTTGACAAGTTACTGATTGCACCCCGCCCTGTTTAGCTAGTTTTAAACAAAAAAATGGACTACCGGTTTCCGAGAAAATTGCTGATAGAAGAATGTTGGTATCAAATACTAATATCCAATGCTGTGCAGAATTAATCCTCATTAATTACCTCACAAATGAAGTCTTCACGCTCTTCTTCTGTCATTGAATCCCAGTCTCGCCCCCTTTCCGCAGCAACTTGACGTACTTGTTGTTTGCCGTAGTGTGATAACTCTAGCCATTTCCCCCAAGGTTCGGATAATAGAGCTTCCAAGACTTGAGCTTGATCTGGAACTGAAAGTTGTTTGACTAATTCAATTATTTGTTTAGCGGTTAATGTTAATGTGGCCATAGTTTTTACCTCCTTTATAAATTTTACATTAATTAGTTTTGTTTGTGAAGGGCGATCGCGAACATCTGATATAATATGAACAGAAGAAATCGGACTAATTCAATTTTCTTCTTTACTAACATCGGGACTGAGAAGCAAAATATGATCGCCGTTCACACTTCCTTGAATAACAACAATTGTCGGGCGTTCTTTGGAATTGGCATCTGGCGGTAAGGAACGAAATAAATAGAAAAAGCCATTGCGGTCAATTAATAATCGCCAAACTCTCTTATTGTCTTGATCGTTGAGTTCTCTGCCGACGAGTTGATTATATCGCTTTGCATCGCCGATAATGCGGAAGCCAGAAGGATTATCTGTGCTGCCTAATTTTCGTCCCAGTCCTAAGCGCTTTTCAGGAGTGACGACAGTAACAGCAGGTAACATTGATTGTGTACCTGCATCCCGTCTCGCGTCGGCAGTTCCCTGGAAACGAGCTAACCAAAACAGAATAATTAGAATAACTGAAACTATCACTAATTCGTCGATGAAGGAGTCGTTTAAATTTATTTTAATCAATCTTTGTTTTTTAAGCAGTTTCAAGATAATACGAATTAAAATAGCAGTAAAAGTCCCTGTAAAGACCGTTAATAAGCACCTGAAAGGATCGCCTAAGAATACTTGTAATGGAACCATTAAAAATGACTCGAAGGGGAGGTCTAAGGTGGTGACTTCGAGTTGAAAAAAGCTGAAATATGCCCAGCGGTAAATCCATCCCGTGAAGTAAAGGGCGGCTCCTAGCAAGGTGACGATTGAGGCGAATTTTCCTAGTATATTGGGTTGAGTTTGGTGGGGAGGTGTCGGACACGGGTGATAGGTGCGGGATCGTAGGTGTAAAATTAACGTTAAACCATTAGTCCGTCAGGGGTTAAAACCCCTGCCTCAAAGCGAAAGTCCTCTTAAGAGGACTGAAGAAATAGCTAACAACTTATTAGTCCTCTTTAGAGGACTTTAGCTATTAGCCAGGGGTTTTAACCCCTGGCGGGCTTTCAGCTTAAGTTGATACTAATGCTGTGGGATGTGTGGCTACGGCAAAAGAAATTTGATCTATACTAATAGTGTAGCGCAGTTATAAGTGCTGTCAAAAAAATGAAAGTTTTTTCTAAGTTACTGGTTGTGGCTTTGTTGATGGGAGCCAATGGTTTAGTGGGTTGCGGTCAGGTAATGACGGCTAAATCGGCTCCAAAGGCAGACGAAATTGCCCTAGATTTGCCTAAGTTGGCAGAGAAGGTGATAGGTATTCAGGATTAAGTGACAGAAACTTTAGTTAAATTGATAGAGCATTTCTCTGTCTGGTGAGGTACAATAACTCTACCCCCAACCCCCTTAGAAAGGGGGCTTTTCCGGTTCCTCCCCTTTGCAAGGGGGGGCTAGGGAGGGTCGTATTTGTACTTCATATAATTGAGAACCGCTATAGAGGATTCAATCATTATGCAACACAAAGATATTGCCGATGCGATCGCAAATATTTCCTCCTTACTAGAGGCGGCGATGGGTGGGGAAGAGGTGGTGATTCTCAAAGATAACCATCCGATTGTCAAATTGATGCCTTATAAGCAAGGCCGCCAAGCTGGGAGTGCAAAAGGATTAGTGACGTTATCGGCTGATTTTGAAGAGCCTATTGCTGATTTTGATGACTATGAGGCTGCTTTGTGGAGTCAATTCACTGAAGGAAGAGAAATAGCTGAATCGAATTTCTCAGATTATTTGCCAAATTTGGAAGCCTATGAGGAACGTTTAGCTAGAGGAGAGATCCAATGGTAGAGATTAATCGAGGAGATATAGTTTTATGCGATCTTAATCCAGTAGTGGGTACAGAACAAGCAGGGGTACGACCAGTTTTAGTTCTACAAATAGATCGAGCTAACGCTGTTAGTCCGCACACGATTATTGCTCCGTTTACGACAAAAATTAGACGAGTCCTTTTATCTTCTCATGTGTTTGTTCCCGCAGGTATAGGGGGGTTAAGTCAAGATTCAGTCCTGCTTTGCGAACAGATTAGGGTCAGTGATAAATCGAGGTTAGTTAAGGTGCTTGGCAATTTGGATGATATCTATATGCAGGAGGTTGCGAAGGCGTTGTGTGCTATTTTAGGTTTATAAGTCCGATTAGACCATATTAATGTCATTGAGTCATTACTGAACATATTTCCTTAATTCATAAGTTTTTACCTCCTACTATTTAATTATAGAGGGCGATCGCGCTTTTTTAGAAAGAGCGATCGCACTCTACATTGAATTTCCTCAACCTCACAAAAGTTAGTCAAAATAACAGGCAAAAGCGTCAACTCTTCGGAGACTAACGCGGCGCATTGACTTTCTTCACAAACTCTGGATATTTCTTCTTTACCCACTCTGGAAAAGCCAAGCTTGGATCGTCTACAAGTTGGCGTTCTAATTCCTGTATAATATCGTCAACTTCATTCACCAAATTAAACACGAAAACATTGTAAGGTAAGCGATTGTTGACGTTAAAATATAGGTTTAGGAAACTCATTTCATCAATATCTTTACCTAAGCCCAAAATAATAAACTTCACAGTCTTTTCATCCTCAATGTTATTACAAGCTTTTTTTAAACAATTCTCAAAGCGTGGCTCATCATCAAATAGCCCATCGGTATAGATGATGAAGAATGCACCACGATTTTTAGGCTTACCTTCAGCCAACCAAATATCTAAACAGCGATCAATAGTAGGGCCAATGAATGTCTTAGTCTTGGGTTTATTTTCCAGAAATAGGCTTTGCACTTGTGCTGCATCACTAACTTTAATCGGATAGTCATCTACCTGATTGCGGCTAAAGAAATAAACTGAGACAGACTCACAAATTTTTTCCTGACCAGTGGTTTCTGAGAGAATAGAGTTAATATGCCCCTCAATCACTTCTTCGAGATACTGATAGCGAGTTTGTTCCCCCGTGTCAGCATCTTTCCTCACCATTGAGGCACTTTGGTCAATCAAAATAAAAACATCTCGGTTGTAGATAGTTGAGAATGGTACTTGTGACATAGAATCTTCCTGTAAAAATGTTTCTCGTTCGTAAACCCAATTTAGGTTGAATATCTGTTCGTAGATAGAGTTAGCAACTTTTAGGTAGTCATCCTCCTTTTTCACTATACCAGAAATTAGTAATTCCCAGTGCAGTGAGTTGTATTCATCAAACTTGATGGCTCCTTTACCCGAACCTAAAAGGCTTCTATAAATCCTGAGTGCTGCTAACTTGGTCAATTTTTGGTCAGGAGATGTAGTATAAAACCATTTGTCAATTCCATTTAAGTGATTTTGTTGATCTTGCCGCCGCCAGTTGACAATGATTTTATCATCAACAATCTTTTTGATGTAATCCTCAATATCTGTGTTCTCTAAAATTTGGGGATTCCTGGCTACTAAGTCGCAGAGCACTTGAGTTAAGAAAGGTTGCCCTCCCGTCCAGTAAAGGATAGCATTGAGAACTTTTTGGGGATTATTTGTTACAGTTTTTATACCTGCTTGTAGGGGTTCGCAGTCTCCTGTAAAGTAGCTAATTTCAATGTGTTTGCCAAAGTTAAACGCATAAGTATAGTTAGTCACTAAATCTGATGGTTTGGCTACACCAAGCAGCACGAAAGCCAGTTGCTTCAGGGTAGGTTCGTTATTATTTTCAGTTAAGGATTTGAGAAACCCGACAAACTCATTGTTTAATTTCCAACTAATTAAACCTTGGACTTCATCAATAAAGATTACCAGATTAGTATTAATTTTTTTCAAAATCTCGGCAATTAGAAATTCTCTAAATTTAACTGTTGGTTGCACGTTTTGATCTTTAGACCAAAGCCCATCTAGCTTTTTCACTAAATTGACTGGTTTAGTCCCACTTTTGATGATGCCAATATCTAAAACTTGTTTACAAATAGACCGGATTAGATTCAAATAAAGTGATGATTCTGAGTCAATATTGCCAAACTCTTGTAGAGAAATAGTTACACAAATATTTGGTTGACTTCTAAGCTTGTCAACTGTTTTGTTAATTAGGCTAGTTTTTCCCGTTTGCCGAGGCGCTAAAATATAGCAAACATCACAATTATTTCGCTCTGATTGGGTAAATTTCCACAGGATATCATCGGCCTCTCGCTCTACATAGGTAGGTGCGCCCGGTCGTAAACTACCGCCTGTTATTTGATAGAAACTATTGTGCATTATCCAACCCCAAATACGCCTTAAAAAATTTCTGATATAGTTCACAACTCACCTGCACATTAAATGGATATCCTCGAATAAGTCCTGCTAGTTCTAGCTGATACTTGGCAAATTCATCGCCACACTTATTTCCTTGTAAAATCTGCTTAAAGCAATTTATTAAGTTATCGTGTACTTGCAATTGTTTCAGGTTTTTCTGCAAAAAGTAAGCAAAAGTGCCGTCAACTTCTGTGGCTCGATCAATTAATCGGGTTAAATTTATAGAATTTTGACTAAGTTGATAAATAGCATGATTGAGTAACGCTGGATTACCGCCAAGAAGTTGCTTCAGGGAATTGCTATCATCAAAGTTTAACTCTATTCCATAGCACTTAGCTAACTCTAAGATATCCTCAGTATTAAACTCCTGTAGCTCAACTTGATTTCCTACATTTTGCAGAGGAGAATCTTGGATTTCATAATGTGCGTAGGGTTCCGTTGAGTCAGCTATAGTTAGGTTTGGCCAAACTATCTTTCCTTGACCGACATCTTTCATTTTTCTTTCATACCAAGATCGCAGCAAGTTGAGAAAGGGAGTTTGCGTTTCTTTTCTGCCTAAAATTTTATCAATGCCATCAATAATCAGGGTTTTTGGCTGCTTGATTTTGGTAAAAATATAGTTTTCGAGATAGTCAGTACAGTTAGATGCTGCGGCCACATCTTCTTGCCAATTCCTTTGCAGATTGGGGGGGTGATTAGGCATTGCTGAACTAAAGCTCTGGGTGACAGCATAAGTAAATTGATAGAGCAGTTTATTCAGGTTGGTGAATGCCTCTGGCTCAAAGTTAACACCACCTAAATCTACAAAACCTACCACCTGTTTTTGCTCAGTTTCTAGCCAATGCTGGAGTCTTACGAGTAAGGAAGATTTACCACAACCTCGCGCTCCCCGCAATCTGATAAAAACTGGATGATGGGATGCTGTTTTCAGGATTTCTTGGCATTTGCGATCGGCTTCTCGTTGGATATACAGGGGGGAGTTCCGAGGCACTACACCCGTCAGAGGCGTAATTTTAGGATCTATCTCATCCTGGGGTTCATCGTGGGTGGGTGGGGTGTAGGGAGGTGCGTCAGGGATGAGTTCTGGTTTGTACTTGGCAAATAGAGCCTTTAAGTGCTCTCGGCGATCGCGCCCCTCTTCTAAGTCAAAAGCTTCACAAATATTTTGAATATGCTTTCTGACAGTGGTTTCTGCCATGAAAAGCTGGAGGGCAATCTCTGTATCTGTCTTGCCGGCCAAGAATAGCTTTAACACCTCGCGTCGTCGGTGTGTCAGTTGCTCGAATGTGTTGTTAAATCGCCACTTGTCGTCCATAACCCTAGCATAGTGCAAAAATGACTAGGCTTACACGAGATCATACACAATATTTAGGTGTTGTGAGTCTTTATTCATGTGTATTGCGTACACGGCGTACACAACGTTATCGTTGTGATGTTAGACATAAAGCAATTGTTTTATTGTGCCGAAAAAGCTGGCTAGAGTTTGCAGACCCACACCAGCTTGGTGAACTATAAGAAACCTATAGTTTCCGATTTTGCTTCCTCAAACTTAAAGATGCCGTTATATACAGTCCCAGATAAGGCGCTATATAACTGGCTAATGTTGGTATCATATAGCCCTTTTCAACAGCGTCAATGTTGGCAGAGCGCATATACCCAAAGAAAACCGCAAGAAGGAAGCCCAAAAGAAGCAACTGCCAATTATGGCAAAGAAATAAAGGAAACGTTTTTAGTTGAAATAAAGGAAACGTTTTTGGTTGAAATAAAGGAAACGTTTTTGGTTGTTTAGGTGGGATCATAAATCTCCATTACTTGACAGCCTAAAGGACTGGCCAAGTGGGGAGTTGAGATTGCTCGGTTGAAAGTCGGCATTTCATACGATCCCTTGGTCGGAGTTAGAGACTGGTCGGCAGCAATGCCGCTCAGTCTTTTCCCCTTGACGATGTATTATAGCACCCGTAGAGCTTTTGGCAAGAGCTTATTTTTTATTTTCTAAAAATAATTTATTCATATTCAAAATGACTGCAACAAAACCAACAAAAACAATAATCAACCCCAGAAAAATCAATAACCCAAGCAATATCGTCGCTGAAATTGCCCAAAATGAGCTTGAAAAACTCAGTACACCTGACGCTACAATTGCCTGGTATACTCCAGAAGACACAGAAAATCCCGAACAATTGCTCAAATTTAATGAGCTTTCGGTAGAACTCCAACAAACAATTCTGAACAAACTAGACCTTTGCCAACAAGGTAAATTTGTCTCCCTTGAAGAGTACAAAAGTCAGAAACAAAAGAAGAACAGTTAATAAAAGGGAAAGAGTTAAGTGTACGAAATATGGCTCTACCCAGTTGAACAATTTATCGAAAGTCTTGATAATGAGACAAGAGAAGAAATAATTTCTCAACTAGAAGAATGGTCGCAAAGAGTAATTTTTGATAGACGAACAAAACCTCGCGGTTATTCAATTGCCCCTGTAGAGACTTTAGAATACAGGGGTGTTCTTTGTTTAGTTGACCATATCCACAAAACCATTATTATTTTAGAATTTCTCCCAAGAGTTTAGTTTCTCCCAGAGATGTTATGAATTTAGAAATTAAGTTACTTGACGGTGTAGCTTTAGCAGAAGATTTGCCAGAACTAGGATTATATCGCGGTCAAGTGGGTACAGTGGTAGAGATTTATGAACCCGGAGTCGCTTTTGAAGTCGAATTTGTTGACAAAACAGGTGACACCTACGCAATGGAAACCTTAAAATCTCAACAATTAATTCTTTTACACCGCCAACCTATTTTAAAGGCTGCATAAAAGTGAGAAGAATTTTATTGTCACATTGTATCACAAGCGATCGCCTTTTTCATCTTTGAGGAAAAGAGCGATCGCCTCGTGTTAAAGTTTTAATAATCCTAATTTTTCATAAAAAAAATACCATGCCCTACCGAGTCAATGCGATTATAGAAAAAGATGCAGATGGATATTATGCCTACTGCCCAGAATTAGAGGGCTGCCAAACTCAAGGCGATTCCTTAGAAGAGGTGAGTGAGAACATCAAAGAAGCTATAGAAGTCTACCTAGAAACTCTATCTGATGAAGAGAAAAAGGCTATTAGGTGAGATCGCTCTTTTTACACATCTAAAACTTGCTCTGCTGTCAATGCTAACTCTGGGAAAGTTCGCGATACAATTCGCTCATTTCCTCGGTAAGCATTCATCTGATAAACCCCATTTTCATCAAGTAGATAAACAAACACCGTCGCCTCTTTAGGATTCCCTAAATAATTCCGACTTCCCAGAGCTAAATAATCGACAATCCAGTATTCAGTAATCCCTAACCGCTGATATTCATCCAACTTGTCAATATAATCATCTTCCCAATTAGTTGAGACAACTTCCACCACTAATTGTGGTGCTTCAATGAGTGCTGAATGGGAAAAAGGATTTGATTCCCAGACATTTTTATCTACTACTGTAACATCAGGGTGACGACCTTGTTCTCTACCATTGGGGGTTAAAGTTCTCACCATAAATCTGCCAGATACCCTGTAATTGAGGTTTAGGTTTTTTACCTCATTTTGAAATGAATACTCAATAAAATCGGCACGATCCTCATGTAGTCTTATTGGTAATATTTGCACAATTTCTCCATTAACAAGTTCATAACGGCCTTCTTCTGGAAGTTGCTTGATGAATTGCTCAAAGGTGAGTATTTGTTGAGGTTTTGTTGTTGCTATGGTCATGGTTTTCTATCATTTAGCTATATTTTAAAACTATCTACTAATTATACCAATTATAAAAAATTTTACAACAGTTTTGGTAGGGGCGGGTTCACCCAAATCTATGCTAGAAGCCAAAATATTAAATAACCCGCCCTACTAATGTTGCACAAATGCAGGAGAATTGGTATTACATTAGACCAATTTCATCGATATTAAAAACGCAAAACTGGAAAAGGTCTAGCCGCCTCAATCTGAGCCGCTAAAGCAATTAAAGTTGCCTCCGCTCCTGGCCGCCCAATGAGTTGAATGCCTAGCGGTAAACCATTAGAATCTAAACCAGTAGGTAGGGCGATCGCAGGTTGACCGCTACTATTAAAAGGTGGACAAGGAGCAATCCAATTAATAATTTTTTGCAAGGTTTCCTCTGGACTCAAATTTGCCCACTCTCCCACCCGGATTGATGAGTGCATATAAGTAGGCAAAACCAGTACATCAAAATCATTAAAAAATCCCACAATTCGCCGCGCAATTAACTGCATTTGAGTCACCGCACGCAGATAATCTCCCGCCGAACAAGTTCGCTCCAATAGCCACTTATTCATCGGTTCCAAGGCCTCGCCAGGAATGCCGCTGGCCGCTACTCCCGATTGCCAAATAATTGTAAATGGCTCAATTAAACCATTAAAATCTGGACATCCCGGTTCCAGATGATGACCAATTTCTGATAGCAATTCCACTGTTTTAATTACCGATTGCTGACACTCAGAAGACACCTCGCCTAAAGGTGGAATTACCGTTGAAAAAGCTATTTTGAGATTACCTAATTCTCGATCGGCTGCGGTCAAAAAAGCAGTTTCTGGGTTGGGCAACCAATAAGGATCGCCAGTAATATAACCCGATATTACATCCAACAATGCCGCTGCATCTCTCACATTACGAGCTAATGGGCCATTGGCAGAAATACCGCTTTGATAATCTCCTACGGGTGCGTGGGAAACCCGTCCCCGCGAAGGTTTAATGCCTACTAAACCGCAACAAAAAGCGGGTCCGCGAATTGAACCGCCGCCGTCAGAACCTTGGGCGATCGCGCATAACCCCGCCGCTACCGCCGCCGCCGCCCCACCACTGGAACCTCCAGGGGAGTATTCTAAATTCCAAGGGTTGCGAGTTGGTGGAAAACCTGCCGGTTCGGTGTAAGGCAAAGAACCTACCTGAGCAGTGGCTGTTTTACCCAAAATATTAAACCCCGCCGCCTTAATCTTGCTGACAATGCCATCGTCGTAGGTGGCAATGTTATTGTATAAAGCCGGAACTCCGTAGGCGCAGCGGACATTTGCTACTGGTGTTAAGTCTTTGATAGAAATTGGTACACCCAAAAAAGGTGGTAAATTGGTGCGATCGCGGTTGGTTGCTAAATGTTCAGTTTGAGATTTTGCCAGGGCGATCGCGGACTCAGCCATCACCGTTAAATAACTCCCTAACCCGCTATCCAACCTTTCAATACGCTCCAAATAAAGTTCCGCCAATTCTAGGGGCGAAACCTCTCCACTGCGGATTAGCCGTGCTTGTTCAAGAGCCGAAGAAAATGCCAAATCTATGGGATTCATTATAATTATATTTGCTTGCAGAACTAAGACCAGCTACAGACAAGTAATTCTAACAAGATAAATGTCAAAATAGATGTAAGTTATTGCCAGTGTAAAATCTTTACATAATTTATCTTTCTGTCATGCCTTCTTCTCTTCAGTTTCTTAGCGGTAGCGAAATTCGCCAAAAATTCCTCGATTTTTATGCCCAACGGGGACATAAAATATTGCCGAGCGCGTCTTTAGTCCCAGAAGATCCAACGGTACTACTAACGATCGCGGGGATGTTACCATTTAAGCCGATTTTTTTGGGGCAGCGATCGCCACAGTCTCCTCGCGCTACGACATCTCAAAAGTGCATCCGTACTAACGATATCGAAAATGTTGGTCGCACGGCTAGACACCATACTTTTTTTGAGATGTTGGGTAATTTTAGCTTTGGTGATTATTTTAAGAAACAGGCGATCGCTTGGGCCTGGGAATTATGCACCGAAGTCTTTAATTTACCTCCTCAAAATTTAGTTGTTAGTGTCTTCCGCGAAGATCGAGAAGCTTTTGATTTGTGGAACAAAGAAATAGGAATTCCTCCCCATCGGATTCAGCGCATGGGAGAAGATGACAATTTCTGGGTGTCTGGTCCCACTGGTCCCTGCGGTCCTTGTTCGGAAATTTACTATGATTTTCACCCAGAAAAAGGTGATGATATTAACCTCGAAGATGACACGAGATTTATCGAAGTTTATAACTTGGTGTTCATGCAGTATAACCGGGATGCAGCGGGTAATTTAACTCCGTTGCAAAATCAAAATATTGATACCGGTATGGGATTAGAAAGAATGGCGCAAGTTCTTCAGAAAGTACCCAATAATTACGAGACTGATTTGATTTTTCCGATTATTAAAACCGCTGCGGAAATTGCTGGAATTGATTACACCCAAGCTGATGAGAAAACTAAAGTTTCTCTGAAGGTGATTGGCGACCATGTTCGCGCTGTAGTTAACATGATTGCTGACGAAATTCGCGCTTCCAATATTGGGCGCGGTTATGTGTTACGGCGGTTAATTCGGCGGGCGGTACGTCACGGTCGTTTAATTGGGATTGAGGGCAGATTTCTTACTCAAGTTGCTGATACTGCGATCGCGCTTTGTGAGTCTGCTTATCCAAATCTTCGACAACGTTATGAGGCGATTCAAACGGAATTAGCTAGGGAAGAAGCAAATTTCCTTAGAACTCTGGAACGAGGGGAGAAATTGCTAGAAGAAATTATCGAAAAGGTAAAAGATTCCGGCGCAAATCAAATTAATGGTAAGGATGCTTTTACTCTTTATGATACCTACGGTTTTCCCTTAGAATTAACTCAGGAAATTGCTGAGGAACAGAGGATTACTGTTGATATTGCAGGTTTTAAGCGGGCGATGGAGGAACAGCAAAATCGGGGGAAGGAAGCCCACGAAACTATTGATTTAACTGTGCAAGGTTCTTTGGATAAGTTGGCTGAAAATATCCACACAACTAAGTTTTTAGGTTATCATCAGCTATCAAGTAATGCTCAGGTTCAGGTCATTTTAGTAAATGGTAAATCTGTTGAAGAAGCCGAAGCGAGAACGGAGGTACAAGTTGTTTTAGATCGTACTCCTTTTTACGCTGAATCTGGGGGACAAATTGGCGATCGCGGTGTTTTTATTAACGCTAAAGATGTAGAGGATAAAAATGTAGGATGGTTATTAGTTTCCGTTGGAAATGTGAAAAAAGAGTCTGACTTTTTTGTGCATTTTGGTCGAGTAGAAAAGGGTAACTTAAGAGTAGGTGATACGGTGATTGCCCAGGTTAACATTAGTAGTCGCCGTCGCGCTCAGGCTAATCATACCGCGACTCATTTGTTGCAAGCAGCTTTGCGACAAATTGTTGATAGTTCGATTTCTCAAGCGGGTTCCTTAGTAGATTTCGATCGCTTACGTTTTGACTTCAATTGTCCCCGTGCAATTACTTCGGAAGAGTTGCAAGATATTGAGGATTGTGTGAATAATTGGATTGGCGAAGCACATCGGGCTGAAATTGCAGAAATGGCGATCGCAGATGCTAAGGAAAAAGGCGCGATCGCAATGTTTGGTGAGAAATACGGCGATGTCGTGCGCGTCGTCGATTTCCAAGGTGTTTCGATGGAATTGTGCGGTGGAACTCACGTTAGTAATACCGCAGAAATTGGGCTATTTAAAATAGTTTCAGAAACCGGAATATCGTCAGGGATTCGCCGGATTGAGGCCGTATCTGGACAAGCTGTTTTAGACTATTTGAATGTCCGCGATCGGGTGATTAGAGATTTAGGCGATCGCTTTAAAGCAAAACCAGAAGAATTGCCAAATCGCATTACTAATTTGCAGAATGAATTGAAAGCAAATCAGAAAGAATTAGCCGCTTTAAAAGCTGAATTAGCAATTGCTAAATCTGACCAATTATTAATTGGTGCTGAATCTGTAGGTGAGTTTAAAATCATCGTTGCTGAATTAGGAAATGTCGATACAGAAGCATTAAAAACTGCTGCGGAAAGACTACAACAAAAATTAGGAAATGCCGCAGTAATTTTAGCCTCTGTTCCTGAACCTGATAAAGTAAGTTTAGTAGCAGCTTTTAGTCCTGATGTCAATAAAAAAGGCTTACAAGCTGGTAAATTTATCGGACAAATTGCTAAAATTTGCGGCGGTAGCGGTGGCGGCAGACCTAATTTAGCACAAGCTGGAGGACGAGATCCTAGTAAGTTGAAAGCAGCTTTAGAAAGCGCTCGCAATTTATTAGTTGAAGGTTTGCAGTAGTTTTGTCGGGTGGGCAAAGCCCACCCGATCGGTTGTAATTGAGGGAATAGTATTTGGGTTATGAGATAAGATATAATATAAATATAAAAGTTGTGGGACAGAGATCAAATGGTACAAACACCAACTAAACCTTTAACATTAGACGAGTTTCTGAAACTACCAGAAACCAAACCTGCCAGTGAATATATTGACAATCAAATTATCCAAAAACCCATGCCCCAAGGAAAACATAGCGTAATTCAAACTGAACTTCCTCCTACTATCAATACAATTCTTAAACCCAAAAAGATTGCTAGAGCATTTTCAGAACTAAGATGTACTTTTGGCGGCAGATCGACCGTTCCTGATATTTCTGTCTTTGTTTGGGATAGGATTCCTCGTGATGAAAATGGCCAAATTGCCAACGATTTCCGAATTGCGCCTGATTGGACAATTGAAATTTTATCACCGGATCAAAGTCAGACTAAGGTAATCAAAAATATTCTGCATTGTTTGAATCACGGAACGCAATTAGGTTGGCTAATCGACCCAAAAGAGCAAACTGTATTTGTTTATTTTCCGAATCAAAACCCGCTAGTATTTGACGAACCAGAACAACAATTAATTGTGCCTTCATTTGCTAATGAGTTGCAGTTAACTGTGGCAGATTTATTTGGTTGGCTATTAGAATGATTGAGAAATCATTTATGCTAAGGAATAGAAATTAAATAATTAGCTTGTTTGTAGTAAGCGCTTTAGCGCTAAAGCGCTTACTACAAACCAAATCATCAAGTTATTTAATTTTTATTCCTAATTTGTTTATTTTCCGAATCAAAACCCGCTAGTATTTGACGAACCAGAACAACAATTAATTGTACCTTCATTTGCTAATGAATTGCAATTAACTGTGGCAGATTTATTTGGTTGGCTATTAGAATAAATTGAAACATAATGAAATCAAATCGAATTTGGATTATCTCCTGTTCTGTTTACTTTTTAATTCTTCTCATTATCATGCTCCTAGCTGATAATGGAAATTTAGCTACTTTTCCACCGGCACATCCACCCTATGACAAATTAGGGCATTTTATTTTATACGGTATTGGTTCTTTTTTAATTCATCGAGGGATAAATAGACGGATGATGGCTATTTTTAATTATCCCATTCCATTAGGGCCATTAATTTTTACCGCGATCACAATTGCCGAAGAAATACTACAATCAATTTTACCCCATCGGAGTGCTAGTATTGAAGATTTTATTGCGAGTTTTACCGGAATTGTAATTTTCTATTGGTTAGGAGAAATTTGGGATCGGAAAAAAGCTGATAAGTCTTTGTAAGGTGACGGTTTTGTAGGGCGAAGCATTCGGGTAGATAATTTATGGCTTTTACTCAAATTATTGCCCCATTTCTTGAGTAACAGTATTCGGGGCGGGTTATTTAATATTTTGGCGAATAGCAGGAATTTGGGTGAACCCGCCCCTAGCAAAACTGTTGCAAAATTTTTGAGAATTGGTATAATTTTGTCGAGAAGTTTCTATGATAATATACCCTCATCAAAAATTTGTTGTGCTGTCAAATTTAAGTCTGGAAATATATTAGACTCTATTCTCTCATTGCCACGAAATTGCTTCACCATATACTCATCTTCAATTAGTTGATAAATCGAAATTGTTGGTTGTTTGGGATGACCAATAAACCGTCGCCCACCCAATCCTAAATAATCCACTATCCAATATTCAGGTATCCCTAATTTCTCGTAGCATTCTAACTTCCTTTGATAATCATCTTCCCAATTAGTGCTAACTACTTCAATCACTAATCGCACGGTTTTTCCTTGAGTAATAGTCGAGCGCTTTTCCCACATTGGCTCATTATTAAGAGCATTTTTATCAAAAATAATTAAATCTGGTTTAAACCCTGTTTCATCAGAATTTATCGCTTTAATAAATACTTCTTGTGACAGCAAATAAGCAAGTGTAAAAGACTCAATTTGAAATGCTAATTTTAGCAACAAAAAACTCGTAACTTTTTCGTGCGATCCTATGGTTATCATCTCGACAATTACCCCATTATATAATTCATAAGTTCCAGAGTCTTTGGGATACCAATCAAGAAACTCCTCTAAAGTAATTAGCTTACCAGTTGATAGGGCGGGTTTCTTTTCTGAGATTTGGATCATAGTGATTTTTCCTCATATTAATTTAATCCTAATAGAATTTTAACTCGCGCAGGCGGTTTTTGTATGTGTAAAAGCGGTTTCAACCGCCAAAAAAATACCTCCAAACCCCCAAAAAGCCCCCGAATACCCAAAACCGAACCTCAACAGACGGATACCACACCATCCCAGAAAATTAAAACTGATTAATTTTTGTTACAATCAGGACATACAAAAGAGAAAAAAATACTCTTACCTATATTTAGAGGTAGTCCAAATGAACAGTACATTTCGCGTTGGTAGCCTGTTTGGAATCCCCTTTTACTTACATATATCCTGGTTTTTAGTCCTGGGTTTAATCACGTGGGATTACGGTAGATATTTAGCCGCTGTCTTTCCCAGTTTGGGTTCTATTGCCCCTTGGATACTTGGATTAATCACAGCATTGCTATTATTTACCTCTGTACTTGCCCACGAATTAGGGCATAGTTTTGTGGCTATTAAACAGGGAATTGATGTGAAATCAATCACGCTGTTTCTATTTGGAGGATTAGCCAATTTAGATCAAGAATCAAAAACTCCAGGCGGAGCTTTTTTAGTTGCGATCGCAGGTCCTTTAGTTAGTCTAATTCTCTGTGTATTATTCACAATCATAGCGGTAATTAGTCCCATCACTGGACCACTATCAGCGATTGTGCAAATGGTTGCTGTGATTAACTTAGCCTTAGCAGTATTTAACCTAATTCCTGGCTTACCTCTCGATGGTGGTAACATCCTAAAAGCCTTAGTTTGGAAAGTCACGGGCAATCCCTACAAAGGTATATTAGTTGCTAGTCGTGGCGGTCAAGTCTTAGGTATTCTTGCGATTATTTCTGGGATTTTTGGCAGCTTTTGGAACATATTAATCGGTTGGTTTGTCCTGGCAAATGCTAATCAATCAGTTCAATATGCTAAGGTTCAAATTAAACTCGCAGGATTAACGGCTGCTGATGCAGTAACTCCTAATAGTCCGATTGTTTTAGGTCAATTATCTCTGAGAGAATTTGCGAACAATTACATCATCGGTAAAACTACTTGGTCGCGATTTTTAGTGACAGATGATGCGGGAAAATTGAGAGGTGAACTTGTTGTTGAAGACATTAAAAATGTGCCTACTTCCCACTGGCCGCAAGTTGAAGTTAAAGAGTTGATGAAAAATGTTAGTTCTACTATTGCTGTTCAACCGGAACAATCCTTATTAGAAGTGGCAATTCTATTTGAACAGTTGAAGGTACAAGCATTACCTGTGATTCGAGATAATGGGGTTTTAGTGGGATTGATTGAAAAAGCTGGAATTATTCGTTTACTGGAAATGCGATCGCCAGTCAAACCAGCTTAATATCGGATAATCGCTTAGAGGGATACTTGAAAAAGTAGCCCTCTTTTATTTTGATACTAAACTATGCTAAACTAACTTATACCATTTCTCTAAATTAATGCTACAGTCTTCGGGGCGGGTTTTTGAAGATTTTGGCCAATTGCGGTGATTGTTGGCGAACCCGCCCCTACCCAAACTGTTGAAAACTTTTTTAGAAATGGTATTAGTACGCTCAAGCAAAAAGCAGAGATATTTATGAGTGAACTTCAATTTTAAGTGTAATTATTGTATTAAGCGCTAAACTAAAAAATACTGACCATATTTCAAAACTATGCCCGATCGCAATCAATCTCTAACCTACCCGACTAGCCGTAAAATCGACCAAATAGATGAATATCATGGCACAAAAGTTGCCGATCCTTACCGTTGGCTAGAAGATCCCGACTCAGAGGAAACTCAAGCTTGGATAGAAGCACAAAATCAAGTCACTTTTGCTTATCTCGACGAAATTCCGGCCCGCGAAAAAATCAAACAGCGGCTAACTCAACTGTGGGATTATGAAAAATATAGCATTCCTTTCAAGGAAGGCGATCGCTATTTTTACTTCAAAAACGACGGCCTCCAAAATCAATCCGTCCTCTACACTCTCACCTCCCTCGATGGCGAAGCTACAGTCTTAATCGACCCTAATACTCTCTCAGAAGATGGTACGATCGCGCTTTCTGGTATCGCAATTAGCGAAAATGGTAAACTCATGGCCTACGGTTTATCAACCTCTGGATCTGATTGGCAAGAATGGAAAATTCGTGATGTAGAAACAGGCAAAGATTTAGACGATCGTTTGCAATGGATTAAATTTTCTGGTGCATCTTGGACTCACGATAACCAAGGATTTTTTTACAGTCGCTACAACGAACCTAGCGAAAAAAGCAAACTCGAAGATGTTAACTATTACCAAAAATTGTACTACCACCGTATCGGTACATCCCAAGCAGAAGACCAGTTAATTTATGAACGTTCTGACCAAAAAGAATGGGGATTTAGTGGAGATGTCACCGAAGATGGCAAATACTTAATTATCTCAGTTTGGCGGGGAACAGACCCACAAAACCTGATTTTTTACAAAGATTTGACCAACCCAAATTCGGAAGTAATTGAATTAATTAGTGACTTCGATGCTGAATATGGATTCATCGACAATGAAGGTACTATTTTCTGGTTTAAAACTGACTTAGATGCCCCCCGTTCCCGTGTCATTGCCATTGACATTACTAACAACACTAGAACAGAAATTATCCCACAATCTACCGAAACTCTGCAAGGTATTGGTATCCTCAATCATCAATTTGTTACCTCTTATCTGAAAGATGCTTATACTCAGATAAAAATCTTTAATTTAGACGGTAAATTCTTGAGAGAAGTTGCTTTACCCGGTATTGGTTCGGCAGGGGGTTTTGGTGGCAAGCGCCATGATACGGAAACTTTTTACAGTTACACCAGTTTTACAACTCCAAACACTATCTATCGCTACGATATGCTGACAGGAGAAAGCACGCTTTACCGCCAGCCCAAGGTGAATTTTAACCCTGAAGATTACGCAACAACGCAAGTTTTTTATAGCAGTAAAGATGGCACGAAAGTACCCATGTTTATTACTCATAAAAAGGGGGTAAAATTCGATGGGAATAACCCCACTTATCTCTACGGATACGGTGGTTTTGGGGCATCAATTACACCGAGTTTTTCTGTGAGTCGATTAGTCTGGTTAGAGATGGGAGGAGTTTACGCGATCGCGAATTTACGCGGCGGTGGTGAATACGGCGAAGAATGGCATCAAGCTGGGACAAAATTAAACAAACAAAATGTATTTGATGACTTCATTGCTGCCGCTGAATGGTTAATCGAAAACCAATACACAAAACCTGCAAAATTAGCGATCGCAGGCGGTAGCAATGGAGGATTATTAGTAGGGGCTTGTATGACGCAACGCCCTGAATTATTCGGTGCAGCATTACCCGCAGTAGGTGTAATGGATATGTTACGATTCCACAAATTTACTATTGGTTGGGCGTGGTGTTCCGAATATGGTTCCCCAGAAAATCCAGAGGAATTTGAGAAACTTTATGCCTATTCTCCGCTGCATAATCTTAAGCCAGGAACCTCTTATCCTGCAACTATGATTACTACAGCAGATCACGACGATCGAGTGGTTCCGGCGCACAGTTTTAAGTTTGCTTCCGCATTGCAAGAAACCCATTCTGGAGAGCAACCAGTGTTAATTCGGATTGAAACTAAGGCGGGACATGGAGCCGGAAAACCAACAGCTAAAATCATCGAAGAACTTGCCGATGAATGGGCTTTTTTAGTGCGAACATTAGATGTAATTAATGTTCTTTAAAACTCAATCAAATCTATTATTTTATAGACTTGATTGTACTTTTTAAAATCCTTAGTCCTCTGAGATTACAAATCTCTACCCCCCGGCTTCGCCGTCCCCCCTTGCCAAGGGGGGACTACAGGGGGGTCAAATCTCTAGCTGTAGATCGAGGAATTGGTATTATACCAATTCTCTAAATTAATACTACAGTCTTCGGGGCGGGTTTTTGAATATTTTGGCGAATTGCGGTGATTGTTGG
>MBRE01000065.1:3247-98587 GCA_001698425.1 Oscillatoriales cyanobacterium USR001 | reverse complement strand
ACTTTTTTAGAAATGGTATTAGCCCCAAGAAGCGCTGAAGTGAAACTACCTGCCCATTTGTAAAGTTTTGAGACAACTATTCACTTTATTAGTCAAAAATCTGTATCATAAAGTACATAACTAATTTTCTGTGCCTTGGCTCTGCGTTAAAGCCTACAACCTTGCCTGGGTACAGTGTTTTCAATACATAAGGATTAATTATGAAACTTGAATCAGAAGTTCGGACTTGGCAACCACCAGCAACCTCAAAAAACATTGCGATCGCAGACTTGTGGCATAAATTTTGTCAAATATCTATGCCAGATGCACTCAATTTAACTCCTTATACTTGGGTGAAATTATTTAATCCACCGACAGAATTTAGTTTTGATGAAGCTTGGCTTTTGTGCCAATGTGCAGAGAATCAATGGATAGCTTGGATTCCTGAATACGGCGAAATTATGTTGAGCACCGATGAATTTTGTATTCCTGCTTAGGGAGGTAAATCTGATGGCATACAGTGATTTTACCTTAGAAAAAGTACAAAAAGCTTTTGATTTGACGATTTCAGAAGACCTAGACTTGTTTGCCAACATTCCTCAGTTAGAACCTAGTCCTTTACTCACCGAGTTTTTAGGAGATAATGCACAATTGGCATTAAAAATCAATACAGAAAAAGCGCGATCGGAAATGATTATTGCGCCGATTTTACTGGATTTGAGAAAACAGATTGCCTCGAAAATCAGCTTATTCTCAGGAGTAGAGTTTAATGTGGATGCTGAACAAGGATTAAACGGCATTTGCGACTATATTATTAGTAACTCAACCGAACAGTTATTTGTGAAATCCCCTGTGATTTTTCTAGTAGAAGCTAAAAAGGAAAATATTGTGGGAGGGTTAGGTCAATGTGCTTCTGAAATGTTAGCGGCTCAAGTTTTTAACAAACGGGAGGGAAATGAAATTCCAGTAATTTTAGGAGTAGTTACTTCGGGAAATGTTTGGAGATTTTTGCAATTGTCAGAGAAACTGTTGAGAGTTGATGCAACAGAGTATTACCTCAAAGATGTCAGTAAAGTTTTAGGAATTTTTGCAAATGGAGTACAATAAATTCTTTGCGTTGAAAATTGCCCCAATTGGATTAAAATAACAGAGGCATTCATCATTATCTCAACTAATGCCTCGCACGCCCACTTTAACCTTCGATCGCGGTACTCTACTCCTACATCCACCACCCAGAGGTAAAAACTGGGTGGAATTTGCCACATGGGACGATCGAGTAGAAAAATTTCGCATTCCCGCTATTTACTATCGCTTATTATTGGAAGCATTACAAAGCGAAAAAATTAGCTATCAAGACAACGCAAAAGACTATCAACAACTCGAACTCGTCTCCAGTATCAACCTTTCGCCTTATCAACATCAAGAAGAAGCCTTAGCAGCTTGGCAACAAGCTGGAAAGCAAGGCGTTGTCATACTTCCCACCGCATCCGGCAAAACTTATTTAGCACAATTAGCGATGCAAACAACTGGTCGCAGTACCTTAATTGTAGTACCAACTCTGGATTTAATGCACCAGTGGTATGCTAATTTAACCGCCGCTTTTCCCAATATTGAAATCGGTTTACTTGGTGGCGGATCGCGCGATCGAACGCCAATTTTAGTGGCAACTTATGACAGTGCAACTATTCATGCTGAAACTTTAGGAAATAAATATGGTTTGCTAGTTTTTGATGAATGCCATCACTTACCTACGGACTTTTATCGAGTGATTGCAGAATACGCGATCGCACCTTTTCGTCTGGGATTAACTGCTACCCCCGATCGTGCCGATAACCGCCATACTGACCTAAATTTTCTCATCGGTCCCACCGTTTTTAGTCGCACTCCCGAACAATTAGCAGGCGGCGCTTTAGCCGAACATAAAATCGTTCAAATTATGGTAAAACTATCTAAAGAAGAAGGGGAACGTTACCAAGAACTTATTAAAATTCGCAACGAATTTTTGAAACAATCAAACATTAAATTATCCAGCCTTGAAGGTTGGAAAAACTTTGTAATGATGAGCGCGCGATCGCCCCTCGGTCGTCGTGCCATGTTAGCCCATCGGGAAGCAAAAGAAATCTCCCTTTGTACCGATGGAAAAATCAGAATATTAGCCGACTTACTAGCCAAACATTACCCCCATCGCACCCTAATTTTTACCGCCGATAACGCCACAGTTTACCGCATTTCCCAAGAATTTCTCATCCCCAGTATTACCCATCAAACCCCAGTAAAAGAACGCCATAAAATTATCGATAAATTTCACAGCGGCGAATATAAAACTATTATTGCATCTAACGTTCTCAATGAAGGAATTGACGTTCCCGATGCTAGAATAGCGATTATTTTATCTGGGACAGGAAGCGAACGGGAATACATACAACGTTTAGGGCGAGTGCTTCGTAAAGGTAATGATGAAAATAAGTTAGCAATTCTCTACGAAGTAGTTACAGAAAACACCAGTGAAGAATGGACTTCGCAACGGCGGCGCGGTGAAAATAAATCAGAAAAACCGGAGAAACCGAAAAAGACTAAAGATAAAAATAAAGATAAAAATAAAGATATTAAACAACCAGAACCAGAATATCAGCAATTAGAACTTCTGCCGCCAACACTAATTTATGGTGTCAATAAACCTGCTACTAAATTAGCCGCTGAAACTCCGAAAAAATGGGGAGAAAATAATGATGAAAATAATGATTGATTACTCGTTAAGTAGAAGTAATAAATTTGAGAAAAAACTAATTTATAAGTCTTATTCCCTCTTCCTTCTTCCCTCTTCCCTCTTCCCTCTTCCCTCTTCCCTCTTCCTTCTTCCTTCTTCCTTCTTCCTTCTTCCTTCTTCCTTCTTCCTTCTTCCTTCCTATGCTACCTAGTGAATTATTAAGTCATCGTCAAAATGGGGAATCAATCATCCCATTACGTCTCAATATAGATGCGATAAACTTAGACGCAGCTACCGAAACGATCGCCTGTTTTCAAGCCGCGATCGGCACAACCCAAGGCAAACTTGATAAACAATTACAAGAATTAGAAAGCGATCGACCCGACTATCGCCTCAAACGCGGATTAGCCCACATTCTTAGAAGTAGTTTTTGTACATTTGAAATAGTTAGTCCCATCGACCCACCTCAATTAAGAGAACGAATTTTTAGTCTAGCTTCTCAATCAATACCTAGCACTAATTCCACCTTATTAACTCTGGAAAAAGTCGCGATCGAACTCAGTCAAGAATTAAATCGAGAAATTTTACCCACAGAATTAAGTATTGGTTTGTATGCCGACTTAACAGAAAATAAAATCCTCACCCAATTTGATGCACCAACAGCAGAAAATTTACTACATAGATATAATATTTCTCAAGTCCAAGGCATATTTTATCATGCCAGTCAAATTCAATTAAACGCCCATCGTAACGATCCAGGCGAATATAAACTTTTATTTCGCTATCTGAAATTATTTCAATTAATGACATATATTGAAGGTGATGCCGATCGAGGTTTTACCTTAACAATTGATGGTCCCACCAGCTTATTTAAGCCTAACACTCGTTACGGTCTTGCCATAGCGAAAATGCTGCCAGCATTATTGCACGTTACGAAATGGAGTTTGCACGCAACTTTGCAAAATCGAGATCCTTATAGTGGCGTAATCAAAACAGGTAAATTTAGCCTTAATTCAGATTGCGGCTTAGTCAGTCACTATCCCCCAGGAAAACCCTATGATAGTATGCTAGAAGCATCATTTGCCAGTAAATGGGATTCCTTAAAAACAGAATGGCGACTAGAAAGAGAAGTTGATTTAATTCCCATTCCCGGTAGCGTAATGATTCCTGATTTTCGCTTAGTACATCCCGATGGACGGTCATTTTTACTAGAAATAGTTGGTTATTGGCGACCGGAATATCTGCAAAAGAAATTTGCTCAAGTCAGGCGGTCTGAATGTGATAATTTAATTTTAGCAATTTCCGAAAGATTGAACCTAGAAAAAGCCGGAGTAAATGTGAAAGACGTGCCGGCAAGAGTCATCTGGTTTAAAGATAAATTATTACCCAAATCAGTTTTAGAAGTGCTAGATTAAAATAATTTATCCTCTCATACGATCTCTTTCTCTGCACCTAGTCTGTCTTATTATGGCAAAATGTCTACAATTAACCTGCACGGAGTAATTGCTGTGGAAACCCGATATAACCCCCCATTCATAGACCAGAAATGGCAAAAAACTTGGACTGAACAAGGCTTAGACCGCACACCAGAAACCTTTGACAAGCCCAAATTTTATGCCTTATCCATGTTCCCGTACCCGTCGGGCAATTTACACATGGGCCACGTTCGCAACTACACAATCACAGATGTAATTGCCAGATTCAAACGGATGCAAGGTTATCGGGTGTTACATCCGATGGGATGGGATGCTTTTGGGTTGCCGGCCGAAAATGCGGCGATCGAACGCGGTATTCCTCCGGCAAAATGGACAAATCAAAACATCTCTCAAATGAGAGAACAATTGCAACGTTTAGGCTTTTCTATTGACTGGAATCGCGAAGTTGCTACCTGTTCTCCCGAATATTATCACTGGACGCAATGGCTATTTTTACAATTTTTTAACGCCGGATTAGCCTATCAGAAAGAATCCGCTGTTAATTGGGACCCCATCGACCAAACAGTATTAGCCAACGAACAAGTTGATAACGAAGGTCGTTCCTGGCGTTCCGGTGCAAAAGTCGAGCGCAAAATGTTACGTCAGTGGTTCTTAAAAATTACCGACTATGCCGAACAACTATTAAATGACCTGGATAAATTAACAGGTTGGCCGGAAAGAGTTAAGTTAATGCAAGCCAACTGGATTGGTAAATCTGTAGGGGCTTATTTAGAATTTCCCATTGTGGGAATGGATGAAAAAATCGGCGTATTTACAACTCGACCGGATACCGTTTATGGTGTAACTTATGTTGTACTTGCGCCGGAACATCCTTTAACTAAAAAAGTGACTACTGCTGATAGAAAAACTGCCGTAGAAGCATTTATTAAAGAAGTTTCTGCCCAAAGTGAAATCGATCGCACATCTGAAGATAAACCTAAACGCGGCATTCCCACCGGTGGCAAAGCAATTAATCCCTTTACCCATCAAGAAATCCCCATTTGGATTGCAGATTACGTCCTGTTTGAATACGGAACTGGTGCAGTTATGGGCGTTCCCGCTCACGATAAACGCGATTTTGTCTTTGCCAATCAAAATCAGTTACCAATTAAAATTGTAGTCGTTGCCGATGATGAATTGCCCTTAACAGAGGCTTACACTGAACCAGGAATTATGGTTAATTCTGGTGAGTTTAATGGCATGGCTTCAACTAAAGCAAAAGAGGCAATTATTCGCTACGCAGAAAATCAAGATTGTGGCAAAGCACGAATCCAATATCGCTTGCGAGATTGGTTAATTTCACGCCAAAGATATTGGGGTGCGCCGATTCCAATTATTCATTGTCCAAAGTGTGGCGCGGTGGCGGTTCCTGATGCAGATTTGCCTGTATTATTGCCAGAAAATGTGGAATTTACGGGGCGCGGCGCTTCGCCTTTAGCACAATTAGCAGAGTGGGTAAATGTGCCTTGTCCGAGTTGCGGTACACCCGCGAAACGGGAGACAGATACGATGGATACTTTTATTGATTCATCGTGGTATTTCTTGCGTTATCCCGATGCGAGAAATGAGGAAAAGGCGTTTGATTCCGAGAAGACAAATAATTGGATGCCAGTAGATCAATATGTGGGTGGAATTGAACACGCAATTTTGCATTTACTTTATTCTCGGTTCTTTACTAAGGTGTTGCGAGACTGCGGTTTAATCAATTTTGATGAGCCTTTTCAGCGCTTATTAACTCAAGGCATGGTGCAGGGAATTACTTACAAAAATCCGACTACTAAGAAGTATATTCCTGCGGTGCAGATTGATACAAATAATCCGCAAGATCCCGAAACTGGTGAGAAACTAGAGGTCTTTTATGAGAAGATGTCTAAGTCTAAATACAATGGTATTGACCCATTGGAATTTATGGACAAATATGGGGCGGATACGGCGCGGATGTTTATTTTATTTAAAGCGCCACCGGAGAAAGATTTAGAATGGGATGATGCTGATGCAGAAGGGCAATTTCGCTTTTTAAATCGGGTTTGGCGGTTGGTAACTGAGTTTGTGGGCAGTGCTTCGGCGGTTGTTAATCAGGCTGGAAAAGGTGCTGATTTAAGCAAGGATGAGAAGGATTTGCGGCGGGCAATTCACACGGCAATTAAGGAAGTTACGGAGGATTTAGAAGGCGATTATCAGTTTAATACTGCGGTTTCAGAAATGATGAAGTTGAGTAATGCAATTAGTGATTCGACTTGTAAGGATTCACCGATTTATGCGGAAGGAATTAAGACTTTAATTCTGCTTTTAGCGCCTTTTGCGCCTCACATTACTGAGGAGTTGTGGGAGATGATTGGGAATAGTGAATCTGTGCATCAGCAGAGTTGGCCAATTTTTGATCCTGCGGCTTTAGTTGTTGATGAAATTACGCTGGTGATTCAAATTAGCGGTAAGACTCGCGGGACGATTCAGGTGTCTGCTACTGCGGATAAAGATACTTTGGAAAAGTGCGCTCGCGAGTCGGAGGTTGGGCAAAAACATTTGGATGGGAAGGAGGTAAAAAAGGTGATTATTGTGCCTGGAAAGTTGGTTAATTTTGTGGTTGCTTGAGCCAAGAAACCGGGTTTCTGCGATAATTTTGGCATCCTACCGAGATTTAGGTAAGAAACCCGGTTTCTGAATCCCACGCGATCGCACTAAGCTATATATGGTGGGCGAAGGCCATTCGCCCCTACTAAATTTAGAGGCACTGCATAAGTCTTATGAACGCCAAAAACTAATGCAGAACTCGATACTGTAATTCTTAACCTTTTTTACGTTCATTTAACCTTCATACTTAGATTAAGAGCTTCAATAGCTGGATTGACCCGCTTAGCAGTCTGCAAGAGAACTTCATTATTATGTCTTGGTCTCGTATCCTCAGTGGAATAGTGGCGATCGCCCTTGCTTTGGGAATGATTTTTTTGGGCGGATGGTACTTCACCATCGGCTTTGGAATCATTGTATACCTCGGTCAGCAGGAGTATTTTCAACTCGCCCGTGCCAAGGGCATTGCACCCGCTGGCAAAACCACTTTAGCCCTCAGTCAAGTTTTGCTAGTAACGGCCGCCCTCGCACCGCACCTAGTCGATGCCATGTTTGCCTTAGCAGGAACCTTAATCTGTTTTTACCTGCTGTTTCAACCAAAAATGTCCACGATCGCGGACATTGCCTCATCAATCTTAGGATTATTCTACGGCGGTTATTTGCCCAGCTATTGGGTGAGGTTGCGAGTTGGCCTTGATGCCAATACATCTGCAATCTCTCAAGCTGTGGCAAGTAGCAACCCTTTTGAGGGATATTGGCCGGATTGGATTAATAATAATTCTTTACCTTTAGGGTTAACAACATTACTGTTGGCTTTTGGCAGCATCTGGGCTGCTGATATTGGGGCATACTTTATGGGTAAATTTTTTGGTCGCACCGCCCTTTCCCACATTAGCCCCAAAAAGACAGTAGAAGGTGCTGTGTTTGGGGTTTGTGGTAGTGTGGCGGTGGCGGTGGCTGGATCTTGGTATTTCAATTGGCCAGGATGGCCTTATACTGGCGTAGTTTTGGGTTTGTTGATTGGGATTGCTAGTTTATTGGGAGACTTAACAGAGTCGATGATGAAACGAGATGCTGGAGTTAAGGATTCGGGACAGTTAATTCCTGGGCATGGTGGTATTCTCGATCGCACCGATAGCTATGTTTTTACTGCGCCCTTAGTTTACTATTTTGTGACTATGGCATTGCCGTTAATTGATGCTTATTTTTTGTAGGTTTAATCCCCCTGTGGTTGCCCGATCGATGGGTAGGCACGGGGGAACTACCCCTACAATAATATTTATTTTTCAACTAACATATCAAGATTTTCCCTCACCCATAAATTAAACAAAGAACGTAGTAAAAAGTAACCTGTAAAAGCGGAAAAAGTAAAAGCCGCGATCGCACCGCCTTGATATGACATCATCAGCACCGCACCTGAGAGAAAAGCAAACCCAGTCAAGCAAGCATAAATCAAACTTTTCAAAGCCAAATTAACCCGTTTTAAAGCGCGATCGCTCTCAATATTCCGCACCCGTAGCTGCAACTCACCTTCCTCAAGCCGTTTCTCTAAATGTCGAATTAAAACTTCCGATCTACTTGGTTGTTGCCACCTAAATATCACATAATCTCTCGCTTGTCTTGCCAACTCTCCAACTAAATTTACCCGCTCTTTTTGAGAACCTACAGTCAAACTTTTAATAAAAGGTTGAGCGCAAGCAACCGGATTATATTGAGGATCTAAAGTTCGAGCAATACCATCCAAAGTCGTTAAAGCTTTCATAATAAACATCATCTGTCCCGGCAATCGAAAAGGCTGCTGCTCAAACATTATATATAACTCATCCTTAATCTCATTAAACTCCTGAAAATTAATCGGTTTTTCAGTAAACCTTTCCAATAAAAAACTCACCATCCTTCGCACCGGCATCATATCCGGGACAGACTCAATTAAACCCATCAAAATTAAAGTTTCCAAAACCTCCTCAGTATCTTTTTTCAACACCCCAAAAAAAGTTCTAATCATCTGATCCTTCGCCAAAGACTTCACCTCCGCCATCATGCCAAAGTCATAAAAAATCAAGCTACCATCGGGAGTTACCGCCATATTTCCCGGATGAGGATCGGCTTGAAAAAAACCATCTTGTAACAACTGCTTCAAATAACAACAGATCCCTAACTGATTTAGTCTTTTTACATCAATACCAATTGCCTCTAAGCTTTGTTTATCGTCAACCTTAATCCCTGGCAAATATTCCACAGTCAATATCTTTTTAGTTGTATATCGCCAATAGACTTTCGGAATTAAAACGTGAGGATAACCCCGAAAATTATCAGCAAATCGTTCAGCATTTTTGCCCTCTTGTACATAATCAATTTCCTGATAAAGAATCGTAAAAAACTCATTATAAAGCGCATCTAAATCATACTTTCTCGTCCAAGGAAAAAAGCGCTGACAAAACCGAATCACCTTAAGAATAGCTTTAACATCCAAATCAAATAAATCTTGTAATCCCGGACGTTGAACTTTAACAACAACATCTTCACCGGTGTGTAATCGAGCTTTATGTACCTGTCCCAAACTAGCAGCAGCAATGGGAAAATGGTCAAAATCGCGATACAATACAAAAATTTCTTTCCCAAGTTCCGATTCAATTAATGCGATCGCTTCTTCCGAATCAAACTCAGGCACTTTATCCTGTAATTTTTGTAACTCATTCACATATTCAATCGGAAGTATATCTGCACGAGTTGATAAAGCCTGACCAATTTTAATAAAAGTTGGACCGAGATTTAATAAATTCTTAACTAACCATTCAGCACGCAACTTTCTAGTTTGAGGTGAATAGTTTTGAAATAGGCGATCGAACCACAAATAAAACATAAACTGTCCAGCCGCAGTAAAAACATCGATCTGTCGAGTCAAAGGAGAATATTTAGACTTTTGCCAGCGCAGAGGCTTCGGTGTCACCTTGATCAGCATATTAATTCTTAGTAGCTAGTAGTTATTTGTATCTTTGTGTCTTTGTGTCTTTGTGGTTCCCTAAAAACCCACAAAAATATGATTTTTCCATATTTGGGAATTAGCTAGGAAACAAAGGCAAAGTAAGAGAGAAGCTAGTCCGCCACAACTCATCGCTTTCAAGATTTTTAAACTCAAGATTTTCTCCTAATTCAGAACTAAATACCGTAATAGTACCGCGTAAGTGCTTTACTAAAGACTTTACCAGAGCCAAGCCCAAACCAGTACCGGGAATTGCTTTTTCCGTGATCCCCGTCCCGCGTCGGAACTTATCAAAAATATGGGGCAAATCTTCGCTAGAAATGCCGAGTCCAATATTAGAAATATTGATGACTATTTCACCTGTAGCCAAAGATGCAGTTAAAACAACTGTGCTTCCAGCCGCAGAGTATTTGCCGGCATTTGTTAACAGTTCTAACAAAATACGCCTGAGACTTTGAGGATCGGTTTGCAGACTTAGCGATCGAGTAGGTATTTCCACCATTAGAACCAATCCCTTACCTGCCCATTTTTGCTCAAAATTTTGAGTCAATTCTTGAATTAAAGGTTTCAGGTCAACTTCTTGAGATTCGATCGAGTCCGACTGCGATTCTAACTGCTGTAGCGCTAACAAATCATTAATCAGATTAGTTTCTTGAGAACACTGGCGATCGAGAATATCCAGATAAATCGCCCGACGCTCCGGTGGTAAATCCGGCTGACGTAACATCCGAATCGCCAAAGTCATACTCGTTAAAGGTGTCCGTAACTCATGGCTAACAGTGCTCAGAAATTCATCCTTAACTTGATTTAGCCGCCGCAGTTGCTCAACTTGTCTGCGAGTTTGTTCGTACAATTTTGCCTGTATATCAAGACTTCTCTGTAATTGAGCAGTACGATTTTCTACCAGCGCTTGTACTTGCTGTAGAGTTTGAGTTTGCACGATCGCAGTGCTAATTTGAGAGCCAACTAATTCCACAAGTTCTAACTCCTCTGGTTGCCAAAAACGCGGCGAGGAATGCTGTAATACAATGAAGCCGATAATAGTGCCTTGGGTTGCTCCAATTAAAGGAACTAACAACAAAGCTTTAATACTGGGATCGAAAATTTCTGCCATTCTTTGCAGGGAAAAGTTGGCTATTTCGTCCGTATTAGCAATTACCAAAGGTCTGCGAGCGCGGGTAAAAGCTTCTTGACACAAGGAACAATCTGATAACCAAAAAGAAGGAAGTGAAAGTGAAGAAGTAGAAGAAATGTGATAATTTTTATGTGCAATTTCTCCTGCGTCAAGTTCAGCAACGTTTGTCAGAGCAGACCACTGACAGATTACTGTAGCTCTAGCTTTAGGAATTTGACGTTGTGAGTGAATTTTAAATAGGGGATCTGCATATTTTAATAATACAATTAAACCGCGTTCTATTTGTAGAGTATTGGCTGTACCTTCAATGGCTAAATTGAGAATTTGGTTGAGTTCTAGGGGGGTATCAATGATGCAGGTAAGCCAACTAAGTAGGGTTTGATATTGAGCTTGGCGTTGAACTGCTTGCTGTAGAGTAGTAATTTGTTGGTTTTTTTCAACTTGGGAGATGGCGATCGCAATTATGGAGGAGAGAGATTTTAATTGTTGAATATCTGAGGTTGAGCAAGTCAGAGGCTGCAAAGATGCGATCGCGACGATCCCGTTTATTGTCTCTGCAAATTGCGTAGTAAAAGCCATAACTCCCCGAAATGGTAGCAACTCTCCTTTCAACTCCTGACAATAATTTTCCCCTGTTTCATGGAGGTTAGAAATAACTATCGATCGCTCATCTAAAAGATTTTTGGTAAAACTTGGATGCTGGATTAACCAAAGTAGGGGACAACTAATCCCCGTGATGTTTGAGAATTGGGAAGTTTCTGTTAATTCCCGATAAGTATCACTTTCCCAATCACCAATCTGAATCACAGCGAGATCGTCTTTTAAAGCAATAACTAAAGCCAAATCTCCCTGATAAGCAATTCCCAAAACCTCCGCTATTTTTGACAGCAATTCGATTGTTGAATTTGTGACAATAATTTGAGAAATTTGCTGCCCTAGTTGAGCAGGATCGACCTGATGCTCCATAAGACGATCCATAAATTTTTGAAGTAATACTGATTTCTGCGGGCGATTTAGATGCAATATCCAAGATTCTAACATCTGTAAATTTTTACTAGCATAGTCTTGATTTTCCTGATAAATTTTCATATTTTTGTTTTAGCAGTTGCTATATTATTTCGCAAAATCATCAAAAAATCAGTGATATTAATCCAGAAAATTTGTGACGTATTTTAAATAAATTTGTGACTGTTGCCAAAAGTTTTTAGTGATATGATGATTATTACTAAGTGAGATAAATCACAAGCAGAAGGGGCTAGGGCTAGGGTAAAAATGCAAAATTAAAAATGCAAAATTAAAAATAATGAATTAAATTTTTAATTTTCAACTTTGAATTTTTAATTTAATACTTGTCAGCTTCTAGTTGAGCATCCTGACTGTATTGACGGTAAAGTTCAGTCCTGTTGAGAGCGGTGTCATAGCGGGGATGATCGGGTGTAACAGCTGCCATTAGTGCGGATGCTTCCTGCCACTTAGCTGCGATCGCCAACCATTCCTCACGAGTTTGGGCAACTTTTCCACTATCTGAGGCTTGCTGGGCGAGTCTTACTGCTTGTGCAAACTTCTCTGGAGATGGAGATGTGGAAGTTGGTGTTGGTGTTGGTGTTGGTGTTGATGTTGGTGTGGGTGTGGAAGTTGGTGTGGGTGTGGAAGTTGGTGTGGGTGTGGAAGTTGGTGTTGGTGTTGGTGTTGGGGCGATCGCGCTGGGACTTGGCGAGATACTATAAGGTAAAGCTTCAGGTTTGGCTTGAATAGTCTCCGAACTTTGGGCATTAAGCCAATTATAGATAGCTAAAGCCACCATCAACAAAAATAAACTTAAACCGATGCCCCCGATTATACCCCATTCAAATTGTGGCTGCTGGCGGATTAGAGGAGATGAGACAGTTTTGGGAAAAGTGGTTTTCAGTGGATGAGTTTGGCGATCTTTTATGTCTTGTACCAAACGCTTGAGGAAATTTGGTCTAGCCAAAATAATTTGTTTTGACCATAATAGTTGATTTTCAGGATCGTGGCTAATTGCTTCGAGCCAGAGTAACTGTTGTTCTTGGATAATTCGGGTGTTAATATTAACTCGGCGAATGTAGCGGGGTGAAAGTTCTTCGAGAATTTGTCGGATGCGATCGACCAAATTAGACTCTTCCAGCCGATCGACTTTTGCCGCCTCGCACAGTAGTTGCAAAACGCCATCTGTAAATACAGCCCTAGTTTTGACACCAAATTCTGCTAACTTTTCGTTAAGCACTTGGAGAATCGCGGCTACGCTGCCTTGACGAGCTTGTATTTCTATTTCATTAATCGGATCTACCATTTTGGTTCAGCAATTAATTTATATAGCAATCCTAAATCAATTGTAAAATTTTTAGTCCCCTTAACCCCACCCTTGCCCTCCCCTTAGCAAGGGGAGGGTTGGGAGGGTGTTGTATTTTTCCCAGGAAAAACAATCAGGAAAACTTGCCCTCCCCTTAGCAAGGGGAGGGTTGGGAGGGGTTCTAGTTTTTTTACAACTCATTTAGGACTGCTCTAGTTAAGTTTGACTGTATCGATCTGATTTTTACTATAGATTACCAGTTTTCATCCCCTCTATTCCTACGGCCTCAGAAATCGAACTCAAACCCTTTTCTTCCAGCTTTTGCAACAATCCCTCTAAAATTCGTCGGATCGTCCAAGGGCCTTCATAAACCCAACCAGTATAAATTTGGAGCAAACTCGCCCCCGCTGTAATTTTTTCCCATGCGTCTTCGGCGGTAAAAATGCCGCCTACGCCAATAATCGGTAATTTTCCTTGAGTTTGTTGCCAAATAAACCGAATTGCTTCTGTAGAGCGATCGCGCAAAGGTTTACCACTAATTCCTCCCGCCTCTTCACCGATCGGTTTACCCGTTTGCGGTAATATCTGAGTCTTCAATCCTTCACGGCTAATCGTCGTATTTGTAGCAACAATACCCGCTAATTGATAAGTTTTAGCCAAGTCAATTACTGATGCGATCGCCTCCCAATCTAAATCTGGCGCAATCTTCACTAAAATTGGCTTAGAATTGCGATTTGCCCCTTGTAAAGCATCTAATATTGTGCTTAACTGCGAAGCCTCTTGGAGCGATCGCAACCCCGGCGTATTCGGCGAAGAAACATTCACCACAAAATAATCCCCCCAATCATCAAGCAACTTAAAACTCCCCAAATAATCCCCCGCCGCTTCTACCAACGGTGTCACCTTAGATTTACCCAGATTAACCCCCAAAGGAACCCTTAAATGCTGAGAATGAATCAAACTTTCTAAACGTAACGCCAACGCCGCCGCCCCTTCATTATTAAATCCCATACGATTTAAACCTGCATTGTCCGCCACCAAGCGAAACAGGCGCGGGCGTGGATTTCCCGGTTGGCCGTGTAAAGTTACAGTCCCCATTTCCGCAAAGCCAAAACCCAAACTTCCCCAAATACCAGCCGCCACTCCATTCTTATCAAAACCCGCCGCTAACCCCACAGGATTCTGAAATCTGATTCCCCAGAGATTTTGTTCTAAACGAGCATCCTTTTTGCCCAAAGATTGCTCTAATTGAGTTAAAATTAGACGCACTGGGCTATTAGTATCAGATTCTTCTACAAAATTGAGAACTGCCAGAATGCGCTCATGCAGCCACTCTGGATCGGCTTTCAATCCAGAAAATAAAAGAGGTCGTATTACCAGTCTATAAATATCCACTAATTTACCCGCTAACAATTAACAATTAACAGTTAACAGTTAACAGTTAACAGTTAACAATTAACAATTTGATTTTTAATCATACACAATTCAGGAATAGTTGACAATGGGCGAACAAGAAAGGGATATGAATTTTGAGGAACAAATCATTAGTTTAGATCGAGTCCTGCAAGTTCTTCGAGAAGAAGAAAATGTAGAAGTTTTGCTGGAAACCATTCTAAGTTACTTGCAAAATTTGTTCGATTACCGAGTAATTTGGATTGGGCTATACGATCGCGTCGACCATCGATTATTTGGCAAAGGGGGAATCGCCCCAGGGGACAATTCCTTGCTCAAACAACGTTTTACTCTCAATCCCGGCGACTTACTAGAGCAAGTCGTGATTCAACTTCAGCCAGTCAGTGTTGCCGATTTGCGAGAAGAAGCGCGGGCAGGAGAGTGGCGGAAAGCGGCAGTGACACTTAACATACAGGGTACTACGATTTTCCCTTTGCGTTACAAAGATCGCTGCTACGGCGTGGTTTTGCTAGGTGCTGAAGCCTGTGGTGCTTTCCCTAAAGCTCAGGAAAAAGCAGTGATGAATTTAGTTTTTGCGGAACTGGCAACAACTTTACATCAAATTGAGGTAGATTGGCAGCGACAGCAAACGAGACGACCTGAAGAACCATTGTTGATGCTGATTTCGGAGTTAGGTAAAATCCGCTCTCTTGACCAATGTTTGCAGGCGATAGTAGAACAAACTCACCAATTTATTGACCCGGCACGCACGAATGTTTATTGGTTTGAGCGGGAGCGTAGATATTTTTGGCGGCGAGTTAGTAACCGACAAGTTGCTCCGGGTTTGACGGCGGGAAATCGACCGGCTAGTGGGATTACGGTGCAAGATTTGGGGGGATTTTATCAAGCTTTAGTTAATGAACAAATTGTCTGGATTGGAGAGTCTCATAGTTCTTTAAGAAGCCAAGTTACGGGGCGGTTAATGAAGCAAATTCGGGCGCGTTCATTATTAGCAGCGCCAATTGTTTTAGAAAAAGAACTTTTAGGTTTTTTGGCGGTGGAGGCTAATGAGCCGCGTATTTGGCAGGAGGATGAAAAAAGTTATTTGCGAGGTGCGGCGCAATTGGTGGCTTTGACGGCTCCGCTGTCAGAAATGGAAGATCAGATGCGACAAGTTGAGGTAGATCGGGAGTTGACAACTGGGGTGGCTCACGCTATTTATAGTGTTGCTGATTGGTTAAAAACTTTGAAAGTAACGTCTGAGAAATTGTGCGATCGCCTGAATGCGGAACACTTTTTGTTGGTGCGGCGCGATCCGGATCGGGGTTATTTTGAAATTCTCTGGCAAAATCAACTTCCTCACCGCAGAAAGTTAACATCGCCTTTGAAAGCGGTTAATGTTTCGGAAATTCAGCTATTAGAAGAAAGTGAGGTGGCGATCGCGATTGAAAATTGGGAAGAAGATAAGCGTTTAGCAACTTGGCGGGATAGTTTGGGGGATTTGGGGGTGCGATCGCTTTTGGTTTGTAGCACTGGAAAGAAGGCTGGTTTTGAGCCAGAAAGGGAGCCGGAAAATGAGGGAGAACTTTCTACTATTTTAATGCAAGATTCAACAATTAAGCATAAAAATTCTGCGAAAGGTTTGGTGGTAATTGGTCACAATGCGGCTCGAACTTGGAATCGATCAGAGCGAGAATTAATTGCGATCGCAAGTCAACAGCTTGGTTTAAGTCTCCACCAATGGGAACTTCAGCAGGAAATTCAAAGCCAACATAAATTTTACCAAACCTTAGAATCGGGTTTGGCGATTTTGCAGCAAGCCCATTCTAGTCAAGGTCAACATCAATTGTCTGAGGGAAAATTAATTCCAGGAGAAAACCTCATTCTCCAGCAATTAGAACACAATTTTACCCAACACATTGCTGAATCTGTGGGTTGTCCTTTGGTAGCTTTATTGACTTGGATTCCTGGGGTTGGGGAATGTCGAATTTCTGCTAGTGCGGTGGCTAGTCCTTTGTTTGCTCTGAATGCGGATGTCGAGATCGCAAAAACGGATTTTTTAATTCAACAAACACTAAAAGCTGACGGACTTTTGTATCTAAATATGAGCGATTTGCCACTGCCAACTAAACGTTGGTTGCGAAGTCCTGGGATTGGTAAAATTATGGCGATCGCTCTACGCACAGCCCCAGAATATGAACCAACTGGCATTGTTTTAGCAGCGGATTCTCAAAGTAGCCGTTGGCCAGAAATGTCCCTAGATTTACTTAGTGTTTTATCGGCTCAATTAGCTTGGTCTCGTCGCTATTTAACAGTACAAACTATCTTGGAATTACGGCGAGAAGAATTAGAATGGTTGAATTGGTACAAGCAACGCCGTTTGGAGGAACTTTACCGAACTGTAGGAACAGGAATTAAACAATTAGGAGAATTGAGCCAATCCGTACCAGGATTAAAGGGCGAACAAAAAGATACTTTGACAACTTTGCGCTATCAGCAACTTTTAAGGCAAATTGGCAATGCTTTGGCTTCTACTAATATATTGCTGAAACAGGAACAGTGGCAGTTACGTAATACAATAGAGATAATTTCGGCAGCTAATTTGATTAGGCGATCGCTAGAGCGCGTCGATTCCTTAGTTAAACAATTTCAGATTCAGTTACAAGTTTATCGGGAAAATAAAGATTCGCAACCTTCAGGACAGGTTTTGAGCATTCGGGGAGATAGTATTAAATTAGAATTGGTGGTTTATGAATTGTTATTAATTGCTTGTCATCGATCGGGATCGGGTGGTAAAATTGAGATCCGCTGCAAACCTTTAGATGAAAAATGGTTAGAGTTAGCGATTTTGGATAATGGAAAGATCGATCCTCAGTTAATTATTGATTTTAATAATGGTGCGCCTTTGGATATATTAGTTCCTTCTACTTTGGATAAACCACCTGGTCAACATTTAATTATTTGTCAGCGAGTTGTACAGCAAATGGAGGGGAATCTTTCTATTGAGCAATTAGATGACGGGATGATTGTCTCTCGGTTGGTTTTACCTTTGGGTAGCGACTTAAATCCCGGTAAGGAATAGAAATTAAATAATTAGCTTGTTTGTAGTAAGCGCCAAGCGCGCTCTTGGCGCTAAAGCGCTTACTACAAACCAAATCATTAAAAATAATTTGACTAATCTATGAGGATCGATATATAATTGAAGGTTGCATTGCAAAAAATAAAGGTAGTCTGGAGGTTAATATGTCTCGGAAATGTCAGTTAACAGGTAAAAAGGCGAATAATGGGATGTCTGTTTCGCACTCCCACCGTCGCACTCACAAGTTGCAGGAAGCGAATTTGCAGTGGAAGAGGGTGTGGTGGCCGCAAGGAAAGCGCTGGGTGAAGTTACATTTATCTACGAAGGCGATTAAGACTATACAACTGAAGGGTTTGGATGCTATGGCGCGGGAAGCGGGAATTAATTTGAACCAATATTAATACCAATTTTAAATAAAGAATGCAGCAATCGAGATCCCCCCTACCCTTAAAAAGGGGGGAACAAGAGTTAATCAAAGTCCCCCTTTTTAAGGGGGATTTAGGGGGATCGACCTGCTGTTGCATAACTTTGGAGAATTGGTATAAATTGGCAATTAATAGCATTTGGTGGAAAAGGTGGGTAAAAATTGAGTGCGATCGCATCAATAAACGCGATCGCACTCAATTTTTATTGGTAACTAGAAAAAATTAGAGGATAAGAAGTAAAGAAAATAGTGATTTTTAGCTGCATTTGCTAATATAATTAATAATTATAGTGTTGCAAGTTGATTGACCATGACAGAAATATTAACTGCTACAGGTCTACCGCCTGCCTTCCCCGATCATACACAATTACCAGACGAGGATGGTACTTTTGTGAAAAATTTTCAGGAGCATCCCCAGAGCATTATTCTGACAGATTCTATTGGGGATATTTTACGCCGATTACATCCAGATGGACAATACTGCATCGGTCAAGATAGTGGTATTTACTGGCGAGAAACTGAGCCACCAGAAAAAGGTGCAGAGGCTCCCGATTGGTTTTATGTACCTAATGTACCGCCAAAAATAGACGGTTTTCGCCGTTCTTATGTATTATGGCGAGAACACATGGCTCCTTTAATTGCGTTGGAATTTGCTAGTGGTAATGGAGAGGAAGAACGAGATAATACTCCGCTTTCTATGGTTGCTGATGGTTCGACAATTAAACCAGGGAAGTTTTGGGTATATGAAAAAATTATCCGCATTCCTTATTACGGGATTTATGAAGTTCAATCTGGTAAGTTGGAGGTCTATCATTTGGTGGATTTTTCTTATCAAAAGCAGGAGCCAAATGAGCGGGGTCATTATCCGATTCCCCTATTAGAAGTGGAGCTAGGATTGTGGCGGGGATATTATCAAAATCAAGAGGAACTTTGGTTGCGTTGGTGGGATTTGGAGGGTAATTTGTTGTTAATTGGATCGGAGCAAGTGGAAATTGAACGAGCGAGGGTTGAGCAAGCGGAGCGTAAAGCTGAACAAGCGGAGCGCAAAGCTGCACAATTGGCGGAGCGTTTGCGATCGCTGGGAATCGATCCTGATGCAGAGGATTAACTAAATTTTCTATAGCATTTCTTAGGTAAATGAGGTATGAATGGTATAGCAACCGCCAAGGTGGTTAGGACATAAATCTGGGGTAGGGGCGAAGCATTCGGGCGAATAATTTATCGCTTTTACCAAAGATTTAGGACTCGAATGCTTCGCCCCTACTTGTCCAATCGCTTTGGCGGTTGCTATAACTGGTAATTGATGTTTGTACCTGACTTACTTGAGAACTGCTATAGCAGTCAACAATCATAATTTAAGGTTTAATTATTTTAGGAGGTGCAATTGTGGTAATTGCTCAAACTAACCCACCAAATTTGATTCCAGATGTGATAAAAACTCGCGTTACGCCAGATGAATATCGGGCGATCGAGGAAACTGCTGAAGAGCGTCACGAATATTGTAATGGAGAGATAATCGTTATGTCAGGAGGTTCAGAAGTTCACAGTGCGATCTCTTGTAACTTATTAATTTGCTTGGGATTTTTGCTCAGAGATACGGATTTTCGCTTGTATAATAGCGACTTACGGGTTTGGATTCCTGAATTTCAATGCGGAACCTACACTGATTTGATGGTAGTCAATGGTGAACCACAATTCAATGGCGATCGCACTGATGAAATTCTCAATCCTCTACTCATTATTGAAGTTCTTTCGCCCTCTACGGAAGGTTACGATCGCGGGGGAAAATTTAGAAAATATCGCTCTCTTGCTAGTTTTTGCGAATATCTGTTGGTGAGTCAAACTGAACCCTATATTGAACAATATCATAACCGCGATCGCGATACTAAGGAGCGCTGGGAATGGCAAGTGTACGATCGACTAGAACAGTCGATTTTTCTACATAGTTTAAATATAGAACTTCCTCTGTCTGAAATTTATCGTCGCATTAAATTTTAAGATAAACTGGGCTATGGGGAAAGGTCGATCGCTTTTATTGAAGTAAAAAAAATTAAGTAAAAAAATAATTCCTTACCTAAAGTACACCAAAGATGATACCCTAATAAGTAGCTGTTTCGTGACCTGTAGCCAAAGTAATGGAAAATTGGGAATTTCTGCTACAGAAAGAAGGCGATCGCGCCTGGTTGCCTCTGGAATCCGCCGATGTGGAAATTCTGGAGGGCCGTTATCGCGTTGTCGCCCGTTCTACCCTGCATAATGCAAATGTTGAAGTTCGTATTACTCATCAACTTGCTGAGGAAGTCCCCTCGCAGTGGCATACCCAAAATCGCTCCAGTCGCACTAACCCAGAAGGGTTGATGGTGGTGATTCCCTATACGAATTTGAAACCGGGGATTTGGGAATTGTGTTGTGTGGCTAATTTAGCAACAGAATCAGGAAAATTCAGAGAGCACAAAGTTCAGTTGCAAGTTTTGTCCTCTACGGCTAATGAGGTGGATGATATAGATGAGCCATTAGTGTCAAATACTGAGGAATTTACGCCGTCAAATGTTGCCGAAACTGAGGTGAAAACAGCTATTTCTGAATCTTCAACACCCGCGATCGCCTCTTCTCAAAAATTAGTATTATCCCAATTAAACCGATCGACAGAAGTTGCCAAAGAACAGCAGGAAACCACATCAACTGAGGACTCGGTAGCAACTAAGGCTAAACTCGATAAATTGCGATCGCTTTCATCAGAAAACTTGGCAGTTTTAACTAAAAATTCAGTCCTAGATATTTCCTCTTTATCTGAATTTAATCTCCAGCTTTCCTTAGAAAAGCCAAATTTTGTGGCTCAAATGGGACAGCCTTTGATTATTTACGGACAAGTTGATATTTCCGAAAAATCGGCTCCCGATCGTGATACTGAGGGAGATGAAACAGTAGCGAAACGACTACAAAGAGCGATCGCTAAAGCCGAAGTACAAATTTGTCTGCGCGATCCTCAAACTTCCCAAATATTAGTAGATATGCGGCAATCTCTACCGCCGCAAGTTCCCCCCTGCTTTTTTGCTTTTACAATTTACCTACCTTCTGACTGTCAAACCCGCCTGATTTTGGGAGAGTCAATGCTTTGGGATGGCAAAGAATTACTCTGCACAGAATGTTTCACAATTACTGCCCGTTTAGAACAGTTACTATCAGTAATTACTGACAATTTTAGTGAAGAAGAACACAAAGCAACTACTCCCGAAATCATGGCGAAACAGGAAGAAATCGCTCTCAATCAATCTTTTGCCAATCTTTCAGAAACTTTGAAAGAATCCAAGACTGGGGAATTTGCCATCTCATCACCGCATCAACTTCCTCCTCAAATTGCCACCCGTTTAACAGCAACAAATTCCAATCAATCTTTAGATTTACCAGCATTTGGTCGAGCAATTCCTAAAAATGATAGTAATATTTCGCCTGCGGAAGTGGCGATCGCCAAGGATTTAGTAGCTAATTTAAAGACTAATTCAAAAGACAATCAATCAAAGGTTGTACCTCTTTTTCAGGAGAAGAAAACTCAACCTAAATTGTCAGAAATAGAAGTTAGTGAGGAGTCAAATCCCACAGAAGATCGTGGTGTTTCTGCTAACGAAATATTGACTAATTTGGAATTGTCAACCGAAGGGCGATCGAATGGTGATTTAATCATGCCAGAATCGCAGTTGACAGAGCCAAAAATTGACTCGAAAATTGACTCTGAGACAATAGAAACAGGACTTTTAGGTTTAAAAGGTCAAGATAGATTTTTGAACAGGTTAACAGCTTTAGCAAATGATGGCGAGTTGTCCGCATGGCTAAAGGCAAGTATGTCGCCACCGTCGGAAACTGTTAATTTGAGTGGCGAAGCAGATGGGAATATCGAGGAAAAACCTGCGGTTGAGGGTGAAGAATTTGGGTTAAAAGGCGATCGCGAAACTAACTTAGATATTCCAGGTAAAACTGATTGGAAATCTAAAGAATTTGTAGTGTTTGACGATCCTTTACCGGCAAGAAAGCTGAAAAAAGAAATTGTAGTAGAAGCAATAGAAAGCGATCGGCAACTATTACCAACTCAGAGAATGCCTTATATTATACCAGAAGACGAACCCGTACCCACTCCTATTTTGGATGTGATGAATAAGGAGATTCTAGCTGGAAAATTGGTAAAAATTCGAGTACGTTTGCCGGAATTAATGCCACGAATTTATGTAAAAATATGGGTTTACGATCGCCAAAGTTATGTAATTTTAGATGGTCCCCGCTGGCTCACAGAGTTTTCACCTAATGGATTGGGACAAATTGAAGCAATGGGAGAGTTGGAAATTGCCTACGGGAGTTTAGACGTTGAATTTGAGGCGATCGCAGTAGAAATGCAAACTTTGCGGGAAAGCAATAAAGTAACAATTTATCGTCAAGTTGTTCCCCCTCCAAAACCGAGTTTACCTTTAGAATAAAAATTAAATAACTTGATAATGTTTGTAGTAAGCGCTTTAGCGCTATGAGCGCTTACTACAAACTCTTGCTTTAATCAACTAAACACCGATAAACATCATTATCTTTAAAAAAATCAAACTGACTGTAATCTAAAATATTATCCAAAATCACATTTTTATCAATTTTAATCAACTTATACTCCCACTTAGAAGCACTAACTTCCCGTTTAATCTGTTCAGAAACAACCACAGAATTTTTATCAGAACCTGGACAAACTATGGTACTAACTTTTTCTAATCTAGCTGCTGTATTAATATCTTTACCATAAGTACAAGAACGAAAAATATATAAATTACCCTTAGCAATTCCAATCGATAAACCACAAGGTATTTCATGGGTTTGAATAAACTGTTTCCAGTTTTCACATAAATTTTCCATTGCGGCTAAAGCTGAGTGTGCCTCTGGGAAAGTTAAAAGATGTGAATCACCAACAACATTACGAATTGTACCGCCATATTCTTCGCACATTGTCTTTTCAAAAACATCAAAATTTGTCAGTAAATATTCTACATCTTGAATCGAATTAGACTCTTGATAAGCAATAAATCCTCTTAAATCTGCTTTAATAATTGCTTGATTTTTAACAATTCTAGTTTTATGATCTTGATCAATTCGATATATTCTTTCTGGTTCGCTCATGCCTTTTAAAGAAAACTCATTGACAAAGGACGTTTGTACTTCGGCTTTATTTAGTGCTAACCACGCAGCTTGAGATAAATATATTTCATCGGGAGGAGCTACAGATTCTATTCTAGCTGTTAAATTAACTGTATTACCAAAAATATCTTTATCTTGGTGCAATACATCTCCCAAGGTAATTGACACCCGAATTGCTAAACGTTCATCATCAGTTTTTCCCGATTGTTGCGTTCTCAATTCTTGCTGCATTTCTATAGCGGCTAAAGCGGCGGCTGTGACGCTGGGGAAAATAATCCAAAAGGAATCTCCTTCACCTTTAATAATACTACCTTCGCTTTTCGCACTAATATCAGAAATAAAAATTTTATGTTCGTTTAATAAGTTACTTAATGCTGATTGCGACAAGGTTTTTACCTTGGCGGTATATCCGCAAATATCGGTTTTCATTATTACAGTAGAACGCAAGTTGGCCATAATTTTATAATCAAAAAAAAGTTAGGATAATTATTGTAGAGACGCAATTTATAGCAGTGAATTTTGCGATTAATCGCGCCTCAGAGTGAGTTAATCTGTTAAATCGCGGCCTTTAGTTTGTGCGAGAGCGATCGCATCTGGAACCCGATCGGGCGTGTAGTAACCTGCTGCTTTTTTGGCGGCGATTTCTACCTTTGCATCGGCGGGAATCCAATCTTCAGGAATGGGTATGCGTTCGATTACTTCAATGCCAGAATTACTAATTGCATTATATTTCATATCGCTCATGGATACTAGGCGATCGATGCGGTTAATTCCTAGCCAGTGAAGTACATCTGGCATCAATTCTTGGAATCGCATATCTTGAGTGCCGGCTACACATTCTGTACGGGTAAAATAGGCATCAGCGCGATCGCCTCCTTCCTGCCGTTTGCGAGCATTATAAACTAGAAATTTAGTAACTTCTCCTAATGCCCTTCCTTCCTTACGAAAGTAAACAATTACACCAGTTCCTCCTTCTACTGCTGTTTGAATACAAACCTCAATTCCGTGAACCAAATAAGGGCGACAGGTGCAAATATCAGAACCAAAGACATCAGAACCATTGCACTCATCATGGACGCGGACAGCGATCGGCTTGTGGGGTTCAGTAATGTTAGCTAAATCGCCAATAATATAAACAGTAATTCCCCCAATTGGTGGCAGAAAAATGTGTAAATCTGGCCGCGTTACCAATTCGGGAAACATCCCGCCGGTTTCTTGAAAAAGAATGCGCCGGAGATGGCTTTCTTCAATGCTGAGACGCTGGGCAATTCCTGGTAGATACCAGACTGGATCTATGGCGATTTTAGTTACTACTAAGTTACCGCCTTCTTTGACGATTTTACCATCAATTTGTATGCGTCCTTTGGTAACTGCATCTTGCAATTCCGGCATATTGATATGAGCTTTGGTGATGGCAATTGTGGGGCGAATATCGTAGCCTTGTTCGTAAAATGTGGAGAAAACTTCGCCTACCATTGCGCCAAAGGGATCGAAACAGACGATTTTGTGGCGATCGCCCCAACTGGGATGGGGCCCAATTTGTTCGGCGGGTGATGTGTTGGTAAAATCGGGGCGGTGATCGGGTTGGAGCGTTCCAGAAGCGATCGCCAAGGCGCGATAAACTGAATAGGAACCGGAGTGAGTGCCGATCGCATTACGGTGAGTGGCTTTACTCAGGGTAGCAATAATCGGACCGCGCTTGAGAGGGTCGATTTCTCCCCAGTGAATGGGAATGGACTTTGCGCCTGTTTTACCGGGATGGGAGGTTAAAACAATATGCTTGGGTTTATACACGGTGTTGCTCTTGCGATAGATACTGTTTTTAGGTTGGCGGCTACTGGCGATCGAAAACAAGCCTACACCATAGTAACAGGATTATGCTTAGAGAAGTATGGGGGTGTTGAGGTTTACTACTTATATTGATTTTAGTTATTATATCGATCCTCTTAAGATGATGTTGTTTAGTTAAGGAATTCGATCGCTATCACAAAGAGATAGAATTGTATTTACAAAGGCTTTCAATTCTGGGCATTCATCGATCGCCTTCGTTAAGTCTTGATCCTTTAATATCTTTGGTGCATCCCGTGTTTTACTATAACTATCTCGGCATTTACCAAGTTCAAAAATTTCTTGGATATGTTTAGATGGAGATAGGCAAAAAATTAAACTATCTTGGAGTAGTAATGAAAGCACTTAAAGTCATGGGGACGATCGATGAGCAGGGGCAACTAACCTTAGATCGTCCACTTAGAACAGATAAAAATAGCCGGGTAGAAGTCATTGTTTTAATCCCAGAAGAGGCAGACCTAGATGATAAATCCCAAGCGGAAATTTTAGCAGATTTCCGGCAAGCTTGGCACGAAGCAATGAGTGGACAAACTATCTCAGTCGCTCAACTTTGGGAAGGGTTTGAAGATGTCTAAACAACCTTTAATTCAAGTTGAAGCTTCCCCAACTTTTAACAAAAATCTACGCACTCTTGCCAAGAAATATCGCAGTATTCGGAATGATATACAACCCGTCATTGAACAACTCGAACAGGGAGAATTATCAGGAGATCAAATACCGGAGATTGGCTATGCAGTCTTCAAGCTAAGAATCCGAAATAGCGATGCCCAAAAAGGTAAAAGTGGTGGCTACCGTCTGATTTACTACCTCAAAACAGCAAAGGCAATCATTTTGCTGACGATTTACGCAAAATCCGAACAAGTTGATATTGTAGCAGATGATATTCGGAGCATAATTGCAGAATATGATCGACGTGAGATCGAAAATAAAGAGGATGTTTAGACATCTGCTGGAAATTAATAAAACAGGAGTAGATCGAGGAATTGAAACTGATTATATGATTTGGCGCAGTTACTTTACATTAAATGGATTAAGTCGCGATCGCACCATCAAGATATGATCGTTAAGATATCATCCAGATATCCGCGATCGCAACCTTCTACTCACCCTTTAATGACCAATCCCCACATATTGGAAACCAGCCGCTTCCAGACTCTTTTTATCCAAGAAATTGCGACCATCAATCATCACTGGATGATTCATTAGCTTCGCCATTTTCCCATAGTCTAAATTGCGAAATTGCTGCCAATCTGTCACTAAAACTAAAGCATCACAACCATCCGCCAAACGTTCGGGATCGGTTTCTACCATCACTCCCGACAAACCATGACGCATTCCCGTTTGGGAAATAATCGGGTCATAGGCTTTAACTTTAGCTCCCAACCTGTTGAGATTTTCGATTAAATTCAACGCCGGTGCATCCCGTAAATCATCAGTATCCGGCTTGAAAGTTAAACCTAACAATCCCACAGTTTTACCCTTCAAAATTTTCAGCACTTGCTGTAATTTTTCAATGGCAATTGTCCGCTGACGATTGTTAACTTCCACTGCTGCTTTCAACAAATGAGCGTCATAGCCATAGTCATCAGCCGTATGAACTAAAGCCGAAACATCTTTAGGGAAACACGAACCACCCCAACCAATTCCTGCTTGTAAAAACTTGCCACCAATGCGAGAATCTAAACCAATTCCTTTGGCGATTTGTACCACATCTGCACCAACGCGATCGCAAATATTGGCAACTTCATTAATAAAGCTGATTTTCGTCGCCAAAAACGCATTAGCCGCATACTTAATCATCTCCGCAGAACTAATATCCGTCACCACCACCGGCACAGGAGGTAAAGATTTATCTTCACTATAACTGCGGTTAATAATTGGCGTGTAGAGTTGCACCATCATATCAATTCCCCGCTGACTATTACTCCCCAAAACAATTCGATCTGGGTTAAAAGTATCGTAAACAGCGGAGCCTTCCCGCAAAAATTCAGGGTTACTAACTACATCAAATTGCACCCCACTTTTAGCTGCAACTTCTTCATTACTAACCTCACCTTCTCCTAGTTTAGCTTTTTGACGTTCTGCCAATCCATCAAGTACAATCATCCGTACCCAGTCACCAGAACCAATTGGCACTGTCGACTTATTTACGATTACTTTATACTCCCCATCTAAGTGAGCGCCAATACCACGAGCAACGGCTTCCACGTAGCGAGTATCGCTTTCGCCAGTAGGTAAAGGAGGCGTACCTACAGCAATAAATAAAATATCGCCGTGAGCTACACCGGCGGCCAAATCTGAAGTAAATTCCAGATTTCCTGACTGAGAAGCTGACTGCATGATTTCCGAAAGTCCTGGCTCGAAAATAGGGGACTGTCCAGATTTCATTAACTTGACTTTTTCTTCGTTGTTATCTACACAGATCACATGATGGCCAACATGAGCCAAACAAGTTCCTGTAACTAAGCCGACGTATCCAGTACCAATGACGCAAACACGCATAGAATTAATCCTCAAAGTAAGTGAAAAGAACTGTTATTGGTTAACTGTTATTGGTTAACTGTTATTGGTTAACTGTTATTGGTTAACTGTTATTAGTTAACTGTTATTAGTTAACTGTTAACAAATAACAAATAACAAATAACAAATAACAAATAACAACAAATAACAAATAACTGTTAACTGCTAACCATTAAGTAGGCGATCGCGAAAATCATCGATAGTTAATCTTAAACCTTCATCCAGAGGAACTTTTGGTTCCCACCCTAACCAAGTTTTAGCACGGGTAATATCCGGCTGTCTCTGTTTGGGGTCATCTTGTGGCAAAGGCTTATAGATAATTTCCGCCCCTGGATTTACCATCTCCTGAATTTTTTGAGCTAATTGTAAAATAGTATACTCACCCGGATTTCCTAAATTCATTGGCCCAATGTTATCGCCATTCATCAGGCCAATTATTCCCTCAACCAAATCAGAAACATAACAAAAACTCCGCGTTTGAGAACCATCACCATACACAGTTAACGGTATCCCTCGCAAAGCTTGAACGATAAAATTACTAACTACACGACCATCATTTTCTAACATTCTAGTCCCATAGGTGTTAAAAATTCGGACTACCCGAATATCTACACCATTTTGACGATGATAGTCAAAAGTTAAAGTTTCGGCTACTCGTTTCCCTTCATCATAACAACTGCGAATCCCAATACAATTGACATTTCCCCAATAATCTTCCGTCTGCGGGTGGACATTGGGATCGCCATAAACCTCCGACGTAGAAGCTAAGAGAAATCTTGCCTTTACTCGTTTAGCTAAGCCTAACATATTCATCGTTCCCAGTACATTTGTCTTAATGGTTTTGACAGGATTGTACTGATAATGAACCGGGGAAGCTGGACAAGCTAAATGATAAATTTGATCTGCTTCTAAACGAATTGGTTCCGTAATATCGTGGCGAATTAACTCAAAATAAGGGTTGCCCATCCATTTGAGGATATTACGTTTAGTCCCGGTATAAAAATTATCCAGGCATATTACCTCATGTCCCTGCATCATTAAGCGATCGATTAGGTGGGAGCCAATAAAACCCGCACCGCCTGTTACTAATATTTTCATTATTTGCGCTACCGAGTTGTTGAGACAAAGCTATTGTACAAATATTTTGTTCTAAATTAGATGGGACTTACACAAAAACCTAATAGTCTTTAAGAAACGGGGCAATTTGCTATTTTTAGCAACGCGGTTTCTTCAAGTTTTTCTGTGTAGGCTTTTTTTGTGCAAGTTTTATCCCTTCTCTAAAATAACAAAAACTGCGCCTGAAACAATATTCACAACGCAGACTTCATCAAATCTTCATTATTGTCACAAATCAAGACTATGGCTGATCCAGACGCAATACGGCCATAAAAGCTTCTTGGGGTACGTCAACAGTACCAACAGATTTCATGCGTTTTTTGCCTTTTGCCTGTTTCTGTAACAGTTTTTTCTTCCGGGAAATGTCACCACCATAACATTTAGCAAGCACATCTTTTCGTAAGGCAGGAATGTGTTCGCTGGCAATTACTTTACTACCAATTGATGCTTGAATGGGAACCTTAAATTGATGGCGAGGAATTAATTCTTTAAGTTTTTCTGTCATGCCTCGACCGACATTATAAGCTTTATCTCGGTGGACAATCATCGCTAAAGCGTCAACGGGTTCGGAATTAATTAATATGTCCAATTTTACCAGGGGATTTTCGCGATAGCCGATGATGTGATATTCCATGCTGGCATAACCACGCGATCGCGATTTCATCTGATCGAAAAAGTCAGTAACAACTTCCGCCAAAGGCAACTCATAAGTTAAAGTTGTTCGTCCTTTAGCCAAATATTTCATATCCTTAAATACACCCCGTCGATTCTGACTTAATTCCATCAGCGCGCCAACATAACCCTCCGGTGCAATCATTTCTACCTGTACATAAGGCTCTTCAATTTTCTGGCGAAATTGAGGATCTGGTAAATGACTGGGATTATCAATCATCAGCACTTCCCCTTTCACTGTTGTGACTTGATAAATCACAGAAGGGGCAGTCACAATTAAGTTCAAATTATATTCCCGTTCTAGTCTTTCTTGCACAATTTCCATGTGCAATAAACCTAAAAATCCGCAACGAAAACCAAATCCCATAGCGCTTGAAGTTTCTGGTTCGTAAGCGAGGGCCGCATCGTTAAGTTTGAGTTTTTCTAAGGCTTCTCGCAGGTCGGGAAATTGATCGGCATCAATAGGAAATAGACCACAAAATACCATTGGTTTGGCTTCAGTGTAGCCCGGCCAAGGTTCCGTAGCTTTGTTTTTTGCTAATGTGATCGTATCGCCAACACGGGCATCGGCAACAGCTTTAATGGCGGCGGCAAAGTAACCAACTTCCCCTGCATGAAGTTCATCTACTTGAACTTGAGTAGGAGCAAGAATGCCTAATTCGTCGATCGCATACTCTTTTTCTGATGCCATAAGATGAATGAGATCGCCTCTTTTAACAGTTCCATCCATTACCCGAAAATAGACAACTACGCCGCGATAAATGTCATAATAACTATCAAAAATTAATGCTCGTAATGGTTTCGATACTGTATCTTGAGGCGCTGGTACTAACTTAACAATGGACTCTAAAATCTCCTCAATGCCAATACCTTCCTTCGCTGAAGCTGGAATTGCCCCAGAACAGTCTAAACCAATTATTTCTTCAATTTCACTTTTTACCCGCTCTGGTTCTGCCCCTGGGAGGTCAATTTTATTGAGAACGGGGATAATTTCTAAATTATTTTCAAGAGCGAGGTAGACATTTGCCAAGGTTTGTGCTTCTACGCCTTGAGAAGCATCCACAACTAGGAGAGCTCCTTCGCAGGCGGCCAGACTGCGGGAAACTTCGTAGGAGAAATCTACATGGCCGGGGGTGTCAATTAAATTGAGGACATACTGCTCACCATCTTTGGCAGTGTAGTTCATCCGAGCCGCTTGCAGCTTAATGGTAATGCCGCGCTCCCGTTCGAGGTCCATTGAGTCTAAAAATTGCTCTTTCATTTCGCGATCGCCTACAGTTCCAGTTGCCTGCAATAGACGATCGGCTAAAGTAGACTTACCATGATCGATGTGAGCAATAATCGAAAAGTTACGAATGCGAGAAACAGGGACGCTAGTCATAAAGTCTCCGGTGGAAACCCCGTGTCTTTAGACCGGGGACGAAATGCAGTGTAGCAGGCTCTCAAGCATCCCAACTTTCTTTGAGGGGATGTCAGGTTTTGAGGAGTTGGGAAAAGCCCATTGCTGGGAAGGTGCCGTTTTTAGTATAGACTGAATTGGGCGATCGCACCCATTAATCAGACATTCCCTTGAAAACAAAAAACCATAAATTTCTATCAGGAATTTAAACAAAGCTACTTCTTCCTTCTTTGAGGATTTCACGATTATGAACGAACCAACCATCCCTCCCCAGAATTCCGCCGATAAGGTGCAAGTGTCTGTCCGCTTGGATTCTGAACTATTAGACCAAATTAAGCATCTCACCAACGATCCGAGCAAAGTGATAGAAACGGCCATTCGCCAGTGGCTTAGAGGTGAACGCCGCGAGGATGAGTTAGCTTTGACCCTTCGACGCAATCCCCCTGTCCCCCCGCGTGGTGAGTGGAACGATTAATGGAATAAGCAAAAATATAGCATTTCTCAGGTGGATGAGGTACGACTGATAATTACTAGGAATGAAAATTAAATAACTTGATGATTTGGTTTGTAGTAAGCGCAAAGAGCGCGCTTGGCGCTTACTACAAACAAGCTAATTATTTAATTTCTCTTCCTAATTGGGAATGGGTAATTGGCAATGGGTAGGTGCGTACCTCACTTACTTTATAACTGCGACACTGAATTTAGAGAAAACCTGCGATTAACAAATAACAAATAACAAATAACAAATAACAACTAACAAATAACAACTAACAAATAACAACCTATGACCTATACCCCATCCAAACTACTTAGCTTTGAGGAATTTATCGCCCAATATGGGGATAATACACGCTATGAATTAATTGATGGAGAACTCAGAGACATGGAACCTACAGGTCCTCACGAAACTGTTGCTGGAAGTATTGCCGGTAGAATCTATGTCGAAATTTTCCGTTCTAAATTAAACTGGTTAGTGCCAAAAAGTTGCCTGATTAAACCCCTATTTGCTAAAGCTACAGCACTGCGTCCTGATGTGGTTGTTTTAGATCAAACAGAACTTAGTCAAGAACCCCTTTGGCAAAAAGAGCCAGTTATTTGTAATGGAAGTACGATTAAGCTAGTTGCTGAAGTAGTTAGCACTAATTGGCAAGATGATTATGCTAGAAAAGTAGAAGAATATGCTTTTTTGAATATCCTAGAATATTGGATTGTGGACTTTCGTGGATTGGGTGGTTGGCAATTTATCGGCAATCCAAAGCAGCCTACTTTTACAATCTGTCAGTTAGTTAATGGGGTATACCAGCAGCAACAATATCGTTTGGGAGATTCAATTTCTTCTTACCTATTTCCCAATTTAGAATTGAAACTTGATGACATTATGCCAATTTAATGGCGATCGCTCAATGCTCTGGATTTACGCACGATTTACGTAACGCCGCCATCTTGGGGGTAAAGGAACTGCTCGGTATTGCAAGCTAAACTACTGCTTTGAGATTGAGTAAGGCTAACATATTGGTTTGATTGGCGATATCTGTTACTGCGCTAGTAATGCTACCAATTTGATTTGTTTGGTCGTTTAAGCGGGTAATTTGGTGCGCGATCGCGCCTACTTTTTCTTTCAATTCAGACATCCCATCTAAAGTTTTTCCTACTACCTTAGTACCTTCTTCTGCTAAATTTAAAACTTGACGCGCTCCCGTTGCTCCCGACTCTGCTAAGTTTAAAACTTGACGCGCTCCTACTGTTCCTTCTTCCGCTAAATTTAATACTTGACGAGCATTTTCTGTTGCCGATTCTGCTTGTTCTGCTGCTTGTCTAGCTGATGCTCTCAATTCTTCCATTGTAATCGTAGTTTGATTAACTGAAGTTGCTTGTTCAGAAGCAATTCTTTCCTGCTCTTCGACTGTCACGCCGATTTCGGTAGAAGAGCTGACAATCATGTTAATAATACCTTGTAAAGCTTGGTCGAGAGGTTTCGCGATCGCCATGCTTAAAACTCTCCCCAAAATAATCGCCGTCAGCGGGCCAATAGTCATGCCTAAAATAACCCAGAACCTAGATCGGCTCACTTCTTGCTCAACTTCCTTGCGAACTTCTTCTTTCAAATCATCATTTTGTTTCAGAAGTATTTCAGTATCTTCTCTAACTATTTTATACAAAGGCTCCTCTGTTTCCACCCCTTCCTCATCCATCTTTTTTTGCAACGCCAGCGCTCTTTTAACTGTATTCATTTCCGGTGAATTGTCTTTAATACCCCGGCTGAGCAAATCTGCTCGCCTTTCCCAAGGATTCGAGATGCCAAGTTCGCGAAATTTTCGTTCTATCTCTATAAATTTCAGGTGCGATTGCTTCCAAGCATTAAAGTTTTGCTTAAATTTTTGATATTGTTGCTCTTCTTCTTTGTCATTAAATGGACTAGATTCGTATTCTTTAATTCCTTCATTAATCAGTTGCCAACCTTGTGCGATTTGAGTAAGCACACCCTGCCTTTTTTCCTTAGTGATATTAGGAGTGAACAACAACCGCTCGCCTGACTGAATGCTAGTTTGTCCTTGGTTAATTTTCCACATTCCAATCAGGCTCGGCACAGCATTTCCCACCAAGTCATCGATATACTTATTCAGCCTGGAAGTGCTGCTCCAACCCACCAACCCAACTATCAATACAATCAAACCCATGATGACAAAGGCACTGAGCATTCTAGTTTGTAGATTCATTTTCTTGAGCACTCGGTTCTCCTTAATGTGTTATGTAGCAGATATTACTGATTACCCCCTATCTCCAATCTTAAATTTTAATTAGCTTGACGCACCCAACCATTAATTGTAAAACGACTGTCCACAAAAGCTTTGGAAGGACAACTTACTTCTAAGACTTCGTGCATATAGCGACTGAGGAAGAATACGATGCTATTATTGCGAGGTTCAATAGTTCTGAAAGTATCCGCAGCAACGTAGTAATTATTTTCAACTTTGCTGTCATAAAGCCGCAATTCGCCACCGGTGAAACCCTTGGGTGTGTGATTAAAATAATAAACGTAGGTAAAGAATCGACTAGATGTATCTGGAGAACCATTATCGTTGTGCATTTTGTAAAAGTTGGCGTGATTGTGCATGGTTAACTGAGACTCAATATCGCCAATGGGAAAGGGGGGAATATTTAATTTGCGGAGGACATCTGGGAGAATGGCTTTAATGCGATTTAGGATTAATTCTGAAAATTCAGGGAATGAGTGAAGTACCATTGAACGACGATAATCTTCGGCATTAGTTGATGTGCTGGTAGGCACAAATTCTGCTTCTTTATCGAGGACATATTGCAGTAGTTGTTTGTTTTCTTCTGCTGTTAAGAAGTTTTCAATTTGAGCATAGCGAGAGGTTAAGTCGTTAACGGTGGAAATAGCGGTGGGAGGGGGTGATGGAATTTCAATTATAGGTTTGGTTTCGGTTTGTTGCTGTAGGTAAATTGCGGGCTCTGTGACTAAGCCAACGAGTTGTTCGCTGGGAAAACATAGGGCAGATTTGCCGTCATCTATGGGTATTTGAAATAATGTGGAAAAACTAGGTGTTTGCTGAGTTTTAGCCATCAAGGTTTTGATGAGGCTGTGCAATAGGGGTGCATCTGTTTTAAGATTGACTGTGCACTGATGTCCTCCTGTTAGGAGAATTTTGACTTTTACATCTTTAGTTTGAAGTTCCTGGGCTGTAGATATCATAATAGTAAGGAAGAAGGAAGAAGGAAGAAGGAAGAAGGAAGAAGGAAGAAGGAAGAAGGAAGAAGGAAGAAGGAAGAAGGAATGGGATTTTTCTCGAACAACAGTTAACAGTTAACGGTTAACAGTTAACAGTTAACTGTTAATGCAAAAAGTGGCGAATGTCGGTGCAAACCATGATTAATCCTAGTTCGTTGGCGGCGTTGATAGAATCTTGGTCGCGCATACTACCTCCTGGTTGTACGATCGCAATTATTCCCGCAGCAGCAGCTAACTTTACGGAGTCATCAAAGGGGAAGAAACCGTCACTGGCTAAAAATGCACCCTGGGCTTTTAATGCAGCTTGTTCTAAGGCTATTTTAACCGATCCGACGCGATTCATTTGGCCTGCACCGATGCCTAATGTGGCGCGATCGCGTGTTACTACTATGGCATTAGATTTGACGTGCTTGGCAACTTTCCAGGCAAATAGCAATTCTGCTAATTCTTCGCTTGTTGGTTGTTTCTCACTCACAATTCGCCATTTATCCGTATCTGCGATTACGTTATCTGCCTCTTGTATCAGCAAACCACCTGCGATTATTTTAACAGTTTGTGGCGATCCCCGATCCAAATCTGGTAAAATCAAAACCCTGACTTTTGACTTGTTTTTGAGGATTTCTTTAGCTTCGGGATCGCAATTTGGCGCTACGATACATTCTAAAAATGTCTTAGTTAATGCTGTAGCTGTAGCCGCATCAATGGGACGATTTAAGGCGACAATTCCACCAAAAGCGGAAGTTGCATCGGCATCAAAGGCTTTTTGATAAGCTTCGGCAAGGGTGTTTCCTACTGCTGCACCGCAGGGGTTTGTATGTTTAATCACGGCGGCGGCTGGAGTATCAGGAAATTCTATAATTAATCTTCTAGCTGCTTCTAAGTCTACTAAATTATTGTAGCTTAATTCTTTGCCTTGGAGGATTGTACTAGCTGTCCAACCGCTAGGTTTTGTTCCGGTTTGATACCAGGCTGCGGCTTGATGGGGATTCTCACCATAGCGTAGGGATTGTAATTGCTTCCCAGTTAAGGTAAATTGTTCTGGCAAGGGAGATTTTTCTGCGGATTCAGATGATTGATTGGTGAGATAAGCGGCGATTGCGCTATCATAATTTGCGGTATGTTTGAAAGCCGCGATCGCACATTTTTGGCGAAAACTTAAGGAGGCTACGCCACCGGATTGTCGTAATTCCTGCAAATAGATGTTATACTGATCGGGATTGCACAAAACTGTTAAGTGAGGGTAATTTTTAGCTGATGCTCGCAACATTGCGGGTCCGCCAATATCAATCTGTTCAATGGCTTCACCCAAACTTACATCTCCTCGATCAATTGTTTGCTCGAAAGGATATAAATTGACAACCACTAAATCAATAGGTCGAATATCATTTTCCGTTAAATCTGCTACATCTTGAGGTACGTCTCGACGGGCTAAAATACCGCCATGAATGCGGGGATGTAGTGTTTTAACTCGCCCCCCCAAAATTTCTGGCGATCCCGTGTAGTCAGCAACTTTAGTAACTGGTAAACCAGCATCTTTTAAGGCTTTGGCTGTCCCGCCGCTACTAATAATATCAAAGTTAAATTCTTCTACCAAGGTGCGAGCTAAGTCAATTAGCCCAGTTTTATCAGATGTACTCAGCAGTGCTAGACGCGCCATTTTTTTGAAATCCCGATCGCAATAAGATACAAGTCATATTTTAAACAAAAACTGCCTTTGTGAATGACTGGCTACAGAAATAATATAGCTAATCGATCGTTAATCATTGTTCATCCATCGTTAGAGATGTAAAAACATATCATTTTATACAAATCAACCATCAACCTTAATTAAAATTTAATATTTCTATAAAAACTATGTGCTATCATTTAACATAAGCAAACTAACATTAAGATAACTCTAAAAAATCGGCTCATAAATTATTGAGCATAACATTGTCACCAAATTTATCAGGAACTTTGAAATATGTTTGTCCCCAATACCGATCCAGAAAGTAACATAACCAAGATTGGCGGTTTAAAGCAAGTGACAGGTAAAAAGCTGAACAATGAAATAATTAGTGAAGAAACATCTGATGTTTATTTGAATGGGATAGGCGAAAGTCATCTGCCTCTGTCTTACCTTTCTCATCAGCGCGAATTACATCAAATGCAATTAACAATCGAACAACTCAAGCGGGATTTAAAAGCTAGTGAAGCTCGATTTCATAATATCATTTCTAAAAATGCTGACAGCATTATTATTGTTAATAAAAAAGGATTCGTTTGTTTTGTAAATCCCTCGGCAGAATACCTGTTTGGATATAAGGATGAGGAACTTTTGGGCAAAGAATTTTTTGGCACTTTAGTAGTAGAAGATTCTGCTTGCGATCTGGAAATCAATACAGATATGATTCATCCAGTTGGTAAAAAAGAAGTTCCAGGAATGCGGGTAGTCCAAACAGAAGTGGAAGCGATTTGCAAAGATCGAGAAAAAGCCAGAGTAGAAATGCGGGTAGTGGAGACGGAATGGGAAGGGGAAATGGCTTATTTGGCAACTTTGCGCGATATTACCGATCGCAAACGTACAGAAGAAATATTGTGGCTTTACAGTCGCGCTATGGCAGCAGCGAATACTGGAATTGTGATTGCTGATGCGACCAAACCGAAGTTCCCGAATATTTATTGTAATCCAGCTTTTACAAAAGTAACAGGCTATTCTCAGAGTGAAGTTATTGGCAATAACTGTCAATTATTGCAAGGTAAAGATACCGATCCAGCGGCTATAGAGCAAATTCGCCAAGCTTTAAAAAATGAGAGAGAATGCCAAGTTGTGTTAAAGAATTATCGTAAAGATGGTAAAGCTTTTTGGAATCAACTGGCAATTTCTCCCGTGCGCGATCGCAATGGCAAATTAACTCATTTCATCGGCGTACAAATGGATATAACTGAACGTAAAGAAGCAGAGGAAGCCTTGCAGATTTCCGAAGCCAAAAGTATCGAACAATCAGCTAAATTAGAATTAGCACTCCACCAACTACAACACACCCATGCTCAACTGGTTCAAAGTGAAAAAATGTCCAGTCTGGGATTATTAGTTGCCGGTGTAGCGCACGAAATTAACAACCCGATCAGCTTCATTTATGGCAATATTACTCACTTAGATAACTATACCAGACAATTGCTACATTTGCTCAAGCTTTATCAACAGCATTATCCTGAACCTGTAGCAGAAATTCAAGAAGAAGTAGAGACAATAGAACTCGATTTTTTAGTTGAAGATTTAACAAAAATGCTATCTTCAATGAATATAGGAGTCGATCGCATCTGCCAGATTGTTAATTCCCTACGCAACTTTTCCCGCCATGACGAATCTGAAATAAAATCCGTTAATATTCACGAAGGAATTGACAGCACTTTATTGATTCTAAACCATCGGTTAAAAGCTAAGGGAAATACTCAAGCTATCTTGATTGTGAAAGAGTACGGAAACCTACCTGATGTCGAATGTTATCCAGGGCCACTCAACCAAGTATTTATGAATATTCTTAGTAATGCGATCGATGCTTTAGAAGATAAAAACAAACAGCAAACTCTCCAAGAGATTCGCAGCAATCCTAGTCTGATTAAAATTAGCACTTCCCTTGTAAATAACGATTATGTAGCGATTAAAATTGCCGACAATGGTTGTGGGATACCAGCTAATATAAAGCAACGAATATTTGATACTTTCTTTACCACAAAACCAGTGGGGAAAGGTACAGGAATGGGATTGTCCATTAGCTATCAAATAATCGTCGAAAGACACAAAGGAGAATTAAATTGTATTTCTGAAGTTGGTCAAGGTACAGAATTTATAATTAAACTTCCCCTACGACATTAATGCTCTATTTATTTCTGCTTAGGAATAGAAATTAAATAGAGAAAATAGTTTTAACAAAGAAAAATACTAGAAAATTTTGAGGGTTTAAACGGGTCAAGTTATTAAATAGACCCATTAAACCCTCAAAATTAAGCCCTTAAAGGGCGATATAACAGAGTGGTACTAGAAAGTTGGCTAGTAGTGGTTGAAAGTGTTGATTGACGGATCAAGCTTGTCGAGAGTAGTATTCCACCACCAGCAACTCATTAATTTGGAGAGCAATCCACTCGCGTTCCACAGTACCGTTAACCTTGCCAACAAGTTTTTCCTTGTCAAATTCTAGGTGACTGGGTAAGTGAGTCAAACCAGGATACTTTAGATTTGCCTCAACTAATTGACGCGATCGCACCGTATTTTTCACAGCCACCACATCACCGGGCTTACACTGATAGCTGGCAATATCCACAGTGCGATCGTTAACCGTAACATGACCGTGATTTACCAATTGTCGTGCAGCGGGAATCGTTGGAGCCATCCCCAAACGAAAAACTGTATTATCCAAACGCATTTCCAGCATTTGCAGAAGTACCTGACCCGTCGAACCCGTTAATCTACGAGCGCGGCGCACATAGCGAAGTAATTGGCGTTCCGAAATCCCGTAATTGAAACGGAGCTTTTGCTTTTCTTCCAAACGCACCGCATACTCAGAGCGTTTTTTGCGGTTTTGGCCGTGTTGACCAGGAGGGTAAGCCCGTCTAGGTGACTTACGGGTAAGTCCTGGCAAATCTCCCAAGCGGCGGACTATTCTGAGGCGAGGGCCTCGATATCGAGACATTTAATTTCCTCTCTATATTTTTTTGAATTTTTCCAAAGACTCTGTATTGTAGAACATTTTTGCCAGAAAATCAACTAGATTTTGAGATTAAGGCTGAAAGTACGCAGAATCAATGACTCCAATAGCTGGTCATGGGGAGAAACGAAGCGATCGCAAGGGTTTGGAATTGCTTCATTTTTCCCCATGACATAGTTTTTATTTATGTCCCACTACTTAACCGTAACGCATTTCTTCCAGAGGCGGATCGGCATCTTTTGGATCGAACTGCTTTAACTTTAAAGACTGCAAAATAAACAGCCAAATATAAAGCGGATTCAATAAAACATATCGCTTCCAAAGACGTTTTGGTTCCATTGCCAGTCGAAATAACCACTCTAAACCTAAACTAGATAAAAACTCAGGTGCTTTCGCTAAATTGCCAGCATGAAAATCATAAGCTGCTCCTACAGCCATCAACGGCATTGACAATTCATCGCGATATTCATAGGCCCAAACTTCTTGTCTGGGACAACCCAAACCGACAAAAGTAATTGCTGCCCCAGATTTCCGAATTTCTGCTACAATTTCCTGCTTTTCTTGGGCAGAAACTTGTTTAAATCGAGAAGGTTGAGAACCCGCAATTACTAACTTGGGAAAACGCTGACAAAGATTGCGGGATAAAGCTTCAAGTACAGCAGGTTTAGAACCGTACAAATAAATCGGTAATCCTTCTTCTGCGGCACGTTCGCAGACTAACAACATTGTAGTTGGTCCGCAGACCCGATCGGGCAGTTGGGAATTATAGAGTAAGTTTAATGCCCATCTTACAGGTTGTCCGTCTGGCAATACCAAATCAAAATTATTAAGTCGATAACGGTGAGTTTTATCAAGCACTCCAGTCATTACTCCGTGTACTGCTAGGGCAGAAACTGAGCATGGTTGGTGTTGTTTGGCGGCGGTAATAATTTTATTCACAGCCGCTTCATAATCTAGGGAATTTATCAAAATGCCAATGATGTTTTTCTTACCTTGATCTATCATTATGCCACCTACCCTACGGACTTAAAATCTAGCGATTTTTTGTGACTCTACTCTTCATAGAGTGACAAAAGTGCCTTAGCTTACACTTTAACAGGTTAACAGGACTAAGGCAAGAGTTAAATCCCATGACTTTTCCCAATTACCCAACTACGGCGGAAAAAACGGGCTAAAGCTGATTCTTCTAAAGACAAAAATATTGGTCTTCCGTGAGGACAAGTCCGGGGATTTCTAGTGGATTTCCATTGGTCTAATAATGTTTGCATTTCTGGTAAAGTCAGAGGTTTGCCATTGCGAATTGCACTGCGACAAGCGGTAGCGACTTGAGCGCTTTGTAGGTCTATAACTTTACTAATTTCTATTAGAGCATCTGGGCAATCATGGCGTTTAGCTAATAATATTGGTGCGCTACGTACTGCCCAAAGTTGCTCTCCAAATGATTCTATTTCTAAGCCAAATTGCTGTAAATTATCGACTTGATGCGATGATAATTGATTGAGAATTACTGGGGGTTCTAAGGGTATTAATTGCCAAGCATCACACAATTGTTCGTATAAAACTCGTTCGTGGGCGATATGCTGTTCTACTAACCACATTCCCCCTGGATGTTCTGCTAAAATATAGGTGTTATGAACTTGAGCGATCGCTTTCAATTCGATTAATCCTAAATCTCGGTCATTTTTTCTTTCTTCCCCTTCGCCATCAGGGTTAGTTTGAATAGTCCGACTAATATTATAACCACTTTTTTGTTCGGATGCTTTGAGTAATTTTCCCACTCCTTCAGGTAATGGTAATTCGGGCAGAATTTCGGCATTAAGTTGTAATGCTCGATCGATGGAAATACTTACTTGTTCTTGCCAATAAATCATGTTATGCAGATAAATTTCTGCTTTAGCGGGGTGGCGGTTCCAGTCGATTTGTTCTGGATTAATTTGCAAGTGAATGACACAAATGGGGTAGCGATCGCGAGGACAAGTTCGCCCCAATTTACTCAGTATAGTTTGCTCTAATTCCGGCGATCGTACAATTCGCCCATTCACCCCAATTTTAACCCAATCAGGTCGCCGTCGGTGACATCTATCCGGTAAACCTATTACTAATTCTAAAAATTGATTTGGGAATTGATTTGTTAATTGGTAATTGGTAATTGGTAATTGTTCGCGATCTTCCTTATTACAAGGTGGTGACACTTTTAGACTTAATTCTTGCAAATCGCTCAATCTTACTCCCCGCAGAATTTGCGGCAAAATTTCCTTAGCTGTCACACCAGGATTGATGTGCCAAAAAAGGCTATCTCCTTGCCTAATTTGCCAAGCAACATGAGGATGACAAATAGCGATTTGCTGAATTATTAATTGTACTGCCTTTAACTGCTGTGAAGGTGATACAAAACCACGACGCACAGGCCAATTACCAAATAAATTAGATACCGTTACTACAGTTCCAGGAGCTAACGCGATCGCTTTTATTTCCCTTGGTTCCCCCAGATTATTATAAACAACTTGCCAGCCAGATTCAAGATTCGGAACTTGCGCTTTTTGTGGCTCATCATCTAATCCTAATCCTAACTCATTTGCTGCTGTAGAATATTTCAAGCGACTCATTATTTCCAACTCAGCCAACTGAGCTAAACTGTGCAAAGCTTCGCCACGAAATCCTAAAGTTTTAATTTTCCAGAGGTCTTTTTCACTATTAATTTTGCTAGTGCTATGAGCCGTTGCCGCCTGCTGTAAATTTTCCAAATTCATCCCTATCCCATTATCAGCAACTTGCACCCGCCACTGTACCGGCCAAATAGAAATAATTATTCTAGTTGCACCTGCATCCAGGGAATTTTCTACTAATTCCCGCACTACAGCGGCCAGAGAGTCAATAACTTCTCCGGCAGCAATTAGATGGACAACTTCTGCGGGTAGGGGTTGAATTGTAGCTGTCATTCCGTTGAGGAAGAAGGAAGAAGGAAGAAGGAAGAAGGAAGAAGGAAGAAGGAAGAAGGAAGAAGGAAGAAGGAAGAGGGAAGAAGGAAGAGGGAAGAAGGAAGAAGGAAGAAGGAAGAAGAAGGAAGAAGGAAGAAGGAAGAAGAAGGAAGAAGGAAGAAGGAAGGAGGAGGAAAATTAAGGGTTTTGGTAATAATTATTCAGTTATTAAACGAGGCAAACGAAGATAGAAAGTTGTTCCTTGAGAATATTGGGAATCAAAAGAAATATTACCACCATGAGCATCAATAATTGACTTCGCGATCGCAGTGCCTAATCCCGTACCGCTGCGCTTACCAAAAGTGACAAATGCGTCAAATAAATGTTCGCGAATTGACTCTGGAATGCCCGGACCATTGTCAGAAATGATAATTTTTGCCCATTTTCCCTCTGTCTCAAGCTTAATCTCAATTTTCCCACCCTTGCCATCAAAAGCTTCCACAGCATTCCCTACTAAATTTTGCAAAACCCGCAAAATTTTGTTTTCATCTGCTTCAATAATCACATCTCCTGTCTGCACTACCAACTCAACACTGGCACTATCGAAATAAACTCTATTTAGCCGTTCAAACTGTTGCAAAGTCTGGGATAAATTGATATTTTTTTTGTTCAAGGTTGCGTTGCCACGCGAAAATTCTAATACTTCATCTGCCATACCTAACATTCGCTGCACTTGCAATTGAATGAGATCGCACCATTCAGTTGTTTCTTCATCAGGATGCAATTCTTTGAGCATTTCACTTGATAATTGAATCCCCGTAAACGGACTTTTGAAGTCGTGAATAATAGTGCTGACCATTTCTCCAACTACAACCATTTTTTCTTTGTGTACTAACTGTTTCACGTATTGATCTGTGGTGGATCTTAGGTGTTGAGTAATGTAGCCAAAAAGGTGTAATACTGCGCTTCCTTTAGAAATTCGTAAGGTATCCATCAGAGTGTCGCGGGAAATTTTAGCTAATGTTGAATTCTGACAAACAACGGCTCTAGCACTGCGAGGTTGTCCGTCTAAAACACCAAATTCGCCGAAAAAGTCATTGGGTTTGGCGACGGCGACGGTTTGATATTTGCCGGAGGCTGTGCGCTTGCTAAACTCAACTTGACCTGCTAAAACTAGGTATAAAAAATCGGGAATTTCGCCTTCTTCAAAGACAACTTGTTCCTGGGGAAAGCTTTCAACTTCTGCCACTTGGCATAGTTGGTCTGCTTGTTCTTGGTCGAAATAAGAGATAAAACGATGGGATGCCAAATCCATTTGAGATTACCTAATGATTAATTTTGTCTGTTTTTTTCTTCTATATTTTCTGAGTATTTCTGGATTCTCGCTACTCAGTAAAGCGATCGCTTTGTCCTAAAATTTGGTTCAAAGTCTTATTGTAGCCTAAAGGAGTAGATTGAGTATCAATACTCAGCTTTTTCGCTGACGATCGCGGCGATCGCTTGTCTTTGAGTATGGCTGCGCCTCGATCGTGTTGCAATCCCTGTTTGCGTTACTTGCTGTTAGATTATCATATTAGTAGCCATCAGCCAAACTCAGCTTTAAATTTTCACCCGCGACATTCCAGATAGTATATAGCTGTGTAGTTGGACATAAATAAACATAATCATGTCATTGCGAGCGAAGCTAAGCAATCTCAAAGTCCTTAATGCTATAATTGTCTTGACCTATAGTCAACAGGAAAAAAATAGAGAATACGAAACTTAGAGAGGATAATTCGGGAACGCAACCTAAATACAGAAGATCAAACCATAGCAACTGATATATTAGAAGATTTACGATATGCTTTGCAAGTAACGTAAATCTATTAAGGTAGGAAGGTATACTATTCTCAGGGATAATATTTAATCGATTTAATCGATAAGTAATATATTTAATCATAATGAAAATAATTAACATCAATCAAAGAAGTCCACCAAAGTAGTTTAATAATTGTCTCAACATAGTCATGCCAATATCATATATATCACCAACATCAACAAAAATGAGCGAATTTAGATTTGAAAACATAGGAGAAAAGCTAGTTGAAGTAGTACCCGAACTTCGACCAAGTTATGAGTTAGAGCTAGAGTGGTGGGGAACTGAACAACCAGGGGCTCACATTATCTTTGGCGATTTGCTTAACCCCTACTTAATCTCTTTGCTTGAATCACATAATCAACCAAGTCTCAAGCAAATATTTACTTTTCTCGAACAATTAGCCAATCACGAAGATATTAAAGTGCAAGAAGTTGTTGCAGTAACAGTGTGTGAACGTCTAGGAGATAACCCAGAATGGTTATCAAAAGCACGTCAGTACATGGGTAAGACGACGCTTCAATTTTCTCACGAAATAGAAGTATTTTGGGGTCGAGAACAACCTATAACTGTCGGATGACAATATCACACCTTTAATCAAAATACCAAGCAGGACAACAGCATAGCCATCTAAATTAAAATCAACCAAAAAATTTACGCCCAAACCAAACCACGCTCCTTTTTTTGCTGTTCCAATCTTGCTAAAAGTTCCAATTGTGAAGCAGTGCGTGGCTTAGTGGCAATTCGATCAAAATGTTCGCGATTTTGATCTTGCCAATATTGATAAATCTCCTCCCGCGTCGCCCGTACCTCTTGATATTCAGCCTCCACCTCAACAGGATGATCCGCAATGTAAGCCAAAGCCACATTTATTTCCGCATCTGTCAAATTAAAGCGATCGCGGATCAACTTCGGCGGATAATCAGCCCTGAGTAAATCCATCACATCATACAAAGAGATCCGAGAACCAGAAATAGTTAGCCCGCGCTCAGTACGAATAATATTTATATCTTGATTAGTCATCTTAAGTTAACTCCTAAATTATTTAAAAGTGATATAACCTAGTTTAACCAAAAATTCATTCAACTCTCCTAAAGTCTGCGATCGCTGGGCCTCCAATTCCTAAAAAGAGCGCTAAAGCGCTTACTACAAACTAAATCATGCGGACTTTTTTAATGAACTTTTGCTTTCTTGTCTATTGTAATTTCTAGGGCGGGCATTTTGCCCGCCCAACAATTGCATTGTTATTTCTGAGCTTTTAATGCAACTTTTTCTGTTTCTGTGGTAGTCTCTGCACTGGCTTCTGGTGTATTAGCTTCACTGGGAGGAACAACTTGCCAAATTTTGGGCAAATATTCAGACCAATTGGCTAAAATATGTTTGGCTTTCTGAGAATTAGTGCGATCGCCATGATCCTGAATTAACTCTTTTAATTGTTGTTCGCCAGCGGGTGAATTTACTCGCTGCATTTTAACAATTTCAGGGTTAACATGAGCGGGGAAAGTCCCATCTTCATCTAGGAAATAGCCTAAACCGCCAGTCATACCAGCGCCAACGTTGCGACCAACATTTCCTAATACTACGACTACACCGCCAGTCATGTATTCGCAACAGTGATCGCCAGCACCTTCAATAACTGCTTTTGCCATTGAATTGCGAACGGCAAAACGCTCTCCAGCTTTACCATTAGCAAATAGATAACCACCGGTGGCCCCGTATAAGCAAGTATTGCCAACTATGACGTTTTCCGCAGGATTATATGTAGCATTGGCGGGGGGTTTAATAATAATTTCACCGCCGTGCATTCCTTTACCAACGTAATCGTTAGCTTCTCCTGAAAGGGTAAGAATCATTCCTGGTAAATTGAATGCGCCAAAGCTTTGACCGGCGCTACCAGTGAAATTGAGGTTGATTTGGCCTGCAAAACCGCTGTTTCCGTATTTTTGGGCAATTACACCGCTGAGTCGCGCTCCGACAGTGCGATCGGTGTTAACTAACTTAATATCCTTAGTAACATGACCGTGATTGGCGATCGCATTTTGAATTTCAGCATCCGCCAACAGCGTGTCATCCAATACTGGACCGTTACTATGGACATCTTTTTCTACTAAGAAACTGCGATCGTATCTTGCATCAGGTAACTGAGTCAGACAGTCTAAATTTAAAGCTGCTGTCTTAGTTAAATTCACGCCTTCCCGTACCTTCAATAAGTCACCGCGTCCAATAATTTCACCCAAGGAATGATAGCCTAATTTTGCTAACAAACTCCGCACTTCTTCGGCGACAAAGTAGAAGAAATTAACTACGTGGGCGGGCGTACCAGGAAAACGTTTCCGCAAGTTTTCCTGTTGCGTTGCTACCCCTACTGGGCAGTTATTTGTGTGGCAAATTCGAGCCATAATACAGCCTTCGGCGATCATGGCAACGGAACCAAATCCGTATTCCTGAGCGCCCATTAAAGCACCCATTACCACATCCCAACCAGTCTTTAAACCACCATCAACTCGCAATAAAACGCGATCGCGCAGTTGATTTTCCATTAACACTCGATGCACTTCTGTTAACCCTAATTCCCAAGGAGCTCCCGCGTGTTTAATGGAAGACAAAGGCGAAGCACCAGTACCACCATCATGGCCTGAAATTTGAATTACATCGGCATTTGCCTTGGCCACACCCGCCGCCACTGTACCGATACCAACTTCGGCAACTAATTTAACAGAAACACCTGCTTTTGGGTTAATTTGGTGCAAGTCAAAAATTAATTGTGCCAAGTCTTCAATCGAGTAAATATCATGGTGCGGCGGTGGAGAAATTAATGTTACTCCTGGTTTGGAGCGCCGTAAATAAGCGATATATTCACTTACTTTTGGTCCTGGTAATTGGCCGCCTTCTCCGGGTTTTGCACCTTGGGCAATTTTAATTTCTATTTGTTTGCCACTCATTAAATACTCAGGAGTTACGCCAAAACGCCCAGAAGCTACTTGTTTAATTGCGGAGTTGGCGGTGTCGCCATTTTGCAAACCATTTAAGTGAGCAAATGTGGGTGAAATTCCCAGATTGTTGACATCATTTACGACATTATATCGCTTCGGATCTTCCCCACCTTCTCCAGAATTTGACTTACCACCGAGGCGATTCATGGCGATCGCGAGGGTTTCATGGGCTTCCGGGCTCAAAGCACCTAAAGACATCCCACCAGTAGCAAATCGCTTGACAATATCTGTGACTGATTCTACTTCAGATAGGGGAATGGGAGCGCGATCGCTATTAAAATCTAACAAATCCCGCAAAGCAGTAATTGGTCGATTTTCTAATTGTTGCTTATAGACCTCATAATGGTCATAAGCAGTTTGATCTTCAGTAACTTTCCCGTTGCCATTTTCTGCCTTAAAGTTAGTCACCGCTTTATGCAGCGCTTTAGCCATTTCTGGGCTATTCATGTGATATTCACCACCTGGGCGAAACTGCACAAAGCCATAATTTTCTAACTTTTTCCCAGTCAATTCTGGGAAAGCACGACTGTGGAAAGACATCACTTCTTGGGCTAATTCTTCCACAGTCAAACCACCAATTCGAGAAACAGTTCCTCGGAAACCTAATTCTAGCAAATCACCACCAATACCAATGGCTTCAAAAATTTGGGCTGCTTGATAGCTAGATAGCAGCGAAATCCCCATTTTTGACATAATTTTGAGCAAGCCATCTTCTACCGCTTTGCGATATTTAGCCTTCGCGCCGGCAATAGTAATTTTAGCAAGTTTTCCGCGTTCCATTAAAGCTTGAGTCTTGGCATCTGACCACCAATGACCTACACTTTCTAAGGCTAAATAAGGGCAAATTGCACTTGCGCCGTAACCAATTAAACAAGCAAAATGGTGAGTGCTCCAACAGCCGGCGGTATCCACAACTAACGAGGCTTTCATCCGCAAACCTTGACGGATTAAATGGTGGTGAACCGCACCGACAGCTAACATGGGAGGAATGTAAGTATTTTCGGTGTCAATTTCTCGAATGCGATCGCTTAAAATCAAAATTTTTGCCCCCGCATCCACCGCTTGTACCGCTTCCTGGCAAAGTTGTTGTACCGCAGTTGCTAAACCAGTCGGACCCAACGCGATCGCATACAATGTTGACAATTCCCGCACTGGAAAAGCATTTTGCCCCTTAATCCAAGCCAATTCTGCCTCATTCAACACCGGCGAATTAATCTTCAGCATCCGCGCATTTTCTGGCTTCGCTTCCAATAAATTTCCCCTCTCACCTAACTGCATACTTAAAGACATCACCATCCCTTCCCGTAGCGGGTCGATCGGCGGATTTGTCACCTGAGCAAAACGCTGTTTAAAATAGTCATAAAGCAAGTGAGGACGCTGAGACAACACCGCCAAAGGAATATCATCTCCCATACAGAAAGTCGGTTCTTTCCCCGTACTTGCCATATCAGAAATTACCATTTCCAAGTCTTCCGCCGTGTAACCAAAAGCCGTTTGATGGCGGAGTAAAGTTTGTGGTTCCAGTTTCACACTATCACTAAAACTCCCCGCTGCCATTGTCTGACGGCCTTCTTGCAACCATGCACCGTAAGGATATTTCTTAGCAGCTTGTTGCTTAATTTCCCAATTTTTCAACACCGCCTTAGTATCTAAATCCACCGCAATCATTTGTCCCGGTCCCAAACGACCTTTTTCTATAATGTCGGTTTCTGGAAGATCGACAACTCCAGCTTCTGAAGACACGATCACTAAACCATCTTTAGTAATGCAGTAACGAGCCGGCCGCAAACCATTTCTATCCAAAGTTGCGCCAACTTGTTTACCATCACTAAATACCAGCAGTGCCGGTCCATCCCAAGGCTCTTGAATGCCGCTGTAATATTCGTAGAAATCGACAATTTCAGGATAGGCTGCCAAAGCCGGTTGATTTTTATAGGCTTCTGGGACTAAAATCATCAATGATTCTAAAGTTGAGCGACCAGAACGTACTAACAACTCCATGACATTATCTAAGTTGGCGGAGTCGCTATTGTCTCCATCAACTGTTGGTTTAAAAGCCGGAATTTCGGTTTCATTCCAGTTGGGATGAGTCAAATCTGCTTCCCGGGCTGTCATCCAATTGATGTTACCTAACAGCGTGTTAATTTCGCCATTGTGTCCTAACAAGCGCATTGGTTGAGCTAAGGGCCATCGAGGCATGGTATTCGTGCTAAATCGACGGTGATAGACGGCGAAAGAACTTTTGTAGGAGGGATTGATTAAGTCTGTGTAAAATTCTCCTAAAACAGCCGATCGCACCATACCTTTATAGACAATTGTGCGACTGGAAAAGGAACAGATGTAAAATTCTTTGCGTGGGAAAGTAGGATCTTGAGAAAGTAGTTCTCCAATGATTCGGCGGGTAAGAAATAATTGACGTTCCAACTCATCACCACGCAATTTTTCCGAGGTAATAATTAATTGTTCAATTTCTGGTTGATTTTCCCGTGCTTGTCTACCTAAAACTTCTGGTTTTACAGGGACTTTTCGCCATGCTAAAAGGGTGAAATTTTGCTCTTTTAGCACTCGTTCAATAAGTTGACGTGCTACGGCGGTTTGTTGCCGATCGGTGGGTAGGAAAATCATGGCTACGCCGCAATTCTCCGGCGCAGGAATTTCTATGCCTTTTTCGGCAAATTCAATCTTTAGTAATTCCCAAGGAATCGCTGTCATTAATCCAGCCCCGTCACCCGAATCTGAGTCAGCGCTACAACCGCCACGATGCTCCAGACAAGTTAAAGCTGGTAATGCTTTGGCGATAATTTCGTGGGTGGCTTCTCCGGTTTGATTAGCAATAAAACCAACTCCACAAGCATCTCTTTCTTCTACTAGCCATCTTTGGCCGGGATAGGTCGTTCCGGTGTTGGCTGAATGCAGATTTCGGTTATGATTCACGCTCGTATTCCCCATGTCAATTGATATTATTTGTTGTGATTTTTGGTGAGTGTTGGTTGTTAATTGTTAACTGTTAACTGTTAACTGTTAACTGTTAACTGTTGGTTTTTGGTGGCTGGTTGCTTCTTCCTTCTTCCTTCTTCCTTTTTCCTTCATTAATTGAAGAGGATGGGTGGATTGTAGGGAAAATGGTAAACCCTAAAACAGCAAAGAGCAAGAAAATTTAATTAAAGTTCACTATTGATCCTGCCATGATGTTACCCAGAAACCCTAGTTGCAGATCCTAATTATCCTCATAGTTAGTCTGTGGAAATGTTACGCATAATACGGTATTGTTTCCTTGTCGGTATATAATTCGCCCTTAAATGCTTTCCCAGTCAGCAGGCTAGGCATCTTCGTGGTTGAGCTACCAATAAAAACGAAGTTATCATTATAGATTAACTGAACGGCATCATTTATACAAAGATGAAAAATTCACCTGCCCTGATTCTTGGGGAGGGCTGGGGAGCAGGGCGGTTTCATTCTTAGGATTTACGCAAAAAACCCGGTTTCTGACCAAAATCATTGCTTTAACCGGGTTTTTGACCCCCTGCGTAAGTCTTGATTCTTTTGTAGGGGCAATCCCTCTGTGGTTGCCCCTTTTGGGTTTGGGGCAGGCACGGGGGCGCGGTCCTTACGCAGTGCCTCCAGATTTGGTAGGGGCAAATGACATTCGCCTAGATTTAGAATGGCATTTGCTTATTAAATATAGTCGCAGTTTCAAAGTTAAGATTATGGTTAAATTCTTTGGGTTTGTGTTTGATTTTTGGGTAATATCTGCGATCTCGATCGCTTGGTGTTTGGTCGGAACCTCAACAGCTATAGCTGAATCAGATAAAGAGATATTTGTCAATACCTCATTGCCAATTCTCGATCGCCAATTCCCAATTTACCCAGCGGAGGCAAAATTGACTCAAGCAACACTATCTCCTCAACCGGAAAACCAAGGTCGCCAAGTATCTTTAAATGGTCGTACTTTTTGGGCTCCCTGGACTATTGAATCGATGGGGGCTTCTGGTGGTTTTCGTACTTGGATTTCTGATGTGAGTTTAATGCAAATAACGGGTATTAATCTATTAAATTCTGTTAACTCAGCTAAACAACCGATCGAATGGTTTTCGCAGGTTGAAAATGATGGTCTTGTTACTCGTTTAACTTCTCAATATCGCTATTTAGATATTACAGATTTTGCTAAGAAAGTTGGTTGGCAAATGTCTAAAGAGGGTAATATTCTCAAAATTATTACCTTACCAGCCCAAGTTGGAGGAATTCGTCAAGGACAGCAGGAATGGGGCGATCGCATTGTTTTGGATTTAGATCGCCCTACGTCTTGGCGGCTTAATTATGTAGATAAACCGACGCTGATTCCGAAGGATACGCCTGACGATCCAACTAAACCTACTCCCGACGATCCAACTAAACCTAACTCTCAGGATAAATCGGCAGTTGCAGATACTCAGGAATGGTTAATTGTCGTGGATGGAAAACTCGATCCGGCTTGGGTTGGGCGGACTTTTACGAAGGGAAAATATCTCAAATTACTTAGGGTAGAATCGGCGGCGGGCGATCGCACTTACATTCGAGTTAATATTCCTTTGGGTTGGCGGCCGATGATTTTCTCTTTGGGTAATCGCGATCGCTTAGTTATTGATATTCGTCCCGATTACCTAGTAGAAAGAGATATTCTCTGGAATCCTGGTATTAGATGGCGGAGTCAATATCGCAACTTAGGAAATGCGCGGTTTCCTGTGTTTTCTTTAGAAGTTAATCCTCGCCAATCTGGAATTAAAATTAGACCAATTTTAAACAATCCACCTATTGAAACTAGGACAGCACCTCTGTTAAAAATAGCTGCTGATAATCGTGCGATCGCGGCGATCAATTCCGGCTTTTTTAATCGGATTAATCGGTTAGCTTTGGGGGCGATTCGGCGTGACAATCGGTGGCTATCGGGGCCAATTTTAAATCGAGGTGCGATCGCTTGGAATGATGCCGGAGAGATGAAAATTAACCGCTTGAGCCTGCAAGAAACTGTAATTACTTCAAAAGGCGATCGTTTAGCTATTACGCACCTAAATAGTGCTTACGTGCAAGCAGGAATTGGTCGCTACACTGCGGAATGGGGAGCAAATTATACGCCTTTTTCTGATGGTGAAATTATTGTGACAGTTGACAACAATCAAGTTATCAGTCAAACTCCCGGAGGTGCGGCGGATAAAACTAAATTTCCTATCCCCAAAAATGGCTACTTATTGGCATTACGTTCTCATCAAACAGCCGCCAATCAGTTAGCGATCGGGACTAATTTGCGCCTAGAAACTGTCACAATTCCCGCTGATTTTAACCGCTATCCCTACATTTTAGCCGGCGGACCAGTATTAGTACAAAAAAGTCAAGTAGTGCTAGATCCTAAAGCTGAAGGATTTAGCAATGCTTACGTTTCCCAAACAGCGATTCGGAGTGCCGTTGGGATTACTGCAACAGGAAACTTGTTAATAGTTACTATTTACAATCGCGCCGGTGGCGCGGGGGCAACTTTTGCGGATATCGCTCAAATTATGCAGCAATTGGGAGTAGTTGAAGCCTTAAATTTTGATGGTGGAAGTTCGACAAGTCTTTATTTAGGAGGAGAATTACTCGATCGACCGATAGAAACTGCGGCGGCTGTGCATAATGGTTTGGGGATTTTTATTAAATAGTATGCCGCTTAATACAGTTATTTGCAATCAAATATACCACAAAACTTAAAACAGGCGATCGCGTTTGGGAGCATCCAGATTTTGCAAATGTATCAGTAGGGGCGAAGCATTCCGGCCGTAAATCTCTCGCTTTAACCAATAACTTATCTGCCGGAATGCTTCGCCCTACAAAATTGGGACGATCCCTCGCGTTTTTGAATGGCGATCGTTACTATGCCTAACTCAATAGGTCTCAAAATTATTGGACAACGCGAGGCGGGTAAAGTTTTGAAATGTTGAAGATAAATTTTAGCAATTAAGACTGATGTTCCTGCAACCAATTCGCTAAATCTGCTGCTGTTAAAAAATCTAGTAATGCCTCTCCTAAATTTTCTAATTCTTCTACAGATAAAGCTTGAATTTGCTCAAGCATTTCCGGCGCGATCGTGCCGATGCGTCGAGTTAATAGACGAGTAATAAACGACATCGCCTCCCGTTGTAGACCTTGTTGCTGTCCTTGTTGCAGGCCTTGTTGTAGACCTTGTTGCAGGCCTTGTTGCAAACCTTGTTTTCTGCCTTCAAGGATGCCTTCTTCGAGAATTTCTTGGTAAATGACTGACTCGCGCATAATTTCTCTCCTAAATAGTTGTCTGATTAAGTTTTTTTCAAATCTCAATCCAGCGATTACTTGGGTACAGGCCAGTAAATCTGCTTGTTGATTTGGTTCATCTATTGTAGCAATTCTATCCGCTATTTGCTGTAGCAAAGTGGCCGGGGAGTTAGTTTGAGATAGGGTTGCTAATGGTAATAATCCGGGGGAAGATAGCAGTAAAGCGGGGTCTTGTTCCCACAGACGCATGACTCGGTAGCCGTGTCGAGTGTTGGTGTCTGTCCACTCGGATACAAAAACTTGTTCTGATGTGGTTTCCTGTAAAAAAATTACGACTTGATGGATGGCACAGGAGTATTGCCGTTTCAGCCTGACGTAGTAATCCAGCATTCTGAAGGCGATCGTGGGTTCAGAATAGGGACGGGTTTGAAATTCCAGGTGGAGGATTTGGTTATTGGTTTGGAGGAAGACGAGAGAATCGGCGCGGATGGGTTCTTGGATCAGTTCGGTTTTGAGGATTTTAATATCGCCGGATCGATCGTTTGGTAGCAGCCAGTTGACGAAGGCGGCGGGGAATTTTTCGGCTAGGTATTTGCAGGTGTTATCGTAGGCCAAGGAATGTGGGTTGTGCGAGTTGTTTGTGAGATATTGTATCGCTATTTTTGGGGAGTGCGTAGGCGTAGCCAGGCGTAGGCATCGCGTTTTTGAATGGCGATCGTTACTATGCCTAACTCAATCGGTCTAAAAATTATTGGACGCGATCGCGGGTAAAGTTTTGAACTGTTGAAGATAAATTTTAGCGATTAAGGCTGATGTTCCTGCAACCAATTGGCTAAATCTGCTGCTGCTGAAAAATCTAGTAGCGCCTCCCCTAAATTTTCTAATTCTTCTACAGATAAAGCCTGAATTTTCTCAAGCATTTCCGGCGCGATCGCGCCGATACGTCGAGTCAACTGGCGAGTAATAAATGACATCGCCTCGCGTTGCTGTCCTTGTTGCAGACCTTGTTTTCTGCCTTCAAGGATACCCTCTTCGAGAATTTCTTGGTAAATGACTGACTCGCGCATAATTTCTCTCCTAAATAGTTGTCTGATTAAGTTTTTTTCAAATCTCAATCCAGCGATTACTTGGGTACAGGCCAGTAAATCTGCTTGTTGATTTGGTTCATCTATTGTAGCAATTCTATCCGCTATTTGCTGTAGCAAAGTGGCCGGGGAGTTAGTTTGAGATAGGGTTGCTAGTGGCAGTAAACCGGGGGAAGATAGCAGTAAAGCGGGGTCTTGTTCCCACATACGCATGACTTGGTAGCCGTGTCTGGTGTTGGTGTCTGTCCACTCGGATACAAAAACTTGTTCTGATGTGGTTTCCTGTAAAAAAATTACGACTTGATAGATGGCGCAGGAGTATTGCCGTTTCAGCCTGACGTAGTAATCCAGCATTCTGAAGGCGATCGTGGGTTCAGAATAGGGACGGGTTTGAAATTCCAGGTGGAGGATTTGGTTATTGGTTTGGAGGAAGACGAGAGAATCGGCGCGGATGGGTTCTTGGATGAGTTCGGTTTTGAGGATTTTAATATCGCCGGATCGATCGTTTGGTAGCAGCCAGTTGACGAAGGCGGCGGGGAATTTTTCGGCTAGGTATTTGCAGGTGTTATCGTAGGCCAAGGAATGTGGGTTGTGCGAGTTGTTTGTGGGATATTGTATCGCTATTTTTGGGGAGCGCGATCGCGTTTTTTAAGGAATGAAAATCCGACCTATTCCTGTATAGTTCTCGATATAAAGTACAATCTCAATCAAGCGATCGACACATTGCTCTCGGTAGTTACGCTCTGCTACTCGATCGATGTTCCCAAGGGTAACTACAGGTAGCGAAGTGGGTGAACTTTCTTCACGAATAACTTGCTCTAACGAGTCTGTACCCTTCATACTGCGATTCGCTGTGAGCAGAATCATCTGGTTTTCTTGAGCAAATCGCCAAACAATTCGATCGCTACTGTTAATTGGTAACTGAAGCTCTTCAAACATCACGAAGCGGATTGGCAGTAAGTCAAGCCAGCCTCCAGCAGTAATACTGCCAAAAAGTATGAGGGCTTGCCCCTCAATATTATGGTCAATTATAAAAATCATCAGCTTGATACAGCAAGTTTGGCTTTTCGTGCCTGAAGTTTTGCCCAAGCTGCTTCTTGGCCAGGTTTGGGCGGCATTTCTGCAATTTTTGCCAGCCCGCGATTGCGCTCTTCCCAATACTGCCGGATTTCTTCTGCTTGCTGCAAAACAATTTGATACTCTGCTTCTACTTCACTACGATTTGTTTCAATATAGGACATCGCTGCATTGAATTGTTCGTCGGTTATGTAAAACTGATTGCGGATTAGGGTAGGTGGATAGCCAGCATAGATGTAGTCCATCAATTGATACAGGGTAATCCTTGTACCTGCGATCGCGAGTCCTCGCTCGGTACGAATGATTGTTGATTGTCCGCTTGATTCCGAAGTCATAGTTGTCATTTTTAAGCGATTATCTTTATAGTACCATGCGCGATCGCACCAGCCAAATGCCAGACATTATTGTGCAACTCCTCAACGAATCAGATATATTGAGATACGACCCGAACGATTCTGGATTTACCCTATTATGCTAAAAACACTTTGGGCGATCGTTCGCCAAGGCAAAATCGAATTGTTGGAACCAACAGAAATTCCTGAAGGTGCAAGAATTTTGGTAACATTCCTACCTGATGATGAGTCTGAATTCTGGATGCAGACAAGTCGAGGATCGCTAGATGCAATTTGGGATAATACAGAGGATGATGTTTATGCCCAATTACTCCAAAAATGACATTATTTTAGTACGATACCCTTTCTCGGACTTATCAAGCTCTAAAGTAAGACCTGCGGTTGTAGTCAGCGCACCCCACACTTCAGAAGATATCCTCATTGTTCCATTAACTAGCAAAACTACTCCTCTACTATCTGGCGAGTTCATTCTCACTGATTGGTCAGTAGCTGGACTGAATGTGGAGACGGCGGTGAAACGAGGTGTATATACGGTTCATCAAAATTTAGTAGTTAAACTTATTGGTAAATTAACTACGGCCGATATTGAGCAGTTAGAGCAATCTTTACAATATTGGTTGGGACTGTGAATAATTATCATAGTTGTAATCTTTAAGCGATTATCTTTATAGTACCATGCGCGATCGATCGCTAGTACATCCTTACCTGAAACTTTCTATAAATATCCACCAGAGAGAATTTTAGTCGCGATCGCGAGACAATACGACCTTCTATTAGTTACTAAAGTTTATTATATCAGTTTGCCTGCCGCCTGTTGCACTTTATCAACTTGTCTGGGTGCATCCATTTCGGTGAATAGTTGAATTGCTTTGTTAAAGTTTTCTTGACTATCAGCAGTATTTCCTATTGTTTGATAAGTTAAGCCTAATTGATAGTAGGCTTCAGCTAAGTCATTTTTAGCCCCGATTTCATTATTAATAGCTATGGAGTCTTGAAACAGCTTAATTGCTTGCTCATAATTATTATTATATAGACTAAAAATTGCTTGTGTCTTGAACAAATTAGTTTTAAGTATTGGATGAAAATATTTGATTTTTTCGTTTAAAATCTCTATTAACTTTATGGTTTTACCAGCATTTTCAATTTGACCATTTGACAAATATAATTCCACCAATAAACAATGTGCAATACATTCACTTAAATAGTCTTTTATTTGGTTAAAAACTTTAATGGATTCTTGAAACTTATTTATAGCTTCTGTAGGATTGCCCATTGCCCATTCGCAGCAAGCGATATAAGCAAGAGCATCCCCTTCGTTTCTCAAGTAAGGTATTCCAGATTTTTTAGATAATTCCATTACCTCTTTATGCTTCTCTCTCGCTATTTCATATTCGGCTAAATCCACATATATAAAACCGATGGTATTTAATGTAGTACATTCACATCCACCATCATCTTGCTGCATTTCTTTTAGTTTTTCTACTTGTTCTAATGCTTGATTACAATAACTAATAGCTAGAGAAAAATTGCCTAATCTAGCATTGCTTTTACCAAGCCAACTCAGAGCAAAGGCATAATAGTAAGTTGATGTACTTTTAAACAATTCTTCAGCTTTTGCTAGATATTCAATAGCCTGAGTGTAGTTACCAAGAGCATAATAAGATACACCAATACTCCCCAATCTCTGACCCTCTTCAGTTGTATTTGATAGCTTTCCTTCTAATTTTTTTAAGCTATCAAGCAAATATTTAGAGTAACCCCAAAATCTTAATTGCTCTCTGAGTTTGATGCTCTGATCGCCAAAATTAATAGGTTGTTCAAGAAGCTTAAATGCGCTCGACCAGTCAATAATACTACAGTAATGATGGAAAGACTCAAATACTATAATTCCATCTTCTGAAGAATTAATTTCTGCTTTATTTTTTGAGAAAAATTCAGCAGCGTGACGGTTCGCTTTTTCCCAATCTTCACTATCTCTCAAACGTGCGATCGCCTCCGTCCGAATCACTGGATGTAACCAATATTCTCCTTTGTTAAACTCGACTAATGACCGATTTCGCAACGATTCAATAACCCGTCTGCGCTGTCCTTCTGGCACATCCCACAGTAAGCACAATAATCCTTCAGTGGGAACAGTGGGCACATCCTGATAGCGATAACATCCCAAACGGCAGAGAAGTTTATAGGCTTCAGGATAAGTTTTTTCGAGACGATTAAACTGCTCTTTGACAAGGTTTTCTACAGCTAACTCCACTAATAAACCAGCTTCGACTTTATGTTCTTGCCAATAGGCTACCATCCCTCGATCTCTCTGTATGGGGTCGCATAAAATAGTCATCGCCAAGGCATTACCGCCATAAGCTTTGTGCATTTCTTTTAGAGTTATCGCATCTATCTCAATATCGCGGCGGCTAAAAAAATCTTGCCACGCTTTTTCATCAAGACTAGGTAATGAGTAATTAGTGACACCTACGCTTTCAGCCAAAGGTTCGCGACTGGTAATTAAGGTTACTGACTGTACCGAGGAATCAGCCAAAACTCGCAATAAATCCACATAGCGGCGATGGGGTTCAATAAATCTGCCTTGTGCATCTAGCGCGGGTTCCAAATTATCAATTAATACCCCCACTCGGCGCGTCTGAAGTTGGCGCTTCAGTCTCCCAAGCGTAACGCCAAACTCGCGGCCAGGTTCTTCCTGAAAGTCGCGCTTTAGCCATTCTTCAATCACGCTTTCAACCAGGGTAATATTTTCTTTTTCCTTTGCCATTAGCAATTCCAGTATTAAGTCAAAACCCTGAGACTTGAGATATTCCTGGGCTAAAGTTGTCTTTCCCACGCCTCCTGGTGCTTGGATGAGGATGATTTTTGAGCCTTGGTTGATGCGGGTGTTGAGGTATGCGATCGCATTTTCTCGGCCGACAAAATTCACGTTTTGCACTGAAGGAGTTTCCTTTACAGGGGACACCACAGGTAACTCTGTTTCCTGAATTTCGGTGAGTTCAGCAACTTTTTCCCAGTTAACACCTACAGCCTCACAAATTGCAATAAAGGCATAACGATCAATCCGCTCTCCATTCAAAAACCGCTTCAATGTTGAGATTGAGGTAAAAGCGACTTGCCTCCACTTTTCTTGAGTCCAGCGTTTCCTGCCTTTAGCTTCCTCAACGATTTTTAGCCCATCTTCTGATGCCCTCAGCGTATCAGCCATACTTCACCATTACCCCTACGGTGTTCTCATCCGATTTTAGCTCACTTTGGTTCACTAAGAGAAGCAGTGAGCCATTTAGTGAGCTATTTAGTGAGCTAAAAAGATGAGCCGAAGTGAGCCGGCATACCAATTTGTATCTGGGATAGTAGAAATGTGGGAAGGAAATTTAGGTAAAAAACTTTCCAATCAATTCAATATAAAAGGAGCTAATGCAATGCCTTTACCAACAAATAGTAATGAATGGGATCGCGCTAGTGGTGATGACATTTTATTTGATGGAAACACCTCTAATGGAGAAAGTTCAGGCGAAGTTCAGCAAGTCTATCGCAACCTTGTGAGGACAATTCTGAAGCGAGAAGTTAGCCCCCAAGTCAAGATAACTGCTGGTTATGCCTTCGACCAAAGTTACCGTAATGGTTTGGGTACTTGGCACGCTGGAATTGACATTGGCGCTCCATTAGAAACACCAGTTCAAGCTGCTGTAGGCGGTACTTTAATAGAGTTGCAAAGAACCCCACAAAGCAATAACCGTTTTGTTGGAATTCAAGGAACTGATGGCAACCTTTGGGTCTACGGTCATTTGCAGAATCTTCAAGTCCCTATTGGCAGTCGAGTCAACACTGGGCAGCAATTTGCTAGTATTGGCAACCCAGGAGCGCCACACCTCCATTTGGAAGTCCAGCCAAACCGCCGTAACTATACAGTTACGAATGGAGCAAGCACCGATCAGAACTTTATTTTGCGAGAAACTATGAGTCCTCTCGAAGCATTTTCAAAGCTAAATAATGGTAGCGGTGGCGGTAACAACGGCGGTGGAAACAACGATCTGAATCTAACTGGCGGCCCTGGCAACGACATTTTAACTGGTGCAGGTGGGAATGATAAACTTTCTGGTTTAGGTGGCAATGACACCTTAATTGGTGGTGCAGGAAACGATATTCTTGATGGTTTCTTATATTCTGCCAGTGGCAATGGAGAAGTCGATCAACTACGTGGTGATTCCGGTGCTGATACTTTCGTGATCGGAGATTGGTACGGGAAGGGTTACATTGGTCGCAGTTGGGGAGTTATTCAAGACTTTTCTAGCGCTCAAGGTGATAAGATCAAAGTTCAAGGGAGCCTGAATCAATATGAACTACGACCGGGCAATCAATATGGCTATTCTGCTAATGATACAGCGATTGTTTTGAAAACAAATCCGAGTGAAGTCTTTGCAGTTTCCCTAAATACCTCCACCAGAAACAATACCATTCAGTTATCTACAAGAGACTTCATCAGCGCTTAATACCTGATTGAATTTGGCTAGATAGCTGACCCATAAATAAAGGCGATCGCACTTCCCAAAGAATCGCGATCGCTTTTCTTTTAAACATAAAATAGGTATTGACATTTTACTAATTAAGGGTGTACAATTTACCCAAGCAAAATTGAAAAATCCCACAATATATTTAAGAGTCAAAGTTATGACACCTATAACCCAAGGTACAACAAAAACTCCGAACCTAGTTGTAGCGCAAATAGCCCAAGAAGAATTAGCCAGACTCAGCCAACCTAATGCTACTCTTAGCAAATTTGACATTGACTCAAATACAGACTGTCAAACCATTAAGTTTAGCGATCTACCAACAGAAAAACAGCAGGAAATTATTAAAGGGTTACAAGCCTGCGAAAAAGGAGGTTTTGTTACCTTAGATGATTATAGAAAACGCCGTTTCTCAAAAATAACATCAGACTCGCGCTGACGATAAATTTCACTCTGACAATTCGCTTATAAATTGTCAGGTACGCTTAACCATGCCAAAATTACTGTAATTTAGTTATAACTTTATCAATTAGCAGTAAATCAGGTGTATCAAGTCTGGCTCGATCCTATAGAACAAATCCTAGATAGTCTTGATGATGAACAAGCGGAGTCTATTTTAGCACAATTAGAATCTTGGACACAAAGGATACAGCTTGAGAGAAGAAACGTCCCACGATTTTATTCAATTGCACCGTTAAACTGCCAAGATTATAGAGGTATAGAGTGTTTAGTAGATCATAAACATCAATCAATTATACCTTTAGCTTTTTTGCCTAAACCATTTGATAATCCTTTCGGATAAAAGCGATCGCACTTCCCAAAGCAGCGCGATCGCTTTTTCTCTGAAGTCAATTCAGAAGCGCAATCGCATACTTTAATTATTAACAAAAAAAGCAGGCAATTCCTGTCAAACAATACCATCAACCCATCAATTAGTAGAATTTTCTTGAGCCGCTTTTCGCACATCCTCTACATTCAAACCCAAAGCCTCAGCTATTTGTTCCGCAGTAGCACCCAGTTTTAACATCAAAGGTACAGTTTCTAACTTACCTTCACGTTTTCCTTCTAACTTACCTTCACGTTTTCCTTCTAACTTACCTTCACGTTTTCCTTCTAACTTACCTTCCTCCAAAGCTTCTTGATAAACCCGTGTCTGTCGCAAATCACCTAAACCTAACATAGCTTCTATCTCCTTTCGACTTTTGTTGGTAAATTTGTACACAATAATCGTCTCTATCAACTGTATCATATCTCGCTGTTCTATGCCATCCCTCATCTCCTCCTTAACTTGCTCAATCAACACCTTAGCCTTGCTTACAGCCGTCTCTTCTGATTCTACTACTAATTTTATCGTTTCGAGTCCAACAGACGGCGCTGTTACTTCCAACTCATCTAAATATATGCGTTGTACTCGCGGAAGCTGCAATAATTCCTGATACCGGAAAGTATCTTTTGATTCCACACTTCTCGTCGGATAAATCACCACTCCTCGCCAATCATTTTGGAGTTTTGTTTTATCCAGATAAAGGAAAATTTCGGAAAAGAAACGAGAGTAAAAAGTTGTGTCAACTTGAAACTGTACTTCGACAAAATAAATGGGTTCATTGACTTTTGGCTTAGGTAAAAAAACTCCATCTAGGCGAAAAGAGAGTTGTTTGACTTCAACGGCAGAAAATTGATAGGCATTTGCTAATTCCGGGGATTGGTTAATTAATTCAAAAAATATCCCAGGAAATATCAGAAATATTCGATAAAAGATTGGATCGGTTTTCACACAATTATTGAAGGGTGATAATTTTTATGGTATTTTACCATGAAAATCGCGATCGCACGCCCGTAACAGTCCTTAAGTTGACACCAATGGGCTTAATAAGATGCCTAAAATTTTTTCCACATCTCTAAGATAATACTCGATCGTATCAATATAAACAATCTTGCCCTCTAATTTTAAAAATCTCCAATTCGTTCCCGATGTTACGGCTCCATAAATTGTTTTAATTTCATTTTCTTCTCGTTCGTTAAACAACTGAGCAGCTAACATTTCAGCTACACATTGTCCCAATCCCGCTTTAATATCTTCTTTTTTGGCCTCAACCAGCATAATAATCGGTGCTTTGATAAACAATCTTTCTGGTGATAAACTCATTAAAAAATCACAAGTCCCATTTAATCCTTTTTCGGGAGCCACATTAAATTCGGAACCAGAAAATAGACCAACTTGATAATTAACCTGTCGCCTTACTTCCAGTAATATTGGAGCAATAATCATCTCGGAGCGGGCTTTTTCTGTGTTGATATCCAAGGCGAGTGAGGCATTTTCTTTTAATGAAAATTTGAGATTTTCGCTAGGTTGTACTTCGGGTATATCAACAAATAAATCTAGGTTTTCAGTTATAGTTAAGTCAAATTGTTTAACCAGTTCATTGAGTTTGAAATCGCTATAAGCCATATTAAATTTCCTCCTTAATTTTTCTTTAAATCCCAAAAGACTCAAACACCTGTTTAATACCATTTATAAAAAAGTTTGCCACAGTTTGGGTAGGGGCGGGTTCGCCAACAATCACCGCAATTCGCCAAAATCTTCAAAAACCCGCCCCGAAAACTGTAGTATTAATGCAAAAGAATTGGTATAACCTCTATCATAGTTATGAGAGTATATCTGAAGGGACAACTAAAAATCCCTTCGAGAATGAGGAAAAACCGTGCAGCCAACAGACCCTAGCAAATTTACCGATAAAGCCTGGGAAGGTATTGTCAAATCCCAGGATGTAGCCCGCCGCTTTGCCAATCAACAGCTAGAGGTCGAACATTTAGCGATCGCCCTCCTAGAACAGCAAGGTTTAGCTAATAATATCCTGACGAAAGCGGGAATTGACCCGGCAAAGCTGTCCCAGCAACTAGAAGCCTTTGCCAAACGGCAACCGAGGGTTGCCAATGCCGATCAACTTTACTTGGGGCGCGGTCTGGAAGTCATGCTAGATAATGCTGAAACTGCTAGACAAACTTGGCAGGATGGTTTTATCGCGATCGAACATTTATTAATTGCTTTTATAGAAGATGAAAGAATAGGCCGCCGCCTATTAACAAAAGTGGAAGGACCGCCCTCTCGTCCCGGTTACGATCGCACTCCTCCTACTAAAGTAATCGATCGCCAAAAATTGGAAGAAGCAATTAAATCTGTCCGGGGTTCTGCAAAAGTTCAAGACCAAAATCCTGAGTCAACTTATGATGTTTTAACTAAGTTTGGTCGCGATTTAACAGAAGCAGCAAAAACTGGAAAACTTGACCCGGTAATTGGTCGCGATGAGGAAATTCGCCGCGTTGTTCAAGTTCTCTCGCGTCGTCAAAAAAATAATCCGGTATTGATTGGCGATCCGGGGGTAGGAAAAACTGCGATCGCCGAAGGTTTAGCCCAGAGAATTGTTAACGGTGATGTACCGGAATCTCTGAAAAATAGACAGTTATTTTCCCTCGATATGGGTAGCTTAATTGCGGGGGCAAAATTCCGAGGAGAATTTGAAGAACGCCTCAGAGGAGTATTGCGAGAAGTCATCAATTCTGATGGTCAAATTGTTTTATTTATTGATGAATTACACACCGTTGTCGGTACGGGCGGCGGCGGTAGTTCGGGTTCGGGCATGGATGCCGGTAACTTGTTGAAACCGATGTTAGCGAGGGGAGAATTGCGCTGTATTGGGGCAACAACTCTCGATGAATTTCGCAAGAATATTCAAAAAGATCCTGCCTTAGAACGGCGATTTCAACCAGTATTTGTCGATCAACCCAGTGTAGAAGATACGATTTCAATTTTACGCGGACTAAAAGACCGTTATGAGCGACATCATGGGGTGAAAATATTAGACTCGGCTTTGGTGGCGGCGGCAACTTTATCTTCTCGTTATATTGCCGATCGCTTTTTACCAGATAAAGCCATTGACTTAGTAGATGAAGCGGCAGCCCAATTGAAAATGGAGATTACTTCTAAACCCGCAGAATTAGAACAAATTGATCGGCGGGTGATGCAGTTAGAAATGGAAAAGTTATCAATTGAAGGGGAAGGTAAAGGGGCGCAAAATCTGGGAGTAGCTACTAGATTAGAACGCATCCAATCAGAAATTGATAATTTGAAAGAAAAGCAGGAAAAGTTATCATCTCAGTGGCAAGGAGAAAAGCAATCCTTAGATGCGATTAATAAGTTGAAGGCAGAAGAAGATGAGTTAAGGGTACAAATTGAACAGGCAGAAAGGGCTTACGATTTGAATAAGGCGGCCCAATTAAAGTATGGCAGATTGGAGACTGCGGTGCGCGATCGCGAAGCCAAGGAAGCCGAACTTTTGAAGTTACAATCTGAAGGATCATCATTACTACGGGAACAAGTCACCGCCGCCGACATTGCCGAAATAGTTGCCAAATGGACCGGAATACCTGTTAATAGATTATTAGAATCGGAGCGACAAAAACTATTACAATTAGAGAAACATTTACATCAGCGAGTTATCGGTCAACATGAAGCCGTAGAAGCAGTTTCCGCCGCCATTCGTCGCGCTCGCGCTGGTATGAAAGATCCCGGTAGACCGATCGGTTCCTTCTTATTTATGGGACCAACGGGCGTGGGAAAAACTGAATTAGCCCGCGCATTAGCTGAGTTTCTATTTGATAGCGATGATGCAATTCTCCGCATAGATATGTCGGAATATATGGAGAAACATAGCGTCTCGCGATTAGTGGGAGCACCGCCCGGATATGTGGGTTACGATGAAGGTGGTCAACTTTCCGAAGCAGTGCGCCGTCACCCTTATTCAGTGGTGTTATTTGATGAAGTGGAAAAGGCACACCCGGATGTTTTTAACATTTTATTGCAAGTCTTAGATGATGGTAGAATTACCGATTCTCAGGGAAGAGTTGTTGATTTTAGAAATACTGTGATTGTAATGACTAGCAATATTGGTAGCGATCATATTTTAGATGTAGCTGGCGACGATTCTAAGTACGAAATGATGTACAAACGAGTAACAGATGCTTTGCGATCGCACTTCCGACCAGAATTTCTTAACCGCGTTGATGATATCATCTTATTCCATGCTTTGAGTAAGACAGAATTACGGCAAATTGTCAGCATTCAAGTGAAGAGAATTGAAAGATTATTAGGAGATCAAAAAATTAATTTGCAGTTGTCCGATGCGGCGAAAAATTATATTACTGATGTCGGTTACGATCCGACGTATGGTGCGCGTCCTTTGAAACGGGCGATTCAGCGCGAGTTAGAAAATCCCTTGGCAAATAAGCTGTTAGAAAATACCTTTGTAGAGGGTGATACAATCGTCATAGATTGTGTCGATGATACGATGATTTTTAGTAAGAGAGAGTTGCCATCTCTTGAAAAGAAACAAGATTAGGAATAGCAATTAAATAATTAGGTTTGTAGTAAGCGCTTTAGCGCTCTTTGCGCTTACTACAAACCAAATCATCTAAATGAGTAGTAAGTTTTTTACCCCACCCCAACCCTCCCCTTGTTAATGGGAGGGAGTAATGAGGATTTTCAAAGAAACCGGTTTTTTTGAAGTTAATTCCTAGATTAACTAATCGCCATCAACCTCAAAAGATTGCACCTCTAACACAGGACCAATCATTGCCAAAGTCATCACATCTTTTCGCACTTCACCTTTAACAGTGACTTTCTGACCAGACTTTTTTAACTCAGCAGAAGCATTTTTAAGTTCATAAGTCTCGCCAGATTCACTCACTAAAGCCCATGTTCCAGATCCCAAACCTTTGCGATCGATGACACCTTTAACAGTGATACTCATACAGTTTTTACCTCAGATTTCAGTGCCAAACGTGCTAATCCTAAACACAATAAAGCATTGACAATTAGGAAAACTTGTGCAGGTAAACCGACACCTAAACCCCAAACCGCAGGAGTAACAAAAGCACTCACCGCCAAACAACTAGCCACACCAATAGTTGAACCGATCGCGATCCATTTCCATTGTTGATGTCCTAAAAATAGGGCAATCAAAATAAACGGAATTAACACGCTGGCAAAAATTGGATTCAGCATGGTACTACCCTGAATAGTATTGCCCAGTTCAGGAATAGAACTACCCATCATTCGTAAAGGCCATTGGGGAAGGTCAAAAATATAGAGGCCGCGTAGGAAAAATAACCCCGAACTTCCAGCAACTAAACCACCAGAAAATCCCCAGGTCCATTGGAAAGGAAAATAATTTCGCAAAAACCAAGCTAACAAATAAGAACCCAGCACCATTGCCAGTTTAGGTATTAGCGCCACTGCACCACCATCAACCCAAAAACCAGGATTTAGATAGCCATTATCGCGCAACCAACCAAAGAAATCGCGGAAAGTAATTTGACCTTTTAGTGCTAATTGAACAGCGGCCGCTGCATCTAATTGACCGGCACCAAAATGATTTAATGGATCTTCAGCAACTACTCGCGCTGATTGTAATAAAATACTGCGGATTTGTTCGGGTTCTTTCACGCCTGTAGCTTTCACTAAAGCTGCAACTCCCGCAACGTGGGGGGCTGCCATGCTAGTACCTTGGAAGCCTGCAAATACTTCTGCACCGGTTTCTGGATCGATGGTGCTTTGCAGGATTTTACCAGCTTCGGAACCGCCGGGAGCAGAGATATCAACGCCTGCGCCGTAGTTGGAATAGGGGGCAATTTCGCCATCGGGACCGAGGGCAGAAACGGCGATAACGTGGGGATAGCGGGCGGGATAGGATGCCGAATTTTCCCCGGAGTTACCGGCGGCGGCGATGATGGTAACGCCTTTGTTGTGCGCGTAGGCGATCGCTTCTTCCATGATTTGACTTTCGCCAGCGCCGCCAAGACTCATATTAATTACATCTGCGCCGTTGTCAGCCGCAAATTTGATGGCTTCGGCGATGTCGGCAACTGTACCGCCACCCTCGGCACTTAAGACTTTTAGGGGCATTAAAGCGGCTTCGTAGGCGATACCGGCTACGCCGTAGTCGTTATTGGTAGATTGGGCGACGGTCCCCGCAACATGAGTGCCATGTCCGTTGTCGTCGTAGGCTTCGACGCGATCGTTCACGAAGTCGTAACCGGGTACGAATTTGGTATCTTTTAAGTCAGGGACGATAGTAATTCCCGTGTCAATTACGGCTACAGTTACGCCATCGCCTTTAGTTTCGTTCCAAGCGGCTTCCACGTTAATGCTGCGGAGGTTCCACTGCTTGTTATACATGGGGTCGTTGGGAACTTCTAAGGTTTTATAGATGTAGTTGGGTTCGATATATTCAGTATCTTTGGCTAATGGGGAATTTTTGAGGGCGTTGAGGAGAGTGCGATCGCCTTTGACTACATATACATTATCGGCTGTGGAAAACTCGCTATTGAGTTGAGGGGAAACGCTATATTGGGATGCGATCGCGCCTACTTCTCTGGCAATCTCTGCACTTCCTACTGCTTCTCGGAAGTCAATCACAATGCTGTCATAAGTTCCAGCTGTGGCTAAGCCTGAGAAATTAGCAAGAGACCAGCCGAACCCGATTAAAAATGAGCATAGAAGTAAAAATTTTTTCATGGTAAATCGTCCATGTTGCGGGGTTTTCACTAGATTAACCTAAGAATAACCTAAGTTTACCCTTTTAGGTACTAATATTGCACGATAGTTACGGACTAAAATCTAATTATGTCAAGAGGTTTAATTTGGTTGCCGCTACTGGCAATTTTTATCTGGTTAGCTTGGGCTGGCTGGAATGAGTATCAGAAAGTAGAAGCTTATCGTTTGTGGGCGCAACCGTTTGCGAAGGTGAAGTATGATATTTATGCAGTGCTTGGTCTGGATGGCGATCGCTTAACTTGGGGAAAGCCTACTCGTAAAGGTCCTGTGAATTTGCAATCTTTTTATTTAAAAGATGTAGAGTCAATTCGGATTTTGGCTAATCATCAAATAGTTGATTTATTAAATCTGCCTAAGTCCGATCGCAATATTGTTTTAGAATTTTTGTTTTTCAATGCTGACTCTGTGCAAATTCCATTTACACAAGTTGAATTAGCTGTTGAATGGTACAAATATTTACAGGAGGAATTAGCCAGAGGGAAATCAACAGAAATTTGAGCTAAAACTGGGCTAATGGGTTATTGACAAATTCAAATATAAATACTATAAATAGTATGTTGAGTAATTTTCCAAATTAATGAAAAAAGCTCCCTTAAATAAAGTATTGATTGGTGACTGTCGTGAAGTGATGAAGTCATTGCCAGAAAATTATGTTTCTGCCTGTATTACCGATCCACCTTATAACTATGAATTTATTGGTCATAAATGGAATGACTCAGAAATTAAAAGGCGTATTGAAAGAATCAATAGTAAAAAAAATAAAACGCTTGTTAAAAACATTCCCTATGGTAGCGGTTTAGCTGGTGGAGTTAGAAACGAAAGATGGTATCAAAGGAATCGTAACAACATTCTGGATTATGAGAAGTGGTGCTTCGAGTGGGGTGAGGAGCTTTTTCGGATTTGCAAACCTGGTGCAACAGTTCTAGTTTTTAACAGCACGCGAACCGTTGCTCACGTACAAGTAGCACTTGAAAATGCTGGCTTCTATGCGAGAGATATTCTTGTTTATAAAAGACCAAGTGGCATCCCTAAAGGTGTCAATATTAAGCAACAGTTGGAGAAAAAAGGATATGAAAATTCTGAGAAATGGGATGGTTGGCACAGTTGCCTGAGAAATGAATGGGAAGCGATTTGTGTACTTCAGAAACCACTTGTCAATAATTATATAGAAACTTTATTAGAGTATGGTACTGGCCTTTTTTATACTAAAGAATATCTCGGTGGTTTTCAATCAAATATTTTAGATGGAATACAACGCGAGAGAACTGAAGATTTTAACGTTCATTGCACAGTGAAACCAATTGCTCTAATGAGAAAGTTAGTCGAAATATTTGTGCCACGTTTGGAGGACTCTATTCTCATCGATCCTTTTGCGGGGTCAGGAACCACATTGCTTGCGGCCAAGGAACTTGGCATTAGTTATATTGGAATTGAAATAGTATCTAACTACATAGAAATAATTAACAAACGCCTTGATAATTTCAGCGGTTTACAGGGAATAATCCCATTCTTTCAGTAAGAAATGATTTTAAATTAAATCCGCTTATGGTTTGTATAAATTGAAATGAAGCATCACCAGTATAAACTCTCCAAGTCCCAACTTGACAGGCCATAATAGCTGCGGGTAAATTATCTTTTCTAAGAATTAAAATAACTGGTTCATAGTTATGAGTACGAAGTAGTGGGCCGTAAGATTTGAACTTTTTAAGTGTTCCAGAATCTCCTGAGCCAATACGGTATTTTGTATCTATTGCGTATCCATCAACAATCAAGTCACATGGTTCATCACTACCAATTTTAAATGCTGGCTGAAAGCCACTACAATATGCTTTACATATTTCAATAACTAACAATTGCCAACACATACCTAGCTCACGTCCCCAATACTGCCTATTTTCTCTTTTGATTATGGGAGAAATGCCAAAAACATCCATTAGAAGATCGTGTTCTTCATTTTCTTCTGCATAAACTTTGGCAACAAATGAGTTTTGATATCTTGCTAAGATTTGATCTAGTATTCTTTCAGTCATTATTAGTTCCCAATTAACAAAAAAACAGCGAAGCCTTTATGCAAAAAACTGAGGAAAATTAACCCCAAATTCCAGCACAAAAGCTTCGCAATTAGCCAAAAATCCGAAAACTAAGACATCGCTTGAGCGATATAATCAAAATAAGGAGCAGCTTCCTTAGCATCTTCGTCATTCAACAAAGCAATAGCAGCTTCCTTTAAACACCGGATAGCATCCACCATCCCAGGAACAGGAACTCCCAAGGAGTTATACATTTCCCGGACTCCAATCAAACCGATATTTTCGATCGGCCCCTTGTCGCCAGCGAGAATACCGTAAGTAATCAAACGCAAATACCAGCCATAATCCCGTAAACACAAAGCTCGCTCCCGCTGACCAAAAGCATTTCCACCAGGGGAAATATAGTCTGGGCGCTTCTTCCAGAGTTTTTTGCTGGCTTCATCAACAATTTTTCTCTCACTTTCAGACAGGGTGACTGCAATCCGCACCCGCTGAGTACCTGTTTTAAAAAAAGAATTGATGGTTTGGAGTTCGCCGGCGCTGGGATAGCGAAGCTCGTCATCGGCTTGGAGAATAACTTGGCTAACTACACTCATGGGTATGTGAATTTTTTAAGGTGACACTAAAATAGTTTAACTATTTACTGGGACACAAATAAAGATTTGAGCTTGACTGCACATATTTCCTCTGAATCAAGGCAAGATAGGAAATATTAGGCTTAATAAAAATTTACAAAGGCAGTGTCAAATGTCTGTGGAGTCGATCTCTTTGGAAACTATCCAGAAATTTGCCCATGACTACGGTTATTTTGCGGTATTTTTGGGAATTTTGCTGGAAAATCTGGGACTTCCCCTACCTGGGGAAACTATTACGATCGTCGGCGGGTTTCTGGCTGGTAGTGGGGAACTGAATTATTGGTATGTGTTGTTGAGTGCGATCGCAGGTGCGACGTTAGGGGGAAATTTTGGCTATGCGATCGGTAGATATGGCGGTTGGCCTTTACTACTGAAGTTAGGTAAATTTTTCCGCATTCAAGAACAACAACTGTTTGATCTGAAAGAACAGTTTAGTCAAAATGCAACCAAAGCAGTATTTTTTGGTAGGTTTATTGCCTTACTAAGAATTTTTGCAGGACCTCTAGCGGGAATTGCAGAAATGCCTTTTTGGAAGTTTTCATTATGCAATTTTGTTGGTGCTGCAAGTTGGGCTTCAATAATGGTAAGTTTAGCATTTTTCTTAGGACAAGTTGTGTCTTTAGAAAAATTAGTGGCTTGGGCGGCTCAATTTGCAATTCTAGCTTTAGCTTTAGTTGTTGCTTGGATCGCAATTCCCATCTGGTTAGAATCTCGGAAGGTTGACAATACTAAGGATTAGCTTGTTTGTAGTAAGCGCTTTAGCGCTAAAGCGCTTACTACAAACTAGATTAGGGGCTTACGCGGCGTGTTGTCGATACCACTCGATAGTTTTCTTCAACCCTTCTTTAAACCCCATTTCCGCAGTAAATCCAAAGGCTTTTTTTGCCCTTTCTGTATCTAAACAGCGACGCGGTTGACCATTTGGTTTATCAGTTTGCCAAACTATTTCCCCTTCATATTCCATCAATTCACAGATCAAATTAATCAAATCTCGAATTGATATTTCAGAATTAGTTCCTAAATTAACAGGTTCCGATTCATTATAAGACTGAGTTGCCATCACAATTCCCCGCGCGGCATCAAGGGAATACAAAAACTCGCGAGTTGGGCTACCATCGCCCCAAACTGGTAATTCTTTATCTCCCCTTAGTTGCGCTTCATGGACTTTCCGAATTAATGCCGGAATTACATGGGAACTCTTGGGATCGAAATTATCTTCTGGACCGTACAAATTTACTGGAAGTAAATAGATGCCGTTAAACCCATACTGTTGTCGATAAGATTGTAATTGCACTAATAAAGCCTTTTTTGCAACTCCATAAGGTGCATTAGTTTCCTCTGGGTAGCCATTCCAAAGATCGTCTTCTTTAAATGGTACTGGGGTAAACTTGGGATAAGCGCAAATAGTGCCGAGACAAGTGAATTTTTCAACTCCTGCTTGATAGGCGGCGTGAATTAATTGCACTCCCATCATCAAGTTGTCATAAAATAATTCTGCTGGTTTTTGTTGATTTAAACCAATACCGCCTACGTGGGCGGCTAGGTGAATGATGATATTTTGCTTTTCAGCAACACGCTGGCAGTTTTCCATCACTCGAAGGTCAAAGTCACGGGAACGGGGGATCGAAATGTTGTCAATATTTGCTCCGGCTTTCACCAGTTGTTCGACTACTTGACGACCTAAAAAACCAGCACCGCCTGTAACTAAAATCCGCTTGTCGCTCAAATCTAACTCACTCATATTTTTATCCTCATTTGCCGAGTAATTTGTTTGCACAAGCTATTAGCAATCGATCGATTTTAGATGATAGATGCCCTGATTAAGTAATTGATTACTGAATAGTTATTAGTTGCAGAAGTTAATCAACATTGTGGCCAGAGCCACGAAGATGCTCTTCAAAAGCTTTTACGTCAGAGTCTACCATTAAATGCACTAATTCTTCAAAGGTGACTGAGGGTTCCCATCCTAAGTTTTTCCGGGCTTTAGTGGAGTCGCCAATTAATAATTCTACTTCAGCAGGGCGTAAATAGCGGGGGTCAAATTCGACGTATTCGTGCCAATCTAAGTTGACATATTCAAAGGCTTTATCGAGAAATTGCCGGATTGAGTAGGTTTCTCCGGTAGCGACTACATAATCATCTGGTTTGTCGTGTTGTAACATTAACCACATGGCTTTTACGTAGTCTTTGGCATAACCCCAGTCGCGTTTGGAATCGAGGTTGCCAAGGTAAAGTTTTTTCTGTTTGCCGGCGACTATTCTGGCTACGGCGCGGGTGATTTTCCGGGTGACAAATGTTTCACCCCGTCGAGGTGATTCGTGGTTAAATAGAATGCCATTTGTGGCAAACATTCCGTAAGATTCTCGGTAATTTACTGTTTGCCAGTGGGCATAAACTTTGGCGCAAGCATAGGGACTTCTGGGATAAAATGGTGTGGTTTCTTTCTGGGGAACTTCTTGTACTAAACCGTACATTTCTGAGGAACCAGCTTGATAAAATCGCACTTCAATTCCTGTCCGATGGCGGTAGTCGCGGATTGCTTCTAATAGACGCAATACGCCTAAACCTACTGCGTCAACGGTATATTCTGGTGCGTCAAAACTAACTCTAACGTGAGATTGAGCGCCTAAGTTATAAATTTCTGTGGGTTTAACTTCTTCCAAGATTCGGCGTAGGGTTGTTCCGTCAGTTAAGTCGCCGTAGTGGAGGAATAAACGGGCGTTTTCACTGTGAGGATCGACGTAGATATGGTCGATTCGATCGGTGTTGAAGGTTGAACTTCGGCGGATAATGCCGTGAACTTCATACCCTTTTTCTAGTAGCAATTCGGTCAAATAGGAGCCGTCTTGACCTGTAATACCGGTGATTAGCGCTCGTTTGCGTTCCGTCATCTGAATTTTTTCCTTGACAAGTTGTAACTCTGAGGGCTAGGGTTTGCTGTTGCTTGCCTTTGCCGCGATCGATTTTTACGTTAACTTCTATTAATATCTCATTATTCTTAGTTATGTGTCAAGGAAGTATGTAGTTTTTGTAAAGATTTTTCCGGGGATGACTGGAAAGGGGGGATTGGGGACTGGGGAGGAAAAATAATTAACTGATATTTTACACTGTTCTACTAAAATGGGTGTTAACTTAATTTAAACTTTGTGACAAAAGCCAATTAAAATTATGTGTGATGTTTTAAATCGATCGCGGGTAGCGGCGCTGGAGAGAAATTGGTCATTGCTTGTGCAATGTCTGCAAGAATGGGGAAATAGGGAGCGTGGATTGGGAGTTTCTAGGGCTGATTTGCAGCAGGTTTTGAGTTGGGCTTTGGAGGTGTTGGCTTTTGGAGATTTTCAGGATCGTTGGGAAATTGGTAAGGTATTTGTTCATGTGGGAACGATCGCGATCGCGCCTTTAATTGAGATTATTGAGGATGAGGAAGCTGATTTGGAAGAAAGATGGTTTGCGATAAAGATTTTGGGTAATTTCGATTTTCCTGATGCGATCGCGACTTTGGTAGAAGTTGTTAAGTCTTCTGAAAGTGAAGAATTGAGTAGTATTGCTGCTGATACTTTAGCTAATTTAGGTTCGAGTGCGATCGCGTCTTTGACAAGTCTTTTGCTGTTGGAAGAGTCTCGCCAATTTGCTACAGTAGCACTGGCTCAAATTCGACAAGCTGAAGTTATCGCTCCTTTGCTTAGTGTAGCACGCGATCGCGTTCCCTCCGTGCGTATTGCTGCGATTGAAGGTTTGAGTAGTTTTCACGATCCGCGCATTCCTCCGCTATTGATTGAATTACTTAAAGATCCGGTGGTAGAGGTGAGAAAAGAAGCCGCGATCGCGTTAGGTTTACGTTCCTATTTAGATGATGAATTGGGTTTAGTAAATTTGCTTAAACCGTTACTTAAAGATATTAGTTTAGAGGTAAATTTGGCAACTGCGATCGCTCTGGGAAGAATCAAAACTGATGCTGCGGCTGCTGTTTTATTTGAACTATTTTCATCTCCACTTACACCTCTTGCTTTACAACTTGAAGCTGTGCGGGCTTTAGGATGGATGGAGACGATAACGGCTTTAGAGTTATTAGAAAAAGTCTTGATTAAATCGGGTATTTTTCAGAGTGAAGTAGTCGATCGATCCCCTGGATTAGAAATCGTTGATGATGCTGTTTCTATACTATCTTTACCTTTTCCTGTAATTCAAGAAATTGTCATAATTTTAGGAAGAGTGGCAAACTCAAATGTTAAAAATAAAGCCGCAGATATTTTAATTAATTTGCTGAAAAATGGACGGTCTAAAGTTGTAGAGTATCTTAAAAAATCTCTAGTTGTAGGATTAGGAAATTTAGGAGATATGAGAGCCATAGAAACTGTGATTGCAATGTTGGCAGACTCAGATAGTAGCGTTAAATTTCACTGTATAGCTACTTTAAAACAATTAGATTCTCAAGGGATTCGTCAACAATTAGAACAATTATTAAATCAAGAAAATATTAAGCTAAATTTGAAACAAGGAATTGCGATCGCATTGCAGGAATGGTAATTTGTAAAAAAACAATTAATCTGGTAAATACTGGTATAAAATGAATGAAATTACGACAGATATCTTAGTAGTTGGAGGCGGTACTGGTGGCACAACCGCCGCAGTACAAGCAGCCCGCAGAGGAGCCAAAACAATGTTAATTAGTGAATTTCCCTGGTTAGGCGGAATGCTAACTAGCGCGGGAGTTTCTGCACCAGATGGTAATGAATTAGCCGCATTTCAAACTGGTTTATGGGGTGCATTTCTGAAAGAAATTCAACATCAGCAACCAGAAGGATTAGATTGTGCTTGGGTTAGCTTTTTTACCTACGATCCTCGTCTTGGTGCTGAAATTTTTGCTAATTGGGTAAAAGCTCTACCTAATTTATCTTGGATGGCTGGAAAAACACCACAAAAAGTGATAAAATCAGGTAATAAAATTGTGGGTGTTGGCTTTGAAGATGTGCTTATTTATGCTCAAATAATTATTGATGCTACAGAATTAGGAGACTTACTAGCAATAGGGGAAATTCCCCATCGTTGGGGTTGGGAATTGCAGGGTGAATGGGGAGAAACTAGCGCCCCAATTACTCCAAATATTCTCACTGAAAGATATCCAGTACAAGCACCAACTTGGGTGGTAATTATGCAGGATTTTGGCGAGCGAATTGCTCCAGAAATTCCTGCACCACCAATAGATAATCCCAGTCAGTTTGTCGGTGCTTGGGATAACTACGATCCAGAGAAATTTCTGGATTATGGCCGCCTTCCAGGTAATAGGTTTATGATTAATTGGCCCTTGGGAGGAAATGACTATGGTGAAGGAGTTAGCCGCTTAATCGAGTCTGAAGAATCTCGACGCAATTTTCTCCAAGAAAGTCTATGGCACAGTCAAAGTTTTGCCCGTTTTATTCAGTGTAAATTAGGTAGGCGCTACGGTTTAGCAGAAGATATTTTTCCCATTTTTAATATCGGAAAATTGCCAACAGGAGAAAATTTGGCTAATTACCAATTACCAATTACCAATTACCAATTACCAATTCCCAATTCCCAATTCCCAATTCCCAATTCCCAATTCCCAATTCCCAATTCCCAATTCCCAATTACCCATTCAGCTTTTGCGCTACATCCTTATTACCGAGAAAGCCGACGTTTGCGGGGAATAATAACAGTTAAAGAACAGGATATTTTGCCGATCGCATCGGGAAATGTTGCTAAATTACCAGTTAATTCTGATGGAAAATGTGAGGCGATCGCGATGGGAAACTACCCCAACGATCACCACTATACCAGCGGGAATATCCCCTTACAATCCAAATCCCTACGCTGGGGCGGCCGTTGGACGGGAACACCTTTTACTATTCCCTACAATTGCCTAATTCCTACGGAAATAGATGGTTTTCTGGCTGGGGAAAAAAATATTTCTGTCTCTCATATTGCCAACGGTGCAACCCGTTTACAGCCGGTAGTCATGGGGATTGGACAAGCCGCAGGAATGGCCGCAGCACTATGCGTAGAAATGGGGATTCAACCGAGAAATTTACCTGTAAGAATGTTACAAGAAGCATTATTAAAAGATCCCTTTGCTCCCGCCGCAATTATTCCTTTGTTTAATTTGATTCCTAATCATCCAGAATGGCTGAATTGGCAACTTTATTATCTCGATCGCCCAGAGGAATATCCGCCTACTGGAAACTGTCCTTGTAATGCAATAAATCGGGAAAAATTACCAATTACCAATTACCAATTACCAATTACCAATTACCCATTCTCAGGAATTTTTTACCGTCGTAGAGAACAGGTTTATGAAATGAAGATATCCGATCCTCCAGCATTCGCCGATCGAGTTTGGAAACTTGTCACCTTACGCCCTGAAATCAATGATTTTTTGCAGACTTGCGAAAGCCATAAAGCAATAACCATCTGGGGTAGAATGAATTTTGGCGGCCAATGGCTGTTAGTAGAAGCTACAGAAAATTAGGAGCGCTATATGGTGGGCGAATGCCATTCGCCCCTACAAAATTGTCCTGAATAAGTTAAAATAGAGAGAACTTACAGCAACGAAACGGAAAATTAACTATGGGGAAAATAATTCGCGGTCAAATCTTTGTTTTAGATGATAACATTGATACCGATCAAATCATTCCTGCTGAATACTTAACACTCGTTCCCTCGAAACCAGAAGAATACGAAAAATTAGGTAGTTATGCGATGATTGGATTACCCGATCGCTACGGCAAATTTATCGAATCACCAGCAATTAAAACCCGCTATCCTATTATTATTGCCGGCGAAAACTTCGGCTGCGGTTCTTCACGGGAACACGCCCCAATCGCTTTGGGTGCTGCTGGTGTAGAAGCCGTAGTTGCTCAATCTTACGCCCGAATTTTCTTCCGCAATTGTTCCGCCACAGGTGAATTATATCCTTGGGAATCTGTGGAAAGGTTGTGCGATTTATTTGCTACAGGTCAAGAAGTAACTCTTGATTCCGAACACAATCAAATCATCAATCATACTCTCGGCAAAACTTACGAACTCAAACCTTTAGGAGATGTCGGTCCAGTAATTGACGCAGGAGGACTTTTTGACTATGCTCGTCTTACTGGAATGATTGCCAGTCGGTAATTAAGGAAGAAAGAAAAAGGATTTTCAAATTTTTCTGATAAATAGGATTAATTGCAATAGTCTAGTATATTAATCCTATTCATTCTGTAAGCTTGTCAAGCTTAGTTCCAGAATAAATGCTCTTTTTGAAAGAAGCCAAAATTAAGCTGATAAAAGCTGATATATTATGGATGTACGAGCAAGTGGAGTTATTGATTATGAGTGCTATTCGAGAGCGTATTGAAAAACTCAAGCAAAATTTGAGTAAAACAATTGTTGGTAAAACGGATAGTATTCGTTTGGTGTTGGTGGCGATGATTTCTGGGGGCCATGCTTTGTTGGAAGATGTGCCAGGTGTGGGGAAAACTTTGTTAGCGAAGTCTTTGGCGCGATCGATTGATGGTAAGTTTCAAAGGATTCAATGTACTCCTGATTTATTACCAACAGATATCACTGGAACTAATATTTGGAATCCCGGTAGTGGTCTGTTTGAATTTATGCCAGGTCCAGTATTTGCGAATGTGTTATTAGCCGATGAAATTAACCGCGCTACGCCACGAACTCAGTCTGCTTTATTAGAAGTAATGGAAGAACAACAAGTAACGGTAGATACTATTTCTCGCCCCGTACCTCGCCCGTTTTTTGTAATTGCTACTCAGAATCCAATTGAATATCAGGGAACTTTTCCTTTGCCAGAGGCGCAAATGGATCGTTTTATGTTGTCTTTGACTTTGGGTTATCCTAGTGAGTTGGAAGAGTTAGAAATGTTAAATAAGCTTTCTAATTCTGTGCCGGTGGAGGAGTTACAACCTTGTGTTAGTTTGGAGGAAATTCAAGAGTTGCGCCGTCTTGTTGGGAGTGTAAAAGTCGAGGAATCGTTGAAGAAATATATTGTAAATTTGGTGCGATCGACGCGAGAAGATGAGGAAATTATGTTAGGTGTAAGTCCTCGCGGTGCGGTGGCTTTACATCGGGCGGCGCAAGCTTTAGCATTTTTATCGGGACGGGATTTTGCGATCGATGATGATATTAAGTTTCTCGCGACTCATGTGCTTTCGCATCGCTTGATTCCGAAGGGCGGCCGACGTTCTAAAACTATTGTCGATCGCCTTTTACATTCTGTTGCTATTCCTTAGGCATAGAAATTAAATAATTAGCTTGTTTGTAGTAAGCGCTTTAGCGCTCTTGGCGCTTACTACGAACCAAATCATCAAGTTATTTAATTTTTATTCCTTAGTTATTGTTAGTTGTTAGTTGTTATTTGTTATTTGTTAATGGCAATCAAATACTATTAAACCATTCAGTGATTCCCTGCGCGATCGCCGCCGCTAACTTTTTTTGTTCAACTGGATTGACAATCCATTCAAACTCTACGGGGTTAATCATAAAACCCAATTCCATTAACACAGAAGGCGCAACCGTAGGACGAGTCATGGCTAAATTATTCCAAAATACTCCATAGGTTGGTCGATCCAATTTTTTCACTAAATAATTATGTAAAAACATGGCTAAACTGTGGGCTTGGGGATGAAACCAAAAAGCACCAATGCCTTTAGTATTAATCGCATCACCATTATCTGGCAAAGCATTGTAATGTAAAGAAATCGCGATCGCAGGTTCCTCTTTATTAATCGTTTCCACCCTGGGAGGTAAATCTAAATCGACATCTTCTTCCCGCGTCATAATCACCGTTGCGCCGCGATTTACTAACTCTTGTTTAACTAACTTTGAGATTAGTAAAGCCACACTTTTTTCCCGATAACCAGTTGGTCCAATTCCCCCTCGATCCTCTGGTCCACCATGTCCAGGATCTAACACTATTTTAATCCCTAATAATGGCTTTTCTGTAGCAACTTTACCTACTTTCTGCGGCGGATGCTTCAAAGATAGCACCAACGTTGTCCCCTCATATCTCAATTTATAACCCCAATGTTGAGCAGATTTAAGATTAAAAGTATATTTCAACTCATTGGGTGAATTTTGTTGCCAATCTAAACGGGAAATTACCGGGTCATCATTGAGGCGAATAATATCAGTTTGAGCCGTTGTATTATATAATGTTAAAACGAATTTACGTTCTTCTTCCTGCACTGCTACGGGCATGGGTATTTCTAAGGGAAATCGTACCTCTGTCCAGTTGCCAACTTGACGGGCACTGACGCTACGAATTAGCGATCGCGGTGGTACTGCATCCTTAATAATCTTCACTTCTGAAGCTTTAATCCAGGCTCCATAATCTAATTTTAGCCATTCTCCGTCAATAGATACGATCGCGGCTTTAGTTCCTTTTGGTAAGGGTGTCAAGCGCGAAAAATCGCTACTCGGACCAGTTCTAGTAACACCCGCTTCTGCGATTACTTCAGCAACATCAAATTGAGTTGAAGATAAAATATTAATCTTCCCAGTACCTTGCTGAGTCACAGTTTTACCATTTACTGTTACTTGAAATACAGGCAATCCTAAATCCACCCTATTATTACTAGGATTAGACGGCATTTTATCACAACCTTGATATTTTCCGATCGCGCCTTTTTCCGGGGAATTTCCACCAACTAATACAGCTTTATTCTCCGGTAATTGGACAGGCGATCGCGCTACCAAAGGTATATTTTTATCGGCTAATTTTACTAAAACTGTCGCATTAGGAGGTGCGATCGCGCTAAAGCAAATCAATTCTCCCGGCATTCTCGCCACATCCAAAGCCGGCAGTAAAGAACCCTTAGCAAAACCAGCGATCGCAGGCACTTCTGGCTCATTTAACTTGCGAGTTACTTGAATTTTTACTTCTCGATCTTCATAGCGCAAATTGAAAGTATTTTCTCCTATTTTCAACGGCAAACTAGGAGCAAAATGTCCCGCCGGACTCCGATTTTCAATCGCTTTACCATTGACAAAAACTGGTTTTTGTGGTGGTGCTGTACCAATTAAGAAAATGCGATCGGCTGTAGTTTCATGTTTAGCAGGAGGATAGGCCACAAATAGCGGTTGTCCGTCTACAGCTACCGATGTCGATATTGATAGAGATATTGATACAGATATTGATGCGATCGCCACGATCGTTACCAAAACCATAAATCCTAAAAATTTTTTCATAAACCTAACTAATTCTCAAATTATTCATTATTGGCTTTAACTAACATAACATAACCGCGATCTAACCTTAACAAGATTTACCCATTAAATTGATAACGTCCCCGTCAATTACCGTATCCTTAACCCCCAGAACACTGTGTTACAAAAAGTAATATATTCACCACTCCTTAGTTAAAGCTTCTTTAAAGAAAAACACACTTTACATAAAGAATTGATGTAGATTGCCAAATTTTCCCCTATCCGATGACAATAACCATAACCATTTGCTATGGTGAATATTAGTTCAAAGATCGACTATTTAGGAATTAAGCTTTATGCTTCAGGTACAAGAAATTTCTCAACTTACCCCATTAAATACATCTATTCCACAAACAGGCCTGGCTGCTACAGAATTAAGACCTTGGGGTTCCTTCACCACACTTGAAGAAGGAATTGGATATAAAATTAAGCGGATTGAAGTCAAACCAGGCCACCGCCTCAGCCTACAAATGCACCACCACCGTAGCGAGCACTGGATAGTTGTTTCCGGTACCGCCAAAGTTACCTGCGGCGAAAGGGAAGAAATTTTATTTAGCAATCAATCTACCTATGTTCCCCAATGTACCTCTCACCGTCTCGCTAATCCAGGTGTAATTCCCTTGATTTTAATTGAAGTACAAAATGGCGAATATTTAGGAGAAGATGACATCATTCGCTTCCAAGATGACTACGCCCGTAATGAATCGAAAAAGTAACAAAAGACTTAATTAAAACTTACCGAAGTTTTACCTAACGCCGCCATCTCAGCAGTAAATTAACTACCGAGATGGTGGCGTTACAGTTTTGTATAAATTTGTAAATTTGCGATCGCAGTCTGAAAATGTGTGAAAATATTATCAAAAGCTAAATCCAGTCTTTAATTTTGCATTCTGATTGCTAAAATTTTCATTGCTAAAATTTTCAATGATTAACTTAAACAAACCCGCCGCGATCGAAATAATACGCCTTAAGTCCAAACAGCCAAATCCTCATGCCTTATTTCGATTAGGAGTTGAATCTAGTGGCTGTTGTGGCCTATCTTATACAATGGCTTTTGATGAAACCATCAATCCCAATGATATTGTTTATGAATCGGAAGGCATTAAATTAGTAATAGATTCGCACCAACTCAATTATCTTAATGGTCTTACCTTAGACTATTCCGAGGATTTAATGGGCGGCGGTTTCCGATTTCAGAATCCTAATGCTAGTCAAAATTGTAGTTGTGGCAACTCCTTTGTTTTAAAGGAATAATTGGCTAATAACCGCGATCGCATTTTTGAACACATTTTTTTGAAACCATCGAAAAAAGCCCTATTATCTTGGTAGAAAATGCACAAAATGAGCTAGACTCTAAGATAGACAATAAAAACAACCTAAAAACAAAATACTAATGACTGAACAATCCAACATTCGTAAACTCCTTTGCTCCCCCGACTTAGGACTAATCCCTCATATCGAAAGATGCCTCAACGATTGGCTGGGTACATTTGCCAGTCAGGAAAATATTTTTCAATTAGATCCCTTCGATTTAGAATTAGGAAATTGTCATACTCACAGGTCTACCAACGGTCAAAAACCCATCGTTACTCAGTCAGTTTCCCTAAAATTTATGCTCACAGGAATAGTTGAAGATAAACTAAAACTTTTCCTTTTAGCTAGTGAATTGCAAAACTTAATCGACACTAAAATCATAGATTGGAGTGCAATGGAACGCCGTCAATACGACATACACGGTATCCCATTAAGACAACCGATTACAAAAATTGAAGGGAAAATTAACTATGAACTTGCAACAGACCCTTCTAATACTTGTTACATCACTCTCCATCGTCAATTTGATTTAGCTTACGCAGCTAACTTTTAAATAATACCATTTCTAAAAAAGTTTGCAACAGTTTGGGTAGGGGCGGGTTCGCCAACAATCACCGCAATTCGCCAAAATCTTCAAAAACCCGCCCCGAAAACTGTAGTATTAATTTAGAGAATTGGTATAAGAGCGAGGTGGTTCAGACATAAATATGGAGTAGGGCGAATGGCATTCGCCCACCATATATAACTTAGTACCTATTAGTACCTAAATTTTAAACTGTCACCGCATCACTATTAGCTGTTTCAATGAGTATTTGCTCAATCTCAGCGGCCGTCAAATTAGGATTAGCTTGCTGCATTAAAGCCACTACCCCAGATATGTGTGGTGTCGCCATCGAAGTACCGGCATAATAGCGATAGGGAAGACCGGGAAAAGATAGCGGCACTGTTGAATAAATATTATTCTGACTTTGACTTCCCCCTTCTCCTCCTGGCGCAACTAGATAATTTAGTGTTCTAGCACCAGCCCGATTTGAGAAGCTAGAAAACTTAGCATTTCTATCAACTGAACCAGCCGCAATTCCTACTTCAGTTGCAAAACGAGCCGGATAATCTGGGCGAGCACTTGAGTCATTTCCCGCCGCTGAAACCACAACTACGCCTCTTGATTCAGCAAAGCGAATTGCCTCTAGTTCGTCCGCGTCTAATGCTGCACCACCTAAGCTAAGATTAATCACTGTTGCGCCATTTTCCACTGCATAGCGAATTGCAGTAAGTTCATCTTCGGTTTTTCCTGCACCTTCTGAATCCAGTATTTTTAACGGCATAATTTTAGCATCAGGGGCTACACCAGTAATGCCAATTCCGTCTTGTTTCGCAGCAATAATTCCGGCTACGTGAGTGCCGTGACTATTATCATCCATCGGATCGTTATCATTACTTGCAAAATCCCATCCCCGCGCATCATCAATAAATCCGTTACCATCATCATCAATGTTGTTGGTAGCTTTGTTTCGACCATTAGTATCAAGACCAAGCTCCTTAGAATTAAGCCAAATATTATTAGCTAAGTCAGGATGATTATAGTCAACTCCACTATCCAGAACCGCGACCACAACATTATTCCCGGTAATTCCTCTCGCCCAAATTTCGGGAGCTTTAATTAAATCTCGCCCCCAATTATCTCCTCCCAAATCAGAAACTTCTGGAAAATTAGAATTATTTGCAGCACGAGAAACAGCGGCTTTTGCATCAACTAAACCAAAGCCAAAACGGGTATCAAAAAGTTCTGTATTGATGCCGTTTGGAGTATCGATATTTGGTGTGGCAGATAAACTCAAGCTAAAGTTTGTATCGCCTTCGTATTGATAAACTCTCACGTAATAAGTGCCGGCGGAAAGACCATCAATGCTAATTACCTCTGGATCATCCTCTGCATTTTCAGAGAAATCGATAATGTCTGTGATATCAATAGAATTATCTCCATTGATGTCTTTAATTAGTGCGATATCAGCATCAGCTTCGAGATTGCCCAGCAGTAAGTTAAAATCGCTATTAGTCGGAAGAGTGAAACGGTATATTTCATCTGGTTTGGCGCTGCTTACAAAGTTATTAACTGTCTGAGTGCCGTTGATTATACCAAGGTCGCGAGCTTGTTTTAGTTCGTTGCCTAATAGTTTAGTCGCAGAGATGAAATTACCTCTAAGTTGATCGGGTAAAGTGTTAAGAACTATTCCTAAAATCGCACCGGATTGGCGAATAGAAATTAGGGTGTCTCGATTGCCGGGAGCGAGGGAAAAGGGTTGTAATATGAGGTCGTTTTCTGTGAGGCCACCAGTTAATCCAATGTAATCGAAGAAAATGTCAAATTCGCCGATTATATCGGTTGCATTTTGGTCTAGTGTTGCGGTATCAGTGCGAAGGACAAAGATATCTTCACCGTCACCACCAATCAAGGTATCTTTGCCGAAATCACCGACAAGGATGTTATCGCCTTCGCTACCAATTAGTAGGTCGTTTCCTCGACCTCCTTGTAGGGTGTTGTTGCCAGTTTCTCCAGAGAGGAAATCGTTACCTTGACCGCCGTTGAGGAAGTCGTTACCTGGTCCTCCGAAGAGGCTGTCTGCGCCGTTTTCACCCAGGATGCGATCGTTATCGCGATCGCCGCTAATTTTTTCCGCATCCGATGAACCAATGATAAAATCATTGCCACTGAGGGCAAATAATCCATTGGGATAAGGAGTTAAAAAGCCTGGAGTTAAGGTTAAACTGTTGGAGCTATCGTCTAAGAGATAGGAGCGACCGTCAGCACTGGGACCAGCCATAGGGATGTTATGGTAAAGTGAGTAATTTTATTGTAGGTTTTAGATTTGAGTTTGTAGCGATTTGGGGCTTCTACTTGCCCAAAATCTGCGATCGCACTTCTGATATAATGCCCGTAACTCGGCGGTATTTACTGCTGAGATATTGGCGTTAGAAACAATTATAGATCGTCTTTACTTGAGATGCAACAATATTAAAATGGTACAGCAAAAAAAGCAGAAAATCACTAATTTAATGAAGCCAATTGTGACGCGCTTTAAGCCCTATCTGCGATATTTGATTCTAGGTGTAACACTACTATTTGTGGCCAAGGCTTTTAAGGATCACTGGCAAGAAGTGGCGGCGATTCGTATTGATTCGGGTGGGGCGATAATTCTGGCGATCGCGCTGGTAGTTACTTTATTTTCTCATATTTGGGCGGGTTGGGTTTGGCTGTGGATTTTACGAGAATTTAATCAATCTGTCGATCCTATTTGGGGAATTAGAGTTTTCCTTAAAACCAATATTGGGAAGTATTTACCGGGAAATATTTGGCATTTTTGGGGTCGGATTCAGGCGGCGCGAGATGCTGGTATTTCTACGGAAATTGCCACTCTCAGTGTTTTACTAGAACCGCTGTTAATGGCAGCGGCAGCATTATTAATTGCTTTAATGGGAAGTTCGGCGGGAAATCGAGGTTTGCAGGTATTAAGTTTAGTTGTAATTCTAATCGGCGTGCATCCCCTGATTTTGAATACCTTGGTTAAATATGTGGCAAAAATGAAGGGTGTAGGTAGTAAGATAGATGTGCCATCCAGCAATAAGGATCTAGGCGATAACCTTCCTTTGTCAATTGTTGATGCTTCATTAAACGAGAATTTAAAAGAGGCTGAAAAATTATTTAATCGCGATCGCGCTAAAATTAATCGCTATCCTCTTGTCCCTTTGCTGGGAGAAATTGGTTTTTTATTTTTACGCGGTAGCGGTTTTTTGCTGACATTAATGGCTTTAACTACTATAAATTTTAGTGAGATTCCTCAGTTATTCAGTGCTTTTAGTTTTGCCTATATTTTGGGCTTGGTTGTCCCCGGAGCACCGGGGGGATTGGGTATCTTTGAAGCTACTGCGATCGCACTTTTAAGCAATCGTTTTTCTCCAGGAATAATTGTCAGTTCAGTTGCTCTTTATCGGTTTATTAGCATTCTCGCTGAAGCCATTGGTGCAGGTTTGGCTTGGTTAGATGAACGCCGTTCTTAGTTGCTGAAAATGTGATATTATAGTCTCAATTATTACAATTATCTCAGAATGACTCGTTTTATCTACGATCAATTTGCCAAAGACTACTTAGAGGAATTATTATCACCTCTAGGAGAAGTGCAAGCTGCTCGCCGCGTAGCGGGTGAAGTCCGCCAAATTGATGTTTATTTTGTACCAAAAACTTCGCCTACTGATGGCGGAGAAATGTTAGGATTATTAGGCAGACTCGCTACTACTACCGCTCTTTTTGAACCATTCCGCAATGCAGCAACCACCCAAGAAATTTGTGATTGTCTGTTAAAATTGCTAGAAGTCAGAGGAGAATTACAGAGAGAGTCTAACCGGAACTCACGCAATCTCTCCGAATCTGAATTGCCGAAATTGTGGATACTCACGCCAACAGCATCGGTACAATTGTTATCAGGTTTCGGTGCTAATTTAAGAGAAAATTGGCCATCTGGCGTATATTTCATGCCAGAATATTTAAGGACAGGTATTATCGCCCTCCACCAATTGCCTAGAACTCCAGAAACCTTGTCGTTAAGAATTTTAGGTAGAGGAAATTCACAAAAACAGGCAATTGATGAACTAGAAAATTTGCCAAGGGATAGTCAATTCCGCGCAACTGCGCTAGAATTGTTTTATCAATTGCAAGAAAACTTAGGTTTTAATCAAAGTTTACCAGTAGAAGATAGGGAGTTAGTTATGCGCTTGCGACCTCTTTTTCAAGAAAAATTGGCAGAAGTGGAACGAATTGCAGAACGGCGTGGCGAACAGTTGGGTGAACAGCGCGGCGAACAGCGCGGCGAACAGCGCGGCGAACAGCGTGGCGAACAGCGAGCTAAACGCCAAATTGTCGAAAATTTATTGCGCGTCCGCTTTGGTTCATTAGACGATCGATTGTCAGCAATTATCGATCCATTATTGACGTTGCCACCAGAAGAATTCACTCCTTTACTGGTGCAATTATCGCGAGAAGAACTATTAGCAAGGTTCGAGTTACAAAGTCCTTAACTATCACAAACTCCCTGATAATTTTGAGTAAAAATAGGCTTTCTCTTTTGGGGGAAAGCCTCAGAAAAATATTAAAATTTTCGTAGTCAAAAAATCTAAAATATTAAGAAATAATACAAAATGTTAAGAAATAATTTATTTTTCCTGATATGGAACCTGAAGAGAAAGTTTTGAGTCGGGACTGGGAAAGCTACGAACATATTGTTTCCCAGGGTTCAAATACTTATGATATCATTTCCACCTGCTAAATTTAGCCATGTTTGGGAAAGTTTTACAGTGCCTTCACAAAGCTTATCCCAAAAGAGCGATCGCGCAACATCAAGCATTATTTTCATAGATTCCACCGTCGCAGATAAAAATTGCTTAATCGCTGGAATTAAGTTAGAAACCGAGGTTTTTATTCTCCATCCAGAAGCTGATGGAGTTGAACAAATCAGTAAAATACTACGCGATCGCAGCGAAGTAACTAGCATTCACATAGTTTGTCATGGTCAACCAGGAAATCTACAATTAGGTAACATCAACCTTAGCCTAGATAACATCCTAGCTTACCATAAATCTCTGCAAAACTGGTCAAAAAAAATCACACAAAATCGCCTTTTTCCCACAGAAATCCTGATTTATGGATGCAGCGTTGCCGCAGATTTAACTGGCAAAGCTTTCATCAACAAACTGAGTGAATTAACCGGTGCAAATATCGCCGCCGCTACCGAAGCTTTAGGCAAAGGGAAAAGCTGGAATCTTGATTTTAGTGTTGGTGAAATAACTACACCAATAATTTTTGCAGAAGCCGCGATCGCATCCTATAACCATACTCTCGCTGCTCCCATTCTCGCAATTAACGACGGTTTTTCCCTAGAAAGAGGTGTTAATTTCACAATTACCAATAGCATCCTCAAAATCACCGATGCTGAAAGTACAAACGACCAAATTGTTTATACCTTAACTGCCCTACCACTAAACGGTACTGTACAATTAGATGGCGAAGCAATCACCCTCGGTGAAACCTTCACCCAAGACGACATCAATAACAACAAACTTTCCTATCTGCACAACGGTAGTCTCACCAACAGCGATAGTTTTAGTTTCAGCGCCACAGATAGTTCTGGAATTTCCAATATTAAACGAATCTCAATCAGCGCCAACAATGGATTAGGTAACGATCGATCTTTCAACCCAGATATTTCCAGCAATGGTCGTTATGTCACCTTCTCCTCTGATGCGAATAACCTCACAAACGGCGACACAAATAACGAGCCAGACATCTATTTGCGCGACACAGTTAACGGCACAACCACTCTAATTTCTGTCACAAATAGCAATGTCGCCAGCGGCATTTCTTGGGATTCTTCAATCTCTGAAGATGGGCAAAATATAGCCTTTGTTTCAGCCGCAAACAATATTATCCCCCAAGATAACAACACCATCCCCGATATTTTCCTGCGGAATAGTTTAAACAACAAAACTACTCTAATTTCCACAGGATTAGGAGGAACAACCGCAAGTAGCTTCTCCTTTTCTCCCGTCGTTGCAGGTAACGGGCGTTACGTGATCTTTGGTTCAAATGCTAATAACTTAGTCGCGGGAGATAACAACAATCAAATTGATATTTTCCTGCGCGATACCCTCAATAATACCACAAAAATTGTCTCCTTAGCTGCTGACAACAATCAGGGTAATAACGCCTCTTTTTCCCCGGCAATTTCCGCCAATGGTCAATATGCTGCATTCTTGTCAAAAGCTAATAACTTAGTGCCGGGAGATAACAATAATGAACAAGACATTTTCTTCCGAGATATCCTCAATAGCGTTACAAGTCTCGTTTCAGTAGCAACAGGAAATACAACACCCGGAAATGCCGCTGCAAGAGCATTTTCTATGTCTAGTGATGGGCGTTATATCGTCTTTGGTTCTGAATCTTCCAATTTAGTACCAGGAGATAATAACGGCCAGCAAGATATTTTCTTGCGCGATACTAGCAACAGTACAACGCGGCTGATTTCCATTTCTACAGGAGGAACTTTAGGAAATAATGCCTCAGAAAATCCCTCAATTTCTAATGACGGGCGTTATATTGTCTTCAAATCTGCCGCTAATAATTTAGTTGCCGGAGACAACAACAATCAAGCCGATATTTTCTTACGAGATACCCTCAGTAGCACTACCACACTCTTACCACTTGGTAGTAGCAATGCTACGGGTGCGCCCCTATCTTTCTCAATTTCTGGTGATGGAAAATATGTCGTATTTACGAATAGTAGCATTGACAACGATGACATTTTCCTTTACGAAATTGGCGGCAGCACAGTTCCCACTCCTAGCAGTACGATTAATGGTAGCGTTCCCGTAACTATCAATTCAGTTACGAATCAAGACGGGACAGTAAATGAAGGCGAAAGCTTGACAATTACTAGCAATTTACTCAAAACTGCCAGTCAATCTGCCGTTACTTATACATTGCTTTCATTGCCTAATAATGGCAATCTAAAACTCAACGGGAATGAACTAAATCTTGGTGGTAATTTCACCCAAGATGATGTTAACAATAATCGACTTAGCTACACTCACGACGGCAGCGAAACTATTAACGATAGTTTCACATTTTCTGCTAGTGACGGCACGGGAAATCCTACCACTGTTAAAGTTTCCCAACCCGGCTCTTACTCCTACAGTCCATCAATTTCCGGTAGCGGCGAACAAGTTGCTTTCTCTTCCTTTAGCTACAACGTTGAAAATGGCTATTTTAACGGTGTTTCTGTTAACAATCTCGATAGCAGTAACATTGTTAATTTCAGCAGTGCTTACGGCAATCCGAATCTTTCCCTCGATGGTAGTCAGGTAGCTTTTAGTGCCTATAATGGCAACTTTGGCAACTTTATACCGCAAATCTTTTTAGGAGATGTAAATAGCGGTAATCGCGTTAATGTTTCCGTTAATGCTGCGGGTAATTTAGCTAATAACTGGAGTTGGGGTAATTCTGTTTCTGCTGATGGCAATTTCGTAGCATTTTCTTCTTACGCTGGTAACTTAGTCGATGGCGATACGAATAACAACTACGATGTTTTTGTCCGCGACATCAAAGGCGAAAAAGTAGAGCGTGTCTCAGTTAATTCCGAGGAAGAAGAGGCTAATTCTTGGTCTTTCTTACCATCTATTTCGGCTAACGGTCGTTATGTCGCTTTCGCCTCATTTGCTAGTAATTTAGTACCAGGGGATACTAACAATAGTAACGATATCTTTATTCGCGATCGCGAAGAGGGAAAAACTACACGCATTCCCGCCCCCGGTAATCTTTGGTGTTACGCACCTTCCATCTCTGCTGACGGCCGTTATACTGCTTTTAGTGCCTACGGTTTCAACGGTAATCAACTTTACATCTACGACCAAGAAACCAAACAAAGTACCCCCATTCCTGGCACTAATAACGCTTGGGGTTCTAGCATTTCTCCTGATGGTCGTTACGTTGCTTACACTGCCTACAACCCTCAACCAAGCGGTTACTATTACACTCAAAATGTCTTTGTTTACGATCGACAAACTGGCAAGACTACTCAACGAGATACCGGTGTTGGTAGCGGTTTTGGTTCGTCTTACTCTCCATCAATTTCTGTTGGTGGTGAAAGCGTAGCTTTTAACCGTACAAGTTGGGGGCAAAATCAGGGTTATTTCAGTTATCAATCTGATATCTTTGTCAACGACAAAGGCAACCTGAAAAACACCTTCAATATTAATGTCAATCCTGTCAACGATCCGCCAATAGTTAGCAAGCAAATTCCTAAAAAGACAGCGGTAAATAATACCGCTTTCAACTTCCAATTACCAGAAAAAACCTTCACCGATCCCGATATTGGTGACAGTCTCACCTACTCTGCCACCACTCCTAGCTGGCTGAATTTTAACTCCACAACTGGGATTTTTAGCGGCACTCCCACTCAAACTGGTATTTTTTCAGTTGAGATTCAAGCTAAAGACAATACTGGCGCTACTGTTAATACTACTTTCCCATTAAAAGTAGTGGAAACCAATGCTCCACCAGTCGCAGGTTCGATCGCTAACCAAACAGCAACTGAAGACCAAAAATTCAGTTTCAAAGTATTAGATGGAATCTTCACTGATGACAACGATTTGCCAGAGGATCTGGTGTACAAAGCCAGTCTCGCTAATGGCTCAAGCTTACCTGCTTGGCTGAAATTCGACCCAATTAACCGCACTTTTGAAGGCACACCTCGTAACAAAGATGTTGGCAATCTCAGCGTGAAATTGCAAGCCGAAGATACCGGAGGTGCAGCCAGTAATAGCCTGTTTAATTTAACAGTTCAAAATGTTAATGACCCACCAATTCTCAACACTCCCATCCGCCAACAACGGCGCAACTTAATTAACAGCAATACTCAGTTAATTTTGGATTCTGATACTTTTGTCGATCCAGATATTGGCGATACTCTTACTTATTCAGCCACGCAATATAATGGGAGTCCATTACCAAGTTTTCTGAAATTTAATCCCACAACTCGCGCTTTTAGCACCAGCGGTAGTCAATCGGGTTTTGTGTCAGTCAAGGTGACAGCAACCGATACCTCAAATGCCAATGCTTCCGATTCTTTTGCCTTAAGTGTTATTTGCGGCGGCATCGTCATCGACGGTTATATTTCCGGGGCAACTGTCTTTTTTGACAAGAATAAAAACAGTATCTTAGATGCTGATGAACCCTCCACAACTACCAACTCTGACGGTACTTATGCCCTCGATATTTCTGTGGAAGATATCGATACCAATAATAACGGTCAAGTTGACCCGCAGGAAGGGCGAATTGTAGTTACTGGTGGTGTCGATACTGCGACTAATTTACCCTTGGCAACGCCTTTGACTGCTACTCCTGATGCAACGACGGTGACACTTTTAACTACTTTAGTCACAGATTTAGTTGATGGGGGATTAACTTCGGATGAAGCACAAGATCGCGTTAAATCGGCTCTAAGATTGGAATCCAATATTGATTTATTGGCAGTAGATCCCATTGATACAAGTAACAGAAATCAACCCGGTGGGACTGATGTTTTGTCCGCAATGGTGAAGGTACAAAACGTGATTACCCAAACGGCGGCTTTGATTGGAGGAATTGCCACATCATCTAATGTTTCAATTGTTAATTCTGTGGTTAAAGCGGTTAATTCTTCAATGCAAAATGCCGGATTTTTGGATTTAAGTGCGGCCGGACAGTTGCAGACTATTATTGTGGATGCAGCTACGAATTTGAAGCAACAAGAACCGAATTTTGATTTGGCACGAATTCAAGCAATTGTTGCTGATGTAGCATTAGTAATGGCAGCAGCTAATCAGGCTACTGACCAAACTTTGGCTTCAACTCCTCCCAATAATGTTGACAAACAAATTGCTGGCGTGCAAAAGGTGGCGCTGGGTAAAACCAGTAACGATCTTAAGGCTGTAGCTGCTGGTACTAAGACGATCGAAGAGTTGTTAGCTGAAAATATGGGGCCGGCTTTAAATCGACAGATTCAATTAGCTCAAAATAACTTTGGGTTTTTCAATATTCCTTCGTCAGATTCTTTGCCAAATCCAACTTCTTCTGGTTCCGTTGGATTTCTTGCTATACCTGTTGTGAAAGGTGATATTGAATTAATTAGTAATTCTACTCGTCTTGAGAAAGGTAGCGATGAAAATGACACGATGATTGGTACTGAAAATGATGATATTTTCTTGGGGCGCAGTGGTAATGATTCTTTGCAAGGATTGGGAGGTAATGATTGGTTGCATGGTGGCCGCGATCGCGATACTGTAGAAGGTGGATTTGGCGATGATACGATGTATGGTGGCAAAAATGAGGATTCATTATTAGGTAACGACGGCCGCGATTTGATCTTTGGGGATCTGGGAAATGATAGTATTTTTGGTGGCGATCGAGATGATTTCCTTTTTGGAAATCGCGGCGAAGATTCTTTAGAAGGTGGCGCAGGTAATGATATCATTTATGGTGGTCAAGGTGCTGATAGTATCTTGGGTGGCGATGGCGATGATATCTTATTTGGCGATCGCGGTAATGATTCTCTGACAGGAGGTTTAGGTCGCGATTATTTCATCTTAACAAATCAGGGAACTGATGTAATTACTGACTTTTCTAAGGGTCAAGACTTTTTAGGATTGTCGTCACAAATTACCTTTGAATCTCTTGATTTTGTCCAAGATAATCGCAATGCGCTGATTAAGTTACGCAGCAGTGGCGAAGTTTTGGCATCTTTAATTGGGGTGGATGCAAATTCACTGGTAGCTAGTGATTTTGTTAGCCTTGGGTAAGATCGATAGGACTTATCCCAATTTTTTATGAGGCTGCATAGAATGCGATCCCCCCAGCCCCCTTTTTAAGGGGGAGCAAAAATTCAAAGTCCCCCTTTTTAAGGGGGAGCAAAAATTCAAAGCCCCCCTTTTTAAGGGGAGCAAAAATTCAAAGTCCCCCTTTTTAAGGGGAGCAAAAATTCAAAGTCCCCCTTTTTAAGGGGGATTTAGGGGGATCTGGATACGTGCAACGACCCATTAAAAGGGGAAAATTTAGTATAATGTTTGAAGCATAAATGTAACTGCTTTAGCTGATAATAACTTGAGGAAACACTTGATGAGTATTGTAATTTCGTTAAATTCTCAGTGCATCGATAATTTGGATATTTCACCGGTCAAAATAGTAATTGAAAAAATGATCGAGTCGGGCGCGATCGCATCTGGAAAACCACAGTTAAAATTTGAAATCGACTATCCCCGCGATCCCCAAGATCCGCGAGAATTATCAGAAATTCCCGAAGTAAGACTCTGGTTTATTCGTTTGGATGCTTGTTATCCTTGGTTGCCATTTGTGTTAGATTGGCAAGCGGGAGAATTGGCTAGATATACGGCAATGTTAGTGCCACATCAGTTTCATAAAGCGGAAGGAGTACAGTATAATCCAGAAGCTTTAGAGATATTTTTGATGAACAAGATTTTTGTATTAACAGATTGGTTAAGTCAGCAGGGAATTGTGGGAAAATCAAAATTAATCTCGATGTCGCAGATGTTGGGTTATGAGTTGGATGATGCTTTTTTTGACGTGATTTTACCTAATAGATAAAATATTGATTTGTATTATTTGATTTAATGCTTCAGATTGCGTTACAATTTGAGAGGTATATTTACAAAACAACATAAAACTAATGACAGTTGCATATCCTCGGAAATTTGGCAATGTGATGGGTGCGCGGGAAATTTTGGCGAATGTCGTGCGCGATCGCGAAATTCATCTGATCACCCTCAACCGCTACCGTTACAACGAACAACGCAGTTGCAAGGATCTCACGGATTTAATTGAACTACTCGACGGTGAACCAACCGAACTGGTGCGCGATCTTTCCCGCCACATTGCGGATGAGGCCCGCCACGCCCTATGGCTCACAGACTTGCTCGTAGATTTAGGTGCTTCTGTGGGTACGCCGCCGGGAGTATTGTATATTGAGGAGTTTGAAAGGCTGCTTCAGCCGATCGATCCCAATAAAAATCGCGATGATTTTGTAATTTCTGCGATCGCGGCGATTAATGTCACTGAAAAGCGCGGTTGCGAATACTTTTCAGCCCATATTTACGCACTCAAACAAGCTCCTCAAACCCCAGAAAACATCAAAATCCGCGAAACCATCGAAAAGATTTTTCCTGAAGAAGCCGGTCACGTCCGCTGGGGAAATCGGTGGTTAGCTCAAATTGCCGCTCAAAGTGCGGTACATCGTGAGAAAGTGGAACAGGCAAAATACAAATATGTCGCGATCGAACAGGCGGCTTATGAATCGGGAATGGATATCATGCTAGGCGCGGAACTTCGCCGCGTTACCAAATTAGTAGATATTGCTAATACAATGCCTTTGTGGGAACGCCCTCAATATCTAATGGAACGTTTACCCCAAACTTTGTTAGCACCAGAGTTACAAATGACGCGAGTTAATGTAGCTCAAAAAGCTTGGAATCGAGATCCCCAGGCATTTATGGAGAAGTTTGTGCCAATGTTTCTTAATGGCATAAAAGGCTTAGAAAATAAGCAATAACTCCGTAGAAAAAGTAGGGACAACGCCCCCCCCCTAGCCCCCCCTTGCAAAGGGGAGGAACCAGAAAAGCCCCCTTTCTAATACCAATTCTCAAAAATTTTGCCACAGTTTGGGTAGGGG
>MBRE01000065.1:0-3221 GCA_001698425.1 Oscillatoriales cyanobacterium USR001 | reverse complement strand
CCCCGAAGACTGTAGCATTAATTTAAAGAATTGGTATAAGTTTGGGGACCCATAGGGTTGCCATTTACAGATGCCTTGCAAAGGGGAGGAACCAGAAAAGCCCCCTTTCTAAGGGGGTTGGGGGTAGAAACTTTTGTACCTCACCAGACAGAAAAATGAATTTAGAGAAATGGTATAACATGAACTAACAATTTATGTGGCGTTTAATTCCCCTATTACAAACATCTGGCTCCATTCAAATGAGAATAGATGAATGGTTACTAGAACAACATCGCCAAGGCAAACATCCGCCAACTTTGCGATTTTACACTTGGGAACCGGCGGCAATTTCCCTCGGTTATCATCAACATCGTTGGCCCGAATTTTGGCAGAAAATAATTTGGCAAGGCAAATCTTTAGAATTAGTAAAACGTCCCAGTGGCGGCCGCGCTGTCCTCCATCAAGGCGATTTAACTTATGCTGTAATTACATCAGAATTGGGAAACAATCGCACAGCTGCCTATCAAATTATTTGTCAATTTTTAATAGAAGGTTGGCGTTCCCTTGGCTTAGATTTGCATTACGGTTCTGCCGGACGCGGTTACATTCATAACCCTAATTGTTTTGGGACTGCCACAGGTGCAGATTTAGTTACTACTAACGGATATAAATTTATTGGTAGCGCTCAATTGCGGCGAGGTAATGCCATTTTGCAGCATGGTTCTATGCGTTTACAACCAGATAGTAAGTTATTTTATCAAGTATTTGCAGAAACCAACGTTATGCCTCCTTCTGAGCAGTTATTTGACCGTCCAGAGGGGGGCGTTACAGACATTGTTGAGGCTTTAAGTGCAGCAGCGGCGCGTTGTTTTGAGATTGAGTTAATCGTGCAACCATTATCAGAACAAGAGTGGCAATCTATTAAGAATTTCCTGTAGCAGACTGGTACTACGTTCGATTAAAAATAACGAGGAACATCATTAAGCATCACTAAATCGTTATAGAACCCATTTGGGATCTATGCAATCGCAGCAATCGCTAATCTTTTCAGCATGAGCGCCAGCCTCACCATGATAACTTTTCCCTCATCAAGTTATAATAACGATCTGCGATCGCGATCGCGGAAGGTGACAACGCCGCTATAAGCTCTTGTCAGTAAATAGTCCTGATTCGACGAAAAGATTATGTCATATTCGACCGATTTAACAGAGAGAGAATGGTTAATTATCGCAGCCCTTATTACCCCGGAAGAAAAAAACTCGCACCCCAAAATGGAGTAAGAGAGAAATTTTAAATGGGATATTTTATCAACTCAAGAACGGTTGTAATTGGTGCGATCTACCCAGAGACTTACCACCTTATTCAACTGTTTATTGGCATTACAAACAGTGGCGAGAACATTGAAATGTTGATTAAAAATATTGACTATTTTAAGTCAAAACCTCTCGAGCTTCCTGTAATAACAATCTTACTTGACAATGGTTATCATCCAGAAACAATTAGGAGAGAATTAGAGAAAGTTTATCCCGAAATTATGACGAAAATTCAGTTTGAACTTTCGCCAAAACCATCAAAAGCAGAAAAACAAGCCCTGGCAAAATCAGGATTTGTGCCAGTCAAAGCTAGGTGGGTTATTGAAAGGTCAAATTCTTGGGTAGAAAGATGTAAAAGTTTAGTTAAAAATTTTGAGAGAAGTCTTGAAAATGCTACAACTAAGCTCAATCTTTGTTTTGTCAGACTCATGCTGAAAAGATTAGCGATTGCTGCGATTGCATAGATCCCAAATGGGTTCTATAGATGTTGAGAATATTAATAGAGGCGATCGCCCTTGTTAGAAATAAATTTGCGATCGCCTTTTATGGGATAATTAAACATGGCGATCGCTTTTTCTAAGGGAAATTTAGAAATGCGATCGCTTTTTAACTTCCCACCTAAAGAGTAAAAATTTATTCATTCTCATCAAGATTATCAAAGATATCTTCGATATCCCGTGCCCCGTGAATCACGCGCAAAATTTCCACCCCTGAGTCTATGAGACAGTAGAAAATCAGATATCTTCTAAAACCTTTAATAGCTTGTTGCCGCACATCAATTAAATTAGGATGAGAAAATTGACAGAGTTTTCCCATTTGGGGCGTTTCACCCAGTTGCTTAAAAGTTTCTTCAGCCGCGATCAGAAAGCGATCGGAAGCATCCATGTTACCTTCTGCAATGTAAGTAGCTAATTCAATTAAGTCACGGATAACTTGTGGACGTTTTTGAATCGAGGTCATGTTTCTCTCGTCACCCCTGATGCTGGGAAACACGCGATCGCACAGCTTGACGAATCTCCATCCAATCTTCCTCCGTCATCTCCGTAGGATTTCCTGATGCCAAACCCTCTAATAACATCCCTTGTAAACGTTCTGAAGCTTGACGTTTTTGGTCTTGAAGAATTAACTCACGAAAATACTCGCTAACTGTACTATAGCCACCTTGAGCTACCTGTTCTTCTACATAAGTTTGCATGGAGTCAGGTAGAGAAATATTGATAGTTGTCATAGGTATTACTTACCTCATTTGACTGGTTATTTTTATTGTGGCAGATTTTGCCATTTTTTGTCAACTATCTCATCACCAGTAATTTTTTAAGAGAATGGGTAAACGCGATCGCCTTTTTAGGGATAATTAAATATGGCGATCGCTTTTTCTAAGGGAGATTTAGAGATGCGATCGCCTACTTTAATTATTAACAAAAAAGCACAGGCAATTCCTGTCAAACAATAGCCTCAACCCATCAATTAGTAGAATTTTCTTGAGCAGCTTTTCGCACATCTTCTACATTCAAATCTAAATCCTTAGCTATTTGTTCCACAGTAGCACCCAGTTTTAACATCAAAGGTACAGTTTCTAACTTACCTTCACGTTTTCCTTCTAACTTACCTTTAAGTTCCCCTTCAAGTTTCCCTTCCTCCAAAGCTTCTTGATAAACCAGTGACTGCCGTATATCGCCTAAACCTAACATAGCTTCTATCTCCTTGCGACTTTTCTTGGGTTTACTTGTACAGAATAATCGTCTCTATCAACTGTATCATATCTCTCTGTTCTATGCCATCCCTCATCACCTCCCTAACTTGCTCAATCAAAATCTTAGCCTTAGTTACAGCCGTCTCCTCCGATTCTACTACTAATTTTATCGTTTCAATCCCAACAGAAGGCGCTGTTATTGACAACTCATCTAAATAGGGCTTGCTGAATCAGTG
>MBRE01000064.1 GCA_001698425.1 Oscillatoriales cyanobacterium USR001 | reverse complement strand
ACTGTACTTCGACAAAATAAATGGGTTCATTGACTTTTGGCTTAGGTAAAAAAACTCCATCTAGGCGAAAAGAGAGTTGTTTGACTTCAACGGCAGAAAATTGATAGGCATTTGCTAATTCCGGGGATTGATTAATTAATTCAAAAAATATCCCAGGAAACAACAGAAATATTCGATAAAAGATTGGATCGGTTTTCACGCAATTCTTGAATGGTGATAATTTTTATTGTATTTTACCATGAAAAGCGATATCGCCCGCTTTAACTATTAACAAAAAAAGCAGGCGATTCCTATCAAACAATAACAGCAACCCATTAATTAGTAGAATTTTCTAAGGATCTCATAATTCGATCGCACCTCCGCGATCGGAGTTGGATTACCTCGATCGCACAACCCATCAAAATAATTCTCTCCGAAGACAAGCGATCGCGATCGCATCCTTACCCAGAATCAGTCACGCCACAGCAACCAAGCCATCACCCGTTATTCCCCAAAACATCACGACTCTTCCTATACAGCCATCACTGCGGAATCAGTCGAAATACCTAAAGATTGAGCTTAGGTCAACCATAAAAATTTGAGCTATTCCCATGATTTTAATTCGCGAAGTTGTTGCAGAAGCTTTAACTACAGGTTATCTAACTGTTGAGGCAGAAAACTTAATCCGGCAAATGTTAACTACCACCAAATATGACATCGAAGACCTCAATGCCTTTATGAGCTTGCAATTAGCAGCAATGGCCGGTCAGGTTAAGCAAGAGTCCAGCGAACTAAAAGACTTAGAAAAAAGAGGGAGAGAATCAGATGGCTTCCCTAGTAACTCCTAAAACCTTTAGGACACTCTGAACTGCTAAAACTGCTAGTTTCCGTCTCTTTGCTAACCCCAACCCCTTTCTTCCAGCGATCGCAGTCACAAAACCTCTAACACTCAATCACTGGACAGTTCTCAAACTATCACAAGGTATTACAACCTAGAGTCACTGAGACTTTTAGGGAAAAACTAGATACTTATTTTAGAAACAAAAAGAACTCAGGAGACTTCAACATCATGGTAATTCGCGAAATAATCCAACAAGCTCTCAGCACAGGATATCTGACAGTGGAAGCTGAAAACCAAATACAGCAAGTATTTATCAGTGCGCGGTATGACTTAGAAGATTTGAATGCGTTTATGAGCTTACAATTAGCAGCAATGGCCGGCCGCGTGAAACAAGAGTCCCTGGAATTGAGAAACTTGGGTCAATGTCCCTCAGTGGTTTGAATTTAAGAATGAGCATTTTTCTCCCAAAACAATCCCGCCGCAATTCCCACCTGAGAAACTAGAAATAATCCGGCAATTAATAGCATTTTTATCCCTGTGTTCTGGGAAAATGGATAAGTTAGTAACTTTAGATAAAATGACGGATGTTGTAATTGCTTCTGACTACGTTGAACTGCGATCTGTTGAAACTGAAAAGCACCTCGACCATAGTTAAATTGCTGTCGCCAAAATTTGGATAGCGTCAAGTGATGAGCATGATAAACTATAACTTCGGGAGCATATACCATGTTATAGCCTTGAGCAAGTACGCGATCGCAAAATTCCCTATCCTCTCCAGCAGCCAACGGAAAAGTTGTATCAAAACCCCCAATACTCTGAAAATAAGCTGTGGGTAAAGCAAAATTATTTGAAGCAAAAAATCGCGCCGCTTCAGGATTAGCATTATAGTAACTATAAAGATAATCAATTAGCTGTTGACTAGCAGCAGAATAAAGATTATCTCGCAAAGCATTAATGGTTTTACCTCCCACTAAACAATCTGGGACTAGGCTAAATCGCAACTCTAAATTTTTTAACCAGTCAACCCCTGGCGTACAATCATCATCAGTAAATACTAAAAATTTACCTTGGGCAACAAAAGCGCCGCGATTTCTGGCCTTAGCCGGACCGGAGTTAGGTTGTGTGATGAGTGAGATATGTAGGAATTTTTCCAGAGGAATAACATAACTTTCTAGGGGCATTTCACTACCATCATTGACAACAATCACCTCAAAATTATCGCGAGGATAGTCCATTTCAAGTAAAGACTGAAGACAAGTAGATAATCGATCGGGACGATTATAAGTGGGAATGATTACAGAAAATAAAATATGTTTGCTCATTGTTTGGTTAGTGGTTAGTTGTTGGTTGTTAGTTTTGATCCGTAGGGCGAAGCCTTCCGGCAGTAAATCTCTCGTTTTAATCAATAATTGATCTGCCGGAATGCTTCGCCCCTACAAAATCGGGATACTCCCCTAGCGCCTTTCTTCAATAATCGGTTAAGCTAACAAAAAACATGAAATAATTTTTCTGGTACTGTGGCCAATCCTATTCATCTAATATCTCTCATACTCGCGGTCGGTTTGTGGAGCTTGCCTAAGCCAGTTTCCGCCCAGGCATTCGTACCCTACACCCCGCAACTAGATTCAGCCGAATTAGAACAAACAGGCGTAAGTTTAGGGCAGGAAGCAGCCCAATTGGAGCAATTCCAACAGTACGATCTGGCTCTATCCAGAGCTCAGTTAGCCACACAACTCGCCCCCAAGAAGTATCAAACTTGGATTTTATTGGGGATTTTGTATATGCGGGTGCAGAAGTTTGACCAAGGAATTATTGCCTTGCAGCAAGCTCAGAGTCTAGCGCCTGACAATGCCGAAATCAAGTTTTTCTTAGGAGAAGTACATTTCCGACAAGCTCAATATGACAAAGCGATCGAACAGCTACAAGCCGGCTTAAAATTAAAACCCAATACTCCTGGAGCTTTATTTGATTTGGGTAATGCCTTTTACAAATCGGGTAAACTTCCAGATGCGATCGCTCAGTACGAAAAAGCAGTAGCCCAGTATGAAAAAACCAAAGGTCAGGAAAAAGATCGTTGGCCAGCTATTAACAATATTGGGTTAGTCAAGTACGAAATGGGCGATGCTGATGATGCTATTCGCCGATGGCGCGAGGCGGTGGCGATCGATCAAAAAGCCGCAGAGCCGATGATGGCTTTAGCAATAGCTCTTTATGCTAAAGGCGATCGAGAACAGGCCTTCGTCATGGCAGAAGCAGCACTGCGGATAGACAAGCGCTATGCAGACATCAAGTTTCTCAAGGAAAATCTTTGGGGCGATCGCCTGATCGCAGAAGCTCAAAAATTACTCGCAACCCCCCGCATTCAAGCAACTCTCGCCCAACTTCAAGACGAATTAGTACCGACAACACCTTAAGTAAGGAAGAAGGAAGAAGGAAGAAGGAAGAGGGAAGAAGGAAGAGGGAAGAAGGAAGAGGGAAGAAGGAAGAAGGAAGAGGGAAGAAGGAAGAAGGAAGAAGGAAGAAGGAAGAAGGAAGAGGGAAGAAGGAAGAGGGAAGAAGGAAGAAGGAAGAGGCAAATCTCTCCCTCTCTCCCCATCTCCCTCTCTCCCCATCTCCCTCTCTCCCTCTCCCTATCTCCCCCTCTCCCCCTAGCCCCTAGCCCCTAGCCCCTAGCCCCTTCTTATTCCTGGGGAAGTAAAGCTTTGATTTGAGCCACAAAATCTTGATGATCGACAACAGGTTTAGAAATATAGCCATCAGCACCACTTTGACCAAGGAAAGTTTCGCGATCGCCCGCCATCGCAAAAGCAGTCACTAAAATAATCGGTACATTAGCAGTTTGAGGGTTAGATTTCAGCAGTTGAGTAATTTTAATCCCATCAACAGCCTTACCCTGATAAACACTTTTAGTCAAAGACACATCCATTAAAATTAAATCAGCTTCCCCATCAATCACAATTTGTATCACCTCTTCCACATTCTCTGTATGCTTCACCGCAAACCCACCCCGCTTAGTCAAAATCTTGGAAAAAACACGAACATTCACCAAATCATCCTCTACAATCAAAACTGTTTTCATAGAATTACTCTTACTCCTTGCTGATTTTATAAACCTTCTGCAACTGAAACACACCATGATGACTCAGGATTTTTTGTTGGGCTATTCGCATTCCTGGGGAAGTAAGGCTTTGATTTGAGACACAAAATCTTGATGATCGACAACAGGTTTAGAAATATAGCCGTCAGCACCGCTTTGATGAAGAAAATTTTCGCGATCGCCCGCCATCGCGTGAGCCGTCACTAAAATAATCGGTAAATTAGCCGTTTGAGGATTAGCTTTCAGCATTTGAGTAATCTTAATCCCATCAACAGGCTTACCCTGATAAACGCTCCGAGCCAAAGACACATCCATTAAAATTAAGTCAGCCTTACCATCAATCGCAATTTGCATCACCTCTTCCACATTTTCCGTATGCTTGACAGCCAACCCACCCCGCTTAGTCAAAATCTTGGAAAAAACACGAGCATTCACCAAATCGTCCTCTACAATCAAAACTGTTTTCATAGAATTTTTCTTGCTCCTTGCTGATTTATCAGAAATACCCTGAAAACCCTGTGACTTTAGTCCAGGGATGAAAGGGCATGGCAGGATTTATCCTGTCTACTCTCTTTGAGCTTCAATATAACGTTTAACTGTTTCTGTGCAAATATTCCCAGCCGTAGAGACAAAGTAGCTGGGTGTACACAATGTAGGTAATTTAAGCAATTCATAGTGTATGCTAAACATAGCACAACAACAAACACTAAATTAAATGTACGCAGTGCAAAAAGATATTTGGCATTTAACAGGACTCGACAAAACTATTGTCGAGCAACTGTTGAGATGGTCAAACAATCTGTTTAATGTCGGCATTTACGAAAGTCGGCAACGGTACTTTAAGGACAAAGGCGCAATCAAATATCCTGACTTGTACAAAATCGCGTCTAGCAACGAAAATTACGGCTTACTCTACTCACAAGTCGCCCAACAATCTTTAAAATCTGTCGCTGAATCATTTAGCTCTTTTCGTGCCTTAGAAAAGTTAGCCAAGAAAGGAGAAGTTAATCAAAAACCGAAATTACCCAAGTACAGAACTAAGGGAGGAATGTACCAGGTTTCCTATCCTGGTCAAGCTTTAAAAATAGTAGGAAATCAGGTGAGGCTACCTCTAGGAACTAAAGGAAAAGAACACTTGGGAACAGATGCTCTCTGGTTGACATTACCAGAACGACTCAATAATTGTCAGATTAAAGAACTCAGGTTAATCCCTAGAAATGGCAAGGTCTGGGTTGAATTTGTCCACGAAAGTTTAACTGAACAAGCCCCAAGTTGCCATCTCGAAGTAACAGGAGTTTTGGGTATCGATCATGGCATCAACAATTGGTTAACTTGTGTTTCTAGCAATGGCAAACCATTTATTATTGATGGTCAAAAGCTGAAGTCTTGGAATCAATGGTTTAACAAAGAAAAAGCGCGAGTCCAATCGGTACACGCTCAATGTAAATTACCCAAAGGCTTCTCGTCAAAAAGGCTGCAACAGTTGTCGGAGACTCGCGCTAGAAGGATGAGAGATGCGGTAAATAAGGCAGTCAGAACTATCATAGATTATTGCGAAAATCACCAAATTAATGTCATAGTCTTTGGTTGGAATAAGGGGCAGAAACAAGAAGTAAATATGGGAGGTAAGACTAATCAGAACTTTGTCCAAATACCTACAGCTAAAGTCAAAGATAGATTGCAGCAAGAGTGCGATCTTAGGGGTTGGAGATTTGTAGAACAAGATGAATCTTACACATCAAAAGCCAGTTTTTTAGACCGAGATTTGCTGCCGGTGAAAGTTGGTGAAAAAACCGACAATTGGCAGCCATCGGGCAAAAGAATTAAACGAGGATTGTACCGTTCTAGCACTGGGTTGTTAATCAATGCAGATACTAATGGTGCAGGAAATATCATTCGCAAATCAAAAGTAGCCATAGACTCGATTATTGAGCGAGTGGGTAGCGGGTTGCTGACGAACCCTTTAAGAATTAAACTTTGGTGGGATTCATCCCCTAAAGTTTGTCCTTAAGAATCCCCGCGTCTTCAGACCGGGGAGTGTCAAGCAAACCTTTATAAGAAGTAGCCACAGACTTAATAATAGGACTTACGCTCGCAGTGCAGCTACTATCTCGGCAGTATACCTACCACCGAAAAGGCGGCATTACAAATACTTTCGCGTAATTCCTAAATAATGTTCAGTAGAGCAACTAACTAAGGAAAAATGCTCAAAGACGCTCTAAAAATTTTAGTGGCGGGTGGGCTTTGAGCAACGAACCGGAGCTCGCAGTCTAATATTGTGTAATCACAGTATATATTAGTTTTCCACGCTTGGCGGTCTTAGCAGCATCCTGCTGAACGCTGTTTCGCACTTAGGAATTAACAGACACAAGAACTCATGGCTAAACAATTAAACCTTTTTTCTGGCCAAGTAATCCCAACGGCACTGCATACCGAGATGCAGCAGTCTTATCTCGAATATGCCATGAGTGTAATCGTCGGGCGTGCTCTGCCAGATGTCCGCGATGGCTTGAAACCTGTTCACAGGCGGATTTTATACGCGATGCACGAACTCGGATTAACACCCGATCGCCCTTATCGCAAGTGCGCCAGGGTGGTTGGGGATGTTTTGGGAAAATATCACCCTCATGGCGATCAATCTGTTTATGACGCTCTGGTGCGGATGGTTCAGGATTTTTCTTCGCGCTATCCGTTGTTGGGGGGTCATGGAAATTTTGGTTCGGTGGATAACGATCCGCCGGCGGCGATGCGTTATACGGAAACTCGTTTAGCGCCAATTTGTCACGAAGCTATGCTTTCTCAGGTGGGTGAGGCGACGGTTGATTTTATTGGCAATTTTGATAATTCACAACAGGAACCGACGGTTTTACCGGCGCAGTTACCGTTTTTGCTCCTGAATGGTTGTTCTGGAATTGCGGTGGGAATGGCGACGAATATTCCTCCTCACAATTTGCATGAGGTGGTGGATGGTTTGATTGCTTTGATTGATACGCCGGATTTGTCGGAGGAGAGGTTACTGGAGTTGATTCCGGGACCGGATTTTCCTACGGGTGGGGAGATTCTGAATACGGAGGGAATTTTTGATGCTTATACGAAGGGTAAGGGGAGTATTGCGGTGCGGGGGGTGACGCGGCTGGAGGAGATTCCGCCGGGCCGCAGGAGTCGCAGTCGGATGTCGATTGTGGTGACGGAGTTTCCTTTTCAGGTGAATAAGGCGGCGTGGATTGAGAAGGTGGCGGAGTTGGTGAATCAGGGCCGTCTTGATGGTATTTCTGATTTGCGGGATGAGAGCGATCGCGATGGGATTCGGGTGGTGATTGAGTTGAAACGGGAGGTTTCTCCTGAAACTGTTTTGGCTCGTCTTTATCATCAAACTGATTTGCAGTGCAATTTTGGGGCGATTTTGCTGGCTTTGGTGAATGGTCAACCTCGTCAGTTGACGCTTAGACAAATGTTGCAGGAGTTTCTGAATTTTCGAGAAACTACGCTGACTCGACGCTATAACTATGAGCTAGAGGTGGCGCAACGTCGCTGTCATATTGTGGAGGGGTTGCTGTTAGTTTTGGGGAATTTAGATGCGGCGATCGATATTCTGAGAAATGCGACCGATGGGACTACTGCGAAGCAGGAGTTTCAAAGTCGTTTGAATTTTAGCGAAAGTCAAGCTGATGCGATTTTGGCGATGCCAATGCGCCGGATTACTGGCTTGGAAAGGCAGAATTTACAGTCGGAGTTTGATGAGTTAATGGCGACGATTCAGGAGTTGCGGCGGTTGTTGAGCGATCGCCATGAGTTACTGAAGGCTTTGAAGAAGGAGTTGCGATCGCTTAAACGTAAGTATGGTGACGCTCGCCGCACTCGTTTGGTGACTGTGACAACGGAAGCTAAGGTAGTTGAAAATCAAACTTCTGAGTCGGGGGTAAAAGTAGCGGAAACTGGGAAAGTTGCAGTGGAAACTGGGAGAAGAAAAGCTAGTCAGGCTGTGGCAACTGTTAGCTCTGAACCTTCGGAATCTACTGTTTTAGAGTTCACTCATAAGCAATATGTTCGGCGATTGGCTGCGGGGGATTCAAGTCGCGGAAAAAATGATAAATCGGTGGAGTCGATTAGCAAAGATAGCGATTTTAGTTTGGGTATGATTCCTGCTAAAACTAATGAAAATTTGATGATTTTGACTCGTACTGGTAAGGCTTATCCTTTGAAGATTGCGGATATTCCAATTGGGGGAAGTCGCGATCGCGGTACTCCTTTGGTTAGTTTGCTATCTCCTTCTGCTACTAAGGATGCGGCAATGGGAAGTATGCCGGAAATTATTGCAGGACAGTTTGTTTTGTCGGAAAATTCTGATTTTACTGATTTGGTAATGTTGACTCAGCAGGGGAAAATTAAGCGATTACCTCTGACTGATTTGGCTGATATCACTACTCGCGGTGCAGTTACAATTAAGTTGAAAGATGATGATGAATTGCGCTATGCTATGCTCAGTAAAGCTGGGGAACAGGTGGTTTTGGCGACTTCGGGAGGGCGAGTTTTACGCTTTGAATTGAATGATGAACAATTACCACATTTAGGGCGGGTGGCTCAAGGTTCTCAAGCAACTCGCTTACGGAAGCAAGAACAGTTAATTGGTTGTGCTACTGTGGCTCCTGATGGTAATTTGTTGTTGGTTTCTGAGTTAGGTTGGGCGAAACGAATGCCGGTGGGATCGGTGAGATTGACGGGACGAGGTGATATTGGTACTCAGGCTTTTCATTTTACCGATCGCTTCGATATTTTAGTAGGAATTTTGGCGGCTATTCCAGGCCGAGAGGTGAAGTTTTTAACTAATAATGGTCGGTTGTTGCGTGTGGGGATGGATAAAATTGCTTTTTGGGGTAAGGATGCTGCTGGCGATCGCATTTTTACTCTTAATGCTGGTGAAAAAATTGTTAAGGTTGTTAGTTGTTAGTTGTTATTTGTTAACTGTTAGTTGTTAACTGTTATTTGTTAACTGTTATTTGTTAACTGTTAACTGTTAACTGTTAACTGTTAACAGTTAACAACTAACAAATAACAAATAACTGAGTAATTTTCAAACCAAAAAATTCTGGACAACGTAATTACCTAAATCTCTCCCCGCCTTCAAACCATCCTGATTAGCACTCATAAAATGAATGCCCCCATAAAGACGACTCATCCCAGCTTCATCCGCCGCATTGCCAAAGCTATCAAACTTTCGCAAAGAACTATTTAATGATGGATCTCCCCCATCAACAAAACAGAAATCATCGCCAAAGAAATAACTTAAAATTGAGTCGGCCGCACCGCTAAATGTACTGTGTCCAGATGTGTACTCAGGGAAAGGTGGAGTAGTTAACAAAGGCTGCCAATTTGCATCAACAATTGTAGCTGGATTACCATCTTTATCCGCTTGCTGAATCGCTGTTACTGGCCGCCATAAATCGTACTCATATTTGGCATCCCACGCACAAATACCTGCATCCGCTAAACCAATATTTAACAATGCAAATAAGCGAGCATTTTCTGCTAAGGAATTTTCTGCTAATACCGATGATTGTGCCGCGATTTGGTTCCAATGGCCAGGGGGAGTAAAGGTGTTTGCGCCATCTGCCCAGAATTTAGCAATTGCTGTTTGATCTGCCGATCGCATTAAACTATCTTTCGCTCCTATTTCCTTGACAAAATTAACTTCTTCTGCGTACTTAGCACTGTCCAAAGCTGGGGGACCAGAAGGCCGAAACTGCTCACCATTAACCATCGCAAAACAATCAATTTTTGGCCATTGAGGTAACAACGCATTGGCAAAATCTGGTGGAGTTGGAACCCAATCGCCAGGGTTATTTGTTGGCGTATAAGTTACTGTTGTACTTGCGCCATCTTTACTTCTTAAAGCAATAATTCGATCGGCGGCGGAGACTCCTACTGCAATACCATCAGTTTTAGCTTGATTATTAGGAATTGCAGCTAAAGAAGATGCCAATGCAGCATCGAATTTAGCTTTTTGTGCAGGATATAAACTTGTTAAAACCTGGTTGGCTGCGGCGGCTGCGGCGGCTGCTTCTGAGGCCCCCGCAGGTGCTTGTACCTGGGCTTTGTAAACGCTGTAACTTTTATCAATGGCATTCACTGCATCATAAATGGCAGCATGAACCATTGCCATATTTCGGGATGCTAGAGGTGGTGGAGTGCCAGCGCTTCTTACTGCGTCTAATAGCGTTGAATTCCAGTCAGTAATAATTTTACCAGAGGTAAAAGTTACAAAGTTATTTTTGGTAATTGTGTTGGCATTAACTCCCTGCAAAACTGCCAGATATTCACCTGTAATTTTGTCGCGAATAACTGTATCGTTACTGTTAATGCCCGTGCCTTGAAAAATGTTTAAATCTTCATATTTAACACCGTTAAGTAGGCGTAAAGTATCGCTACCACTGGTAAAGTCGGTGATGTAATCAGCTTTGGTAATTGTTTGGCAGCCACAACCTTCGATCGCAATGCCAAAAATGTCATTTCCTTCGCTACCGGTAAGGGTGTCGCTACCTTTACCACCGATCAAGGTATCGTTACCAGCTTCGCCAAAAATGCGATCGTTTCCTTTGGCTCCCCAGATCATATCATTATCTACGCCGCCGTAGATCGTATCGTTACCTTGACCGCCATTTAGTTTGTCTTTACCCTCGCCGCCTCCGATCGCATCGTCTCCCTTTTGACCATAAACTATGTCATTTCCACCAAAAGCTATTATGCTGTCTGATTCTGCCGTACCTTGCAAGTAATCAAAATTTGAACTGCCATTAATTATCATACTTCAACCTTTAGAATGCTTGCTAAATCATCAACTACTGTTAAGTAGAATTTAATTGATTTTTTTCGATTAATTTTCCTACTTAACTTCAACTCAGCTTATTAAATTTTCTCCGCTGATGCTACCACCCTTTAGACTGATTTTAAATTAACACTTGTTCCCCTTAAATAACACCCATATTTAAGAATTTCTTAATCATTACCAACAATAAAATCTAACAAAAGTGGATTCACTAACTCTGGCGCTTCATCCTGGGGACAGTGCCCTACTCCCGCCAACTCCACAAACTTTTTCACAGTAGGAAACTTTGCCAACTCCCGGCCTAATGCGATCGGTTCCCAAGGATCTCCTACACCCCATAAAATCAAAACTGGACAACTTAAACGAGGTAACAATTCCTCCGGTAATGGACCCGAAGAATAACTGGTAAAAGCCACAAATACATCAACAGCACCGCGATCGCGGGCAGGTTTCATTATCATATCTATTAATTCATCTGTAACTGCCTCCGATCGCTGATAAGCTTGGAGCAAAATCTTCCGCACAGTTTCCGGTTTTGCCAACTGCTTAAAAAAGAATTCACTCACCCATTTGACATTAAGCACTTTTTGTGCAATAGGTGCGCCAATCCGTCGATACCAAGCTAACTCAGCCCGTTTGCGATCGTGTAATAATCGCAAAGAACAATTCAGCAAAGCCACACCCAGAGAGACTTCAGGAAAATCCACCGCCGCCTGCATCATCGCCACACAACCAATAGAATTGCCCACCAAAAAAGCTGGCCCACCAACAACTTCCCGACAAAAATCAGCAATTTGCTTACCCCAAGTTTCAAACGTATAATCAATTTCCAGCTTGGGAGTAGGTTTAGCAGAAGCGCCAAAACCAATTAAATCAATAGCATAGCAACGACAACTAACAGCTAACACCGGGAGATTTTTGCGCCAGTGTCCAGAAGAAGCCCCAAAACCGTGTACAAATACAATTGCCGGTCCTGCTGAACCTTGAGCTTGGTAGACAATAGGAAAGCCTCGCCATGTCCAAGTTTGATATATAGGTAAAATTGACATTTTCTCACTCCAGGTTTTGCTGTTCGAGGTCATAATATGTCACGATTTAATGTGGCTACTTAATCTTGCTTCATCTTAATTTCTATTATGCCGACGACGATCGCTTCCACTTCAGTTGTACCATTTCTAGGGTCTGAAATCGTACCCGACTATGACAAAGCCCAAGTTGTGATTTTACCCATTCCCTACGAAGCTACAACTACCTATCGCCGGGGCTGCGAAAATGGGCCGGCTGCACTTCTTGAAGCCTCCCACCAACTTGAGTGTTATGATGAGGAACTAGACAGAGAAATCTGTTATGATGTAGGTATTTATACTAATCCGCCGATCGCCGATACTCGCAATGGTCAACGAGTATCCCCATTAGAAATGCTGACAGTAACTCAGAAAACTATACAGCAACTAATCGCGGAAAATAAATTTGCGATCGCATTAGGCGGCGAACATAGCATAACCGCCGGTGTAGTTGAAGCCTATCGCCTATCATATCCTGACGAACCTTTCACCGTAATTCAAATTGATGCTCATGGCGATTTGCGACACGAATATGAAGGGTCAATTTACAATCACGCCTGTGTAATGCGACGGATAATAGACATGGGTTTACCAACATTACAAATCGGCATTCGTGCTATTTGTAAGGAAGAAGCAGATTTGATTAAGGAGAAAGAGTTAAATGTAATTCGTGCTAGGGAAATAGCCAAAGACCCAAATTGGATGGAACGCGCATTTTCTAGCATTAAAACTCGGCGAGTGTTCCTGACAATTGACTTAGATGGCATCGATCCTACTTTAATCCCAGGAGTAGGAACACCGGAACCAGGAGGCTTAAACTGGTATTCCCTCACCGAATTTTTACGTCGACTCTGTGTATCTCACGATCTCATCGGCTGTGATATCATGGAATTAGCACCAGTTGTAGATGCCGTAGTCTCAGAATTTACTGCGGCAAAATTGACATATAAAATAATCGGCTACCAAGCTTTAGCTAAAGGTTGGTAATACCGAGGGAAGGAAGAAGGAAGAAGGAAGAAGGAAGAAGGAAGAGAAAGATAAAGTTATATCAATCTTCCATCTTCATAACAGGGTGTTGACTCGGATTTATGGCTAACTTGTTCTGAATTAAAATCGAGGGAAAATGACTTTATTAATGGAATCGACGGGAACTCCAATTAACGCTTACGCTCCTGATTTTGAATTGCCAGGAGTTGATGATGAGGTTCATCATTTAGCTCGATATTTGGAAAAGTTTCGAGTGGTGAGCGTGATCTTTATGTGCAATCATTGTCCTTATGTGGCAATGTACTTAAATCGTCTGAAACAAATCCAAGCAGATTTTGAAAGTCAGGGAGTTACTTTAATTGGGATTAATCCTAATGATGCAGTGCAATTTCCTGATGATAGTTTTGAGAATATGAAAGTTTTTGCGGCTAAAAATGAAGTTAATTTCCCTTATATTCGGGATGTGACTCAGGATGTGGCTCAAAGTTTTGGAGCGCAGAAAACGCCGCAGGCTTTTTTATTGGATCGAGATAGCAGATTGCGCTATAAGGGTTTGATTGATGATAATCCCAAAGACCCAGCGGCGGTGCAGGTGCATTATTTGCGAGAAGCGATCGCGCAACTACTCAAAGGAGAATCTGTCACACCTTCTTCCACCGAAGCGATCGGTTGTTCCGTTAAATGGCGTAATAGTTAGTTGTTAGTGCTTCCAATTCGCACTTAACAGTTAACAGTTAACAGTTACCAAATTTTCCCATCTTTCTGCATTGGTGTTCAAATTGGTCATTCTACTGCTATCTTATGGTGGAGGGAATTTGAGTTAATACAAGAATCACGGCATGGGGATAGTATATCGGCGAGTTTTGCTAAAAGTGAGCGGTGAAGCGCTAATGGGGACTCTAGGCTATGGCATAGATCCTGTAGTCGTTCAGGAAATCGCTCAGGAAGTCGCCGAAGTCGTATCTAACGGCATTCAGGTGGCGATCGTTGTCGGTGGCGGCAATATTTTTCGCGGCGTGAAGGCGGCGGCGGCGGGAATGGATCGGGCAACGGCCGATTATGTGGGTATGATTGCCACAGTGATGAATGCGATCACTTTGCAGGATGCTCTCGAACAGGCTGGAGTGCCAACAAGGGTGCAAACTGCGATCGCGATGCAGGAAGTAGCCGAACCTTACATCCGGCGACGAGCTATCCGTCATCTGGAGAAAAACCGTGCAGTAATTTTTGGTGCGGGTTCTGGAAATCCGTTTTTTACCACCGATACTACAGCAGCTTTAAGGGCCGCTGAAATTGACGCGGAGGTAATTTTCAAAGCTACTAAGGTAGATGGGATTTACGATGCAGATCCTCATCTCAATCCTAGCGCACGTCGCTACCAAACCCTTACTTATAGTCATGTTTTAACTGAAGACTTGCGAGTGATGGATAGTACCGCGATCGCGCTTTGTAAAGAAAATAACATTCCTATTATTGTATTTGACCTTTCGGTACGAGGTAATATTTACCGAGCCGTGATGGGCGAATCTATTGGAACTTTTGTGGGAGGAAATTGTGAAGTTAGCTGAAGCTGAAGATTATATGCAGAAGGCAATTGAGTCAACTCAAAAGTCTTTTAATACGATTAGGACGGGACGCGCTAATGCTTCTCTCCTCGATCGAGTGATGGTAGACTATTATGGTTCTCCCACTCCAATTAAATCTCTGGCTGCTATTAGTACACCAGATGCAAGTACGATTACTATTCAACCTTTTGACCGGAAAACTATTAACTTAATTGAGAAAGCAATTTCTCTCTCGGATGTGGGTTTAACTCCGAGTAATGATGGCGCGATCATCCGCCTGAATATTCCGCAGTTGACAAGCGATCGTCGTCAAGAATTGGTGAAGCTGGCAGCCAAGTTTGCTGAAGAAGGCAAGGTTTCTGTCCGCAATATCCGCCGCGATGCTGTAGAGTCAATTCGCAAGCAAGAAAAAAGCAGCGAAGTCTCTAAAGATGAAGCGCGAGATTTGCAAGATAAAATGCAAAAAATGACGGATAAATACATTGCCAGAATTGAAGAACTGTTAGCTGCAAAAGAAAAAGATATCAAGACAGTTTAGTTAGTTGTTATTGGTTATTGGTTATTGGTTAACGGTTAACAAATGACGGTTAACAAATGACAGTTAACAACAACAAATAACAGTTAACAAATAACCAGGAACCAACAACAAATAACAGTTAACAAATAACAGTTAACAAATAACAGTTAACAAATAACAGTTAACAAATAACAGTTAACAAATAACAAATAACAAAATGTTTGATTGTATTATTGTGGGCGCTGGCCCTGCGGGAAGTACAGCGGCTTATCATTTAGCTAAACGGGGTCGTTCCGTTTTGTTACTAGAAAAGGCATCTTTGCCTCGATTTAAACCTTGTGGTGGGGGTATTTCTCCCGCGATCGCTCAATGGTTTGACTTTGACTTTACTCCGGCTATTTCCCTGAAAGCGAACAAAATTCGCTACACTTGGAAGCGAGAAGATGCTGTTGAAGTTAATATAGAAACATCAATGTGGATGGTGGATCGTGGAAAATTTGATGATTTTTTAATTAAACAAGCTCAAAGTCTTGGTGCGGAAATTCGTGCGGCTACAGAAGTTAAAGGAATTGAGTTTAAAAACTCATCTTGGCAAGTTAATACCAGTGGCGAGCCTGCGATCGGTCGCTATTTAATTGCAGCTGATGGAGTTACCGGACCAATGGCTAAATGGTTGGGATTTAAAGAGCCTAAACGTCATTTAAGTGCATTCTTAGAATCAACACATAGTAAAATTGAAGACACGCTCAATTTTGATTTCGGCACAGTTAAAAAAGGCTATATTTGGAAATTCCCCAAAGCTGGTGGGTGTTCAATTAGTATAGCTACATTGAAAGGAGACGATCCTAAAAATCTGAAAAACATTTTAACTGATTATGCTACAGCCGAAGGCATTGACGTAAAAAATAGTCAGATTTATGAATCTTCCTTGTGTTTGTGGGATGGCGATCGCAAACTCCATACTCAAAATGCCATCCTTGCAGGCGAAACCGCAGCCTTAGCAGATCCCCTATCCGGTGAAGGAATTAGACCTGCAATTTTTAGCGGAGTAAAAGCAGCAGAAGCCATCGATCGAGCGTTAGGTGGTGTAAGTGATGCGCTAGAAAAATACACACAAACTATCAACGAAGAATGGGGAACTGATATGGTTTGGGCTAATCGTTTAGCTGGTGCATTTTATCAGTTTACCGGAGTTGCTTACAAAGCAGGTATTAAACTACCAGTGGCTACCCAAGTAATGAGTAAAATCCTTTGTGGAGAACTACAATATGCTGATATTGCTAATCGTGCTATTAAGCGTTTAATGCCTTTTTAGACTACTAAGGAATGAAAATTAAATAACTTGATGATTTGGTTTGTAGTAAGCGCTCATAGCGCTAAAGCGCTTACTACAAACAAGCTAATTATTTAATTTCTATTCCTAAATAAAAACTCAAAATATAGGGCGGGCAAGGGGAAACCGCCCCAGAAAAAGCTTAAATCCCCATGCTACGCCAATGACTATTTACTTTTATAAGGTAGAAGCACCTTATGGCTGTTTTTCTAATTTTTCACCCCATAGCATTTACTTAAATGGTCAAGATTGGTTGACAGTAGAACACTACTATCAAGCTCAAAAATTTGTTGGTAGTGTCAATGAAAGATTAATCGATCTAATTCGATCGGCCAAAACAGCACAGGAAGCAGCAAATTTAGGCAGAGATCCCAGTTTACAACTTCGTCCTGATTGGGAAGAGGTGAAAATTGCAATTATGCGAGCAGGAGTTTTAACTAAGTTTGTCACCCATGTTGATATTCAAGGGATTCTTTTGTCTACAGGCGATCGCGCGATCGTAGAAGACTCACCTACAGACTATTATTGGGGTTGCGGTAGTAACAAAACAGGTCAAAACCACTTAGGAAAAATTCTAATGAGTGTTCGCCTAGAAATTTCATTAAGGAGTTGCAAGGGGTAATACCATTTCTAAAAAAGTTTGCAACAATTTGGGTAGGGGCGGGTTCGCCAACAATCACTGCAATTCACCAAAATCTTCAAAAACCCGCCCCGAAGACTGTAGTATTAATTTAGAGAATTGGTATAAGTAAGCGGTAAGCAAGGGGTAAGCACGGGGCATTACCCCTACAGATTTCATCCTCCAATTCCGCAATGCCAAAAACCTTACCCTTTTCCCTCATCCCAAACGAGGTAAAGTCCCGTTTAAAGAAGTAGAATTTTGGGGTGCAGAAGACGGCCCGCTGGCTTGCGGTAAACTCATGTAGGACAAAACCGACTGCGTAACACTGGATTTTCGTGGTTCAGTGCGTCGCAATTCTATAGGATTGTCCATGTAAAGCCCAATAGCATTCTCCATATTAGTACCACTGAGATTCACGCCACTGAGATTTGCACCGCTGAGATTTGCCCCATTTAGATTCGCACCGCTCAAATTTGCATTCAAAAGATTCACATCTCGGAGATCCGCATCTCGAAGATCCGCATCAGTTAAATCCCCGCCAACTAACCTGACATCTCTCAAATCGGCATTTAGCAAATTAGCGCCCACCAACTTAACACTCCCCAAATTAGCACCACCCAAGTCAGCACCGCTCAGATTAGCACCGCTCAGATTTGCCCCAACCAAGTTAGCGCCAACTAAATCAGCACCGCTCAAATTGGTATTAACCAGATTGGCATTAACTAAATTGGCAAAACCCAAGTCAGCACCGCTTAATTCAGCACCGCTTAAATTGGCATCAAAAAAGTTAATTCCCTTAGAGTCAACGCCACTTAAGTCAGCATTGGCTAAATTAGCAGATACCAAGTTGGCAAAACTCATGTCTGCACCGCTTAAATTAGCTCCGCTGAGATCCGTACCGTTGAGATTGGCAAAGCTAAGATTGGCTCCTGTCAAATTAGCGCCACTGAGCTTTAATCTGGACAGATTAGCATCGCTAAGATGTCCTCCTTGGCATTGTTTTGTTTCTAACAACCTTTTGATGTGTACGCTATTTCCACTCATATTTTTTTCCTCTATGGCAAACTGCTGAGTCTTCGGTGTTGGCAAGCCCTGGTTTGCTAATTCTGTCAAAAGAAAGATTGTGAACTTACAGGGAGAGAAATTCCCAGGAATTAATTCAGGCTTGCTAAGAAATTTTTCTTTTTCAGCCTGATTAAGTTCTTCGGGGGGTTTTATTTGATTCTTGCCATTCGTCATCTCTCTTAAGACATACGGGGGGTATCACCCCTCATCATATTCCAATATTATAATTAATTTTTATGACCAATGGCAAAGGTATCTGAGCATCTTTTACTAAAACGGTAATGGGAGATATTGTTGTTGGGTTTGGTCGCGGGTATGGCAGTTTTAATTTGATGTGAAAAACTCTGTCCATCCTTAAGTCGAATAAATCCTGATTGAGATAATATTGGAGGTTGCGATCGCGACCCGAAGGGACACAAAATAATACTATGGCTTTTGTACAATACCAGAATATCTCCGCTTCGCTCTCAGGCATTAACAATTAAATGCAAAATTAAAAACTGATTACCTTTACTAACTTTATTTACTTTAATATGCTCCGAGTGTTATTGGATTTTTCTAGCGATACAGGAACAGAATTAATTTTGAGTACCGACTCAGACTTAATTGATTATGGGTTGGTAAAAACGCTGTACCTGGCAGTGCCGTCTCTGACGCAAGAGGGGTTAGTGAATGCTGCTAAATTTTTCCAAAATCTTGTGGCTCCGTTGGAAGAGTCTATCACTGCGGGAAAAGATAATATTGCTGGGGCTGTAACTGGCGAACAGTATCTAACTTTTCTGGGGGAATTATTGCAGGCGGTAACTTATAATCCTGAAGCGCAAGCGGTTTACCCGTTGCTTTCGGCTAATTTGGATAAGCTGGATCAAAATTTCGCGCAATTGTTAAGAAATTGGGCAAATGCGATTTTATCGACGGCGGAACCTGCTCAGGCCAGGCGGATTGCGGCTCAAATTGGTAATTTGAGTATGATTGTTGGGCGGTTTCCTTTGGCGGGGAATCGGGAGCAGGAGAAGCGGGAGATTGAAATTGTGGGTTATGAGGTGGTGTCGGGGATTTTCACTCGTGAGGAGTTCCCGGAGCAGTGGGCGACGTTGCAAAATAATTTGGGTAATGCTTATAGCGATCGCATTAAAGGAGATCGGGCGCAGAATTTAGAACGGGCGATTATTTGTTTTATGAATGCTTTGGAGGTGCGAACTCCTGAAGAGTACCCGGAACAATGGGCGACGTTACAAAATAATTTGGGTAATGCTTATAGCGATCGGATTAAGGGTTCTACTTCGCAAAATCTGGAAGTTGCTGTTGGTTGTTATAAAAATGCTTTGCAAGTGCGAACTCGCGATACTTTTCCGAAGGAATGGGCGACGACGCAAAATAATTTGGGGCGGGCTTATAGTCGTCGTTTGCGAGGGGATATTGCGAATAATTTAGAGTTGGCGATCGCGTGTTATGAAAGTGCGTTACAAGTTTATAATCGTAAGTCTTTTCCGCGACGTTGGGCGACGACGCAAAATAATTTAGCGAATGCTTATAGTGAAAGATTGCGAGGAAATCGAGCCGATAATTTGGAGAAGGCGATCGAGTGTTATCAAAGGGCTTTGCAGGTGCGAACTCGCGAGAATTTCCCGCGCGAGTGGGCAACAACTCAAAGTAATTTGGGGAGGGCATTTAGCGAGCGGGTGAAAGGGGAAAGGGCAGATAATTTGGAAACGGCGATCGGTTATTATCGTAATGCTGTACAAGTGCATAGTCGAGCGAAGTTTCCCGAACGTTGGGCAATGATTCAAACTTATCTTGGTAAGGCTTATAATCAACGAATTAAAGGCGATCGGGCGAATAATTTGGAAGCGGCGATCGCTTGCTATCAAAAAGCTTTGCAAGTATATTCTAAGGCGAAATCTCCCGATCGCTGGGCAATGTTGCAAACTTATCTTGGTAGAGCTTTAAGCGAACATAAAAAAGGAGAAAAAGTTCGCAATATCAAAACGACAATCGCCTGCTATCAAAATGCTCTCCAAGTTTATACCAGATTTTCTGCTCCCGAACGCTGGGCAATGTTACAAAGTTATCTCGGACGTGCTTACACTGAATTAATGAATAAAAGCAAGTCTGTTAACTTGAGCATGGCAATAGATTCATATCAGAATGCTTTGGAAGTTTACACGCGAGACGATCACCCTCACAGTCATGCCAAAACTTTGTTTTATCAAGGTTTTGCTTACCAAAGTCAAGGCGAATTTGTCCATGCTTATTATACTTTTGTTTCGGCGATCGAAACTGTGGAATTTATCCGAGGAGAATCTACTAATAACAGTTCTAGTGAAGCCAATACCCTCAAAGAAAAATTTGCTAAAATTTGGGTAATGCTTTACAAATCTCTGGTAGAGGTGTGTCTGGAATTAGCGACTAGGGAATCCCATTATTATGCTAAAGCTTTAGAGTATATAACTCGCTATAAAGGTCATGGTTTGGTAGAACTCTTAGTTAACTGTTCGTTAACCCCGAAAGGTGTATTTCCGCTATCAGTTCAAGATAAATTGTCTTTGCTGCGGCAGAAAATTGCGGCGGAGCAGCAGCGGATCGATCGCTCGAGGCCTGATGCTAATGGTCAGCTTTTAGCGATGGAAAACCCGGATTTGAATAATTCCTCAATGCCTTTAAGTGTAGATTTTACTCGTTTAAATCAATTGTGGCAACAATTGGATCGATTAATTGATGCAGAAATTCGACCGATCGATCCATATTTTAGTCTCACTCAAAAGGTTGAACCCATTACTTTTGAGCAAATTCAAGAATTATTGCCGGATCGGAATTGTGCGATCGTTGAGTGGGCAAGTTTAGGGGAAATGTTAATTTGTTTCATAATTATTCCTGAATCTGCACATCCTTTTGTTTGGGTTTATTCCGCCGAAAATGTCTCAGATTTAGAAAATTTTGCCCAGGAGTATTTGACAGCATATTCAGAACAAAAAGGCCGCTGGGTTAATCAACTTACGGCTAGATTGGCGCGGGCTGCGGAGTTATTACAAATCGATCGCATTCTGGAATATATACCAGAACATTGCAATCAATTAATTGTAATTGGGCATCAATTTTTACATTTAATGCCTATTCATGCTTTACCTTTGGGAGAAGAGAATAGCAAAGACTCTTCCCTAGCCCCTAGCCCCTATCCCTTAGCCCCTTCTTTAATTGACCGATTTTCGCGGGGTATTCGTTATGCTGGAAATGCTCAATTTTTGCGTTTGAAACAAAATGAACCGCGCCATCTACGGGCTACTTTACCCATTCGAGAATGGTTTGGGGTTCAAAACTTTAGTAAAGATTTAATTTACAGCAATTTGGAATTGATTACAATCGATCGCATATTTCCCAATACACAAATTTTGGGAGATAGTAATGGCGCAAAAGATGCCCTGGATGAATTAATTGCTAGTCGCGATACTCGCGGTGGAATCCGTTTACTTGGTGAAGGGCAAATTGAAAGAGAACAACAGGGAATAGGGCTGCATTTTGCGGTCACAGGTTTATTAAATTTTAGTTCGCCTTTGCAATCTGCTTTATTTTTGGGTAATGAATCTTTAACACTTGAGGAAATTTTTAATCTGGATTTACGTCAATTCCGATTAATTACAATTTCGGCTAGTGAAACTGGTGCTGGAGATGTCAAAGAGATGAGCGATTATGTAAGTTTAGCGGCGGGGTTAATGTATGCTGGTACTGATAGTGTAGTTAGTAGCTTTTGGAAAGTTAGCGATATTTCAACTTTGTTTTTAATGAGCAAGTTTTATGATAATCTCGGTCATTGTGCCAGGTTACAGATAGGAGATGTCGCGATCGCACTTAATTCTGCTCAGAAATGGTTGCGAGATTTAACTAGCGAGGAATTTGAGGTTTTGGTGAACAATTTTCAAGCTCAAATTACTGAGATTTTTGCTCAACTTCCCCAGGGACCGCGTTTGATTGCCGAAGCATCTTTACAACAAACTCGTAATCGTAAACCTTGTCCTTTTGCTAATCCTTATCATTGGGCGGCTTTTACTGCTACTGGGATTTAGTTATAGCAGCTGCTATAAATAATTTGCTTGTTTGTAGTAAGCGCTTTAGCGCTAAAGCGCTTACTACGAACCAAATCATCAAGTTATTTAGGGCTTGCTGAATCAGTTAGGAAAAATCGCGTAGGCGTAGCCAGCCGCAGGCATCGCCCTTATCCCCTATGCACAATATCTGACACAAAACTACCATGCAAACCATAGGGAATATGATGCTTCAAATGTAATTTCGTCACAGGCCCTTTGCTAATATCAAGAGCATCCAAAATCACCACATCGGAACGATGATTAACCGCATCATACATTAATATTAGCAACCAGCCATCGTCCTCACTCTTAAAAGAATTTCGCGGTACAAAAACAGGCTCTCCTACAAAACCTCTTGGTGCAGCACTCCAAATTTGACGATCCTTACTAACTAAATCAATCTTTAAAATTGCCTGCAAAGGAGCATTCCCAGATTCAGCATTAGCAGTACCAATATAAAGATATCGATAAGGCTGCCCCACACGCTCAGGAGGTAAAGCCGGAAACTCACAACACCGACTTTCAATTACGTCTTTTTCTACTGTTTCTTGCTGTAAATTCAGCCGAAAACGCCACAACTCACCGGCAGGTACGCTATCAAAATTAAGTTCTCGAAAATCGCTGCCTGATTCCAAAGTTGGGAATGATTCATAACAAATAGAATCGACAAAAATCTCCCCTTCCTCTTCCCAAGCATTAGCATGGTGAAAGACAAAACATGGAACGGCTTCCAACACTTTTACTTCTTCTTGATTGCCATTTCGAGGAATCAAAATTACTTGAGTTGGATGATTAGGCATAAATTTAAGACATTCCGCCGGACCCCGCAATCCTAAAATGAAAAGCAAAGGATTAAACACCAGAGGATTTTGGAAAAATATGCAATAATTGGGGGTAATTGCCATATCGTGTAGAAAGGCAAAACCGGGGAAAGAATGAGCGTGACTGTGCAATAATTTCCCATCAGTATCAAACTCGTAGATAGTGATTGTACTGGACAATCCTACTTTGACACCAAAATTTATTAGGCGATCGCTTTTGCCATTTTTACCTTTCTCAATTCTTGGATGAGCAGCAAAGGCTTCATTGGGTTTTAATACACCATCTAAGTCATCTAATCCTAAAGTTTCTAAGGTGTAAGGATCGAGGCGATAGGGGGCTGTGGCTTCCCAAAGTGCTAACAATTTACCGCCCCAGTAAATTATATTAGTGTTAGCAATATTTTTGAGTTTCAGATCAAAAATATTTGTGAAAAACCCTCCTGGTTTCTGAGTACCGAACACGCCACGATAAAGAATTTTACCTGCTTTTTGCTCGGCGATATAGCCCTCTGTGCGGACAAATTTGTTGCAAAAATGAGCGCGACCATTGTTAAAGGCGATCGCGCAAACCATCCCATCACCATCAAAGGGATGATGAATCTTTTGTCCATTGACTTCTAATAAACCAGGACCATTACGAAAAAAAGTACCTTGCAAATCAGGGGGAATCTCACCTTCAATATCATCGATCCAGTAATCATATTCTTGGGGTTGAGACTCATAGCCTCGTTCCCAGTCTTGGCGATCGTAGGATGTGATTTCGGAAGTTTTTAGTTGCGTCATAGTAGAGTAATTATTTGTAATTTTCTGAACTTTTAGCAATTTTTTCGGATGGAATTATTGGCACTAGATCGGTAAAAAAGTCAGGCATAAAATTCTGCCCTAGATGTGTAGAACTAGCAAGCTCTGGCTCTAAAATTGGTACAGATGAATGATAGCCTTCTTCGTGTTCTGACTCAATATTGACAGATGGCAACAAACCCAAAAATGGTAATGGTAAAAGATGCGATAGCTTGGCGATCAAAATTAATAACCAGAGATTGTCAAAGTTAGTTGCAGTTACTCCCAGCCAATGTGTCAGCAATGCACCCAATTCATTAGAAACTAATCCTGCTAAATTAAGTACGGACATTAACAAAGCAAATAAAGTAGCTTCTACCCCTTCTGGGCACAATTGAGCAGACAAAACCAGCAGCGGCATATATGCAATTTGCCCAACCATTCTCAAAATCATACTATCTCCCAAACTAAACCAATGGTCATCTATTCCTAAACTGCGGTTAGCATGAGTAATTAGCAGTAAAGTAGTCAATCCCAAGGCAGTTGAAATTACTATTGACCAGCCAAACATCACCCGAAAAGAGATAGACTTAAAGAAGTGTTGAAATAGCCAGACACCGACGAGAGAAGCAATACTTGTCACTAAGCTTACCCGCCCCAAAAATTCTGGTTCAAAGTCTAACTCGTTAGTCACAAAAAAGAAAAAAGCCGAGTCAGCACTTGGGGTAGCTTGTAAGATGAACATGAATACCGCCGGCAACCAAATAACTTTTTTGCTAACTACTTGACGCAGTTGTTGAAATTGTTGTTTAATAGTGTCAAAGTTAGGGCGTGATGTGACTCGTTCTTCGTTAATTAGCCAGGCTGCGGCTGATACAATGAGCGGGAAAAAAGCGGTAATTAAAAAGATAGTTTGGGGGCTAAATTGTTGTAGGAGAAAACCACTCAGGTAGGCGGTAATTAATCCACCAAATGCTGATGCTGCCCAACTGAGAGATTGCAAAGAACCGGCATCACTGTTTGATTCTTCTCTTGCTCTTTCCACAACTAAGGAATCTGCAATTACGTCACTGAAAGCAACAGAAATCGAACTCAGGATATTTGCGACTGTGGCAGCCCAAGGGCTATGTACCACCGTTGCGAACCCAATCCAAGCTAACGATCCTAAAAATCCTGATAAGATGATGTAAGGGCGGCGGCGGTAGCCTAAAATTGGCAATCCGTCGGACATAAAGCCGAATAATGGTTTAATTGTCCAAGGTAGGGCGGCGATGCCCAGCATGATCGATACTTCAACCGGACTCATGCCTAGATCGTCTTTGATGAAAAAGCTGACGGCTAAACGTGCTAGTCCTAAAATCCCTTGAACGAAGTAAACAAGTAGTATGGCAATTAGCTCAGGTGTGGGCTCATTCCCAAAAAATACTTTTTCTTTGAAGAAATCTTTGATTTTGGTTGCGCCAGAGTTGGTAACAAACATTTGGTAAAGAATCATTAAGAAATATAAATAATTTATAGCATATTTGTTTTAGATTTTAATAAACAATCAAAAATTGAAAAATGATTATTATATTATCTGTAGAAAAACCGAAATTGGATTGAATAGGACTGACGATGGGATGCTTTATGCAAAGTTTTATCACAATATCCGACGTTAACTATGTCGCAACGATCGCTTTTCTTCCTTTCCCACAAGAGCGATCGCCTTTACAAACTGTTTTGTCCGCGATCATTCTAGTTGTGGTAAAATCTAATATAATACAATCTCAAACCCAAACCAAAACTTTAGCGGACGATCGAGTGTCTAATGGCCTGAATCATACAGATAATCTCAGCGATCGCATCGAAAATTGGACTCAAGATTTTCCCCGAAGATCGACTCCTACTCATAATAATAATTACCTATTTCAAATTAAACACTGCGGTTCCGAAGAAATTAGGGTAAAAAATTCTGAAGTAGAAATATGGGCGGATGGCATCAACACCAAAACTGGGGAATTACTAGAGGCTAAATTTATCGAAAATTTAACGAAAAGTCCATTCGTTGATAACTCAAATATTCCGACTTTTATTAGAGAAAAAATTACTAAAGAAGTGGACAATGAATTTCGTCGCTATGGTGCTATAATCAATGATGATGATACTCCTGTAGTAGCACTTCAGGTAATTGTCAATATACCTGAAGCAGTACCATTTTTTACAGAGCTACTGTTAGAGTCGATAGGAGCGTT
>MBRE01000063.1:181137-190771 GCA_001698425.1 Oscillatoriales cyanobacterium USR001 | reverse complement strand
CGAGAATGAAACAGCCCTGCCTTAACAAGGGGGGGTTAGGGGGGGTTAAACGGGCAGAAAAATTACTGGCAAAATTAAAGGAATCCAACCGGGCTAACATTTATAATTTAGTCAGAAATCCCTTGCGATTAGCGCTGTTGTGCCAGACGTTTTATTTAAGTCCTGATGAGGAGTTGCCGGAAACTCAGGCGATGCTCTACGAGCGGTTTATTCGCTACTTTTATGAGTGGAAACAAGAGCAACACTCGACAACGCGGGTACAGCGACAGCAGTTAAATCAAGTGCTGGGAGAATTGGCAAAAGCAGGAATTGAAAGTGAGAGCCGGTTTCGGTTAAGAGAAAGTTGGGCAATTCAGCTTATGGGAGAATCTGGATTTGAGTTAGGTTGTCAGTTGGGGTGGCTGAATTTGGTTGATAGAGATGCGAAGACGGATGAAGCGGTTTATGCGTTTTTTCATCCCACGTTTCAGGAGTATTTTGCTGCGAGGGAAATTAAGGATTGGGACTTTTTTTTGAATCATGTACCAGGTAATCCACAGTTGGGGATTTATCGGATTTTTGAGCGGCGGTGGAAAGAGGTAATGTTGTTATGGGTGGGGCGGGATGATGTTTTAATTGAGCAGAAGGAAGGGTTTATTAAGGCGTTAGTAGAGTTTGATGAGGGCTGCAAAGATTTTTATGGGTGTCGAGCCTATTTTCTAGCTGCTGTATTGATTGCTGAGTTTAAGGATTGTTCCCTAGCTGATGCGATATTAGCAGAGATTATTGAGTGGGGATTTGGTTATTTTAATGTTGAGAAACAAGAGTTGCAGACATTTATCGATCCAATTGTAGACGGAGCGATAGAAGTTTTAAAAGAAACGGATAGGGAAAGAGTGATTGCAGCTTTAGTCGAGTTAATCTGTAATTCTCAGTATGAAGATATGCGGAGGCAAGCGATATATAGGTTAGGGGAAATCGGCGAAAATCATCCAGCGGCAATCACAGTATTAGCTGAATTAGTCTGCACTTCTCAAAATGAATTGAATCGGTGGTTGGCCGCAGATAGTTTAGGCAGAATCGACAAAAATAACTCGGAAGCCATCGCAGCTTTAGTCGAGTTAATCCATAATTCTCAAGATGAATCTACCCGGTTACAAGCGGTAGAAATCTTAAGGAAAATAGACAAAAATAACCCGGAAGCCATCGTAGCTTTAGTCGAGTTAATTCGCAATTCTCAAGATGAAGTTACCCGGAGTAACGCAGCCTATAGTTTAGGCGAAATTGTTGACAAAGAAAACCGAGAAACTATAGCAGTTTTAGTAGAGTTAATTAGCACTTCTAAGGATCAAATAACACGGAGACAAGCGGTAGAAAGCTTAGGTAAGATTGCAAAATATAATCCAGAAGCCACCGCAGCTTTAGTAGAGTTAATTGCTTCTTATCAAGATGAGGATACCAGGCGAGAAGCGGCATATAGCTTAGGAAAAATCGACACATATAAGCCCAAAGCTATCGCAGTATTAGTCAAATTAATTCGTACTTCTACCTCTAATAATACCTGGTGGTTAGCGATAAAAAACTTAGGAGAAATCGACAATAATAATCCAATAGCCATCGCAACGCTAGTCGAATCAATTCGCAGTTCTCAGTTTGAAGAACCCAGAAGACAAGCAGCACAAATGTTGGGAGAAATCGACAAAAATAATCCAGTGTCTATCGCAACGCTAGTCGAATTGATTCATACTTGTAACGATGAATCACAACAGTTTTGGACAGCATACAGCTTACTAAAAATCGACAAAAATAATCCAATTGCTATCGCATATTTGGTCAATTTAATTCACACTTCTCAGGATGTTTTTATCCGGTGGCAATCAGCCGAAAGCTTAGGAAAAATATACAAAAAATACCCAGAAGCCCTAGCAACTTTAGTTCAGTTAATCCGTACTCCTTGTCAGGATGAATTAATACTAATTAACGCACCATATAGTTTAGAAAAAATATTAAGAATATCTAAATCTAGGGAAATAGGAGGAGTTGTAAGTGCTTTAAAAGATTCCTTATCAGATGAAACTTACAAAAATGATTCTGATAGATTCAAGTGTTGCTACAAAGTTCTCTGGCATTGTGCCCAAAACCTCCCTTACCCTACCTTCTATCAAGCATGGCATCATCCCCTTACCACACCCCATCCCGAAGTCTTAGAAACCACCGCCGCCTGTGTCACCCCAACCACAATCACCCTCAACTGGCAAACTTTCCCCCAAGACATTGCCAGAGCCATCAATAACGATGCCAACTTATCCCATCATCTCCAACCCATCTCGATCGACATTAACAAATTTCTCGACCCCGATAACCCCGCCGCCAAAATATACAGTGAAATGCTCTTGCAAGGTTGCCCCAAGAGTCAAGATAGCAAACCCAAAACCCTCGCAGAACTGCAAACTTACTGGGATGAACTGAGGATAGAAAGCGATATTTTTCCCCTTTTAATCTTCTACGATTCCCAAACTGGGACGGAAAACGCGACAGTATTTAGCAATACCTTCCTCAAGGCTTTAAGTAAATTTGATGGCTTCATTTGTGCAGTGTGCGACGCAGCGGACATTTCCTTACCCACCTTTTCACCTTCGCAGCCAAATTTAATCGACAATATGGTAGGATGGATGAGGGAAAAGGTGATGGAATCCTAATCTAGTGTTAGCAAACCTGCCTTTCTATCTACTACCAGCCGTCGTGTTTCTAACCACTGCAAGCCGATTAAAAATTCAGTAATTTCTTCACCGCCTAAAACGGGAACTGCAAATTCTTGACCGTCTAAGATCATAGTACCAGCGTAGAGATTAAACTCTGCATCTCCCCCTGCTGTGTACATTTCCCGCGAACGAATATATGACCATCCCAAGCTATCTATATCTTGAGTATTCATAGCTAACCAGTCAGTAAACCCGGTATCTAATAACGCATTAACTGCGATCGCTGAACCGTCAGCAGCTATCAATTCAATCTCAAAATATAGCTCACCTTTTGTGCCAAAATAGCCTTCAATCATAAGCTGCCACAAGCCCCAGTTTCATTCAGGCGCATTTCCATAATCATTGCTATTGGGTGCTTTTCGCGAGCTTTCTGGAAAGCTACATCGGGATCGCGATCGATAAAATAATCCCCGCTGTCAGGTTCAATCATAATAGCCCAATCGTAATGATTTGCAATTAATTCTGGTGAAACTCGCCTAAATATCTGCCGACAGCGTTCAGCAAAGGCGTGACTTTCTGCCTTACGTTTAGCTAACTCTTCAGGAGAAAAAGGGGAGCGATCGCGCAAGATTCGCTGACCGGGCGGTACTTTGATTCGATTGGTTATTTGTGTCATATTCTCTCCTTTTATTTCCTGTTTTGTTAACATTATATCTTACAGATTGCAAGATAGCTAGAGAAATTTTAGATAAAATGGGAGCATACCCAGAACAAAGACAAGCCGCGCTTATAGCATGGCAAACAACACAAGGAGAGTAGATTATGCTTTGGCAAGAAATTCTAATCGATCGCCCACTCACCTCAGAAGCAATAACGATCGCACTTTCTGAGTTATTCAGTCTCCCTGCAAATGCGATCGCAGTTGTTGAAGACATAGCCACATCTGAAAGCAACGAACACACACAAATTATCTGCGAAAGACAGCCAATTAAAGGAGAATTTGTCGAAAAACTCTCTGTTTATTTACTTAACGCCAAGTTAGCTGATAACATAGATTTAAAAGATATAGAAAAACTTTGCCGATTGCTACATTGTAAGTGCTTAATATCGGATGATTCATTAAATCCTTTTTCTATGATTTTAGTGGAAGACTTGGGGAAAAATCAAATCATTTTTCTTGATATCGAACGCTTAGAAAATGATGAAGAATATATAATCGATCGGAGCCTAGAAAGTAAAAAATTAACATTCGCTCTTTAATATAGCTAACCAGTCAGCAAACCCGGTATCTAATAACGCATTAACTGTAATTACTAAACCTCTTGCAAAAGTAGGCGAGGCGATCGCGACAATCCCTTGGGGTTTACCAATGAGATATTCAACGATACTAGACAACGCGATCGCAAGCTAAAAGTCTCGAAGTAAAAAATACAAAATTCTCAGAGGCCATACTCTTACCCATACCGTAACACGCACGTTTACGCCACGCGATCGCAGGTAAATGTCCTTCAGGAGCACTCAAACTAAAATTTAGATCGTCATAATAAGCCCAGTTATCCTTACGCCGCCAACCAACGCCTTTTACCTTTACTTATAAGCGGCCGCTGAAGCGTGAGAGTGGGGAGGCGGAAGAGGTTTAATCTCAGTTAATGAGGATTGGCTCAAATAAAATTCCCGCTCCATTGGAGCGGGAAAGCCATCAGGGTGCATCTACTAAATCAATATAGCACCATGAGGGGTCTAACCCCTCAACATATTTACAAAAATTTACATAACGCGCCCAAGTAATTTTTCCGAATTATGATTGACAATCAACACAAAATATGTATCCGTGAAATAACAGCGACAACTTTTGAACTGTGGTTAAATAAATTGATTGCCTTACTTACCATCTATAAACCCACAAACCCGTGAATTTTCAATCAGTTATTGCCACCTTACATAAATTCTGGAGCGATCGCAACTGCTTAATCGCCCAACCCTACGACACCGAAAAAGGCGCAGGAACCATGAGCCCCCACACCTTTTTAAGAGCAATTGGCCCCGAACCTTGGTCCGTCGCCTACGTCGAACCCTGTCGCCGGCCCACAGATGGACGCTACGGAGAAAACCCCAATCGCTTCCAACATTACTATCAATATCAAGTCATCATCAAACCATCCCCTAATAACATTCAAGAACTCTATCTCGACTCCCTCAGAGCATTAGGAATTCGCCCCGAATCCCACGACATTCGCTTTGTAGAAGACAACTGGGAATCACCCACATTAGGCGCTTGGGGCGTAGGTTGGGAAGTCTGGTTAGACGGCATGGAAATCACCCAATTCACCTACTTTCAACAGTGCGGTAGCATTGATTGTCGCCCAGTTTCCATCGAAATTACCTATGGCTTAGAAAGGCTATCAATGTATTTACAAGAAGTTGATGCTATCACCAAAATTCAATGGACAGATAACTTAACCTATGGCGATGTTCACCTTCAAGGAGAAATTGAACAATGCACTTATAACTTTGAAGCCTCAAATCCAGAATTACTGTTTACATTGTTTGGACTTTATGAACAAGAAGCCGAACAACTAACGCAGAAAAAGTTAGTTTTACCCAGCTTGGATTACGTGCTAAAATGTTCTCATACTTTCAACTTGCTCGATGCCAGAGGCGTAATTGCCGTAACGGAACGCACCCGCTACATTGGCAAAATTCGTAACTTAGCACGGCGAGTGGCTCAGCTTTATTTAGAACAGCGAGAACAGCTAGGTTTTCCCCTGGATAAATTAGCAAAAGTCGAAGTCAAGTAAATTCACCTAATTAAACATAAAATAAGGATGAATAAAACCCCACCAGTCTAACTATTTTTCCTTCTTCTTTCTTCCTTCTTCCTTCTTCCTTCTTCCTTCTTCCTTCTTCCTTCTTCCTTCTTCCTTCTTCCTTCTTCCTTCTTCCTTCTTCCTTCTTCCTTCTTCATTGTAACAGCATGACTGAGATATTAACTGAGACATTAACTGAGACAGATATACCTGCTCAATTCCCAGATCATACACAACTACCGGAGTCTGATGGTACTTTTGTGAAAAATTTTCAGGAGCATCCCCAGAGCATAATTTTAACTGATTCTATCAGGCCTGTTTTGCAGCGGCGACATCCCGATGGTAGTTACTGTATTGGACAAGATTCTGGTATTTATTGGCGAGAAACTGAACCCCCAGAAAAAGGTGCAGAATGCCCTGACTGGTTCTATGTACCGAACGTTCCAGCCCGTCCAGCGAAGGGAAAATATCGCCGTTCCTATGTGCTATGGCGCGAACATATAGCTCCTTTAATTGCGTTGGAATTTGCCAGCGGGAATGGAGAGGAAGAGCGAGATAAAACACCTTTGTTGGTAACAGAAGAAGGGGAAGTTCAAAAACCTGGGAAGTTTTGGGTTTACGAGCAGATAATTCACATTCCCTACTATGGCATTTATGAAATGAAAAATGACAAGTTGGAGGTTTATTGTCTAGTTGGTCCGGCTTATCAGAAACTAGAACCAAATGAGCGAGGTCACTATCCTATTTCTGCTTTAGAAGTGGAGTTAGGACTTTGGCAAGGAAGCTACCAAAATCAATCTCAATTTTGGTTAAGGTGGTGGGATAATGAGGGGAATTTGTTGTTAACTGGTGAGGAAAGAGCGGAATTAGAAAAATATCGGGGAGAACAGGAACGTTTGCGGGCGGAACAGGAACGTTCGCGGGCGGAACAGGAGCGTTCGCGGGCGGAACAGGAACATTCGCGGGCGGAACAAGAACGTTCGCGGGCGGAACAGGAGCGTTCGCGGGCGGAAAAAGCCGAGTTAAAAGCGGCGAGACTGGCCGAACAATTGCGGGCAATGGGTATCGATCCTGATGCTGACGAGGATTAAAATACAGTTAACTGTTCAATACTTCGGACAGTATTTATTGAACAGTTAACAGTTAACCAATAACAGTTAACCAATAACAGTTAACCAATAACAGTTAAACAATAACAGTTAACCAATAACAGTTAACCAATAACAGTTAACCAATAACAAAATGAATCAATCGGTGGGTGTTATTTTATGTTTATCCTATATCCTTGGATTACTGGTAACAGTAGTTCCTTGGGGTGGTTTAGTGATTATTGCTTTGGGTGCGGGGTTATCTTTTGCGGCACCGGGATTATTACGAAAATTTAATCGAAGTTTCCAGAAAAAGCCTAATCAAAAAGATAATCAAGAGTCTATAGATAATCCTATTTTATTATTTTTAACTTTCCCTAAATGGCTGTGGTTAATGGCAGGAATTGTGGGATTTCTAGCTAGTATTTATTTACAAGTGCGATCGCCACAACCGGCAGCTGATGATATCAGTAAATTAATTGCTGCTAATGGTAATAATGAGGAAATAGTTGTGACTGTGCGGGGAGAAATTGCTAGTACCCCGCGTTTAACTCGCTCTGGGAAATCGCAATTTTGGTTAGAAACAGTTGAAGTTAGTGAAATTAATGGTAGCAAAGGTGCGGCAGAAGTAAATCGCCGAGTTAGCGGTCAACTATATGTTACAGTGCCGTTACTTCAGACTACAGGGCTATATTCTGGGGATGCGATCGAAGTTACCGGTACTCTTTATAAACCCCAACCGCCATCAAATCCGGGAGCCTTTGATTTTAGATCGTATTTGGCCAGAGAAGGGGCTTTTGCGGGCTTTAAAGGTCGTCAATTAAATCCCATACCGCAAACACCTAATAAATGGGGATGGTGGGCTTTACGGCTGCGAATTGTGCGATCGCAGGTACTGGCTTTAGGTATACCTGAAGGTCCTCTTGTCAGCGCGATCGCCTTGGGAAAACAAGCAGTAGATTTACCTTACGATATTCGCGATGATTTTGTACAGGTAGGATTAGCCCACGCGATCGCCGCTTCTGGTACTCAAGTCTCTATGGTTTTGGCTTTAGTCATCAGTTTAACCCGACGTTTTTCCCCAAAAATACAATTTACTTGCGGTGTTAGTTCGTTACTTTTATTAATCGGATTAACAGGTTTAGAACCTTCAGTAAGTCGCGCTGCTTTAATGGGTTTTGGCACTTTATTTGCCTTAGTAATGCAAAGTAAAGTTAAACCCCTTGGTTTATTATTGTTAGCCGCCACAATTTTACTATTATTTAATCCCTTATGGATTTGGGATTTAGGCTTTCAATTAAGTTTTTTAGCCACTTTAGGATTATTAGTTACTTCCCCGACACTCAGTAAATGGTTAGATTGGCTACCGCCTACTATTTCATCAATAATTGCCGTTCCAATTGCCGCCTCAGTGTGGGTATTGCCGCTACAACTTTATGTTTTTAATGTTATATCACCTTACTGTATTTTAGTTAATATTATTACGGCTCCTTTGTTGTGGATAGTGAGCATTGGCGGGATGATTAGTGCGTTGGGAGCGTTAATTTTGCCAACCGCTGGTAGCGCGATCGCATCCTTATTACATTATCCAGCCCAAGGATTAATTCAGTTAGCAGAATACTTCTCTCAACTACCTGGAAATTCCGTCGCCGTTGGTAGTTTATCGGAATTGCAGCTAATCGCACTTTATGGAATAATTTGCTTAGTTTGGTTTTGGGGAATTTGGCAAGAAGGAAGAAGGAAGAGGGAAGAAGGAAGAAGGAAGAAGGAAAAGGGAAAAAAGAAGAAGGCAGTTTCATCAGAATTACCAATTATCAATTATTTTTCTTGGCTAATTTTACCTTTGGCTATAGCTGCATTTATTGGAATTATCGTCATTCCCGCTTGGCAAACTCAGGCTAATTTGTTTCAAGTAACAGTGTTAGCAACATCCGGGGAACAGGTTTTAGTTATTCAAGATCGGGGGAAAATTATTCTGGTTAATAGTGGAGATGAAAATACGGTAAAATTTACAATATTGCCATTTTTGCAGCAACATGGGGTCAATCAAATTAACGTTGCGATCGCGGCTAATTCCCATTTAGGTTTGAGCAAAGGTTGGTCAAAATTACTAGAACGATTACCAATTCAAACATTTTATGATAATCCAGCACCGCAACCAAATTACTACACAACAAATCAACCATTTCTTAGTGCCATACAAGCCCGTAAAGGAGTATATTTACCTTGGCAAGTTAATTATGAAATTAATTTAGAATCTGCACAATTACAACTGATTGATGCCGCAGCACCCGCGATACAATTAATCATCAGTGGAAAGAGTTGGTTGTTAATAGGAAATATTGAACCAGAAGCTCAAAAAAGATTAGTTGCTACGGGAAATCTTAGCGATATTGACATACTTTGGTGGTCAGGAGACACTTTAACTACTGAGTTATTGCAAAGCATAAAACCGGAAGTCGCGATCGCATCCACCAAAACCATCGATCCAGAGACAGCAGGAAAATTATCTCAATCTGGTATTCAAACATTTTGGACGGGAAGAGATGGCGCTTTAATCTGGACACCAGCAGAGGGATTCAAGACAACTTTAGACTCTGATGGTGCCGATAAATCTTTACTTTAGGGTGGTGCTGCTACAAATTTAGAGAAAAAGATTGGCAAATCCTGGCTAATAGTGGTATGATAGATTTCAGTATTGAGTTTAATACTCAAAAATCAAGCTCAAATAACCTTTGGAGAGGTGGCAGAGCGGTTGAATGCGGTAGACTCGAAATCTACTTTAGGGCGACCTAACGTGGGTTCAAATCCCACCCTCTCCGTTTCAACCCTTAACTTGATGAATTACTGAGTTTGAGGTACGGCTCTATACTTCCATTTTGCATCCATCAAGTTATTTAACTTTTCAGTCCTAAAATGAAATTATACAAAAAGCTGAAGTCATATAACTTCAGCTTTTAGATATCAACTAGATTTTTAAGCGGCAGAACAACTTATACCATTTCTCTAAATTAATGCTACAGTCTTCGGGGCGGGTTTTTGAAGATTTTGGCGAATT
>MBRE01000063.1:167166-181125 GCA_001698425.1 Oscillatoriales cyanobacterium USR001 | reverse complement strand
ACTTTTTTAGAAATGGTATTAAAACTATTAATCAACAACTAAAGAAGGGTTTTGACAAAAGTCAAACTTGGCTGGCTTCGTTACATCTCCGTTTTCAAACCCTACTTTTATCCATTGACTACAAGCTTCGTGATTAGTATTTTCACCCCAGGTCATTTCTCCTTCAGTCTTGGGAGCAATATTACTTTTCAAGGTGAAATATCCCCAGTTTGTTCCATCTTCAGATACGAACACCTGACTAATAGCTAAATCAGTGTTATTCTGAATGGTAAAATAATATTCCTCTGCTTTGGCTGAGATAGCAAGAACGGAAACTAAGCTCAAGGCGGCGCTTGCGGTTGCCAATGCAACTCTTAATAGTTTTGGAGTCATCATAGTATATATTGGCGTTTTTTGCGATGGTTTATTTTACTTCTAGGAAGTGTGTTAATATTAATACCAGATGATTTGGATGTCATCAGGATTTTCTATAATTCTTAATATTTTGGGAGGTAAATAGATGGCAAATATCCGTAATCTTCTCAGTCAAATGGCTGCACAGGAAATGCAGTTGCGCGATACTCAGTTTCTCGCACCTTGCACTAGCGGGGGACGGGTGCGGACGCGGATCTCTGGGATGGTTTATACTTTTAAACCGAAGCCGCGTAATTTTGAAGGATGGGGAATTTTTCAGCCAGTTAATGAAAAAGTTGCGGAAGTAGTTGATGAACCAAGTTTGCCACAATTAACGGAGTATTTGCAACTTCTTACTCCCATTCGCCTGCAATTAGCTTACGCCTTAAAAAGTCAAACTTGGTTGGCTTATCCGATTAATGAATCTGATGTTAAACAGCGGATTGGTGTGGCGAAACCATTGCCGGTTCATTTAGTAAATGAAGGTGGGGCGTTTGAGGTGATTATTGCTAGATATGATGGTCAATCTTGGTGGTTTGAGGAGATCGATCGCCGGGCAGATCCTTTGCCATCTGAGGAACTAAAATCGGCGTTAAAAAAGGTGATTTCTCCTCAAGAAGTCCGTTTTAAGGGGATGACACCGGAGATGCGTACTGTATACGAGTTAGTGGCACAGCAGACGGAGGAATTTAGTGAAAAGTTCCAGCAGCGACGGGATGAAAATCGTTTGCGGGAGGCGTTACAATTGGGTGGGGGACAGTTGCGAGAGTTTCGCGATCGCGATGATTATTGGTTAGTTGAGTGGACAACTGGAAATGGCGATTGCCATACTTCAGCTATTGCAAAAAATGACCTAACTGTTGTTAGTTCCGGTATTTGTCTGAGTGGAATGGACAGAGATTTTGATTTACAATCATTAGTTGGAGTAATTGAAGCTAGATAAGTCAAATTACCAATTACTCATTACCAATTACCCATTACCAATTACCCATTACCCATTATGTCAACCCTATTTCACGAACAATTGTATCGAACACCGGCAGTTATGTCAATGCTGAAAAAAATATCAGTAACAGTATGTGGGGCGGGTGCTTTAGGGGCAAATATTACCGAAAATTTAGCTCGTTCTGGCTGGGAAAATTTAAAAGTAATCGATCGCGATCGCATTGAAGAACGCAACTTATCTACTCAACCCTATTATCGCTCAGATATCGGTGCATTTAAAGCTAAAATTCTCGCCAATAACCTTTACCGCGCACTAGGAATTAAGGTGGATGGACAATCAAAAGAACTAACAGCTACCAACGCAAATCAACTACTAGCTAATAGTGCTTTAGTTGTAGATACATTTGATAACAGTATCGGGCGACAAGCCGTAAAAGATTGTTGTGCTAATCAATCAATTCCCTGTCTTCATGTCGGTTTAGCCACTGATTATGCTGAGATAATTTGGAACGAAAATTATCGGGTTCCTTCATCAGTAAATGACGACGTTTGCGATTATCCTTTAGCGAGAAATTTAATGATGTTAACTGTGGCAGTTGCGAGTGAAGCCCTGGTTAATTTTGTGGCAATTAAACAGCAAAATAATTTTACTGTCACCTTGGGAGATTTTGCCATCAAACCTTTAATATTGTAAACTATAGATGATGGTTTTTTAGTCATGGAGAAATACCCCAAAATCACCAATTTTGAGGTATAGTTCAAAGCAAGGCAATCGCCCTTTTGTTCACTCAAGTATTATTGGTTCAACCAACAAGGTGATATTGCAAATACCAACCACATAAACAATTTGATTCGGTTCTAGGATAACATTTTTTTCGCATCGTGCCGGCCACCAAGTAGCTTGGAAATAGACGCGACCGCTGCGGCGGGGGTAAATCGTTTCATCAACGATCGCTTCTTTTTGGAAATCGTCGTTAACGACTTTTTGACTAGAAGAAGAGTTTCTAGTTACTCGGATACGGAAAATGTTGGCTAGGTTAAACATTGGTGGATGACTCCTAAGCACTTGTTATATATCTATCAGCGGCGAAAGGCTATTTTTATGCGAATGGGGGAGTCCGATTCCTACGGCTGGCTACGCCTACGCATTTCTTAATGTACTTCTGTAGGGTGGGCGCTGTCAGAGTTTATACGCTAAGAATGAAAAATATTGTTTACTGGTAACGCCCACTCTACTACTATCGCGGACAGCAAGTTTTACCGTTTGAAGAATCGCATACTGTACAACTCGCGTGGTTGCTATTTTCTTGAGTAATTTTAGTTAGAGATCCTGGCATTCCCAAGGTAGATGCGATCGCCGCGATTAGCATCAAAAGCGATACAATTGAAATAGTAAATTTCATGTTTTTCCCTGATTAATTCAATAATAGAAAAGTCAGTTAGCGCTAACTTTTTTCTCAGTTTATGGTTTATATCTTTCCAGGTAATCTTGAAGCGATAAAGTTGAAATAATAAGTAATATCTCCAATTAAAAACATCTGGTGTTCTTAGAATAAAGAAGAAAAAGTCAGGTTTAGTCAGGTGGCTTGCTAAAAAAGTATGGAAAAGTCAGGATTGCGCTCAAACTATAGTTTTCGATTCACCATTGATATATGATATGTAAGTAGTGAAACCGGGAAAAACTATGAACTCAGAATCACAATTCACCTGGGATGAAGCATTAAAAGTTGCCGATATAGCCGTATATGAAAAAACTGGCAGTCACCTGAGTGATATTGAAGTCAAAGTGCTGCGAGGTGCTTGGGATGGTGACAGTTACGAGGAAATTGCCGAAAAACTCGGTTATTCGGTAAACTATATTAGGGCTGATGTTGGTAGTAAATTATGGGAAAAACTTTCTAATGCCTTACCAGAAGAAGTAACAAAAAAGAAATTTCAAGAAGCCTTAAAGAGAGAATCAGAAAAGAGAAAACAGCGACCTACTTCACCGTCTACATCAGCAGAAACGCTAGAATATCCAGATGGTCAAGTTCCTCTAAATTCACGATTTTATGTTGAGCGTCAACCCATTGAATCTGAATGTTACAAAGAGATTTTAAAAGCCGGTTCTCTAATTCGGATTAAAGCCCCGAATCAAATGGGAAAAACATCTTTAATGGTAAGAATTTTAGCTCATGCTGAGACTTATGGCTATCGCACAGTGCGATTGAATTTGCAGCAAGCAGAAGCCACAGTTTTCACTAATTTAGATAAACTTTTGCGGTGGCTTTGTGCCAATATTAGTCGGCAGTTAGGACTACAACCAATGCTAGATGATTATTGGGATGAAGAGATTGGCAGTAAAATTAGCTGCACTACATATTTTCAGGCTCATTTGTTAGAAAAAATAGATAGTCCGTTAGTTATAGCTTTCGATGAAGTCGATCGCGTTTTTCATTATCCTGATATTGCCGGGGATTTTCTGCCACTATTGCGAGAGTTTCACGAAGAAGCTAATAATCTGGAAATATGGCGGCGGTTGCGATTAGTTGTCACCCACTCTACAGAAGTTTATATCCCATTAAATATCAATCGATCGCCTTTTAATGTAGGACTACCAATTAAGTTACCAGAGTTTACAGAAAAGCAAGTGCAGGAGTTAGCAAAAATTCATCAACTTGATTTAAAAAGTGAGGAAATTAAACAATTAATGGCGATAGTTGGGGGACATCCTTTTTTAGTAAGACTGGCTTTTTATCACTTACAACGTGAGGAGATAACCTTAGAAAAATTGCTGTCTGAAGCTGCTACCCAAGCAGGAATTTATAGCGATCATCTGCGTCGGCACTTAGGGTATTTTCAAAAGCAGCCGGAATTGATAGCGGCCATGAAAAAGGTTGTAGAATCAGAGAAAAGTGTAAAGTTAGAGTCAAGACAAGCCTATAAGTTAGAGAGCATGGGGCTGGTGAAATTGAAGGGAGATGAGGTAATATCAAGTTGTGAATTGTATCGTCGATATTTTTGCGATCGCTTGTAAAGGGAGATAATTATGCACGTAGCACAAAAAGTAGAATATGAATATAAAGTTGGCGGGAGTTTGCCACCAGATGCTCCCAGTTATGTAACTCGCCGCGCTGATTTTGAACTGTTAGAAGCATTGAAAGCAGGTGATTTTTGCTATGTTTTAAACTCGCGACAAATGGGTAAATCTTCCCTCCGAGTGAGAACTATGCAACGCCTGAAAGCCGACAAATTTGCTTGTGCAGCCCTCGATATGACAAAAATTGGTAGTAAAGAAGTTACAGCAAATCAGTGGTATAAAGGGATTATTTCTGAGTTAATCAGAGGGTTAGATTTATTAGGAAAAGTTAATTTAAAAGCTTGGCGAAGCGATCAAAATGGGCTATCGCCAGTTCAGCAATTGAGTCGGTTTATTGAAGATGTCTTACTTGTCAAAGTTCCAGGGGAAAGAATTATTATATTTGTTGATGAAATTGATAGTATTCTGAGCTTAAATTTTTGTCTTGATGATTTTTTTGCTTTGATTCGATGGTGTTATAATCAGCGGGTAGATAATCCTGAATACCATCGCCTTGCATTTTGTTTATTAGGAGTAGCAACGCCATCAGATTTAATTGCCGATAAAAGGCGCACGCCGTTTAATATTGGTCGGGCAATTGAGGTGACGGGGTTTAAATTAGAGGAAGCTAGATTATCATTAACTCAGGGATTAGCGGCTAAGGTAGACTATCCTGAAATTGTTTTAGAAAAGTTATTAGATTGGACAGGAGGGCAACCATTTCTTACTCAAAAGTTGTGTAAGCTGGTTGTGGATAAGGCAGAAAGTAGAGTGCCAAATATTGATGATTTAGTTGCACAATATATCATTGATAATTGGGAATCGCAGGATGAACCGGAGCATTTGAGGACAATACGCGATCGCATTCTTAATAGTAAAGAACTCACCAGTCGGTTGTTGGGGTTGTATCAGCAAATTTTGCAGCGGGGAGGAATAGAAGCTAGTTACTGTGCTGAACAAATGGAGTTACAGTTATCGGGATTAGTGGTTAAACAGCAGGGTAAATTAAGGGTTTATAATTTAATTTATCAATCTGTTTTTAATGGGAGTTGGGTAGAGAAAGCTTTAGCTAATTTACGTCCCTATAGTGAGGCAATTTCCGCTTGGTTAGCTTCTAGTTGTCAGGATGAATCGCGGTTGTTGCGAGGGGAGGCTTTGCAGGATGCACTTGTTTGGGGAACGGGTAAAAGTTTGAGTGACCATGATTATCAGTTTTTAGCTGCTAGTCAGGCCTTGGATAAGCGAGAAATTAAAAAGGCATTGGAGGCAGAAAAAGAGGCAAGTCAGCTATTAGCAGTAGTTAATCAGACCTTGACAGAAGCGCAACAAAAAGCTCAGAGGACAATCAAGAGAGGGTTGCTTGGATTGCTTGCAATTACTTTGCTATCAGTAACAATCAGTGTATGGGCAAACATAACTTTGAGAGAGGCAAAGTATCGTCTCCAAAAAGCAGAGAAATACACTAAACTAGAGCAGGATTCAGGTACTATTCTGCAACAAAATTCTGAGCATTATTCCAGAGATTATCGTTTTAACAACGGATCTAAAAACCAAGTAGATACTTTACTTTCAGCAATGCAAGTTGCACAAGATTTAAAAGATGTCGTTAATAATGATCGCTTTTCACTCCAAAATTATCCTACCAGTCCTATACTGGCTTTACAGCGGATTCTCGCTCAAATTAATCAAACTCCTGAACTATATTCAGTTAATCATGTGAGCTTTAGCCCGGATGGTAAGCGAATTGCAGCCGCACAAGGAAATGGCACAACTAAAATCTGGGATTTGTCAGGGAAGCAGTTAGCTGAATTAAAAGGGCATAAAGGTAGTGTCTCGAATGTTAGTTTTAGCAGAGATGGACAACGCCTTGCTACAAAAGGAGAGGATGAAACAGTACGCATCTGGGATATCTCAGGCAAACAGTTATCGGAAATTAAGGAGATCCTGAGTGTCAGTTTTAATCCCAACGGTCAACAATTTGCGACAACAGCAAATGACGGAACAGTAACCATTAGGGATTTTTCAGGTAAGCAGCTAACTAAAGTTTCTTTTGAGGAAGGTTGGGTCGATGATGTAAGATTTAGCCCAGATGGTCAGTGCTTTTCTGTTGTAATGAAAAACAACAATAGTGTTAGCCCAGAAGGACAGTGCTTTGGCACTATTTTGAGAAAGTACAACGATGAGACAAGACAAGAAGACGCGGTAGTGCAGCTATGGGATTTTGCAGGCAATCAGCTAGATGAAATTAAAGTTGAGAAAGCTTCCGTCGATGATGTAAGTTTTACCCCAGATGGGTTCCGCGTTGCTATCAGAAGAGATTACAAAACAGCCATTATCTTAGATGTCTCAGGCAACCAGTTAGCTGAAATTAAGGGGAATTGGCAATGGATCTATAGTGTAAAATTTAGCGCCGATGGGCAGCGCATTGCTATAGAAGATAATGATACAGTCTCTCTCTGGGATATTTCAGGCAACCAGTTACTTCAAATTAAGGATGTCCCGATTGTGAGTTTTAGCCCTAATGGACAGTATTTTATTACAATTGGATCTGATGGTACAAGTCGTATCTGGGATTTTTCAGGACAGCAGTTAGGAGAAATCCCTACTCAATTGGAAATTGATAGATTTTATTTTAATGTTGATAATAAAAGTCTCGCTACAGCAGGTAATTATGGCACGGTTAAAATCTGGGATATTTCAGGCGGGGATATATTGGAAATTCAAAAGCAGCAGATACGTATGGATGGCAAAGTTTTTAAACTAAAGCAGCCAAAAGTTGAAAGCGTGAAGCTTAGCCGCAATTGGCAGCACATTGCTACTGTAGGAGAAGATGGTATAGCCAGACTTTGGAATATGTCTGGGAATCAATTAGCTGAACTCAAGGGGCATGAGGGCAAGGTAAAAAATGTGAGTTTTAGCGAGAATGGGAAATACCTTGCAACAGAAGGTAAAGACGGTACGGCGAGAATTTGGGATAGGTCAGGACAGTCTCTTACTCAACTTAAAGTTAAGAATAGCAAAGTAAGTGATGTTACCTTTAGCCCAGATGGAAAGCAGATTGCTACTGTTGTGACAAAGGATACCAAGGCTGCAAAGAAACCTGATAGAACTGTACAGATATGGGATTTCTCAGGACAACAATTAGCTCAATTAAAAGGTCATCAGGGCGAAATTGATAGTATAAGTTTCAGTCCAGATGGACAGCGCATTGCTACAAGAGATTCAGAGGGAATAGTACGGCTGTGGGATAAGCTAGGGAACCTACTAACAGAATTAAAAAGTCGTCAGGGTAAAAAAGTTAAAGATGTGAAATTTAGCCCAGAAAACCAGCGTATTGCTACTGTCGAAGAGGATGGTACTGTGAGACTCTGGAACTTGTCAGGAAACCAATTAGATGAATGGAAAGCCGCTGAGGGTAAGGTTGACTATGTGAATTTTAGTCCAGATGGACAACGTATTGCTACAGCAGGAGAAGATCGTAAAGTCCGAATTTGGGATATGTCAAAACAAAAGTTGGCTGAACTTAAGCTCAATCAAGATGGTGTTGCAGAGGTAATTTTTAGCCCAGATGGACAGCGAATTGCTACTAGAGGAGAAGATGGTAGTGCAATTTGGGATATGTCAGGGCGAAAGCTGGCTGAATATTATGCCTGGGGTTTTAACCCAGATTTCCAGTCTGTTGCCATTGTAGAAGGCAACACGATAAAGTTGTTGCCTGTTAGAGGATTAGATGAATTGCTCGATCAAGGCTGTCTCTGGCTAAAAGATTACTTTGTCACCCATCCTGAAGCACTTAAAGAACTTGATGTGTGTAAAAAGGAGAAGTAAAGATTTGGCGATCAGGCTTACCTTTGACTATCGAAGGAAACCGCGATGCCTACGGCTGGCTACGCCTACGCCCTTTACAAACAAAAGCAGTTAATGTAAAATTTATAAAGGAGGTAAAAACTATGGCAACGCTAACATTAAACGCTAAACAAATCATTGAATAATTTGTTAAGCTACTTATGCTACTTGAACAGGCAGTTTAGCAAACAACATCCTTAAAGCCATGTCTCAGGGAATACATCAGTTTATTTTTCTGTTTAACCGATCGCCACAATTTTTTAGGGTGAAGATAATTTATTTGGTTAAAAGCAGATATACTATTTTATATAGCTAAAAATTCTCAGTCGATATGCTGCGGTGACTTACTGGGTGTAATTAGGCTGTTTCGACTAGGATTAAAGCAAAATACAACAAAATTACTAACCTTTTATGTTTCCGATCGTACAAGCACCTCAATGTCCCTGGCCGAGATTAGGATCGAGGTTGCCAGACACAGAAAATGGCATTTCAGCAGATCAGATTTCTTTGGCAGAAATAGAAAAAGAACAAAATTTGATTGTGCAGTTACAGCAACAGGTTCAATTGTCGAATTTGCTCAACCAAATTAATAACGAAATTGGTCGAACTCTCGATTTAGAAGAAGTGTTGATGAGTGCTTGCCGACTGCTAGGTGAAGTGCTACAATGCAGCCGTGTAAGTATTTTAGTGAAGGAATCGGAGACAGAAGAAACTCTGATTACGCGGGGTGAATATAGCGATGGAGATTACCCGGTACAACTGGGAATGAAAGTACCAATTGCTGATAATTCTCATATCCAAACTTTGATTAATCAAGATAGTCCTTTGGCGGTGACAAAGTTTGCTAATTTTCCCGGTTTTGGAGAAGAAACCAGGGAAATTGTCAAGGTTTTGGGGATTCGATCGATGTTGGCGATCGCAACTCGTTATCAAGGACGAGTAAATGGGATAATTGGTTTACAACAGTGCGATCGCGAACGAGAATGGACAGAATGGGAACAGGAATTAATTGCTGGGGTAGGATCTCAGTTAGCGATCGCCATTAACCAAGCAAAATTATACGCCGAAACCCGCCACCAAGCAGAACGTGAATCTCTTTTACGCTTGGTAAGTAACCAAATTCGCAGCACCCTTGATATTAAAACCATACTTCAGACAGCGGTACGGGAAGTACGCCAACTTTTAAATACCGATCGGGTGGTAATTTATCAATTTTTAGATGATTTCCAAGGTGAAATAGTAGTTGAGGATCTGATGATTCCTTGGCCGTCAATTTTTGGAGATTCGATTACCGATAATTGCTTTTCTCAGGAATATGCTCAGCATTATTTAGAAGGAAGAGTCCGAGCGATTAATGATATTGAAAATGCTGGTTTAGATCAGTGTCATGTGAATTTTTTAAAGGCTTTGCAGGTAAAATCTAACTTAATTGTGCCGATTGTAATTAGTACAAACGATCGGGGTTCTTCTGGTATTTTATGGGGCTTAATGATTGCTCAACATTGTCAAGATATTCGTCATTGGCAGTTATCTGAGACTGAGTTATTGAGGCAATTGGGCGAGCAAATGGCGATCGCAATTCAGCAAGCAGAACTTTACTCAAAAGTCCAAGAAGCCGCAGTAAAATCTCAAGATCAAGCTCAAAAGCTACAAGCTACTTTAGAAGAATTGCGGTCAACTCAACAACAATTAATTCAAAGTGAAAAAATGACAAGTTTAGGGCAAATGGTGGCTGGAGTTGCTCACGAAATTAACAATGCTAATAATTTTATTCATGTCAATTTGTTTCACGCTCAAGAATATGCCAATACTTTCATTGAAGCGATCGATCTGGTAGCTAAATCTTGCCCGGAAGCAGCACCTACCTTGAGAAAAATTGGAGAAGAACTTGAGTTAGATTATATTAAAGAAGATTTTCCAAAGTTGCTTAGTTCAATGCGCGAAGGTAGCGATCGCATTCGTTCAATTGTGACAACTTTACGCAATTTTTCTCGCTTAGATGAATCGGAATTTAAGCCAGCTAATTTGAATCAAGGTTTAGAAAGTAGTTTGGCGATGCTGCAAAATCGGTTAAAAAATGGGATTAAAATTCATAAAGAATACGGAGAATTACCATTAATAGAATGTAATGCGGCTCAACTTAATCAAGTGTTTTTCCACTTGCTACAAAATGCCTTAGATGCAATATTGGCATCGGGGAAACCAGGGATAATTAATATTCGCACAGAAAGTGCGGATAATTTGTTAACAATTTCAATTCGTGACACCGGTGTAGGAATTTCCCCGGAAATTCAGAATAAGATTTTTGACCCATTTTTTACTACTAAACCAGTGGGAAAGGGGACCGGTTTGGGTTTGTCGATTTGCTATCAGACGATTGTTAAGGATCACGGTGGAACAATTCGTTGTCAGAGTCAAGTTGGTGAGGGAACAGAGTTTATTTTACAATTGCCTTTAAGCACATAGTTGGGAACCGAGAAACCGGGTGTTTTTTACGAAAACACTTCGTTTGAACCCACAGATTTGGTAAAAACCCGGTTTCTTTAGTCGGAGTACGTAAGTCCTGTTCATGCTATAATCTTTAAAGTTAATTTAGGAGCGTCAAATATGAGTTCGTTAACAGCTTCTACTCAAAATACTGAGACTGTCACGCTGAGCGTTACTGAGATTATCAACGATAATTTATGTATTACCTGCGAGGCGGGTCAACAAGTTTGCTCGGCAATAGCAGCAGCTTTCAGGGAAGGTAAAAATGTAGTTCTTTCCTTTAAGGATTGTGAAGACTTTACTAGAGGTTTTCTGAGCGAATCAATTGCTCAATTGTATGAATATTTCCCAGAAGAGCAGATTCGTAATAGACTCAGCATAGTAGATATTGATTCTGAAGATGCAGAATATATTGAAAATGTTATATACTGGAGACGGCGGTATTTAGAAGACCCTGAGCGCTTCAAGGAAGCCGCAAGAGAATCTTTGTGTGCTGAGGATAATGATGAGTAACCAGGTTTATCAGATCGAATATTACAGATTTAGCTCCTCTGATATCATATTATTTGATGCTAATATCTGGTTGTATATTTATGGACCGCAGGGTGAACTTTGGCCAAGATTGAGAAGTAAATATCACTTAGCATTGAGAAAGATTCGAGGTGCAAAAGTTCCCATTTTTATAGATTTACTCGTACTTTCGGAATTTATAAATGCTTATGCTAGATTTGTTTACAATGATTTGCCACCAGGAATAAAACCTAAAGATTTTAAGACTTTTCGCTGTAGTGTTGAATTTAATCCTATTGCGGCTCAAATTGCTAAAGAAGCTAGAAGAATTTTGCAGAAGTGCGATCGCACGGAAAGCGGTTTTGAATCAGCGGATTTAGGGATAATATTAAATGGTTATGCCAGTGGAAATTTTGATTTTAACGATCAGATTTTGAGTGAATTATGTAAGACGAAAAATTTTAAGTTTGTGACTCACGATGCTGATTTTAAAGGTGAAAATTTGACAATTATTACAGCCAATCGTAACTTAATCAAGTAACGCATATATCATATTATAAGAGTATTGTCAAGTTTTAACACAACAAATTACTAAAAAATTAGATTATATAGTAACCGCCAAGGTGACTCGCTTACGTTATTAATTGCTAAAACCCTTACTGCGATTGTATTTTCCCTCTTCCTTCTTCCCTCTTCCCTCTTCCTTCTTCCTTCTTCCTTCTTCCTTCTTCACCTCTAAGCAAAGTTTTAAAATTCTTAACTGAGTGATAGGTTTTTTAATAAACCGTTACAATTAAAACGTGCAAGAATGTAGCTAATGATATAGCAATAGTTTGCTCACAAGGAGGCGACAGCATGGTAGCGCTCACTGAACGAGTACAACGCAGGTTGACGGTAGAGACAGGCGCGATCGCGGCGGATACGACGGCGATTCGTTGTCTGGATTGGGATCGCGATCGCTTTGACATAGAATTTGGCCTGAAAAACGGCACAACTTATAACTCATTTATCATTCGCGGCGAAAAAACAGCGCTGGTTGATACTTCCCATGAGAAATTTCGCCAACAATATCTCGATATTCTCACAGGTTTAATTGACCCCGCCGAGATTGATTACTTAATTATCAGCCATACTGAACCTGACCATAGTGGTTTAGTGAAAGATATGGTGGAATTAGCACCTCAAATAACAGTTGTAGGCTCAAAAGTAGCCATTCAATTTTTAGAAGATTTGGTGCATAAACCATTTCAACGGCAAATCGTAAAAAATGGTGACAAATTAGATTTAGGCAACGGTCATATTATAGAATTTGTATCAGCGCCAAACTTACATTGGCCGGATACAATCTTTAGCTATGATGCCAAAACTCAGGTGATTTTCACTTGCGATGCCTTTGGAATGCACTATTGTTCTGATGCCACTTTTGATGAGGATTTAGCGGCCATTGAAGAAGATTATCACTTCTATTATGAGTGCTTAATGGGTCCTAATGCGCGATCGGTTTTAAGTGCGATGAAACGGATGGCAGAATTAGGAGAAATTAACACAGTTGCTACCGGTCATGGCCCCTTATTACGTCATAATGTAGTGGAACTCACTGGACGTTATAAACAGTGGAGTCAAGCACAAACAAAAGCCGAAACAACTGTGGCTGTATTCTACGCTTCCGACTACGGTTATAGCGATCGCCTTTCTCAAGCGATCGCGCATGGAATCACCAAAACCGGAGTCGCCGTTGAAATGATAGATCTCAAAACCGCCGATCCCCAGGAAGTCCGGGAATTGGTAGGTTTAGCCGCTGGTATAGTCATTTGTACCCCACCAAGTACAGGTCCAGCAGCCGCGATCGCCGAAACCGCAATTAACACAATTTTTGCGGCTGTTAATAACAAACAATCTATCGGTTTGTGCGAGTCTGGAGGTGGAGACGACTTATCTATTTATCCCATGCGAAATAAGTTCAAAGAATTGGGATTAAAAGAAGCTTTCCCCAGCATTTTGATCAAAGAAATACCAACGGAAGCCACCTATCAATTGTGTGATGAAGCCGGCACAGACTTGGGACAATGGCTAACACGGGATAAAGCTGTTAAGCAAATGAAATCCCTCGATAGCGACCTAGATAAAGCATTAGGTCGGATTAGTGGCGGACTGTATATTATCACCGCCCAAAAAGGCGAAGTTAGTGGTGCAATGTTAGCATCTTGGGTAATGCAAGCTAGTTTTAAACCATTAGGTTTAACCATTGCCGTTGCCAAAGATCGCGCCATTGAATCGATGATGCACACGGGAGATAAATTTGTTTTAAACGTGCTTTCAGAAAACAATTATCAAGGGTTAATGAAGCACTTTTTAAAGCGTTTTCCCCCTGGAGCCGATCGTTTTGCTGGCGTACAAACTCAACCCGCCACTAATGGTTCTCCAATTCTAACTGAGGCTTTAGCTTATTTAGAATGCCAAGTAACTAGCCGCATGGAATTGAGCGATCATTACGTTGTTTATGCGACAGTTGATATTGGTCGAGTTAGCGATCCTGATGCTTTACCCGCCGTCCATCATCGCAAAGTAGGCAATCACTATTAATTTTAGTAGTGGCTTGACGCGCTAAATTCCCAGGGCTATTTCCTTCTCTCAAAGCTATAATCCGTCAGGGAATAAATTACCTGGCGGGTTTAGGGAGAATGAATAGTAACAGTTGACTAATACCATTTCTCTAAATT
>MBRE01000063.1:151267-167091 GCA_001698425.1 Oscillatoriales cyanobacterium USR001 | reverse complement strand
CTTTTTTAGAAATGGTATAAAACCCTGGTTTTGTAAATTTCCTTCCTTCTTCCTTCTTCCTTCTTCCTTCTTCCTTCTTCCTTCTTCCTTCTTCCTTCTTCCTTCTTCCTTCTTCCTTCTTCCTTCTTCCTTCTTCCTTCTTCCTTCTTCCTTACTTCTTATGTCTAACTTAAAACCCCGTGATGTTCAAATTTTAGAGATTGCTGCTGATACAATAGCATTGCGATCGCGCACTTGGGATCGACTCAAATTCGAGGTAGAATACTCCCTACAAAGAGGTACAACAGCCAATTCTTTTCTCATTAAATCTGACAAAACTGCCTTAATCGATCCTCCCGGCGAATCCTTTACCAAAAACTATCTCGATTCATTACAACAGCGATTTGATGTCACCAAACTAGATTACATCATCCTTGGACATTTTAATGCCAACCGCGCCGTAACTCTGAAAGCTCTTTTAGAAATAGTACCTCAAATTACCTTTATTTGTACAAATCCCGCCGCAATTTCCTTGCGGGCAGCATTTCCCGAACAAGAATTAAATATCAACATTATCCGAGGAGAAGAAACCCTCGATTTAGGGAAAGAACATCAATTAAAATTCATCGCAACTCCTACTCCCCGGTGGCCAGACGAACTTTGTACCTACGACACCAAAACCCAAATTTTATTCACCGATAAACTATTTGGGGCTCATGTTTGTGGCGACCAAGTATTTGATGAAGGATGGAGTGTTTATAGCGAAGATCGTCGTTATTATTACGATTCTTTGCACGCATCTCAAGCCAAACAAGTGCTTGCCGCCTTGGATAAATTGGCTGATTTCCCTGTTAAATTCTATGCTACCGGTCACGGACCAATGGTGCGTTATGGCTTGACAGAATTAACCCATAAATATCGAGAATGGAGTCAACAACAAAATAACAAAGATTTGACAGTTGCCTTAATTTATGCTTCAGCTTACGGGAATACAGCCACATTAGCTATTGCGATCGCCAAAGGTATTACCAAAGCAGGTGTAGCCGTTGAATCAATCAATTGTGAAGCAGCAGAACCCGGAGAAATTCAAGAAGCGATCGAAAAATGCGATGGATTTATTATTGGCACACCTACCTTAGCCGGTCACGCGCCCACACAAATTCAAACCGCATTAGGCATAGTTTTATCCACAGCATCCAAGAACAAATTAGCCGGAGTATTTGGCTCCTATGGTTGGAGTGGCGAAGCAGTTGATTTAGTAGAAAATAAACTAAAAGATGCCGGATATCAGTTAGGATTTGAATCAATTAGAGTTAAATTCAAACCCACAGATATCACCCTTCAACAATGCAAAGAAACCGGCATAGATTTTGCCCAAGCATTGATTAAATCCCAAAAACTTCGCGCCCCCAAGCCTACATTAAGTAGCGGTGCAGATCGCACAGAACAAGCAGCCGGTCGCATTGTTGGTTCCCTTTGCGTCGTTTCTGCTAAACGTGGAGAAGTTGCTAGTGCCATGTTAGCATCGTGGGTATCCCAAGCAACATTTAATCCTCCCGGTGTCACCTTTGCTGTAGCCAAAGACAGAGCAATTGAATCATTAATGCACAATGGCGATAAATTTGTGTTAAATATTTTGGCAGAAGGACGACAATTACGGAAGCATTTTATGAAAACATTTGCTCCGGGAGAAGACCGTTTTGCCGCAGTAGAAACTCAAGAAGCTAGTAATGGTTGTCCGGTTTTAAGTGATGCTTTAGCTTATTTAGAATGTTCCGTAGCAAATCGGATGGAATGCGGAGATCATTGGGTAGTTTATGCTGTAATTGAAAATGGTCATTTGCTCAAAGCTGATGGCGTGACAGCGGTGCATCATCGTAAATCTGGTAGTTATTATTAGGTTGTTGGTTTGGGGTGGGAAAGCTGATAGAATTTGTAATTAAAAGCTATGAATTTTGTCATTTTTACCACCTTTTTCGGAGGCTAAATCATCTGAATGTGTTGCGTGAATCATAATTACCTATTAAATAAACAAGAGTTGCAACCTCTGACAAAAGGTTTTCAACTGCAATACTCACATCCTCACGGACAACTTTATCAAGGTAATTCCATTGATTGGCTTGCATCCCTTGATTCTGAAAGTGTTGACTTAATATTTGCTGACCCACCTTATAACATCAAAAAAGCTAACTGGGACAACTTTGAAACCCAAGAAGAATACATAGCATGGTCAATTCAATGGATTAGTCAAGCCTCTCGTATCCTCAAGCGAACTGGCTCACTTTATATTTGTGGTTTTTCCGAAATCTTAGCTGATCTAAAATATCCAGCATCTACATATTTTAAAAGTTGCCGTTGGTTAATTTGGCACTACAAAAATAAGGCCAACTTGGGTAGTGATTGGGGGCGTTCCCATGAAAGCATTATCCATTTTCGCAAATCTAATACTGTGAAACTAAATATTGATGATGTGCGAATTCCCTACAGCGCACACACACTGAAATATCCATCTCACCCGCAGGCGAAGACAAGTGCTTATGGAAAAGGTAAAACCAAAAAACATGATAACTGGATACCCAATCCAAAGGGTGCAAAGCCTAAAGATGTATTAGAAATTCCTACTACTTGTAATGGCATGGGAGAAACAACACCTCATCCTACTCAAAAACCGGAAGAATTATTAAGAAAATTTATTTTCGCATCATCAATTGAAGGAGATTTAGTCATCGATCCATTTTCGGGATCGGGAACTACTCTTGTAGTTGCAGAGCAACTTAATCGGCATTGGATGGGATGCGATCTTAGTTTTGAATACAATAACTGGGCTATTAAAAGGCTAGAAAATGTCCGCCATCTAACCAAGGATGAATGGATCGCCTTTGATCGTAAAAATGTAGAACGAAGGGAGTCTATACGATGAACCTACAGGATTTAGTAAATCATGCAACGGATAAAAATAACTTTCAGACTATTCAAGATTACATATATTTTTCCAGAAATTATCTACAATTTATAATAACAGGTTTGCAAGCCAGAATTGTCTCACAGAACGAAAATTATTACCATTTTTATCAGTATCAAAATGATGGTTATTACAATATAACTCGTCCGATAAATACCCACTTGATGTATGATCCAGAAACCTTTGATATTACTTCTGTTCAATTTATGCAAATTCTTGAACAGCTTAGAGACAGACAATTACCTGATGATAATTTGAGGCAAGTTTTAGTCTGCTCTATTTATACACTTCAACAAACTATTGGTGCTACACTTGATGCACTACCCGCTGGAAAGTCAAATCAAGCCCGCAAAGTTAACGGCGATCTTTTTGAGCGTTTGATTCGTCTATTAATCGTGTGGATAAAATTTTTGTCGATAAGTTCCTATATAATAAATTGACTAACACTGCATTACCACACATTGCAATTTTTTTAAATGATGTGCAGAGAAAGAAAAATAAGCAGCCAAATCGTTATAGTATAAACGCAACATTTTTGCCAGGACATTTTAAAGCGTATACCATTAAGCTAAATCCCCTTGATGGTGTGTACTACTGCGATATTCGCCCGAATATGATTACGGATGGATTACTTTCACAACATATCCAAACCATTGACCACTTCTTTTATTGCGATCTGTGGGAGTTGCTCAGTAGACATGGGCAATCTCTTGAAGAAGCTGAGATTGAGAAATGTGAAAATGAGAATAGTGAATAAAGTGACCATCGCAATGACAGAAATACGTTGGTTCTGCGTAGTCCTTATAAACATTACTCAACCCACAAACATAGAAACCGATCGACCGCTCATTCTTATTATTAAACAGGTGACAGCATGGCTTACAGTGATTTTAGTTTAACCAGCGCGAAAAAAGCTTTTAATTTAACTATTTCACCTCGTCAGGATTTATTCTCGACTATTCCGGCGCTAGGGTGTAGTGATATTTTAAGGGAAACCTTAGCTTATAATGTTCCTTTTGCTTTAGCAAGTAACACGGAAAAATCTCGTTCGGAAATGATTATTGCTCCGATTTTACTGGAATTAACCAAACAGTTTCCTAATCAAATCAGTTTGTTTTCTGGTGTAGATTTTACTATCGATTGCGAACAAGGCTTAAGTGGTAACTGTGATTTTATTATCAGCCGTTCCGGTGAATTACTGATTATTAGTGCGCCTGTGATTCTGATTGTTGAAGCTAAAAGAGAAAATATTAATTTAGGTCTGGGTCAATGCGTAGCGGAAATGTATGCTGCAAAGTTATTTAATGAAAGAGAGAGTAATCAAATTTCACAGATTTATGGAGTTGTAACTACGGGAGAAATTTGGAAATTTTTAAGGTTAGAAAATCAGGTAATTGAAATTGATTTATCTGAGTATTTTTTAAATGAGGTGAATAAAATTTTGGGGATTTTGGCTAATAGTGTAAAATAGTGTTGTAAAATATATTGAGTGAGCAATGTTAGTTTATAGATTAGAATCATTAATCAAATAAAATCTAGCAGTGCTCACCCTACAGCTAAACTATTAGAGCAGACGGAAAATAAATGGATAACGATAGGGTTGATCGGGATCGGCGAGAATTTTGAGGATCGCCATAATTGTCAGTATCCAATGGACAGCATAGCCAATTGGGATGAGGATGAATCCCAGCAAACCAAAAGTTATGAAAGTTAATACCCCAATAATCACTCCATAAAACCATACATTAAAGTGAAAGTTTATCGCTTCCTTGGCATTATCTTTAACAACCGGATCATCCGATACGAATAAAATCACGATTGGTACTCCGACAGAAAAGATAGCTGTACTGAAGAAGATCGCCGCGTGACATAAACCTGATAAAAGTTTTCGTTTGTCAGAATCGAACATATTAACCTCCATTTCTATGGGTGATTCTTGAGATTTTCCCAACTGTAACACAGCTTTGCACTGTAACAAGTGTAGATCGAGTGTGTTGATTACCGCCTCTTAGATTATAAGATACCAAAAATTCCTATAATATTGATTGGGCAAATATTTTCTGGCAATTTCCATTATGAGTACAGAACTTGAGACTGAACTGCAAACTGCTGTTGAACGTCGGCGTAATTTCGCGATTATCTCGCACCCTGACGCGGGTAAAACTACTCTAACTGAAAAATTGCTGCTGTACGGGGGTGCAATTCACGAAGCGGGTGCGGTGAAGGCGCGGCGGGCCCAGCGTCATGCTACTTCTGACTGGATGGCGATGGAGCAACAGCGGGGAATTTCGATTACTTCTACAGTTTTGCAGTTTGAGTATCAAAATTATCAGATTAATCTGTTGGATACTCCGGGACACCAGGATTTTAGTGAGGATACTTACCGGACTCTGGCGGCGGCTGATAATGCGGTGATGTTGGAGGATGCGGCGAAGGGTTTGGAGCCACAAACTCGGAAATTATTTGAGGTTTGTCGGATGCGGGGTTTGCCGATATTTACTTTTTTTAATAAACTCGATCGCCCCGGCAGAGAACCGCTAGAATTGTTGGATGAAATTGAGAAAGAATTGGGTTTGCAAACTTATCCAGTAAATTGGCCGATTGGGATGGGCGATCGCTTTAAGGGAGTTTATGACCGTCGCCAACGCCAAATTCATTTGTTTGAACGTTCGGGACACGGTTCGCGAGAGGCAATTGATACAGTTGTGGAATTGGGCGATCCTCGGATTGAGGAATTACTAGAAAAAGACCTTTACTATCAATTTAAAGATGATTTGGAACTCTTGGAAGAATTGGGTGCAGAACTTGATTTAAACTTAGTTCGTACTGGAAAAATGACTCCAGTATTTTTTGGCAGTGCTATGAGTAACTTTGGAGTTGAGTTATTTTTGGATGCCTTTTTAGATTATGCGCTTAAACCGGGAAATCATAAAAGTAATGTGGGTGAAATGCCGCCAACTTACCCAGAATTTAGTGGTTTTGTGTTTAAATTGCAAGCGAATATGGACCCGAAACATCGCGATCGCGTAGCATTTATTCGAGTTTGTACGGGCAAATTTGAAAAAGATATGACGGTGAATCATGCCCGCACTGGTAAAGTTGTTCGTTTGTCAAGACCGCAGAAATTATTTGCCCAAGATCGGGAATCCATAGAAGTTGCTTATCCTGGGGATGTGATTGGTTTGAATAATCCGGGAGTGTTTGCGATCGGCGATACAATTTACAACGGTCAAAAATTAGAGTATGAAGGAATACCCTGTTTTTCACCGGAACTTTTTGCCTATTTGAGAAATCCTAATCCTTCTAAATTCAAACAGTTTCGGAAGGGAGTTTCTGAGTTACAAGAAGAAGGCGCGGTACAAATTATGTACTCGGCAGATGAGGCGAAACGCGATCCAATTTTGGCCGCTGTTGGGCAGTTACAATTTGAAGTAGTCCAGTTTAGAATGCAGAATGAATATAATGTAGAATCAACCTTGGAATTGTTACCTTTTACTGTTGCCCGTTGGGTTGATGGTGGTTGGGAGGCGCTGCAAAAAGTGGGACGGTTGTTTAATACTGTGACGGTTAAAGATGGTTGGGGCAGACCAGTTTTGCTGTTCAGAAATGAATGGAATTGTCAACAGGTGGAAGGCGATCATCCTGAGTTGAAATTGAATGTGATCGCGCCCGTTGTTTCTGGTTTAGAGATTAGCAAATGAAGGAAGAAGGAAGAAGGAAGAAGGAAGAGGGAAGAAGGAAGAAGGAAGAAGGAAGAAGGAAGAAGGAAGAAGGAAGAAGGAAGAAGGAAGAAGGAAGAAGGAAGAAGGAAGCCTCGATCGATGGGGGTAGGCACGGGGGCACTACCCCTACAATATTTGTACAACTCATTTAAACGTGCTATAACAAATAATACCAATTCTTAAAGCTATGACTACAAATCTCTACCCCCCGGCTTCGCCGTCCCCCCTTGCCAAGGGGGGACTACAGGGGGGTCAAATCTCTAGCTGTAGATTAGGAATTGGTATAACAAATAACCAATAACCAATAACAAATAACCAATAACCAATAACCAATAACCAATAACCAATAACCAATAACCAATAACCAATAACCAATAACCAATAACCAATAACAAATAACCAATAACCAATAACAGTTAACCAATTACCAGAAGTCCTGATAAAATTAACTAAAGTTACACCCGCCGCCAATGCCTATCTCCATCACCAACTCTAAAAACCTACTCTCAGACTTAATGGCCCGCTACTCGCGCCAAGTCGATTATCTAGCCATCCGACTAGAAGAAGCCGAAGGCACCGATATCCTACTGCGGGGCGATAAAATCGAAACCCTCAGCGAAGGTATCTCCATTGGCGGACAAGTTAGAGCCTGTTACAAAGGCGGCTGGGGTTTCGCCAGTTTCAATCAACTTTCTGGTTTAGCCGCCAGAATTGAAGAAGCGATCGCGGCAGCGCTACTCATCGGTTCCGAAGAAACTAACCTCGCCCCGGTTCCTTCCATTCAAGACACCTGCATTCTTCCCCTAACCGGTACAGATCCCCGCCACGTACCCCTGGCTCAGAAAAAAGGGTTATGCGATCGCTACGGTGAAATCCTTCGCAGCGTCGATCCCCGCATCGCCACCATCTCCGTCCGTTACAGCGACAGCACTCAACGCATCATCATCGCCACCTCCGAAGGTACTCTCCTCGAACAAGCCTGGGCAGACATGGAAATGCGCTTCGCCGCCACCGCCCGTAATGGCGAAACCGTACAAACCGGCCGCGAAACCACAGGTTCCCGCAAAGCCTACGAAGACCTCACAAAATTAGACGAGCAAGTTCGTAGCGCCGCCCAAAGAGCCGTAGACTCCCTCGCCTTACCCCCCGTCAACGGCAATACCTACACCGTCGTCATTGACCCAATTCTCAGCGGATTATTCGTTCACGAAGCCTTCGGACATCTCTCAGAAGCAGATATGGCTTATGAAAATCCCGACATCCTAGAAGTGATGACTCTCGGCCGCAAATTTGGCCCAGACGAATTACAAATATTTGATGGTGCAGCGCCTCCGGGCCATCGAGGTAGCTATTTCTATGATGATGAAGGAACGCCTGCTACTACTACTCAATTAATCAAAGATGGCGTATTAGTTGGTCGCCTCCATTCTCGCGAAACTGCCGGCAAATTAGGGGAATCTGTTACCGGAAATGCTCGGTGTTTAAATTACCATTTTCCGCCGATCGTGCGGATGACAAATACTTGGATCGAACGCGGAAAAACGCCAGTACCAGAATTATTTACTGATATTAAAGAAGGAGTTTATGCTCGCAATTGGTTAGGAGGAATGACTAATGGTGAAATGTTTACTTTTAGCGCTGGGGAAGCTTGGATGATTCGCAATGGTGAATTAGCTGAACCGGTGCGGGATGTGACACTTTCAGGAAATGTGTTTACAACTTTAGCCGATATTGAAGCGATCGGCGATGATTTTTATTGGGATGAATCCGGCGGTTGTGGTAAAGGTGGACAGGGTGGTTTACCCGTTGGTTGTGGCGGCCCAAGTCTGCGTATTCGTAATGTTGTTGTTGGGGGAGAATCTTGATTGAATCGTCTCAATTATTAGAATTAAAAAATTTTTATGGTATGCGATCGCACCTCGGACAACCAACCGCAAATTATCATCATCGGGGCCGGAATTGGTGGACTCACCACCGCTGCTTTATTAGCTAAAAAAGGCTATCGAGTGCTAATTTTAGATCGGGCGATCGTACCTGGAGGATGCGCTTCTACATTCAAACGTCAAGGCTTTACTTTTGATGTTGGCGCTACCCAAGTAGCAGGATTAGAAGCGGGAGGTATTCATCATCGGATTTTCTCAGAATTAGACGTAGAAATTCCCGCCGCCACACCCTGCGATCCCGCCTGTGCAGTATTTCTTCCTGGCGAAAATACACCGATTAATGTTTGGCGAGATCCCCAAAAATGGCAGAGGGAAAGACAAAAACAATTTCCCGGAAGCGAACCTTTTTGGCAGTTATTAGCTAATTTATTCAAGCCTAGCTGGAAATTTCAAGGTAGAGATCCCGTTTTACCGCCACGTAATTTATGGGATTTATGGCAGTTAACAAAAGCAGTTCGACCGGATACTTTGATGACTTTACCGTTTACTTTAATGACGGTGGGAGATGCTTTGAGATTATATGGATTAGGCGATAACTTGCGGTTAAAAACTTTTTTGGATTTACAATTAAAATTATATTCTCAGGTAGATAGTGAGGAAACTGCGTTACTTTATGCAGCAACAGCTTTAGGTGTTTCTCAGGAACCACAGGGATTATATCACTTACAAGGAAGTATGCAGGTATTGAGCGATCGCCTGGTAGAAGCTATAGAAAAATATGGCGGTAAACTGTTAATGCGCCACACCGTTGAACAGATTTATACAATTAATGGGAAAGCCAATGGTGTCAAAATTTGCAATCAGAAAACAGGTGAAATTTGGACAGAAACCGCCGATCGGATTGTCGCCAATGTCACAGTTCAAAATTTAGTAAAATTGTTAGGGGAAGGCGAAAATTCATTAGAAAATTTATTACCAAAATCAATGGTTGGGTATAAATATCGCGTGGATAAATTACCGCCAGCATCAGGCGCTTTTGTTATCTATCTAGGAGTAGAAGAAAGTGCAATTCCTGAAAATTGTCCGCCACATCTGCAATTTTTATACGACTATGACGGCGAAATAGGAGAGAATAATTCCCTATTTGTTTCTGTCAGTAAACCCGGAGATGGGAGAGCGCCGCAAGGTAAGGCAACAATTACAGCATCATCTTTTACTGATACTAGAAAATGGTGGAATTGTGCAGATTATGAAGAGTTGAAACAAAAATATAGCGAAGAAGCGATCGCGCATTTAAGTCAATATTTTCACTTAACACCTGATAAAATTTTACATCAAGAAGCTGCCACACCTCGAACATTTTTTCGCTATACGGCAAGGGACCAAGGAATAGTTGGTGGAATTGGCCAAAGAATACCAACTTTTGGACCATTTGGGTTTGCCAATCGAACCCCAATTAAACATCTTTGGTTAGTCGGTGACTCCACTCATCCCGGCGAAGGAACAGCAGGAGTTTCTTATTCTGCATTAACAGTAGTAAGACAGATTGTTAATTGTTAATTGTTAATTGTTAATTGTTCTATCCTACACGCCTCTTCAAGTTGGCATAGGAATAGAAATTAAATAATTAGCCTGTTTGTAGTAAGCGCTTTAGCGCTCTTTGCACTTACTACAAACCAAATCATCAAGTTATTTAATTTTCATTCCTAAGTCCTGTTTTTTTAAGTAACACCTTGATGCAGTGGGATTTCAATCAAAAATTCTGTTCCTGCTCCTAGTTCTGAATTACAATACAATTTTCCTCGATGCTCGATCGTCACAATTTGATAACTAATAGATAGCCCCATTCCCGTACCTTTACCTACAGGTTTAGTAGTAAAAAATGGGTCAAATAATCTTTGTTTTACTTCCTCTGTCATACCACAGCCATTATCCGCGATCGAGATTCTAACTCGATCTGATTTATACAGACTCGTAGTAATCCTAATTATCTTTTTCTCCACCTCATGCCACTCTTCTAAAGCATCCAAAGCATTCGTCAAAATATTCATAAATACCTGGTTAAGTTGCCCTGCATAGCACTCAATAGGAGGCAGATCGCCATACTCTTTTATAACTTCAATCCCCGGATATTTGGGGCTTGCATTCAGCCGACTCTGAAGAATCATCAGAGCGCTGTCAAGACCTTCATGGATATTCACAGCCTTAACTTCCGACTCGTCTAACCGAGAAAAACTCCGCAGGGATTTAAGTTGATTTTCCATTTGTTTCTGGTGCATCAGGGATTGGTTCAGAAGTTCGACTTGTTCCTGAGTTTGGATATAAAGTTGAGCTTTTTCCTCCGCATTTGCTTGTGCTTCTTCAGAGAGTTGTACCTGTCTCCATCCTCCGATAATTGCCACTATTAGTACGCTTCCTAAAATTAGTGTTAAGAGATTCAAAGCATCCAGGGAAGATTCAATAATTGGACGCGGAATAACCAAGGCTACAGACCAATTTGCCTGTTTTAAAGGGGTATAAGCTACATATTGCCAGATGCTATCAAGTTTAATTAATTCAATTCCTTGCTCTTTATTCACCATTCGTCGCGCCAGGGTTGCCAAATAAACGTCTTTGCTTTCCAGTAAGCTAGTCGCTGGTTTTTCTGTAGTTCCTCTTAAGGATGGATTGGGATGAACAATTATTCGCCCCTCGGAATTGAGAGCAAAGGCATAACTGCCCTGACCTAGTTGCAGATTTTGAACAATATTAACGACTCGATCGACGGGAATATTACCTGATAAAGCTCCTACAGGTTTTTCTGGTGAGCCAATCGGCGCACCAATTTGGATTTGGGCTACTCCTAATGAACGACTAATCACCGGATCGTTAGCGGTGACTTTTCCTGCCATTGCTGATATAAAATAAGGGCGATCGATGATAGTTCCCTTAGCTTTTCCTACTTGTGTATTGAATCGAGAACCATCAGGAAATGCCATTGTGAGTTGTCGATATTCTTCGATCCGTTTTACCTGAGATTTAAGGTATGGTTCAACGACAGCCCAATCCATAGTTGCCAAAGTTGGTGTATCAGCAATGGTTGCGATTTCTGCTTTCCTGATTTCTAACCACTGATCGATCTCTCCGCTACCCTGTTGAACTTTCAATAAGGCTTTTTCCTTGGCATTATCCAGCAATAATTGATGGATAATCAGATAACTCGCGATCGCCGCCGTACTGATGATCGAAGTAAAACCCGCAAGCACTAGAAGAGTTGTTACTTTTCTCTTTTTTCGTTCTGTTTTCTGGAAATTATTCTGAACTTGGCTCAATTTACTAAATCTCATAAAAGTTGGTATTTCTCAGGATAAATTTAGCAGAAAGCCCCTGTTTGATACTGAGTTGAGAAAGTCTGAGTGAGGATAATGAATTTAGATATTGCTCTAGTCTAACTGCCTTCTCTTGAAAATTATTGTATCCCAGAGAACGTTAGGCTGAAGTCGCCATAGGAGTAGCAAATGTTTACAAAGATTTACCTAAAACTTCTTAACTCTACCTAAAAGCTGCGCTCTTGGCGATCGCTCATTTCTTCCCCACAGGGTATAGTCGCAAAATATTGTAAGATGGTAAAAAAAGTACCGTAATCGCATTCCTCCCTCTCCTGCCATGCTTAAAAATCTCCTGGGCGATCCCAATGCACGCAAACTTAAGAAATTTCAGCCTTGGATTGCTGATATCAACATCCTAGAGGACGACATCAAACCACTCTCTGATGACGAACTCAGGGGTAAAACAGGGGAATTTAAACAGCGCCTAGAGAAAGTTAAGTCCCTTAATGAAGAAAAAGAATTACTGGATGAAATTCTCCCAGAAGCCTTTGCAGTAGTCAGAGAAGCCGGGCGGCGAGTATTGGGTTTACGTCACTTCGATGTTCAACTCCTGGGCGGAATCATCCTCCACAAAGGTCAAATTGCTGAGATGAAAACCGGTGAAGGCAAAACCTTGGTTTCCACTTTACCTGGTTATCTGAACGCACTCAGCGGCAAAGGGGTACATATCATTACCGTTAACGACTATCTGGCGCGACGGGATGCGGAATGGATGGGGCAAATACACCGCTTTTTAGGCCTAACCGTGGGATTGATCCAGCAGGGAATGGAACCGACGGAACGCCAAAAAAATTATGGTTGCGATGTCACTTATGCTACTAATAGCGAGGTGGGTTTTGACTATTTGCGCGATAATATGGCGACGGCGATGGAAGATGTAGTGCAACGTCCTTTTAATTTCTGTGTGATTGATGAAGTTGACTCGGTATTAATTGATGAAGCTAGAACACCGTTAATTATTTCTGGTCAAGTGGAACGTCCTAGTGAGAAATATTTGCGGGCGGCGGATGTGGCGGCGGCGATGAAAAAAGAGGAAGAAGAACATTATGAGGTTGATGAAAAAGCTCGTAATGTGTTGATGACTGATGAGGGTTTTGCTAAAGCTGAGGAAGTTTTGGGAGTGCAAGATTTGTACGATCCTGCCGATCCTTGGGCTCACTACATTTTTAATGCTTTGAAGGCGAAAGAGTTATTTATTAAAGATGTTAATTATATCGTGCGGGATGATGAGGTGGTAATTGTTGATGAGTTTACGGGGCGGGTGATGCCGGGTCGTCGTTGGAGTGATGGTTTGCATCAGGCGATCGAGGCTAAGGAACGGGTGACAATTCAGCCGGAAACTCAAACTTTGGCAACTATTACTTATCAAAACTTTTTCTTACTTTATCCTAAATTGTCGGGGATGACGGGGACGGCAAAAACGGAAGAAGCGGAGTTTGAAAAGATTTATAATTTGGAAGTAACGGTGTGTCCGACTAATCGACCCACGAGTCGAAAAGACCTTTCGGATGTGGTTTATAAGACGGAAAAAGGTAAGTGGGATGCGATCGCGGCTGAATGTGCAGAAATGCACGAAAAAGGTCGTCCGGTGTTAGTAGGAACTACCAGTGTAGAAAAGTCGGAATTATTATCTCGGTTATTACAAGAACGCAAAATTCCTCACAATTTACTTAATGCTAAACCGGAAAATGTGGAGCGAGAATCAGAAATTATTGCCCAAGCTGGCCGTAAAGGTGCGGTAACGATCGCAACTAATATGGCCGGTCGCGGTACTGATATTATTCTCGGTGGTAATGCTGAATATATGGCAAGGTTGAAATTACGGGAATATTTTATGCCTCGGATTGTACAACCAGAAAATGAAAGTGCCTTTTTGCCAGTACCTGTTCCCGGAGTAGCTGGCCGCAATAAACCTCAAGGTTTTGCCCCTAATCAAAAGGTGAAAAGTTGGAAAGCTTCGGCGCAATTGTTCCCTGTAGAATTATCAAAAGAAATTGTGCAAAATTTGAAGGCGGCGGTAGATTTTGCGGTGAGAGAATACGGCGAAAGAAGTTTACCGGAATTATTAGCTGAAGATAAAGTCGCGGTAGCAGCAGAAAAAGCACCGACTAAGGAACCAGTAATTCAGAAGTTACGGGATGTTTATAATCAAATTCTCAAGGCTTATGAGGAGTTTACTAGCCGCGAACATGAGGAAGTGGTAAAAATCGGTGGTTTGCACGTGATTGGCACAGAACGCCACGAATCCCGCCGAATTGATAATCAATTACGGGGACGGGCGGGGAGACAGGGCGACCCTGGTTCAACGCGGTTTTTCTTAAGTTTAGATGATAACTTATTGCGGATTTTCGGGGGCGATCGCGTAGCCGGTTTAATGCAGGCTTTTGGCGTAGATGAAGATATGCCAATTGAATCGGGAATGTTAACTCGTTCTCTGGAAGGTGCTCAGAAAAAGGTAGAAACCTATTACTATGACATCCGCAAACAGGTGTTTGAATATGACGAGGTGATGAATAATCAACGTCGAGCAATTTATGCCGAACGTCGCCGAGTTTTGGAGGGTTTGGATATTAAGGAACAAGTGATTAAATATGCCGAACAAACAATGGATGATATTGTGGGAGCATATATTAATCCCGATCTACCTTCAGAGGAATGGGAACTTGAGAAGTTAGTGCAGAAAACTCAGGAGTTTGTTTATTTGTTGGCGGATATGACACCGGATCAATTAGTTGATTTGTCAGTGGATGAAATTAAGATTTTCTTACACGAGCAAGTGCGAAATGCTTATGATATTAAGGAGGCTGAAGTTAATCAAATGCGTGCTGGTTTGATGCGAGATGCTGAACGATTCTTTATTTTGCAGCAAGTTGATACTTTGTGGCGGGATCATTTGCAACAAATGGATGGTTTAAGGGAGTCCGTTGGTTTGCGCGGTTATGGACAGAAAGATCCGTTGATTGAGTATAAAACTGAGGGTTATGAGTTGTTTTTGGATATGATGACGGATATTCGCCGCAATGTCGTTTATTCCTTGTTCCAATTTCAACCGCAACCGCAGGTACAAATTTCTTCTGAGGTAGTTTGATCCTGGTTTGTAGTAAGCGCTTTAGCGCTCTCTTTGCGCTTACTACAAACCAAATCATCAAGTTATTGAATTTTCATTCCTAAAGTTGACACCAATGTGCAATGTTGTCCCTCCATCTTCCATCTTTTTTCTGATTAGCAATGATAGATTTTAATATTTGCGATCGCGATTTACCCGATAACCTCTTATCCCACTACTTAAAAGGGGAAGCCATAGCTGCTGACACCGAAACAATGGGATTATTACCTTGGCGCGATCGCTTGTGTTTAGTACAATTATGCGACACTGAAGATATAGTAACAGTGGTGCGAATTGCCAAAGGTCAAAACGCCGCTCCTAACTTAAAAAAGTTAATGGAATCTAGGGAAATTGTCAAAATTTTTCACTTTGCTCGGTTTGACATGGCAACACTTAAATATCACTTAGATATTAATGTTACACCAGTTTTTTGTTCCAAAATTGCCAGTAAACTTGCTAGAACTTATACCGCAAAACACGGCTTAAAAGACTTAATTCAAGAATTAGAACAAGTGGAACTTGATAAAACTTCCCAAAGTTCCGACTGGGGAAATGCGGCCAATCTTTCTGAAAAACAACTGCGCTATGCGGCTAATGATGTGCGCTATTTATTGAGTGCTAGACAAAAATTAATTGCTATGCTAGAACGAGAGGAACGTTGGGAACTTGCACAACAGTGTTTTGAGTGTTTGCCCGCGATCGTCAGCTTGGATTTATTGCAATATCCTGATATTTTTTCTCATGCTTAATGGTTAATTTCATCATAGGAGTTTTAAACATGATTAATACCATTTCTAAAAAAGT
>MBRE01000063.1:148468-151239 GCA_001698425.1 Oscillatoriales cyanobacterium USR001 | reverse complement strand
CCCGAAGACTGTAGTATTAATTTAGAGAAATGGTATAAATTCCCGCGATGTGACAATTTAACAGCTTTGCTAATATTTTTTGGTATAATATGGGGAAATGGACTATTTGGTAAAAATATCTCCCCCGCTTGGGCTGAAGATAAATTTAAAGATGTTCAAAATCATTGGGCGAAAGCTTGTATCGAAAACTTAGCCGATCGAAAAATCATTAGTGGTTATTATGAAGATGGAACTTTTCGCCCAGAGCGCCCCGTTTCTCGCGCTGAGTTTGCCGCAATTCTTCGCAAAGCTTTTCCCAATGCTAAACCAGTGCGTAATGCGATAACCTTTGCTGACATTCCTACTGATTATTGGGCTTATAAATCAATTATAGAAGCATATCAAACTGGATTTATTTCTAGTTATAGCGGTAGAATTTTTAACCCGACTTTAAATATTCCCCGTTGGCAAGTTTTGGTGTCTTTAAGTAGTGGTTTAAAGTATGCACCAACTCAGCCAGCCAATGATATTTTACAGGCGGCTTTTACCGATGCAGCGGATATTCCAGAGTTGGCTAAAAAGGCGATCGCGGCGGCAACGGAAAAGCAATTAGTTGTTAATTATCCTAATGTTAAAGAACTTAAACCAAATCAAGAAGTAACTCGCGCAGAAGTAGCGGCTTTTTTGTGTCAAGCTGTTTCTAAATCCGGGCAAAATGCTTTAATTCCTTCTCAATATATTGCCCAAATTCCTACAGATATTACTCCCAGGAAAATAGAAGTATCGGAAATGGGAAAAGTTCGAGCCGAGTTTGCTTATAAACTCCAGGGGGAAGAAGTTAAAGATTTACGAATAAAAATTAGCCGTGAAGGTCAAATGTTATTAGATGAATCCGTGCTGATTCCAGTTTTATTAGATCAACCAGATCCGACAAAACCAAGGGAAGAAATATCAGAAGGTGGTTTTTTATCTCTGCGAGTTCAAGATTTAGACGGTGACGGGGAACCGGAAATTTTATTAGATTTATTATCCAGCAAAAAAAGTTTGCGCCGTGACAATTATTCGTTTATTTATCGCTATCAAGCTAATACTAAAAAATACTCACTTATCAAACATTTTTGGGGCAATGTTAGTTATGAACTAGAAGATTTAGATCGGGATAAAATTCTTGAGTTTAAAAGTCAAGATGGCAGATTTTCCGAAGTATTTACCTCTGCGGCCGATTCTCGATCGCCTTTGAAGATTTGGCAGTATCGTCAAGGAAAAATGCTAGATGTTACTAAGAATTATCCCGTACAAGTTTATACTAATGCTTCGGAATTATGGGTAGAAAGTAGCAAGCGTCAAAGCAAGAATCAGGAAGTAAAAGGCGTGTTAGCTGCTTACATGGCTAGTAAGTATCTGCTTGGCCAAGAGGCGGAAGGTTGGCAATTAGTTGAAAAGGTTTATCAAGGAAGCGATCGCACTCAATTTTTTGCACAATTGCGCCAATTTTTAGCCAATAATGGTTATGCCGCTGCTCAAAATACGGCTGATAAACCTCAAGATAAACCCGAACCTAAACCTCAAGATAAACCCGAACCTAAACCTCAAGAGAAACCCGAACCTAAACCTCAAGATAAACCTGATACTAATGATAAACCCACCGAAGTTACCACTAAATTACTTCGCACATTACCAGCCAGTCAAAATCCTATTTTCTCCGTAGCAATTAGTCCAGATGGTCAAATCTTAGCAGCCAGCAGCAAGCAAGAAATCAAACTTTGGAAACCGCAAACTGGAGAATTATTAAAGACTTTATCCGGCCATGAAGGGAATATTTGGTCTGTAGAAATTAGTCCAGATGGGAAAAGTTTAATCAGCGGGAGTGGCGACGGTAGCGTAATTTTGTGGGATATTGCTACTGGAAAAATTCGCCGCACATTCTCTCATACAGGCGCTTGGATAAATGCAGTTGGTTTCACTTCAGATGGCCAAACTTTGATTAGTTGCAGTCATAATAAGGGAATTAATTTGTGGGACATTACTACTGGAGAACTTTTATATAATCTTGATGGATTTAACCCAATGGCGATTGCTTCTTCGGGACGAACTTTTGTGAGTAGCGGTGGTCCTAGCGACATTAAAATATGGGATGTTGTTACCGGAAAACTAATTAATACTCTAGCGGTTCCAGCAGTGGCGGGAGGTGGAATTAAGGCGATGGCGATTAATCGGAATGGGTTAATTTTAGCCTATGGAATGTCTGGAAATTCCCGCATTCAAGTGTGGGATCTGCGGCGCAAACAACTACTTTATACTTTAGATGGACATTTAGCAGGAGTTAACGCGATCGCGATTAGTCCCGACGGCAAAACTTTAGCTAGTAGTAGTAGCGATCGCACTCTGAAATTGTGGAATTTACGGACAGGGAAACTGATACAATCAATCACAGGCATGGGCGCGATCGCCTTTAGTCGCGATGGACAAATTCTTGTTAGTGTAGATCGAGATAATTCTATTCAGATTTGGAAGATGGAGAATAGCGGACTCGAACCGCTGGCCTCTGCGGTGCGATCGCAGCGCTCTACCAACTGAGCTAATTCCCCTGTCGATTTGAGATTCGGGAACCTACAAACCTCGCTAATACTCGCACTCGCTTGCACAATATTGGCAAACATTTTACTACCATAGCATAAACTTCGGCAATTGGTTAATTGTATAGCAGCCGCCAAGGTAGTTAATACCAATTCTAAAAAGTTTTCAACAGTTTGGGTAGGGGCGGGTTCGCCAACAATCACCGCAATTCGCCA
>MBRE01000063.1:79248-148454 GCA_001698425.1 Oscillatoriales cyanobacterium USR001 | reverse complement strand
ATTAATTTAGAGAAATGGTATAAGGCATAAATCTGGGGGCGGGTTTACAGATATAGCAGCCGCCAAGGTGGTTAAGGCATAAATCTGGGGGCGGGTTTACAGATATTTGCACCCTTGACTGTTATATTTAGGCGAACCCGCCCCTACCATATATCTCCTAACTGCCTTGGCGGTTGCTATACCTACTTACTACAGCAATGCTTGCCATCTTTGTCCGTGCAAGTCTGAGGGCAAGTAGTAGAACTTAAACGCATTTCTTTAACCTCTTTTCCACTACTTTCTAAACCGCCAACAGCAGCTAAAGATAACAAAGAATTAGATGCAAAAGCCATCGCTCCTAATAACAAAACCTGTGAAACAATAATAGAATTCATTGCTCGTTTCTCCTTAAATTTTATTTGGTTAATAAAGGCAGAAACGAGTTGGCCAACTCATTTGTCGATATCGAGAATTTCAACCTCCACATTTCAATCATCCGGCAATTATCAAAGCCTAAAAGCTCAATCGGCGGTTCAGAATTTGGTTCAGTTGCATCTAAGCGCCGCGATCGCATTGGTTCAGTCTTTGGCCCATCATTCGGTGCATCGTAGTGGTTATTAGAAGTGACCCAAAAAATTCCTCAAACCCTTGCGGCGATCGCAATTCCCTTTTTCCTCTTGTTAGCGATCGCTAAAATCAGGTAAAATTCTAAATAACAAAAAACTCCGATCAAAAAAGAGGAATATATTGTGGGCTCACTCAGGGCATCCAAAGAAGGACTAGATATTGTTGAGCAAGCCAGAAAAAAGAAAGGCTGGACAAAAACAGCCCTTACCTGGTGCGAAAAAGCTCTAACCACTGAAGCGACATTAAAACGGTTTTGGCGGCTAGTTCCCATTCAGCAAGAAAGTTTTACCAAAATTTGCGAAGTAGTTGGCGTAGATTGGGAAAATGTGGTAGATGAAAACTTTAGCTTACCAACTGGAACCCCACGCATTGACTGGGAACAACCCATTGATGTCTCAATTTTCTACGGTCGCAAAAAAGAACTCGCCACCTTAGAAAAATCAGTATTCAAAGATCGATTGGCGATAGTATCAGGATTGGGAGGAATTGGGAAAACCACTCTAGTTGGAAAACTTTGGGAAAATATTAAAGGTAAAGGTGAATTTGAATACGTCATTCAGCGATCGCTTTGTAACAAGCCCCCTCTGTCAGAACTTCTTAACGATTTGATCGAATTTTTATCAGATGATGAAGAGAAAACAGGCGGAATTTTTCAACTCATGGGATATTTACGAAAGCAACGCTGTTTGCTCATACTTGATAATGTGGAAGCAATTATGAGTAGCGATAAACTTGCCGGCTTTTTTTGCCCAGAATATCAAGATTATAGCGATCTAATTAAACGAGTAAAAGCCGAACAGCATAAAAGTTGTTTACTGCTAATTAGTTGGGAAAGACCAAAAGATTCAGTCGGACTTCTCGGCGAAAAAGTAGGCTTTTTACGATTATCTGGATTAGAACAAGAAGCACAAGAACTACTGAAAGCACAAGGTTTATTAGGAACTGATAAGGAATTAGAAACACTTAATAAACTTTACGCCGGCAACCCCGGCTCCTTAAAGCTAATTTCTGCACTAATTCAAGAATTATTTGATGGGCGAGTTCAAAATTATCTGCGATCGGGTACAATTGTTGTCGTACTTAACGAAATTTTAGCGCAGCATTTTTCCCGCCTGTCAGATTTAGAAACAAAAATTATGATTAATCTAGCAATGAATAGTGAGCCTAGTTCTTTATCGCAATTAATAGAAGAAATATCTTCTCAACCTGCATCAAAAGTTATGGAAGCTGTCAACTCTTTAATCAATCGATCTTTGATTGAAAAGATTTCTAGCGAAGTTGGAGAAGTTTTATTTTCGCTTCTGCCAGAAGTCAGAAAGTATGTTAAAAGTAAATTTGTTAAGTAGATTTATCTTCTTTATTTAACACGAAGGTACTGCTAAAATCAGGGTGTATTAAGTATGAGCTACTGCATTAATCCTAACTGTTGTCAACGTCAAAATGATGAATCAGTGCTAGAATGTGTTGTTTGTGGAAATCCACTCACCTTCTATAAGGAAGGTAGATATAGTTTGATTAAACCTTTGGGAAATATAGATAGAACGCACGCTTATGAAGTATTTGAAGCTAAGAATTTACACAATAATACATCAATAATTATTAAAGTTTTAAAAAGTGAAGAAACAGAGTGGATCAAACGATTTGAGCAAGAAAAAAGTATCCTCAGCGATTTTAAAAATTTAGGTCTTCCCAGACTTGAAAAACAATTTAATTTAACACTCAAAAATGGTCATGTTTTACGCTGTTTAGTTATGGAGAAAGTTAACGGCGATAACTTAGAAGAATGGTTACAAAAAAACAAGAAAAAGAATAATAAATTTCAAATTACAGAAAGAGAAGCAATTTCTTGGCTCAAACAAATGGCAGAAATTATTGATAAACTACATCAAAGAAGTTTTTTTCACAGAGATATTAAACCAGCTAATATTATGGTAAAAAGAATTAGCAATCAAGTCGTTTTAATTGATTTTGGTGATGCTAGAATGGTGACTGGAACAGTTGTCGATCCTAATAAAGATGTCACATCAGTTTATTCACATGGCTATACTGCCCCAGAACAAATGAAAAGGCGAGCGGTTCCCCAATCAGATTTCTTTTCCTTGGGGCGTACATTTACTCATTTACTAACTGGCATACACCCCGATCAACTTCCTACATCACCAAGGAATGATGATAAACTGATATGGCGAGATAAAGCTCCTCAAATTAAATCAAAAGAATTGGCAAACTTAATTGATTACTTAATGGAGCCGAATTTTAAGAAGCGACCCAAAAATACTCAGGAGATTTTACAGCGGATCAATGAAATTCAATATCGATCCATACCGAAATCTGTTTTAATAGGTGTAGCTTTTACTATAGGTCTTTTAATCGGGATTTTAATCGGTGGTGGTGGAGTGTATTTGCACTTAAAATTTAACAATGATCGCTCACTTATTGAGCAAAACAATTAAACAATTAACATCGCGATCGCTTTTTTAATAGTAGCATTGACTCTTCTTTCACCCTTGTGCTATAATCAACCAATAATCTTCGTAATTATCAATTGCTAAGATGACGCAAGCTGAAAAAATCTCAATTTCCTTACCAACATCGCTAGTACAATTTATTGAAACCTACAAAATTACTAAAGGATGCCAATCGCCTTCCCAAGTAATTGAAGTAGCTTTGAAATTATTGCAAAATCAGGAACTAGAATCCGCTTATCGACAAGCATCTAGTGAAATTGACCCCGCTTGGGATATAACAATCGCCGATGGATTAACAGATGAAACGTGGTGAAATTTACTACGCAAATCTTAGCCCTGCGGTTGGCTCTGAGATAGATAAACGCCGTCCCGTGCTAATAGTAAGCAATGATGCAAATAACCGCGCCGCCGATACGGTTAAAGAGCTACTAATTAGTAAACAAACTCGGCTCCACATAAAAAAAACTACCCAGAATCAAGGCCTGCTCTCTGCTGATATCTCGCTGGCCATTAACCAATTCATAAACTCCTGCTTCATCGCCAATAATTCCCACCAAATCCGCCGGTTTTAGCGAACGCTGTTCCATCAAAAACAGTAACAATGAATGAGGTGTAGCTGTAACTCCAGGTGCGTAATATTCTTGCTCAAATCTTTCAATTAATACAATCAACAATTCATATAATTCATCTTCTTCTGGAGTGCGATCGCGACGGTGCATTAACTCTTCCACAATAGCTAAAGCCTTTTCATTTTCAGCTTCAGTTCTAATTATCTTCGGCTGATACTGAGACAATAACTCTTTATATTTATCTGGATTAAAAGTAAGGGTCATTTTTCCAGTTCTCCTTATCATACTCAGCATGAGTAAGAATGTATTTGATATAAATCAATTGGCGTTCATAGTCAATACTAACTATTAATCTGATGATCGCTACTAAGACTAGCAATCGTTAAAAAATCTTCATCGTGAGTCATAATTACCCGCTTTTCTTCACAGATAAATGCTAACTGTAATTCATCACTCTGACCAAGCAATCCCGCCTCAATAGTTGTAGTAACATCAATATAGTAAGTCATCGCCGCATGAACCGAGGCTGGGGATAAATTATAGTCCCTTGCAATTTCTTCTATCGACTCTCCCATCTTCAGATATATCTCTGCAATTTGGGCGACAGAAATTCGATGACCTGCGATCGCGACCCTATTTGAAAACTGTCCGGAGTATTGACAACTCTATTCCATTAAAAACAGTAACAATCAATTACTAATTACCTCACGCTTCTTAGGAAACACTAGATATCTCTCTCAACCCTTTTAACAGGAATCTCAACGACAAATTCTGTTCCTTTACCGGGGACAGAATTGCATCGCAAACTCCCCAGATGTTTCTCAACTACAACTTGATAGCTAATCGCCAATCCCAAACCAGTCCCTTTCCCCACTGGCTTAGTAGTAAAAAATGGATCGAAAATTCGATCTTGCACTGATTCCGGGATTCCTGGACCATTATCAGCAATAAATACTGCAATTAAATTAGTATTAACGATATAACTACCAATTCTAATTATGCTTGGATTGGCATTAATTTCCGCCAGAGTCCGCCGTCGATCGCGTTCCTCTAAAGCATCGATCGCATTACTCAGCAAATTCATAAATACCTGATTTAACTGACCAGCATAACACTCGACTAACGGTAACTTACCATACTCTTTAACTACAATTATCTCAGGATGATCTGGTTGAGCTTTTAGTCGATTTTGTAACAATCTCAAGGTACTATCTATCCCATGATGAATATCAACATCTTTAATTTGAGCTTCATCCATCCGTGAGAAATTACGCAGAGAAAGCACAATTTCTCCAATTCTTTCAGCACCAACTTTCATTGATTCTAATAACTTCGGTAAATCTTCAACCAGAAACTCCAAATCCATACCTTCAATTTCCGAAGCTATAGCCTGAGTTGGTTTTGGATATTCGGATTGATAAAGTTGGAGTAAGCCTAATAAATCAGTAATATACTCCCTAGCTGGGTCAATATTTCCATAGATAAAACTCACAGGATTATTAATTTCGTGAGCAACTCCTGCTACTAATTGACCGAGAGAAGACATTTTTTCTGATTGAATTAATTGAGTTTGGGTGCGCTGGAGTTTTTGTAAGGTTTCTTCCAGTTGTAGCGCTCTTTCTTGAGCAATTTGAGCAGAAATTTGACTGGTTTTATAAAGTTCTGCTTGAGCAATCGCGATCGCTAAATTATCAACTACTCCTTTTAACAATTCTACTTCGCTATCACTCCAAGCTCGACTACCGCTAAATTGAACGCAAGATAATCCTCCAATTTCACCTTCGGGAGTCCGAATTGGCACAGATAAAAGTGCCGAAAAATTCATAGATAATAGTAGTGCAGAAATGTCTAAATCTTCGCTAGTAACTGCATCATCTACTAAAATTATTTCCTGATTCAAAAATTTTTCTGACAAAGCTGCGATACTAGAAACTGGATAAGTACCAATTAAACTGCGATCGCTTAATCTATTAGCTTCCTTAATCACTTCCCAATAAGGTTCTGTGGAGTCTCGCCTGTACCAACAAAAAAGACAAACATCAACATCAAAAAGATCGCGAATACTCTCTACAACGGTTTCTAAAATAATATCTACATCCAGAGAAGTCCGAATATGGCTGGCAATTCTATTTAGAAGTTCTAAACGATTGGCAAATTCTTGTAGTTCTTCTTCAGTTTGAATGCGATCGTTAATATCTGTCACCGTTACTACATATCCTTCCAATTCTCCTGTTTCTTCCATTTCCGGGGATGATTGACCTAAAACCCAAGTTACTGTACCATCAGAACGCAAAAATCTATACTCAGAACGAAATGGTATGCGTTTAGCAATAGACTGATCCCATTCATTCAGAATGCGATCGTAGTCATCTGGGTGCAGCTTTCTTAACCAATCTGTTCCCAACATTTCAGCTTCAGTTATCCCCACGATTTCCCGGCATCTTTCATTCATGTAAAAACAGAATCCGTTAGCATCGATTTGAAATATACCTACAGGCGATAACTTTGCTAAAACTTGATATCTTTTCTCGCTTTCTCGCAACGCGATTTCCGCCTGTTTGCGCTCTGTAATATCCTCAGAAATAGCTAATAAATAAGCCGGAGAACCATCCTCTGCGAAAATTACCGTTTTCTTAGTGTGTAGAATCTTTATTTCCCCCAGCTTATTCTGCACTACTTCTTCAGGAATTTCTACCACTTTCCCGCTACTTAATACTTCCCTATCTTTGGCAATGAAAAAATCAGCTTGTTCTTCTGGAAAAAAGTCATAATCATTTTTGCCAATGACTTCTTCTGAAGTAAATCCTAGTAACTCTTTAGCTGCTGGATTCCACAGCACAAACCGTAAGTTTGAAGATTCCTTCACAAAAACTGAAACGGGCAAATTATTTAACACTGACTCTAAAAATTTTTGAGTTTGTTGCAATTCTGCCTCTGTTTGTTTGCGCTCAGTAATATCACGAATTGAGCCGACAAATCGGAGAACCCTACCTTGTGAGTCCCACTGGGATTGACCTCTAGCATTCAGCCAACGATAAAATCCGTTCTTAGTTAAAATTCGGTACTCGACATCTTGGTAGGGCAATCCGCTGCTAAGATGAGCGTTAAGAGCATTAGCCACGCGATCGCGATCTTCTGGATGAATCCGAGAAATGTAAGCTTCCGATACTTGCTCTACGTTCTCATTTTTCCAGCCCATTAACTCCTTAAATCTCGGTGAATAGTAAATTTCTTCCCTGGCATTTTGCCTACCTTTTTCCCAAATAAAACGTCTGTCCCAAATACCATCAAAAGAAACTTGACTAACTAATTCAAACCGTTCTAAATTTTCCTGTAAAACTTGTTCTGCAAGTTGTCGGGAGGAAATCTCGCTCTGCAATTGTAAGATAGTTTTGCTTAATTCTGCTGTCCGCTGTGCGACTCTATTTTCTAGTTCTTCATTGGCTTGTTGCAGAGCTATTTCTGTTAATTTACGTTCGGTAATATCAATAATTGTGCCGAATAAACGCACTGCTTTACCGTTAATTACCTCTGGTTGTCCCCGCTCTGAAACATAGCGAATTTCACTGTTAGGCCGCACGATCCGAAATTCTACTGCATAAGCTTGACCGTGATTTATTGCTGTATTAACTTGGCTTTCCCAGGTTTCTAAATCATCGGGATGAATTAAGCGGCTATCTTCTAACAAGTTGGGCATTGGTTGATTGGGATCTAGTCCAAATATGGAGAATATTTCGTCAGAACAACTGATTTCCAGTGTCACTAAATCGAGTTCCCAATTACCAACATGGGCTAATTTTTCGGCGGTTTTTAGTTTGGCTTCGCTTTTATGGAGAGAAGCGATTAATTTTTCTTGTATTGCTTGGGTACGTTTTTGATCGGTAATTTCCACTACTACAGTACCAATACCAATAACCTGATTTTGGTTGTTAAACAGGGGAAAAAAGGAAATTGTCCAGTTTCTAATTACTCCTGGTTGGGCTGGGGTTTCACCGTTAATTTCGTAATTGATGACAGGAATGCCTGTATCGAGAACTTGTTGGTTGATTGGCTCTAAAATTGGTGCAAGTTTTGGCAAAATTTCTTTGATTGTTTTGCCCAGGTGTTCGACTATTGGTAGTCCATCTATTTGAGCGAGGGTTTCATTAATGTCTACAAATCTTAATTGTTCGTCACAAATGGACATTCCCACTGCGGCGGAGTGAAAAAAAGCATCTAATAGAGTTTGTCTATTGTTTAATTTTGTTTCTGAGGCATGGTAAGCCATTGCCAAAAACCTCTTTTTAAGGATTGTGTTTGGGACTGTGGAGCAATTTTTTTTGAGAGAATATCAGTTAAACTGAGATTTAACACAGTCTGTCGCGATCGCCTGGGAGTAAGTGTGAGTGCTACACTAGCATAACCGCGATCGCCATCACAGCTATCTTAAGGTATAGAGAACTAAAGTCGCTATCTTTAAGGTGTTTTATTTCGGCTAATTAAGAAACGTCATTGGACATAAGCTGTCAGCTTTATGGCTAAGTAAGGTTACTTCGTCAAGATGCAATTGACTGGTTACAAAGGCGACACGATATGCGATAAACCTGTTTGCTGATTACTTACCGCCTTCAAAATTCTAACCTGATTTAATACTTAAATTATAAGCATACTTAATCACTTTCTGGCTCTCTCTGCCACTGCTGCCAAAGCTCAAAACCATTAAATCCCCGATACTGCAAGTAATTTAAGATTTTTCCCTTAGTTTTGGGGTCAACTTTCCGCCAGTCCTCAATCTTGTATTTCCGCATAATCTTCGCTTTTAGGCCATCGAGTTTTTCCTCCTCTCCATCTTCTGTTTCTGCGTATTGCTGAGTCCACACTTCTTCAAATAAATCTCCATCAATTCCTTTTTCTCTGCACTTACGCTTGACCACAGATTTGCCATATTTACCCGTCGAGGAGGCAATTAGACTGGCAACTAAGCGCGAATCAGACTGATAACCAAGGTTTTGAAGTTGGGCGATCGCATCAAGAATCTCCCCCTCCTCAAACCCCTTCTCGCGCCCCTTTTTGTTCAGTTCAGAGGCGCTGTAATCCTTGCGACCCAGCAGAAAATAGAAATAATCCAGACAGTTCATTAGTCCGCCAAGTTAAAGATTTTTAGATTTTAATATTTTAGCTTGACAAAAGTAGGGTTGAGAGCGATCGCGCGATCGCCACACCTGAAACCCGATCGACTTTAGACTTGCAATTTTTGTCCTTTTCGACATTGAGAGGGAAAGCGGAAAGGAAAGCGAAAAGAAAGTTTTTTTGATTTCCCTTCTTCTGACCCTGATGGCTTCCCCTTCCTTTAACCCAGACCTTGACAGCAGGGTTTATCCTGCTATCAGACTTCATCCTGAGCCTTGATCTATATGGGTTTCAGCATTTTCCTTCTTCAAGTTTCTGGCGAGGAAGTGTCGGAGTAAATTGACACTTCCAGGGCTTTATTCTTCTCCCTCCTCCTCTTCGTCTTCGTCATCAGAGGGGATATCTGACAAGTCAGCATCGATCTGAATCAAGCGGATGTGCTTATAGCCCAATTTGATTTCAAACTCATCGCCAGGCTTTAAGCCCATCTCTTTTGTATAGTTGGCTCCAATTACAATTGAGCCGTTTTTGTGGACGCTTGCTCGATAGCTGGCTTCCCGTCCGCGACCGTCAACTTTGCTCTTTTCTAGCTCAATACCTTTAGCAGCTAGTACAGAGTCATAAAACTCGGCTAGATTAATACGAGTATCTCCGCCTTTGCTGACTGTGTAGTAGCCGCAGAGTTTGGCTAATTCACGTCTGGGTAAATCACTGCCTTTGATTTTTTGAAGCAGTGCTTTTCCTGTTAGGGGGGCTGTCATCATTTCTACCATTGAGAATACCTCTTGAATTTCGGTTTACCTATATTAATTACAACATATAACACGGAAATTATTTTGTATTCTTCCGATCGTAAAAATTTTTATTACGATTTGGCGGTGAATTGCCAGAGCTTTAATTGTGGTGGCGATCGGTGGCAAAGATTTTTAGGCTTCAATTTTGGCACTCAAAATCAAAAATGGTATAATTTCCTGCGTTTTTTGGTAGAGTTTGCCTTGCCTTTAATCGGTGCAAATGGATGTTGAAGTGGGTAAATTGCTGTTAGAGGAATCGGGACGATCTGGGCGATCGCATACCTAGTGACTAAAGCGCTACTCCCTAATTTGGGCTCAGAGATGGGTTTAAATGCCTGTGCAGGGGATGTGAACGATCGTGGTGTCCACTACTACTCAAATCACAATTTCTATTAACTCCTAGTCGTGATTTTCTTCTTCATTTCCCCAATTTCTAGCCTCTAGTCCCTAGAACCTGGCAGGGCATTACCATGAAAAATACATATTGTCAAGTAAAAATGTTGCCTGCGATCGCCAAACCAGCGACCATCAGGCCGATCCCAAGTAATTAAGTGATTGAAGATAGTTTCACAAAGATTGAGCCAGAGTAGTAGTTTAGTGAAGAAATCCTTATCTGTGCTACTATTCAGGAAATGCCTCAGTTAGAAAAATGTTAACTCTCTGTTATTAAAGTATCGGCTTGAATATGTTTACACCAATTATATCTGATATTCCCAGCGATTTATCATTTCTGATAGGTGCAGTAAGTGCGGATACATTAGGAATTAATACTGCATCGGAAAACTTCGCAACGACGATTATTGTGTTAATTGCCCTTGGGATTTTGGGTTGGGGATATTATCGGGCTTTGCCTTTTGGTAAACTGGGTATTCTTGCCTGGTTACAGTCGGTGGCACTGATGAGTCCCTGGCTGTTATTTTTCGGTTTGTTTGGGCTGGGGATTTATCTGAGTCTAGCTGGTGTTTTATTGCTGTTGGTGGCTTCGACTCTTTTGTACATTTATTTAGGAAAAAAATTGCGGGCGGCGGGTGAAGAGGAGTTATTGCGATCGCGGGCAGAAAAAATGCTCAGTTCCGTCGAAACGCCTCCAGATGGTTCTAGTTTAGAACCAGTTAAGGCAAGAGTGCAACCAACGACAATAGACAAACCAGAACTCGTTCCCGTACCCGCAGAGGACCTTAAAGCAATACAAGGTATTTTTGGTATTGATACGTTTTTTGCCACTGAAACTATTCCGTTTCAGGATGGGGTAATTTGCCGAGGGAACCTACGGGGAGATCCCGAAGCAGTATACTCGCGAATGTCAGAGAAGTTGCAAGAAAAATTGGGCGATCGCTATCGGCTATTTTTAGTAGAAAATACTGACGGTAGACCGGTAGCAATTATTTTACCTAGCAAAAATGACCCCCACCCAAGTACAATTTCCCAAAAAGTTCTCGCGGTGGTTTTGATGGTGACAACGATCGCCACTAGCTTAGAAACTGCGGGATTGCTACTAGGGTTCGATTTCTTTAGCGCACCGATGCGCTACTCAGAAGCTTTACCGATCGCCGGGGGAATTTTAACAATCTTAATCGCCCACGAAATTGGTCATCAAGTTTTCGCTAAACACCACAATGTCAAGTTTTCCTGGCCGTTTTTTATTCCTACTTGGCAAATTGGTTCTTTTGGTGCAGTTAACCGCTTTGAGTCTGTCTTACCGAGTCGTAAAGTGCTATTTGATGTGGCGATCGCTGGACCAGCAGCGGGAGGTATTATTTCCCTAGTAATGCTAATTAGTGGTTTCCTACTTTCTCACCAAGGCAGTTTATTTAAAGTACCTGCTAGTTTTTTCAAGGACTCAATTTTAGTTGGCACTTTGGCGCGAGTAGTTTTAGGAGATACTTTACATCAACCAATTGTAGATGTCCATCCTTTAGTCGTGATTGGATGGTTTGGTTTGGTGATTACAGCACTTAATTTAATGCCAGCGGGACAGTTGGATGGAGGGCGAATTGTCCAGGCGATTTACGGTCGCAAAATTGCGGGGCGGACGACATTTGCTACATTTATTGTATTAGCGATCGTCTCTTTTTTAAATCCTTTGGCTTTATATTGGGCGGTAGTAATTCTGATTTTGCAGCGCAATTTAGAACGACCGAGTTTAAATGAGTTGACTGAACCTGACGATGCCAGGGCTGCTTTAGGTTTGTTAGCTTTGTTTTTGATGATTGCGGTACTATTACCTTTAACTCCAGCGTTGGCGGGACGTTTGGGTATTGGTAGCTAATTAGTTAACGGTTAACGGTTAATAGTTAACCGTTAACAAATAAGTTAAAGTTATGGATAATAATTTACCTTCTGTCTTATTAATTTTTGATGTTGATGTGCTGATGGATAGCAACGTGCAAACATGGCAACAATATGCCAAGGCGGGAAGTTGCTATGTTCCAGAAGTGGTGTTTGAGGAAATGGAATTTGTGGCAGATGAAGGGGATGGCGAGCGCGAAAGACTAGCTAAAGAATTTCTGAGATTTTTTCCTGGTAGTGGTTGGCAAATGACTGATGCGCTAGAAACTCATCCGCAATTAGAACCGGCAGTTGGTGGTAATCAAAGCAAACAAACGCGGATGATTGTAGCGACGGCTCAATGCGTTTATGGTTTTACTTGCGAGCATCCAGAATCTTTAGTTGTATTTGTCTGCAATAATCAAATTCTCTTAAAAAGGATGCAGGTGTTGGGGGTAGAAAACCTTTGTGGGATTACAGCGGCGATGCTGTCTCAGTGGGCAAAACGAGGGGAACAACCAATGGCAGTAACTCAGCAGTTGCAGAATTTAATGCGATCGCAAGCTTCTAAACCCTCCAAAAAACCATCTCAGACAACTCGATTGCAAAGAGGTAAAACCGCCTTGGGCAAAACAGGAATGTCTGGTGGTAAACAGTCGACATCAAGTGGTTCTCACCTTTCTTCGGGAAAGGCAACTAACAAAACAACTGTTAGCAAAAAAACAGTTTCTTCTGGAAGTAATGCAGCATCGCGATCGAAAACATCGGTATCAAAGCGCCGTGATGATGATATCCAATATGAAGGAATGGATTATCGACCCAGAATTTCACTTCCTGCCAAAAAACCTGGTATTTTATCTCATTTAATCAATGGTTTAGGAGCTTTATTTTTCTTGACTTTAGCAGTAGGAATTGCTTGGCGTGGAGTTCAACCTGAAAGTTTCGACCAGTTTTGGCGACAAAAAGTAGTTCCTGTATTGCCACCACAGGTGCGGCAATTTGTCAAATGATTAAATTTTAATAATTAAATTTTAATAATTAGATTTTAATAATTAAATTTTAAACTATCCAGGGAACTGATACTAAATCAGAAAAGTTAACTCGTCGCAATCTTTCTAATTCTTCAATCCATTCTTGTTCTACCCAAAACTGTTGATAATATTTATTAGCCTGTTCTCGATGGGTAATTACATCGGTTTTTTTCCACATATTCAAAGCCGCAACTCGGCGTTTTTGAGTGGTAATTTGCTCAATATAGGCAATAGTAGCTCGAATTGCTAAGGGCGGTCGGAGAATATGTTTTTCTGAAAGCTCGTCTAAATGAAATAAATGAGAAATTTGCTCTAGTTGTTTGGGAAATTGTAAATAGCTATTTTGTAATTTTGATATTAACACAGATGCCTCTAGTTGTAAAGAGGTTTTATCCAATATTTTTAAATTCAAAATCTGAAGCCACAAAAAACGATGATGAGAGAGACTAAATTGTAAACTTCTGGCTTCTATGGCCTCGATTACAGCTTGGCGATATTCAGGAGAATGAATATAAATACGCAATAAAAATGCCTCTGGTTGTTCTAAAACACTAATTCCTCGCGGATTAGCTAAAACTGAAACTTTATTTTCAGTCTGATTTTTATGCGTCTGACGGGATTTACTTTTAGAATTAAATTTCAGCTTATTTCTAACTAGCAATGGCACAACTAAAGATTCATCTTGTTTTAGCAATTTTGCCCAATTATTTACAACTTGATTCAGCAAAGTCTCGGCTAAGAATTTTACCTTAAGTGAATCACCTTTACTAAGGATGTTAGCACATTGAAAGTTATAGTGAGTTAATTGGTTGTCATCGGTAATCTTAGTTAATAATTTCACCATTTCTTGAGTAACTTTGCCGTATCGATCGGCTTGATTCAAATCGCAATTAATTAGGAGTTGTTGAATCTGCCAATCTATCCATAAAGGTGCATTTACCAGTAATTCTCGATAGCGATCGCCAGAATAAACTTTTAGATATTCGTCGGCATCTTTGCCATCGGGAATATTTAAAATTCGTAATTGAACATCGCCACGATAAGCAAGTTTTTCTATTTCTCCAATTGCTCTTTCTGCGGCTTGCATTCCAGCTTTATCTGCATCAAAATTCAGAATAATTTGGTTAGATTCTGTGTAGCGCAAAAGTTGCCGCACTTGATCTAAACTCAAAGCAGTACCAAGGGAAGCAACTGCATTAGAAATATCGGCAGCGTGAAGGGCGATCGCATCAAAATATCCCTCAACTACTACCGCTTGATCTTGTTTAGTAATAGCAGTTTTAGCTCGATCTAAAGCATATAATGTTTTGCCTTTATCGAATAATTCAGTTTCAGGAGAATTAAGATATTTCGGCTGTTCATCACTGAGAGTGCGACCGCCAAAACCAATCACTCGTCCTTGCAAATCGCAGATCGGAATCATCAGGCGATCGCGAAATCTATCATAATAGCCATTTCCCCCTGTTTTTCGTGGTACAATTAATCCTGCTTGCTCTACTAATTGTAATGAATAGTGTTTCTGTTCCACCAAATAGCTATAAATTGCCTCCCAACCGGCGGGGGCATATCCTAACTGGAATTTTTGAATTGTTTGGTCGCTCAATTGGCGTTCTATTTGCAAATATTCTAAAGCTTTTTGTCCTTGAGGCTGGCGTAAAGCGTGTTCGTAAAAGCTAGAAGCTAATGCTAAAATTTCATATAGTTGTTCTCTCAGAGAGATTTGGCGTTGTAATTCTTGGCGCTGTTCGGGTTCTAATGTTTGTATTGTTATTTGATGTTGTCGAGCTAATTCTAACACGACATCACCAAAGGAGCGCTTACCTAATTCCATTAAAAATTTAAAGGCATTTCCCCCCGCACCGCAACCAAAGCAATAATACATTTGTTTGTTTGGACTAACAGTAAAACTCGGAGATTTTTCGTCATGGAAAGGACATAAGCCGACAAAATCTTTGCCTCTTTTTCGCAGTACAACGTGAGTGGAGATGACATCTACTATGTCAGCTTTTTGTTTGATTTCTTCAATGGTATCGGGATGAATGCGGGGGATTTGCATATAATTGGTAATTGGTAATTGGTAATGGGTAATTGGGATACACAGATTAGACGGATTTCTCTGATTTCACAGACCAAATAATCATCCCTCCAACTAATCCGCGTAATCCGCGTAATCCGTAAAATCCGCGATCGTAATTATAAAATATTGTAGCGTCCTATCACAAATTTATGCCCTAACCACCGTGACAGAGGAAAAAAGGTAAGAAATATTTACGATCGCATGGTAACTTAAAGATGTTAAAATTTCTATAAATCAAATTTAGATGACTGGCGATCGCGAAAAATCCCGCAAAATTTACCAATAAGGAGACTCAAGTAAAATGCGAATCTTAATGATGGGTGGTACAAGGTTTATCGGCGTTTATCTCGCTAAAATTTTAGTAGCCCAAGGCCATGAAGTGGTATTATTTAATCGGGGGAATAAACCCGCACCGGTAGAGGGAGTCCAACAAATTCATGGCGATCGCGGCGATGCTTCTCAACTCAAAGAAAAGTTATCAGGAGAAAAATTTGATGCTATTTTTGATAACAATGGCAGAGAATTAAGCGATACTCAAACTCTAGCAGAAATATTTAAAGGTCACGTGCAACACTTTGTTTACATGAGCTCTGCGGGAGTTTATTTGAAATCAGATCAAATGCCTCATATTGAAGGTGATGCTACCGATCCAAAGAGTCGCCATTTAGGTAAATTAGAAACAGAAAGTTACTTAAAAGATGCTGGTTTGCCTTGGACTTCGATTCGCCCTACTTATATCTATGGACCGAAAAATTATAATGATTTAGAAGCTTGGTTTTTTGACAGAATTACTCGCGATCGCCCGATTCCTATTCCTACTAATGGAATGCACATTACACAACTTGGTCACTGTCAAGATTTGGCGAAGGCAATGGCGGCTGTATTAGGTAATGAAAAAGCGATTGGACAGATTTATAATGTGTCAGGCGATCGCTATGTAACGTTTGATGGTTTAGCCCGCGCTTGCGCGATCGCGGCTGGAAAAACTGCTGATGTTAAAATTGTCCATTACGATCCCCAAAAATTTGATTTTGGCAAACGAAAAGCTTTTCCGATGCGATCGCAACACTTTTTTACCAGCATTAATAAAGCAACGATCGAACTGAATTGGCAGCCTGAATTTGATTTGATTTCAGGATTAAAAGATTCATTCCACAACGATTATTTAATTTCTGGGCGCGATCGAACGGAGATTGATTTTTCTGTGGATGATGAAATCTTGCAAGCAGTTTAATATTTTTAGTTATACCAATTTAATGTGAAGTTGCATAGATCCCGATCCCCCTAAATCCCCTTAAAAAGGGGGACTTTGAATGCTTGCTCCCCCTTTTTAAGGGGGCTGGGGGGATCGCATTCTATGCAGCCTCATAAAAAATTGGTATTAGTTATTAGTTGTTAGTAGGGGTAGTGCCTCCGTGCCATTGGTGTCAACTTAACGCCAAATACTTAGGCCGCCAGGGGTTAAAACCCCTGTCTCAAAGATCAAGTCCTCTTCAGAGGACTAATGAGTTTTTCAGTCCTCTTCAGAGGACTTAAATTATTAGACAGGGACTTAAGTCCCTGGCGGCTTTCAGCCTAAGTTGACACCTATGCCTCCGTGCGCCTACCCGATCGCAATTACCAAAAATCTGTTACTTCAAAACCCAATTCTTGCAACATAACTCGCAATAAAGGCAAGCTTAAACCAATTACATTAGTATGACAGCCGACTATTTTCTCAATAAATAATCCCCCTTTTCCTTCAATAGCAAAACAGCCTGCACATTGCAAAGGTTCTCCTGTATCAACATAAGCAGCAATTTCGCGATCGCTAATTTCAGCAAAATAAACCTCAGTTACTTGACAACGAACGACTATTTCCTCAGTTTCTAAAGCAATTAAAGCATGACCCGTATAAAGTTTGCCAACTTGACCGCGCATTTTTTGCCATCTGGCGATCGCCTCTGCAACATCCACTGGTTTTCCGTGAATTTCACCCGCGATCGCCAACACTGAATCGCAGCCCAAAACCACAGTAGATTTTGGTTTTGTCCCTTCATACCTTGGCAAAGATGGCAACAAATTACGATTAGCAATTAGAACTTTTGCTACTGTCTCAGCTTTCCGCCGTGCTAAAATTTGTACTAATTCCCCAGCATCAGTTAACTGAACTTGTGACTCGTCAAAGTCACTGGGTAAAACTACAGGATTAATCCCCACGCTTTCTAATAAGCGGCGGCGCGAATTTGAAGCTGAGGCTAACACAAAAGTGGGAATTTCCATTGGCTGATTGGTAATTGCTAATTACTAATTGCTGATTGCCTTTACATAGTTAATAAACTGAGAAGGATTTAATCACTCTCTCGAATAATTCCTTCGCCTTTTGCCAACGTGCTTCGGTAGCAGAAATATTAATAGTAAAAAGTTTGCCCCGACTAATAACTACGCTGGCTAGATTGTGCCGCAATTGATTTGGTAATTTGACGGCATACTCTAAAATGTAATAGTTTTTCGTGCCAGATTTACGGGCTTCGGCATTGACTAATTCAGCTTCGCGGCCGGAATCGGTCGGTGCGATCGCACTTTTACTCAACCGATATCCTACCTCACTCGGAGTCCCAAATTCTTCTAAAGTTTTATTACTCGCAACTGGACTAACAATCACGCTCACATTCTCCGTTTCCTCAATTAAATCGCGAAACACTACATCTGGTCCATTGGCAACATTCACTGATGTCCAACCATTAGGATAGAGGAATTGGTAGCCGTCGGCTGTATCAATGTAGCTTTTAAGTCCGCCGGTGACGGAAACGCAACTGGTTAAGGTTAAGCTAAAAACTAGCAGAAATATTGTGGCAATTCGTTTGAGCATGATTTTTGATTGCGCGATCGCACGGAAAAATACGATCGTAATTCTCTCATAAATCTTTTGCCCATCGAAAGTAAACTCTATTCAAAACAATATGGCTATAGATTGCTTCCCTCAATCCATAGCCCCGCAGTTTCGATGTCCCAATATTGGTGCAAAAGCTGTTTTTATCCGAAAAATCCATGTTTGACCAACACCTGTAAACCCAGCAGCAGGATAAACCCAATCATGGCTAGGCGGCCGTTTAACCTTTCCGCATAAGGTGTGAAGCCAGTCCGCGCTTCTTCTATTGCATAGGCATTGGATTGAGTTGTAAAATCGTTATGTTTAGCTTGGTTATCAAGCTGAGCGCCGTTGCTATTCATCTTTAATTCTCCCAAAAACTTTAATTTTATGATGTTGCTGTAAATAAATGTAACAGAACAAATAAGGAATGTAAAGTAAATTATAAAATTTTCTCAAATTCAACAGTTCCTCATATTCATGGGAAATTATCAATCTGGGGGACAGTGAAATTTCAAGAAGGAGCGATGGGCGATCGAGGATGGAATATCCAAAATCTGTAGCAAATCCAGTTAGGGCTGGGAAAAATTGTTGTAAGGGAGGAAAAACGTATGCGGGCCAGTGTGGAACTGCGATGGTTTTATAATGGCACGCTGCCAAAAGCGATCGCTCAGTGGTTTGGGCAAGATAGTTTAGGCGGTTATCTATCGCCTCTGGAAGAGCGCGAAGACTTATATTTGCTAATACCTAACTGCGATTACCTGCGGCTAAAACTGAGGCAAAAAGGCCTAGAAGTCAAATGGCGGCAAGCTGAGTTGGGTACGATCCGTTTCGGCAACCGCTGGGAGGGAAAGGCAGAAAAATGGATGAAGTGGGTTTGTGCAGAAACGGCGGCCCCAGTCTCTGCTGATATTTTAGCTAGTGGGATGTGGGTGGCGGTGCAGAAAAAGCGATCGCAACGCCTCTATCAAGTCTTAGATGGAAGTTTAACTGCTGTTCCCCTAGAAGCACCTATTCCCCAAGGTTGTAGCGCAGAAATTTGCCAGTTAAGCATTAATGGAAATCCCTGGTGGAGTCTCGCCTTTGAAGCTTTTGGCCATGATAGTTATTTAATGGAAAATCTACAGGTTGTAGCTGGTTGGATTAGCAAAAGTTATCCAGGTCAAAAATTGACCGGTGAAGATTCTTTCGCTTATCCTCAATGGCTGAATCGAGTTTAGATGATGGCAATAAGCGATGAAGAAATCAGAGTGCAAGGTATTGTTCAAGGAGTAGGTTTTCGACCTACTGTATATCGTCTTGCCAAGGCTTGCGGACTAACAGGAAATGTCTGTAATGATGGCGAAGGTGTCTTGATTCGAGTATCTGGTAAGTCTGAATCGATCGCAGAATTTGTCCAAAGATTGCAACAGGAGTGTCCGCCTTTAGCTAAAATTGAAGCCATCATTAGAAATCGCTATTTAGGCAGTTTAGATCGCACTAGCTTTACGATTTATCCTAGCTTAAATAGCACTATTCATACACTAATCGCCCCTGATGCTGCTACTTGTCCCCAATGCCAAGAAGAAACTTTAAATCCTTTAACTCGCTGGTATCTTTACCCCTTTACCAACTGCACGCACTGCGGTCCCCGCTTGAGTATTATTCGTGCAGTTCCTTACGACAGAAATAATACTAGCATGGCGAATTTTCCGATGTGTTCTGATTGCGCTGAAGAATACAAAAATGTAGAAAATCGTCGTTTTCACGCCCAACCAATTGCCTGTCACACCTGCGGACCGAAAGCTTGGTTAGAAGGTTTTGATGGTCAAAAGATTACTAATTTTATGCTTTCGACGTTAAATGATGTTGATGAAATTTGTAATAAGCTAAAAGCTGGATTTATCATCGCAATTAAGGGAATTGGTGGCATACATTTAGCTGCTGATGCTACTCAGGAAGTGGTTGTACAAAAACTGCGGAATCGCAAACAGCGCGATCGTAAACCTTTGGCTTTGATGGCGCGAGATATGGCAATGATTGAGGAATATTGTACTCCAAACGCTCTGGAAAGCGAATTATTAACCAGTGCCGCCGCACCAATTGTGTTATTGAATATTACAGGTAAAAAGCCAGTTTCCCCTTCAATTGCCCCAGGTCAAAATACTCTGGGTTTTATGTTGCCTTATACTCCTCTGCATCATTTAATTATGCAGCAAATGGAAGCCCCAATTATTTTAACTAGCGGCAATATTGCGGACGAACCACAATGTATTGATAATCAGGAAGCGCGGGAAAAGTTAGGGAAAATTGTTGATTATTTTTTACTACATAATCGAGATATTGTCAATCGAGTTGATGATTCAGTAATGCAGGTAGTTAATAATCGTCCTCAAGTATTGCGCCGCGCTAGAGGAATTGCGCCTGCGCCGATTATTTTACCTTTAGGATTTGAGAAAACTCCTGAGATTTTAGCAATGGGTGGAGAGTTGAAAAATACTTTTTGTCTGTTGCGAGATGGTAAGGCAATTTTATCTCAACATTTAGGTGATTTGGAAAATGCTGCTGCTTTTAATAGCTATGGCGATACACTGAATTTATATTTGAGTTTATTTGAACAAAAACCTGAGATTATTGCTGTGGATTTACACCCAGAATATTTATCAACAAAGTTTGGCAAAGAGTTGGCAGAAAATAATAATTTACCATTATATAGTATTCAGCATCATCACGCTCATATTGCTGCTTGTATGGCGGAAAATGGGATGGCGATTAATACGCCTCCAGTGTTGGGAATTGCTTTGGATGGATTGGGTTATGGGGAGGATGGTAAGCTGTGGGGTGGGGAATTTCTCTTGGCAGATTATCGGGGATTTACAAGGCTGGGAATGTTTAAATCTGTGGCGATGATTGGCGGGAAACAAGCAATTTATCAACCTTGGCGCAATACATATTCTCATTTGATGGCGGCTTTTGATTGGGATGTGTTAAAACGGGATTATGGAGATTTAGAATTAATCGCTTTTTTGGACAGAAAGCCGCGCCAAATTCTTAATCAAATGCTAGAAAAAGGCATAAATTCTCCTGTGGCTTCATCTTGCGGTCGTTTATTTGATGGGGTAGCAGCGGCGATTGGTATTTGTCGGGAAGAATCTAGTTATGAAGGACAGGCGGCGATCGAGATGTCAGCTATTGTTGATGTTAATATCTTAAATAATGATGAAGAAATCATCGGTTATCCTTTTGCTATTGGTATTGTGGATACTCAAGAGCAATTAGGAACTGGAGAGGTTAAATTTAATGTTCTTAATGTTCCTAAATTTTACTTAGAACCACAACCGATGTGGGAAAAGTTGTTGGCTGATTTGCAAGCAAATATACCTCAGTCAGTGATGGCGGCTAAATTTCATAAAGGTTTAGGAAATGCGATCGCTAATTTGGTATTTCAACTGCGTTGTGAAAATGTTATTAATTGTGTAGTTATTACGGGAGGCGTATTTCAAAATCGCATTCTTTTAGAAAGAGTTAGTAGTTGTTTAGAAAGAGCAGGTATTCGCGTACTTACTCATAGTTTAGTACCGCCAAATGATGGAGGAATATCTTTAGGTCAAGCCGCGATCGCCGCCGCTAAAATTCTTAAATAATTAGGGAAAAAAGAAAGAATTGGGAGAAAATTGATATGCAAATTACTGAAAATAAATATTCATGGTATGATGTACCTGAAGATGTTAAAAGTTTGTTAGAGTTAGCAACACAACACTGGGAAAATACTACGGAAGCTGAGAAATATATGAATGAAGCTTTAGCAGTAGCTGGGGAACATCCAGATGTTTTAATTGCTGCTTACAGGTTTTTCTTTTATAAGAATAATCCGGCAATGGCGCTACAGGTAGCGGAAAAGGTGATAGAAAATGTGAGAAAAGCAGAAAATTTACCTGATGATTGGGAGGAACTTAAGCCGATTTTAGCTGAACGTTTGGATGACCCAGAAATTAGGCTTTACTTAAATGCTTATGCTGCTTCTGGTTTTGTTTTGGCAAAGTTAGGAGAGTTTGAAAAGGCAAAAGAAGTCACGGGAAGAATTAAAGAAATCGATGAAAAAAAGCAGTTTGGAGGTGGTTCTACGGTATTTGATGTTTTAACAAATCCTGATGATGAAGACGAATAAAGGAAAAAATCATGTGTTTAGGTATTCCCGGTCAAATTGTAGAATTAACTGATGTTACACATAACTTAGTTATGGTTAATATTGGTGGAGTGAAGCGTCAAGTTAATATCGCTTGTATTATTGATGAAAATCATCCTCCTGAGTCTTGTCTTGGTGATTGGGTATTAGTTCATGTGGGTTTTGCGATGAATCGAATTGATGAGGAGGAAGCAGCAGAAACTTTAAATTTACTTAGAGAAATTGGTAATGGGTAATTGGTAATTGTAATTGGTAATTGTAATTGGTAATTGTAATTGGTAATTGTTCAGAAAAAGTTTTTTCTTCCTTCTTCTCTCTTCCTTCTTCCCTCTTCCTTCTTCCTTCTTCCTTCTTCCTTCTTCCTTCATTACTTATGAAATACGTTGATGAATTTCGCGATCCGCAAAAAGCACAGGCTTTATTGCAGGAGATTAAAAAATTAGGTGAAAAGTTAGAAAGAGGTAATAATAATCCTCTTAAATTGATGGAAGTTTGCGGCGGCCATACTCACTCGATTTTTAAATATGGTTTAGAGGAACTTTTACCAGAAAGTATTGAGTTAATTCATGGCCCTGGTTGTCCCGTTTGTGTAATGCCAAGGGGAAGATTAGATGATGCGATCGCACTCTCCCAAAATCCTCAAGTCATTTTCCTTACTTTCGGCGACGCAATGAGGGTTCCCGGTTCCAAAAATAGCCTCCTTCAAGCAAAAGCACAAGGCGCAGATATCCGCATGGTTTACTCGCCGTTAGATAGTCTGCAAATTGCTAAGGAAAACCCCGAAAAAGAAATAATTTTCTTTGGTTTAGGCTTTGAAACTACCTCACCGAGTACCGCTTTAACTATTCTACAAGCGGAAGCAGAAAATATCAATAACTTTAGCATATTTTCTAATCATGTTTTGGTGATTCCAGCCCTAGAAGCACTATTAGAAAATCCTGACTTACAACTAGATGGATTTATTGGTCCTGGCCACGTTAGCATGGTAATTGGCATTCAACCCTATAAATTTATTGCCGAAAATTATCATAAACCAATGGTAATATCTGGCTTTGAACCATTGGATATTTTGCAATCAATTTGGATGCTATTGCGGCAGATGGTAGAAAACCGCTGTGAAGTTGAAAATCAATATAATCGACTCGTACAAACCCAGGGAAATACTGTGGCGATGAATGCCATAAATAAAGTCTTTGAAGTGCGGGACGATTTTGAATGGCGGGGACTCGGTGATATTCCTAAATCTGGGTTAAAAATTCGCCCTGAATATGCCAAGTTTGATGCTGAAGCTAAATTTATTTTACCCAATTTAAAGATAGCAGATCATAAAGCTTGTCAGTGTGGAGAAATCCTCAAAGGAGTTTTGAAACCTTGGGAATGTAAGGTATTTGGTACTGCTTGTACTCCAGAAATGCCGATCGGTAGTTGTATGGTATCTTCTGAAGGTGCTTGTGCTGCTTATTACAAGTATGGGCGACTTTCTACTGTGGCTAAGTTATCTGCAAAAGTAATGGTATAAGCATTAAAAAGCTAACCACAAAGACACAAAGACACAAAGAAAGAATAGTAATAAGGTAGTCAAACCATATTTGGTATGACTACTTTTTTCTATTTTTTAAATTAGCCATAAAAAATATATAAAAAACTAATAATCGTAAATTATTTATGTCATAATGTCAAAAGACAAAGCGTAAAACTTGTATTTTTGCAATTATATCATCTCTGTCAAAAGACAAAGTGTAAAACTTATAGTTAGGAGCAATATAAATACAATTAACTTAAGAGAATCGAATAAATATAATTTTAGTTCTATGCTGAATCAAACAATGTAATCACAAGTAGGTTATAACAATGGCAGCCAAAATTAATCCAATTCAGGGAACCATCCGCAGCTTGCATATCGGTGATATGATTCCTGATGATTTTCGGGGAAAAGTAGGTACTGGTAATGGCACATCTGCCAATACTACTGGAGCTAATTATTTAACGATTGGAGCGGGAGGTACTATTCAAACCCCAAACGGTCAAAATGTTGGGCCAGATGTTGATTTAGCTCATATTACCAGTCACTTTACTGGCACGGTTAAGAGCGAATTGGCAAAAAATGATACGAAGATTACTGATAGCTTAATGGCTAACTCTGTAATGGGAAGTGTTACAGATCGTCTCAATTTTGATGATATCAAAACTCGACCATTTACTATCAATGTTAGCGATATTAGTGAAGCCAAACTTGTCAATGAATCAAGTCAGATGACTGCCCTCTCTACCATGATGGCGGCCAGCGAACAAGGTGATAAAACTGGTAGTTTTGTTGTGGCAGATGCGGGAAATAATTTAATAGAAATTACACCACAAGATGGACAAAAGCAAGGAGGATTACGCGCTCAAGATGGCAATGATTATATAGTAGGAACCCAGAGCAATGATACCGCTAATGGCAATGGTGGTAGCGATACAATAATAGGGGCGCGTGGAGATGATTTACTACGTGGTGGTGAAGGTGCTGATTTGATTGATGGTGGCGAAGGTAATGAGATGATCTGTGGAAATCGAGGTGAAGATACTCTTGTAGGCGGAGCGGGCAATGATTTTCTGCGAGGTGGTACTGGCCATGATATTTTGTATGGTAATGGCGGTAATGATATCCTGATTGGTGATGCTGGTTCTGACTTTTTGATGGGTGGTGAAGGGGCTGATGATTTTATTTTACGAGGTGATTTTAATACTTTTGATGCTGCTTATGCCGATCGCATTCTTGATTTTAATCCCGCTGAAGGCGATCGCATAAAAATTGCTAACCTTAAAGGTGTAGAAGGTATGGATCAAATTAGTCTTGCGGCTGTAGATGTCAATAAAGATGGCATTAGTGACACGGCGATTCTTTGTTCCTGCGGGGATGTTGTAGGTATAATTATGAACTACGATCCTGCCAAAATTAGTGTCAACAATTCAATCTTTATGGTGGGTTCCCAAGACACAACTCTCAGCAAAATGAATTAGGAAATATCTCGATCGCGTCAAGAAGCCTAAAGAATTAAACATAGGGCGGTAAATTTCCGCCCTATAATTTTAATTTGCCATTGGCGAAAATAGTATCACAGAAGAGCGGTATATTATTCACTACTCCCAAGTTATATCCAATCGATCGCGAATAGTGGTAGGATTCTCTGAACTTGGTGCTAAATATCCGTTAGCAGGAATATCTCGCCCATAACTCACAATGTTAACACGACCATTTTTGAGAACATTTACAACAGTAAAACCAAAGAAATTCATACTCTTTTGATCGGCAACTTTTTCAAGTTTGCTACCACCATTACCCGCAATAATTTGCCAAGTATTACCATTAGGACCTTTAGCGCGGTAGTAAACATGATTATGAGCGGCTAACATTGCTTCGCTGTGATTAGAGACAAGGGCAGTCCAAAATTCATCTCGCAATTCGGGATACACTTTGCCAAGATCGTCTTCTGTATTGATTGTTTTATCCTCAAGAAGATTAGCCGGATAGCCGTGAGCAGGTTTGTGTCCGATCGCGAAAATATGCTTAACTTTATTTTGTCTCGCAGCTGCTAAATCTTTACTTATCCAATTAACCGGTACACTCCAATCCTTTCCTACTGGATCTGTATTTAGTAAAACGAAGTGTGTACCCTGATAGTCAAAGGAATAAGTAAGGAAACTTTGATCTGTTTTTAGTTTATCTTCTCCACCACTATTCGGTCCATTACCACCACGTTTTAAGTAGGGAGCCATGACTTTTAGCCATGTCTTTTCCGCAGCTTCGTAGGCAACTTTTTTATCATCTTGAACTTCATGGTTGCCGGGTATAGGAATTAGTTCGGTTGGCTTTGAAGCTAAGGGAGAATTTTCATAAAGTTGTCGCCAACCTTTAAGTTGATTTTCTAGGATGTTTGCATCGGGAGTATAACCGTAAACTAAGTCTCCGGCAAAAAACAAAAATTTGGGAGGGGGAGATAATTCAGCGATTTCTTTAAAGGTACGATTCAACTGTTCGATGTTGGCAGTGCTAGGTGCTGTAGCTTCTATGTCAGATTTATCTACTCGATTGCAGCCAACTACTACGAAAGAAAATTGGATATCTCCAGAGGAGAAAATTGCTTCATCGGCAGCTTGAGCTATTTTCTGGCTAAAAGCTCCAATTGACAGGGCGCTAACCAAAGCTATAATAAATATTAAAGCTGAGGTATAGAGACGTTTTTTAAACATTGTTAGTTGTTTCCTTTGGTTTTAGCGATAATACCACAAAATATTTAAGGGAAAATTAATTATGAATTAAGGAAAAGTTATTTAGTGGTTTTAAAAGTTATAATAAAAAATATTGCAACTAAAATCCCGCCAGTATGAGCGATTCAACCAGTCAATCTAAACAACATCCCCTATTTCAAAAAGTAGAAGAAGTTAGGCGAAGACGTAACAAAGTTCGAGATATTAATGTCACTCTAGCGCATGGTAGCGGTGGTAAAGCGATGCGCGATTTAATTGACGATATTTTTGTTAATACTTTTGATAATCCGATTCTTTCACAACTCGAAGATCAAGCTACATTAAGCATAGCAAATCTGGCAACCCAGGGAGATAGATTAGCTTTTACTACTGATTCCTACGTGGTGACACCGCTATTTTTTCCAGGGGGGAATATTGGGGAATTGGCAATCAATGGTACTGTTAATGATTTAGCTGTTAGCGGTGCAAAACCTTTATATCTCTCTTGTAGTGTTATCTTAGAAGAAGGGTTTCCAATTGAAACTTTGCGTCGTATTGCTGAAAGTATGAAAGTAGCAGCAAATATCGCTGGAGTGCAAATAGTTACTGGCGATACTAAGGTAGTCGATCGCGGTGCTGCGGACAAACTATTTATTAATACCGCAGGTATTGGTATAATTAGAAAAGGCATCTCGATCTCTGCTAGTAATATTCAACCGGGAGATGCGATAATTATTAATGGTAATCTAGGCGATCATGGTGCAGCTATTTTAATTGCACGGGGAGAATTAGCCCTAGAAACTATTATAAAAAGTGACTGTCAACCGTTAAATAGTTTAGTTGAAAGCATTCTCAATGTTTGTCCAGAAATTCATGCAATGCGAGATGCCACTCGCGGCGGTTTAGCAACAGTTTTAAATGAATTTTCCCAAAGCTCTGAGGTAGGAATTAGGCTTTTTGAATCAGCTATTCCTATCCGAGAAGAAGTTAATGGTATCTGCGAAATTTTAGGTTTAGATCCCTTATATTTGGCTAATGAAGGTAAGTTAGTTGTAGTTGTACCACAGGTTTACGCTGAGACAGTCCTTAAAACTATGAAGTCTCACCCCGCAGGTCTTAATTCCTGTATAATTGGCGAAGCTATTGCATCACCGCCGGGAGTGGTTTTATTACAAACTACTTTCGGATCGGAACGCATAGTTGATATGCTAGTAGGAGAACAATTGCCAAGAATTTGTTGATCGTAATTGGTAATTGTTAATTGCTAGTTGAAAAAAATCAGGAGAGTACACAATGGCAAATGTAATTTTCTATGAAAAACCAGGCTGTATCAATAATACCAAACAGAAAGCCTTGCTTCTGGAAGCAGGACATCAAGTAGATGCTCGCAGTCTTTTAACAACACCTTGGACTCCAGAAACTCTGCGTCCTTTCTTCGGTTGCTTACCCGTCGCACAGTGGTTTAATCCTACTGCTCCTCGCGTTAAATCAGGTGAAATTTTGCCCTCAGAATTAGATGAGGAAACAGCTTTAGCACTAATGATTGCCGAACCCATCTTGATTCGTCGCCCGCTCATCCAAGTTGATGATATTTTTAAGGTGGGATTCGATCGAGAAAATATTAAAATGTGGATAGGTTTAAATTCTGCGGAGACAACTTCTCAAGATTTAGAAACTTGTCCCCGCACTATGTAGCAAACCCAGTAATTATTTTGAAGAGGAAGTTTCGCCATGAATCACCCGGAAATGTTTGATGATGATTTACCGCCTTTGCAAACAGCATTGGATAACAGAATGTTACAGCGGCAATTGGAAAATAGTATTGAGAAATACTTTTATCAAGATTGCGATTCTCGTACCAAACTTTTGTTATCTAAGTGTGAATGGTACATCACCGTTAATGCTAACGCTGTTGTTTTGACAATTGAATGTCCAGACTCAGTTACTAACTGGCGTATTTTGCAAAATCTCATCAAAATTGGTAGTGTCTTAGAGAATTTAGAAAGCGCCAAAATCCGCGTTTGTCCGCCACCTGGGACTGGTACACCTTTTGAAATGAGAGTCAAAGAAATATTTGTTTATCGAGATTCATTATAACCTCAACCGGATAATTCTTTGAACACAACCACATATTTAATTAGGACTTACGCAAAATTATTAATAACGCCGTTATCTCGACAGAGTATTATTCCTGCGTAAGTCTTAAAAATATTTGATTTATGGCAAAAGAAATATGCTATGATATATTATGCACGAACTAGGAATTACCCAAAATATAGTTGCAATTGCTATTGAGAATGCCCAAGGTAATGAGGTAAAAAAAGTCACAATTGAAATTGGTAAGCTTTCGGCTATTATGCCCGATGCTGTGCAATTTTGTTTTAGTGTTTGTCGGGAAGGTACACTTTTAAAAAGTGCTATACTAGAAATTATTGAAATCCCAGGTAAAGGCAAATGTCGCCAGTGTGGTGCAGAAGTTACCTTGGATGTACCTTTTGGAATCTGCAAATGTGGTAGTATTGAACTCGATTTAATTTCTGGTCAAGAATTGAAAATTAAAGAAATGGAGATTTGAATTATGTGTGTTACTTGCGGTTGTAGCGATGATGCTGAAACTAAAATTACTAATTCTCAAACTGGTGAAGTAGTTGCGATTAGTCATAGTCACGAAGGCGATCGTATTCATACTTTACCGGATGGGACAATTATTAGTCATTCCCACCATCACGAAAATCATCATTCCCAACATCAGCATACCTTAGCTGATGGCACAGTTATTAGCCATTCTCACAGTCACGAAGCACCCCATAAAACTGATAGAGAAGCATCTGAACTTCATGCTAAGATGCACGGCACAACGATCTCGCTAGAGCAAAATATTTTGGCTAAGAATAATCTAATTGCTGCCCAAAATCGCGGCTGGTTTAAAGGTAGAAATATTCTAGCATTAAACTTAGTTAGTTCTCCTGGTGCGGGCAAAACAACGCTGTTGACACGCACGATTACTGATTTAAAAAATCAATTACCTATTCATGTTATAGAAGGGGATCAGGAAACGGCTAATGATGCGGAAAAGATTAAAGAAACTGGTTGCAAAGTAGTACAAATTAATACGGGAAAAGGTTGCCATTTAGAAGCAGAAATGGTTGATAAAGGTTTGCAAAAACTCAATCCACCGTTAAATTCAGTGGTGATGATTGAAAATGTGGGAAATCTGGTTTGTCCGGCTTTATTTGATTTGGGAGAGCGGGCTAAAGTTGTGATTCTTTCGGTGACGGAAGGGGAAGATAAACCGATTAAATATCCTTATATGTTCCAGGCTAGTGATGTAATGATTTTGACAAAAATTGATTTGTTGCCCTATGTTCAATTTGATGTTAATCGTTGCATGGAATATGCGAAACAGGTTAATCCTAAGATTCGTATTTTCCAGGTTTCTGCGATTACGGGAGTTGGTTTAGAAAGTTGGTATGAGTGGCTTTTAGCAGAAGTTCCAGCGAATGTTTTGGCATGATTTACGGCAGTTTCGGCTGTTATGATGCGTACTCACTTATCGATTTAAGTTCAGAAAAAAGTGCGGAGTTAATGGGCGATTTGGCGAGAATGGGATGCTTAATTCCACCCCAAATACTGCCGGATTTTGCACGATGTAAAGCTAATAATTCAGGAATTTTAGGGGAAATAAAAACTTGTGGGGGTGTAAGTTGATCGAGTAATCGCGCCCGGTGATAATGGGGTGATTTTGATAAAGCGCGATCGAGGTTTTTGGCGATAGTTTCTGGGGTTTCGTTGGCTCGATCGAGTAGTAAAATATAGTGAGGGGGATCGGCAACTGGTACTAGGCTTTTAAAACAGGTTTCTTGTAGGTTTAAGCTTTCCAAAATCTGATTTACAAAGCTTTCTTGGAGTTTTTCGCCAACTAAATCACTGGTGGTTTGATGTCTTCCTAAAAATTCTAAACAAGGAGTATGGTGATACATATTTGTTACGCGGATGCGATCGCCAATTCGATAGCGATATAAGCCTCCTTTCTGTGACAAAATAATGTTATATTCATTGCTGATAGTCAGTTCGTGTAATTTGTAAATATTCCCACTATTGTCTTCAAACTCGAAAAAAACTTCATCGAGCACTGGCACATACCCATTAGCTTTTATTAAAGGAATTGTCATTGGGGCTTCAGTTGCTAATAAACCTTTACCTTGAATTAATACATTAGGAAATTGCGATCGCAATCCTTTAGCTCCGTCTGCGGCGTTGGCAGCATCCCAACAGGAAATTAGCTTTAAGTTAGGCCAAAGTTGCGGCCAAGGAATCTGATTTTCTGTAAGTAATTGCAGGCGTTTATCTGATATTTTTCCATATAATTCTTTTTGCAGTATTTTGTGATTTTCCTGAATGTATTTTAAATGTATTTGGAGAAAACTGGGACTCCAAATGGAAATTATTTCTAGTTTTTCAGCTGGCAATAATGCTAAAGAGAGTTGATGTTTAAAGTGATGAGGATCGTTGATGGATTCAAGTTTTTCTGGCATCACTAACCAAGGGCGTAGTAGCCACCGCAACCAACTATCTAAGTAATCCAAGTCATCTTGCAAAGATAGGGAATTTTCTTCTAGTAAATCCGATGAATCTAGTTGTGGTGAAATGCAAGCATAGAGTTTGCCAGTCGAAAATTCAGGGCCGTTTTTAATTAAGTCGTGTGCCCATACACAAAACATTTGATTAAAAGATTTTCTGAGCGATCGCGTGTAAGGAATCCATTTAACTGCACCGCTACTTCCAGAGGTTTTTTCATAAAATAAAATCGGTTCTGGTGTCAGAGGAATTAGCTGACTTTTAGAGTTTTTTTCTCCTAAAATCCAAGGTTCAAGTCGAGCGTAATTAACGATGGGAATACGCTGCCAATCTGCTACAGATTGAATCCCCAATGATTTGCCATATTCGCTTTGAATTAGGCGATCGCAGATATCTCGCTGGACATATTCTTGTGTTAATTTAGGGTTATCCAATGCTTGATAAAAACGCTGGGCTGTGGGGGCAAGCAATTGCCCAAATAGTTGAATTAATTGACGCATTATTTCACCTTTTTATTAAGATAAATACCAGTAGTAATAGGGATAGAAACGCCATCTTCAATAACGACACCTGGACCAAAATGTGAGGCTGCACCCACAAAGACATCATTGCCAATTTTGATTTTTTTGACATACAACATTAAGTCTTGTTTCCGAGGTTTAATAATGTGAGAATAAAGGCCAACCCCATGTCCAATTACTACGCGATCGCCTATTTCTAATAAACCGCGATCGGCAATTTCTAACCCTGGTGTCCAATATACATTTTGCCCGACTTTTGCACCCCATAAACGCAACCAAAAGGAAAATACCCCTGGAATTAGTCGCAACGCTGCTTCTAAAGCTGGAATTGCAATATAAATAACCTGAATTTGATGGCTACCCCACCAAGAACTATACTCCTTTCCACGTAAATAACTAATGCCTTCTTTAATCGGATATTTCCACTGATATAACCGATAAATTAGCACTGGTAATCCGTAAAGAGAAAATAATACAGCTAAAATGCTCAAAATGCCGGGTGAATGTGCAAAGTAGATTAGCGATCCGCCTGTTAGCAGTAAAATTATAGTAGGAAAAAACCAAAGAATTTTACTTAGTAGTGTCATAATTAGTAGTGTTACAAGAAGGGAAATAAAAGTTTTTGAGTGAGAGTTAATGAAGTTGTAATTCCGATTCTGTTTGGTAATCGATCGTTATTATAATAAGTTCCATGCAATCGATCCCAAAGCTTCAGATTTGCACCATAATTACAGTTAAAAAATTGGCTAGAATGATGCCATGCGTGATCCTGCGGTAGAATTAACCAAGGAGATAGAAAACGGTAAAGCCAACTGTTTGAGGAAATAATTAATTGGCTGTGTCGCCATAAGTCTAATGCAGAAGTTAAGCTAACTCCTAAAAGATAGCCAGTGGGATCTTTTAGTAGATAAATAAACCAGCTATGAATCCACAAATAAATAATTAAAAAACTTGCCCAAATGGTGTTACGAGATGTTCCCAAAACATCCATGCAAGTTACAGTATGATGAACTTGATGGATGTTCCAAAAAAAAGTAGAATGCAGTAGGCGATGATTCCAATAATAAAGATAATCAACGACAATGAAGCTAAGGAGAAAGGTGAAAATTAGCGGTATATGAAAATATCCTTGCCAAGTCGGTAGCCAGTGACGATAAAGTTGATAAATTATAGTTGCTTGCAGAAGAGGAATTAGGATTCCTTGAACAAACATTCCTGTAATATCTAATAACCAATCTTCAAAACATTTAGTTTTGATTTGATTTCTACTAGATTGGTGGCAGATAGTCCAAGTAACTAATCCAATAAAAGCTACAAAAACTAAAATATGTTCAATTATTTGCATAGTAAAATCTTATACAAAAAATGTAACTTTAACTGATTGATGGGGTAGTTGTCGAGGATCTTTCCCAGAGGCGATCGCATCTCGAATAGACTCTACAAACACATGAATCGTATCAGCAGGAGTGTTAGAAAATTTAGTTCCGTATTTAGCGATCGCTTCCCCTTGAATACCCAATATTTTAACATCTTGGTGAATAATATGTTGTGCTGTCCATCGGACAAGCGGACGCGCTAATTTATTCCAAATACCATAGTTATAAGTAACATCTGTGTAAACTAAAGTGGAATTTTCAGTTTCGGGAATAGATTGGCTGGTAATGAACAAATAACGATTATTTGCCATTTGGTATTCTACGCAGGTAATATTGGGCATATAAAAGCGATCGAAATGTTTAATTTCCGCACTCTGTTGATTCAAAAAACGACTATACCATCCTAAATTACTGGTTTCATTATGATATTCTACCAAAACCGAACCATTTTTTCGTTCTACAGTCATTTCTAATTTTTGTTGGCGAGAGTTGCGGAAAACGCCAGGATGTACGAAGGCCGTATGAGGAATATCAATAAAATTTTCTGCACAGTTTGTCACATTATTTTGAAAACGATTAATAACTCGCACGGTTTCCCAGCCTGATTCTTGATAATGAGGCATAGAAAAGGGTTGAAAATCCTCGATCGGATTGTCATTTAATCGCACATAAACATAGCCATCCTGTTCTTTTGTAGGATAATATTTAGCTTGACGTTGTTGGGAATTTTTGAGGGTATCTCCTTCGGATGGAATAGCGATAACATGACCATTTCGATCGTATATCCAACCATGATAAGAACATTGCAATGTGCCGTTGCAAACCTTTCCTGCGGATAGGCGACTGCTGCGATGCAAACAGCGATCGCGCAAGGCCACCGGTTGTCCATTTTCTCCTCGGAAGATTGCTAACCATTCTCCTAAGATGGTTTGGGATAATACCGTGTTAGGTTTTAATTGGTCGCTTAATGAGACAATGTACCAGAAATCTGTAAATTGCATATATAGTTTAGGAGGTGAATATGTTAAAAATGCTCATAACTGAATAAATCGACTGACAGAAACTTGCTTAATTCGCATAATCTTCCCGTTCCTTATATCTATACTTTATTATAACTGTTATCTTTACTATTTTCTAGTCTGCGAATTTCTACATTAGCTGTAACGTCAATTTGACAGGCTAACCTGGCATTTTCAACATTAGGAGCCAATGTATCCAACATCTCCTTTTCATCTGCTTTAGCCGCCGGAATATCACCAATTACCTCAACTAAGCAAGTTCCACAAATTCCAGTCCGACAACCAAACAAGACAGGTGAATTTTTAATTGTAAGATACTCGGATAAATTTTGATGGGGTTGCAGATTAATAGGCGGATAATCACTGCCAGGAAACGAGATAATACACAAATCAGACATAGCACAAATCCTCTTTATGTTGCTGTTCAAAACGTTGAAAAGCACTCTGTTGAATTGCCAAATATTGGGCAATAGAATTAGATCCCATCAGTGACATTTCTCGATTGCGCGGCCACAAATAATCAAGTTTTTCCAGATACACTTTATAAGATTGCATTGCTTCCTGATGAGTTAAATAACTACGTTGTAATCCCTCTGAATCTTCGGTAAAACAGCGCCGCATCATCTCTTTAGCATCTCGATCGGTGAGAGAGAAAATAGGCGATCGCAACACCCGATAAATCTTACCATACAGCGCCGGATCGTACCAAAAAATCCCATTAATTGCCGCAGAAAAGTGAAAATGATCCCGTTGGCATCCCCAGACACCTAAATTTGCGACAAACTTTTCAAACGCTGTTGGTGGTGCAAGACAAGTAATAACTTCGTGAGATAAAATTGTCGAACTATTAAAATGAAAACTCTCATCTAAAAAATGATAGTAAGAAACTTTAGCCGGAATTGGTGCTAACTCTTGATGAGGATGTTTTTGGTAATAATTACTGAGTTTATGTTGAATCAATTTACCATTTAAGGTTCGCACTCCTCTGACTGTAAAATACTGACAAGCTAAAAAAGTGTTACTCGCAGAAATTAATCCAAAGTATTGCAGTTGAATTTTTTTCCACCAAGTTTTTAGTGCATTAGTATCTGCATAAACCATTGTTTCTGTAAAGGGGTTTCGCATGGGATAAGTGAAAATTAGTTCGCCAAACAAAGCTTTTTCAACCTGTTTACCAATGGTACGAAATGCGTTAATATGAGCGCGTTCTTGAGCAGATTCTAAGTCTAATGTATCGCAAATTAAACGGAAATCATCATGGGCGTAAAGTCCAGTTGCGCTAGTTTGATTAAAAAAGATTGTGGCAATTTCCGCCGAGACAATTTGTGAGTAATAAGCTACCCAATAAAGCTGATTTAAAATCACCCGTTGATGTTGGGTAGATTGTTCCCATAAAGGTGTACCATAGAGTAAAGAAAATTCTTCTGGATTCCAATACTCATTTTGACAATCTTCATAGCAAAATTTTTCTACTACTTCATCTATTAAAGCAGTTTGGTCTTGCTGTTTGTTGCGTTTATAATTAATTTGTAACTTGCGATAAATTGTGGGACTATCTAATAGTTGATTTGTCATATTAAAGATTTAAAGGTTTAAATTGAGTTGACACAATGATGAGCAGATAAAGGGACAAAAGCACCTCTATCTTCTAAAGCTTGAACGATCGCATCTGTTGATTTTCCTCCCATGAGCGATCGCAATAATTTTAACCTTTTCCCGCTATGGCTTTGGGTATCCAACTCTTCTAAAATTTGGATTTTTTGCGATCGCGAAAGATGTCCTTTTCCTTGCGCGATCGCCGCTAGAACATTCTGCGGACCAACCTGTACCATCATTAGAAACCTTGCTAACAATTCAATGATTAATGTTTGACTAGCTTGAGAAATTGGCATTTCTTCAAATAATAAACTTCCTGTTGCATGATGGCGTGCTTCTGCGTCTAAAAAACCAGAAAAAACCTCTGCCAGCGCTGGATGGCGACATTCCTTTGCTAGTCGACGATAATGGCTTAATCCCCATCCTTCTAACACCACTTGTAGCACAAATAATAACACAGTTTTATCCCTAATTTCAACAACTTCTGCTAATAAACTGAGAAACGGATTGCGATCGCGTCTTAATTCATTTTCGGGCAAAAAACAACTAATTTGGCTTAAGTGAGTAGCTTCATCTGCGGCAAACAAACCGTAGAGCATTCGCTCCTCAACAGTTTCTGCTAACATCACCATCTTTGCCATATAACCAACACCTGCATTCTCAATATAATAGGCTTCTTCTAATAAGCTATGATTGGCAAATTGTAAAATAACCAACTTTTCCTCATCCCTCGCATCTTGAAATATTTTAACTCGATCGAGGTTAAAAAAATCAGCATTCCAATAATGAGAACTTAAGCTTAATTTACCATTTTTTTGACTCGGCAATGCAGCCATTAAAACCCGTCTTAGTCGCTCATTCGGGATGGTATATGGCAAGTTTAATCCAGTAACTTGATAGTCTGACAAAGTGTGATTCATACTAGGATATTAAAGAAGTTTGTACATAATTGCGATCGCTATTTTCAACATTCTCAACCGCTTCCCAAGTCTTCCAGTTAAGTGCCTTTTGTTGGTTAACATTCTGCACTAATTCTAGGATAGCTCGATCGGCTTTTGTGGGAGTCTTAAAGTCAAATTGAATTGTCTGAAAAACTTGTGTATCCCCCTTAGCAAAATAATTACCAACTTGCTCAGTTAACCAGAGTAATCCCCGATTAATTCCCCATCCCAAACATCCCGATCTCTTGGGTGTAATTAGAATAGTTTGCCCTTCCGTTTTACCTCCTTCAATCATTCGCAAGGCAAATACAATATAGAAATGCAAAAAATCAGGGCCGAGCGTTACCGTTCCCGTGCTACCATACCAATAACACATACTATAAGTAACTTCATTTTGGTAGAGAGGACGAATCAAACGCACGAACCAAGAATCATCTCCTCCCCTAGTTATATTGCTAAAAGTAATTGCATGAGGATCGATCTCTTTTGATTGAAATACAATTTCTAAAGGCAGATTGTGAACTGTATTAAAGTGATGAGCATCGATCGCATTAATCAGTAATACATTAGGATGACAATTTTTAATAAATCGACTTCCTAAAACATAATCGCAATCTACCTGTTCTAATTCCGGTACAAATGGAAATAAACCGGGCTTTTCTTCTCCCGCCCACACCCAAATTAAACCATATTTTTCCATAGTTTGCCAAGTTTTAATACAGACAGGCAAAGGTTTTCCCAACTCAGGAATATCCACACAAATACCATTACTATCGTACTTCCAATTATGGAAAAAACAACGAATTCCATCCCCATCTACCTTTCCTTCTGCCAGATGTGCCCCCATGTGCGGACAATAGGCATCTACTGCAAATACCTGACCGCTAATACCCCGATAAATAGCTAAATTTTTACCCAAAATTGTGACAGGTTTCACTTTACCAACTTTTAATTCTTTAGAGGGAAGTGTCCAGTACCATCCCTCAATAAATTGAGTTGGATTATTAAACGTGGAATGTGTTAATTTAGTAGGCATAGCAATTAAACCAGAATAGACTTTTGGACAATTTCTAGTGATGATTCTGACTCCCACATCCGTTTTCCAGCAGAGGTTAGATTCTCATAAGAGATTTCTGTTAAACAAACTAATTCATCCCCGAATCTATAGTCAGGGTTTTTAGTTGTAAAAAATTGAGTATGAGGGTTAGTCTGTCGCCCTTCGGGAATTTCAATTAATCCATCCCGAAGAATTTGTGGAGATTTAAAACGTACAATTCCAGTGGTTCGATCGTAGAAATCACCATAATATTTTTCTGCTAAACTTCCCATGAGGTTGTCAATAGAGAGCGGCGTATTTTCCTTGTAGCAGGGATAAAAATCTTTCCAGAATGTGGGGAGAAAGCGATAGGTACGAAAACCCGAACAAATCAATAGCCAATATAGTTTATTTTCAGGATATTGTTGACGCAAAAAATTGACTGCGGCTATCCAAGTTCTAGGTAAGGTGGTACTCGACCAAGCACTAGGATCGACAATAGTATCTCCTGAATAAACAACGCTAATTTTCTCCCCAGCAAAGTGCGTTTCAGTCAACATTATGGTAGAAAAACCTTTGAGACTATTGGATGTTTCATCTTTTAACAATAACACCCAATTTTTCCGTTCGAGATCGGCAAGGAAACTATCCCATTTTATCCCTTGAAAATGACTTTCCAGTAGATCGTACATTGCAGTGCGATCGCTTGGTTGTAGCTTTGCCAAAGGAATCAGCCAACTCTTCATTATTTAAAACTAACTTGATTTTCAAGGATGTTATTCGATTGTACTTGATATCTTGTAGCAGTGTCAATAGAAAACTCGATCGCGGGATAGATTTTTTACTCTTTAGAGTAGAGCTAGAGTTTAAAGCTATTAGTAAACGATCCTAAAAAAAGGTGGGCATTACCCACCTGATAATATTTGCTAGAAATTGTATTCTATAGACTTATTCTTCCTCTTCCTCTTCTTCTTCCTCTTCGTCTTCATCATACTCTTCTTCTTCCTCTTCGTCTTCATCATACTCTTCATCTTCGTCATACTCTTCATCTTCCCAAGAGAGAGTTAACTTATAATTCCAAGGAATTTCATCGAGGGGTGAAGCAGCTACAAAATCAACTAAATAGTCGTGTGGACTATAAACTTTGGGATCGTCATCTAGGTTCCAGGCGATTGCTACTGGTAAATCTTGTTCGACTACCCAAGAATTAGATTCTATTAGTTCCCAAACTGCGATCGCGCCGTAAAGATCGACAACTTGTTCGTTAACATGGACAAGGATACCGCCGACTTCCCCATCAGTAGTAATAATAGCGGCGGGAAATGTTGATGTAGACATTAAGTAGCCTCCTTGTGGCTTTAAATTCTGAGTACGATTTTAAGCAATTATCCAGATTGCCTTTTGGGATCATACTTGAAAATTTGATAAGTTCGGGGGAAATTTTAAGAACGACGATCGATCGACACTTCATAATGTAAGCATTACCTTACCTGAAGGAGATTGTTTGGGGAAATCAACTATTAGTACCTCCCTGACACTGATTGATTTAGCCAAGAGATTCTTCTACCTCCTCGCTGTCTACAATTAACCCTATTCCTTCCACATAACGTACAGGTTTGCAGTTCTTCATTGGGTTTATTTCTCCCCACTCATAAGGGAGATTTTCTTCACTATCAAATTCTTGCCAAGGATTATTTTTAATGTCAGTTGTTTCTGGAACAAATTCTAGTACATCTTCTATACCGATCGGCAATCCTGTGAGTTTTCCTAATCCTTGGACGATCGAGGCGAGAGTTGATAGATCGATTTGGCGCTGTTCATTACCATGTTTTACCAGTTGGTAAATGATGGCAGGGGAAGTATCTGTACCCACAGCGTTTATTAATTTTTCAGGAGTTAAGCAGTGGTCTTCGAGGTATTTTGCTAGTTTGAAACGAATTTCACTCATAAATTTAGTTGAGAATAATTGAGGTGGGAAATGCGATCGCATTCCTACTTTCCCTATTTTATCGGATAATTGGGGAAAGCGATCGCACTTGTTATTAACTTCTTAGTCTCTCCTTAGTGTATTCGCGTTCTAAGCTGTCGGCCATTGAGCAATTATCTTCAGAATAAGGATCGGGTTCTGATTCCAATTCAAGAATCCGATCTTGCAAATGGCGCTTCTCACGTCGGTCATTCTCTCGGTTATTCTCAACATCATTCAGTCTTTCCTTAACATCATTCAGTCTTTCCTCAAGATGTTGGATCTGAGTTAGAAGCAAATTGAGGATATCTTCAATACCTTGAGGCTTGACTTGGGGGAGTCTGATCGCAACCTGTCGAGGATCTGGTGGCTCTGTATCCGCTTGCCCCTTTTGGTAGGGGGTAGGGTAGTATAAACTGGCTATTTTCCGAACATCAGTCAGAGCATCAGGATGCTTAACTAATTCTGCTAGTAGCACTAGCGGGTCATTATTTGGTATCATTGTAGTAATTGTCTAAAAAACACGACACGAAAATTTCAGAAACGGCTTGATGCACGTCAGCGCAGCTGTTTCAAGATTAGATATTCACTGGCAAGCGTTCGATCTGCGAAATCGGGCGCTTACTTTTTAGATATCTTCAAAAACTCTTGTGGAGCAGGTATCCTGTCTGCTTTTGAAGCTTTTTTTGGAGATGTCTAAAGATTAACATACCGCTAATGCCGCTGTCAACCCCGCAAGTGCATAGGTAAAATTGACCTCAAATTTTAGGACTCACGCGACTGGCACATCTACCGACACATAAAATAGGCGTATTAAAGTCTAAAACCCTTATTATATAATCCTTTGGCACACCTAGAACTTGATTTAAGTGTCACACTTGCGTAAGTTCTGTTTTTGTCTTTTTTTTGAAGCGTGCTTGTCCATAAGGAATATTTATTAAAATTAATAAACACAATGTAATAACTTAATTAAGGTATATACCTATAGGTGAAGCATATAGTGCTTATGTTATAATGCACTATATACACAACTCTCAAGCACTTAAAACGTATGGCTATAGATAGTAGCGATCAAAATGACCAGGATAGGGATGGGTTCAACGAGTCAATTAAGGAATTAATGGACTCTAAGTACAATCGCCCATCCACTGAGAACAATCCCAAAAAGGATTTAATGCCACTACCAGTCGTTCATTCAGACCTTGATGAGTACGGCTTTGACCCCTACGAGTTCCGAATCTACGCCCATATTGTGCGCCGGACAGGGGGCAAGCTCGACGGTAAGTGTTTCGCCAAGCTCAAATTAACAGCAGGAATTTGCAAAATGAGTGTCAGAAAAACTCAATATGCGCTCAAAACTCTTTGTGATGCGGGTTTAATCTTGAAAGAACAGCATAAGGGGCGTAGTGACGTTTACAGACTAGCTCCCAAAAACAACTGGAAACCCAAAGAACAATTGCAGGATATTCGACAGAAAGCAAAAGAGTCGAAAATTGATAAATTGGAAGACTCCCAAGAAAATCCAATTAATATAAATGAATAACCACCAACACCATATATGACTCATAACCCAATAAAAATCCCCTTAGTTGACCTCTCCCTCCAACACCAACCCATCCAAACCAAAATAGAACAAGCAATTGCACAAGTCATCCAAAAAGGAGACTTCATTCTCGGCCAAAAACTCGCCGAATTTCAATCAGCATTTGCCACAGCTTGCGGCGTAAAATATGGCATCGGAGTCGCCAGCGGCACAGACGCAATTTCCCTTGGCCTCCAAGCTTGTGGTATCCTCCCTGGCGACGAAATTCTCGTCCCAGCTAACACCTTTATTGCCACTATAATTGGCATTATTCGAGCCAATGCTACACCAGTATTAGTAGATTGCCACCCAGAAACCGCCCTGATTGACCTAACAGCAATCGAAACCGCCATAACCTCAAAAACCAAAGCAATTATACCCGTACATCTCTACGGCCAAATGGTATCACCTAATCAACTTTTACACCTTGCCAAAACCTACAACCTAATCATCTTTGAAGATGCCGCCCAAGCACATTTAGCAGAAAGAGAAGGCTACCGCGCCGGTAGCTTTAGCCAAGCCGCCGCCTTCAGCTTTTATCCTAGCAAGAATTTAGGCGCTTTTGGCGACGGCGGAATGCTTGTCACCAACGATCGAGAAATCGCTCAAAAAATGCAAATTTTCCGCAACTATGGAGCACCCCAAAAATATTTACACACAGAAATTGGAACCAACAGCCGCCTTGACACTTTACAAGCAGCTATACTCAATGTTAAACTACCATACTTAGAAAGCTGGAATCATAGTCGCAATTTAGCCGCTCAGTATTATAATGAATTATTAGATCCGCTAAAAGCCAAAGGCATCTTCCCCATCCAAAATCAAAGTAGCAGCGGCAATATTTATCACCTTTACGTCATCAGGGTGACAGAAAAAAGCCCCATTAACCGCGATCTTCTGCAAGAAAAACTCGCAGTTGCCGGCATTCAAACAGGCATCCACTATCCCATACCATGTCATTTACAACCCGCCTATCCAAACTTAGGTAATTTAGGTGATTTTCCCCATACAGAAACCCTCTGTAAACAGATTTTATCCTTGCCAATTTATCCCGGAATAAGTAATACTCAAATCCAGCAGGTTGTAGCAACAATTAAATTAGCGTTGTTAACTGTTAACTGTTAACTGTTATCAAGCAAGTAATGTAAATACTTACCAATTATCAAAATTATGCAAATCCAGCGCCAAATTCCTAAGCTAATAGAAGCACACCTTTTTAATTCAATAATTCTCATACTCTTAATGCTACTTTATGCGCCTCTACTAATCTATTGGTACGACGGTTGGCTGCACAAAAATATCAATATCGAACATGAATATTTTAGTCATGGTTTAATTGGTATTCCTTACTCCGCCTATATTACTTATACTCACCGTCATAGCTGGGGTAAATTGCCAAATTTATTTCATCCTTTAGGGGCATTTTTATTAACAATAGCAGGCATATTTTATTTAAGTAGCTTAAGCGACTTAGTAAACTTATCCTTCCCGATTATACTCGCAGGGATTTGCTTATGTTTCAAGGGAATGCCGGGATTAAAACTACAAGGAATTCCATTACTACTGACTTTATTGGCAACACCTAATTATATCCCTTATCTGATCGAACCATATTCTTTACCATTGCAACACTTTATTGCCACAATATCAGGCTTAATCTTGACCAAATTTGGTATGGATGTTAGAGTCGAAGAGATTTACCTTTACGTCAATGGTGGGATCGTCGAAGTCGCCCCTCATTGTGCTGGCCTAAAAATGCTATTTACCAGTATTTATGTTAGTTTAATGCTATTACATTGGACAGGAGTGTTGAGTTTTCGTAAAAGAAGTATATTGTTTTTAGCGATCGCGATTATCGCCAGCCTGAGTGCAAATATTCTGCGAAACACTCTACTAACTCTCTTTTACGGTACTGGTAGAGAAACAGCCTTTGCGTGGCTTCACGCCGGATGGGGCGGAGATTTGTATTCAGCTTGTATGTTAGGTATGTTAGTGCTTCTACTCAACAGAATGGAAAAATATTTCCCCACCAAAGCTTAATTAACTATTAATTAGTAATGGCGATCGATAATTGGGAATAGTGGTTCGTACACAAGTAAAATACTCTAACTTTGCTTGAATATTCACAGATTTTTAATTTTAATTACTGATTATGCACCACTTTTTCAAGCCACATCAATTATCAAGAATTGCGGTACTTTTGTTTTTACTAATTTTGGTGACTGTCGGCGCAATTCCCAGCTATTTAACCGGAAAATGGGTTTGGATGAAACCCCTGCCAATTCCCACACTCAAGGAGTTAAAAGCTATTCGACACGAAGGGTTAAAAATTCCCGGCTGGGAGAGTAGATTTCGGAAAAATATCACTATAGGTGGCAATAAATGGTTCATTCAAGAATTAAAAAATGTTAATGTCACTGCTATTTTGTTCCTGCTTACCCAAAATGGACCGAAAGATCAGCCTCAAGTAGAATGGACCGATATTAATGGATTTCATCGATGGAAAACTGACTCCCACCGCACGCTGAATTTTACAGTAAAATTAAATCAAATAACACCTGAAAAACCGCAGGAGATTTTAATTGATGCCAAATTCTTCCGAAGTTGGACTAAAGAAGGAACCTTTGCTGTTTTGGAATGGTACGCTTGGCCAACTGGAGGCTCTGCTACCCCCTCTATTTGGTTTTGGACCGATCGCAAGGCGCAATTATTTAATCGCCGCGTTCCTTGGGTAGCTGTTTGCATTATCATTCCGATTAAACCTAAAGACGATCTGGAAAAAATTCAACCATTGGCAATAATTTTAGGTCAAATAGTTCAGGGAGAATTAATGAAAAAAGCTCTGGTATTTTAGATTTTTCTAATTTTCTAATTTGAGTAAATTTAGCAAAAATTATAGATTATGAAATCCACAAATAACGTCAAATTTACACAGCAAAAATTCTCTAGTTTGCACCGGATCGCCCTCATCCTAGCAACTTTCTATTCAGCAACTTGGGTGCTAACTTTTACAGCGATATTTTGGGGTTTAACGGCTAAATTCTCTGAGAGAGTTTTAGCTGATTCAGTGAGTCAAAATCTGCCGACATTACCATTAGATAAAAGGCAACAGCAACAGCAGGATATTCCTACTAATACAAACCCTAACATTGAAATTAATCCAGAATTTAGAAGCCGTAGTTACCTCTTGGGACCAGCAGACCAGATTGCTATTCAAGTTCAACGCTTCTCAGAGTTGAATTTTGCCGGACAAATTAGCCAAGAAGGATTAGTTGTTTTGCCGCTAATTGGTACGGTAAATTTACGGGGAATTACTGTTGAACAAGCTAAACAAGTGATTCGCGATCGCCTCAATAAATTTATCAAAAATCCCGATGTCACCGTCTCTCTAATAGTTCAACGTCCCGTCACCGTCACCGTCACCGGTCAAGTTGCTAGACCAGGATTTTATCCCTTACAAATTCCTCAGATTTCCGCTGCTATTTTTGCCGCTGGTGGCACTAATTCTACTGCTGATTTGCGAGGGGTTTTGATCCGCAGAACCTTAGCTAATGGTACTTTTGCCGAACAGAAAATAGACTTATTAACACCTTTGCAAACTGGGATCGCGCCGCCAGTTTTGCGCTTAGAAGATGGGGATGCAATTATTGTACCTTATCAGCAAGTTACTGTTGATAATAAATCCGATCGCGATGTGGCAGCTAGATACAGTTTAGCCGCAGCCCAAGGACTTGTGCAAGTCACTGTAACGGGAGAGGTAGCAAAACCTGGTTTTTATAATTTACCAGCAGGATCGGGGCGAATTTCTGCGGCCTTGGTAGCGGCGGGAGGCGCAACTTTAAAAGCTGATTTGCGGGATGTTAGAGTGCGTAGAATTTTAGTTGATGGTTCTATAGTGGAAGAACCAATTGATTTGTACACTCCGCTGGCAAATGCTACAGAATTATTTGACTTTCCTTTGCAAAATGGAGATGCGATCGTTGTGCCTCAATTAGAAGCAAGTAAAAGTCAAGATTATGACTTTAATTTAATTTCTAGGTCAACTTTGATTAAGCCTCGGATTTATGTGCGAGTTTTGAGTTATGCTAGTGGTGGACTAAGTTCGTTCTATATAGAAAATGGTAGTAGGTTTTTAGACGCTCTTAATGGTGTAGCGGTTAACGCTGCTGATTTAAGAAAAATTGCACTATTTCGGTTTGATAGAGAACAAGGTAAAGCAATTAGTCAAAAACTAGATGCTAAGGCGGCTTTACAAGGTGATGTTTCTCAAAATCCGTTACTGGAAGATAATGATGTAATTGTGATTGGCCGCAATTTGGTAGAACGAGTTGGTTATGCAATCAATACTGTTACTCAACCATTCCGAGATGTCTTAGGATTTCTTCTTTTCTTTCAACAGTTGAGAAATGGAGCACAAAATTTATTTGCACCTAACTCAAGGAGTAACAAGTAAAAATTATGGGTAATGGGTAATGGGTAATGGGTAATTGGTAATTGGTAATTGGTGATAAAATTAGGAGTATATTAATATGAATAGACCTGATTTTGAGAATTTAGAAGTTTATCAATTGGCTGAGAAACTAGCCAATGAAATTTGGTACATTGTTAAAGACTGGGATTATTTTACTAAAGATACCATTGGCAAGCAACTTGTAAGGGCGGCTGATAGCGTTTGTGCTAACATTGCTGAGGGGAGAGGACGGTACAATTTCCAAGATAATCGGCGTTTTGTAAAAATAGCTAGAGGGTTTTTGTATGAAACGATAAGCTGGTTGAGATTAGCCTATTCCAGACAACTCGTAACAACTGAAAAGGTAAGTAGGTTTAAACCAATTTATTGATGAGATATCACCCAGATTAAATGCTTACCTAAACTCTATTGGTAATCAGAACTAGATAGTTAGGAATAAAAAACATCCTCCAATTACCAATTCCCAATTACCAATTACCCATTACCAATTACCCATTACCAATTACCCATTACCAATTACCCATTACCAATTACCCATTACCAATTAAAATTATGACTTCACCAATAATTAAACGTTATCTAGTTACTTTGAGTCAATATCAATGGGTGGGATTACTAACCTTTTTTGCTACTGTAGGCTTATCAGGATTAGTAGCAGTACAACCAGAAAAAAAGCCTGATTATAATGCTATAGGATTCCTAAGTTATCATCGCCCTCCTGTGATATTTTCATCAACTACTACTGATATTCAAAAGAAAGGACAGGAAATTAGCAAAGAAGTGTTTGCCAGTCAGAAAGTGATGGAAGCAGCTGCAAAACAGGTCAATCTTTCCCCTCATAAACTGCAAAAAATATTGCAAATAAAGATGCCAAAAAATAACGATGGTGGCGCATCAATTCAAGTTATTTACAAACATACAGATCGCAAGAGAGCAGAACTAATTGTCAATACAGTGATGGATCAAATAGTAAAGGAAAGCCAATTTATTAATACCTCTTTGGTGAGAGAAACGATTAGGCAAATTAACGATCGCTTACCTAAAGTAACTGAGGATCTCAGAAATGCTGAAGAAAAACTCCAAGACTATGAGAGACGAGAAGGAGCCTCAATTTTAGCATTTCAGAGCAATAGTTTACCTGGCGCGATCGCAACTTCACAGCAACAACAGCGACAAATTCGATTGCAGTTAGATGGTGTTAATGCTCAAATTCAAAGCTTAGAAAGTCGTCTAGGATTGAATGCAGATCAGGCATATATCGCTCAAGCTTTAGCAGCAGATCCGATTATTGGTCAACTGCGATCGCAACTTTTTAACATCGAATCTCAATTAGAATTACTGCGCCAAGATTTTCGCGACGAACACCCCAACATAGTAGAATTAATTCATAACAAAGAAGCCCTAGATATACAATTACAAAAACGAGCCACAGAGGTACTTGGAGGTAACGGCGTAGCCGCACCTTTAACAGTAGCTAAAATTCGGATAGATGCTGCTCTCGATCCCGCTCGACAAGAATTAGCTAGAACTTTAATTAATTCCAAAACTCTCCGAGAAACACTACAACAGCAACTAATTGGTCTGATTAAAACAGAACAAGAATTAAGGCGAGAACACGCAACACTCCCTAACAAACAATTAGAACAAGCCAGATTAATGCAGGAAGTAGCACTGAAAAAAAGTCTCTACGATATGATGCAAAAAGCTTTATTAGATGCTCAAGTGGCAATAGCAGAAACAACAGGTTCTTTGACAATTTCTCAAATGGCAAAAACAGATGATGTCGTGTCAAGTTATAAAAGTAAACCTGTGGTTTTAGCAGTCGGAGGATTGATGGGAATATTATTGGGAGGAGTAGTTATATTTTTGTTAGGAATGTTGGGAGGAAAATATTACAGTTGGGAGGAAATTCGTTCGGCTTTACAGGATGGAAATGTACAACTTTTGGGAGTTTTACCTCTGGCGATCGCAATTGATTCTAAAAATTATTCTAGTAATGAAAATATGCCGATCGCGATCCAACCTAATTCCCCCTATCTGGATTTTTACGAAAAACTCCGTAGCAATATTCGTCGTCTAGGAGAAAAACCAGTTAAGGTAGTAATTTTAACATCTACTACTCAATTTGAAGGCAAAACTTTTAGTGCATATAATTTAGCGATCGCCTCCGCAAGAGCCGGAAAACGAACTTTATTAATTGAAGCAGACTTGCGATCGCCATCAGCCATTCAATGTTTAAAAATAGCCATCGATTCCGCCAATTCCATTGAACCTCTACGTTATTACGGCGATCTTAGTGAGTGTATTCGTCTAATTCCCACAGTTGAAAACTTATTTGCCATCCCCAGTCCCGGTCCCGTGCGCCAAGCCTCTGCGATCATAGAATCCAGCGAAATGCGGCGACTACTTGAAGAAGTTCGCTACCGTTTTGATTTTATTATTTTGGATTCTTCACCTCTGAGCGAGTGCATAGATGCACTAACATTAGAACCTTATACTGATGGTATTATTTTGGTAACACGGCCAGGCCATACCAATGCGGAAATGTTAACAGAAGCAATGGAACAATTAACTGAATCCGACGAGGAAATTAATAAAGTAGCGCCCCGACTTTTGGGTGCAATTATTAATGGTGCCGATCTTTCCGTTGAATTTTCCAATCAAATTTCTGATGAAATTGAAGAAATAGAGTCACCTTTATTACCGATTGCTGATAGTGTTAAAGAAGTGAAATCGAAGCAACAACCAAAGCGGAAAAATGGAGCTTTTGTGCTTTCAATACTCAATTTTAATAAAAAAGACAACTAATTCTTGTTTGTAGTAAGCGCTTTAGCGCGCTTGGCGCTTACTACGAACCAAATCATCCTTCTACTCCCCCAATTACCCATTCCCCATGCCCCATTCCCCATTCTCCTTCAACCCTTGCAAAGCCACCTTAGCCCTTTCATACTCACCCTCAATTTGCTGAAAAACCAAAACTGCCGACTCAGGCAAATCCCCATCTACATTAATCGCAACCCTAGCCATCGTTTCAAGTTCCTGACAAAGATTATAAAGAATAAAAGCACCAAGAGTACCACTAATTGACTTTAAAGAATGAGCCGCCGGTCGGAGAGCCATCTTATCAGCATTCACCAAAGCCATCCTAATATTTTCCAACAATTCAGGAGAAGTTTCCAGATAAATATCAATCACCTCCTCCAAAGCATCCACATCCCGTAAACCTTCTACAATCTTCGCATCAAGACAGGAAACAGAAGCCGCAGATACAGAAGAAATAGTAGAAGAAATAGACAGCAAAGAATTACCCGACCGCACTTCTTTCTCATCATTATTTCCCTCAACTTTCGGCTCCTTCTCCTCCTCCTTACTACCATTTCCTGCTACCCAAGGCTTACACTGCGATAAAGCTTTTACAAGTTCCGTCTTGCGGATCGGCTTACTCACATAATCATCCATTCCCGCAGCCAAACACTCCTCGCGATCGCCCTGCATCGCATTCGCCGTCATCGCAATAATTCGAGGCCTAGAGCCCGGAGGCCATTGAGCACAAATTCGACGCGAAGCCTCCAAACCATCCATTTCTGGCATTTGCACATCCATCAACACAACATCATAATGCAAACGATTTAAAGCATCCAAAACCTCCTTACCATTTCCCGCCACATCAGCACGATAACCCATCCGCTGCAAAATTTGTAAAGCCACCTTTTGATTAACCAAATGATCGTCAGCCAACAAAATTCGCAGAGGCAACTTATCAGCAAGTAAAGGTATACTTTGTAAAGAATCTTGATTTTTACCTTGCCACTTAGTTGTAATCGGTTGACCGCCAAATATATTAATTAAAACATTATATAACTGAGATTGTTTAATCGGCTTATTCAAAAATGCCGCAAACTTAACATCAGAATCATCAAACATCAAAGCTTCCTGCTTACCCAAAGAAGTTAACATTACTAAAGGCAAATCTTGGCAATTTGGCTGTTGACGAATTTGCGCCGCCAACTTCAAACCATCTATTTCCGGCATTTGCATATCCAAAATCGCCAAATCAAACCGTTCCTGTTTAGATAACCAATCCAAAGCCTCCTGAGCCGAACAACCAGTACGAGGCAACATTCCCCACGACACTATTTGTCGAGTCAAAATTTGCCGATTAGTAGCATTATCATCGACAATTAACAACCGTTTGCCAGCTAATTGAGGAATTGTATTGCTCAAATTAATTGGCAAAGAACTAGGAGAACATTGCGCTAATAAAGTAAAATAAAAAGTAGCACCAGTAGATTTATAATTAGCATTTTTATGATTAATATTATTAGATTTTTTACCCTCAAAATTTCCTAACTTATCTAAAGTTTCCGAACTAGCAAAATCAAAAATTGAAGCTCGAAAATCTGTCGGTGGAGTTCCCGCTAAAGCGCCCATGCTTTCCACCCACATCCGTCCACCCATCAACTCAGCCAACCGCTTACTAATCGCCAAACCCAAACCAGTTCCCCCATAATGGCGGCTAGTGGAAGAATCAACCTGACTAAAAGATTTAAACAACCGATCCATTCGGTTAGCAGGAATACCGATTCCTGTGTCTTTCACTGAAAAGAGAATTTCATAAGGTTGACTAATTCCTAATATTTCTCTATTACTTGCTAATTGTTCTTGTTGTTTGCTATTCATTGGGAGGGCTGAATTATGAATTGGACAAGCTGGAAGCTGACGAGCCGCAACTGAAACCACAACTTCTCCGGCTGTAGTAAATTTAACTGCATTACTAAGTAAATTCACTAAAATTTGCCGTAATCGAGTGCTATCACCTATCACAACATCTGGGACTGAAGGCTCGATCGAGTAAGCTAATTCTAGGTTCTTTTCCGCAGCTTTAGTGATGAGTAAATCCAAAGATTCTTCGATACAATTTCGCAAATCAAAGGGATGTTCTTCTAAATCAAGTTTGCCAGATTCAATTTTAGAGAAATCTAAAATATCATTAATTAGCGTCAGCAAAGCATCACCACTGCTACGGATAGTTTCAACAAAATCTCGTTGATCGATCGTAAGTGGGGTATCAAGTAGCAGGCCAGTCATGCCAATTACTGCATTCATAGGAGTGCGAATTTCATGGCTCATAGTGGCTAAAAATTCACTTTTTGCCCTAGTAGCAGCAAGAGCTTGGTCGCGGGCTTGGGCTAAATCTATGGCTGTTTTTTGGCGTTCTAATTCGCCGCCAACCCACTGAGCCATTAGCTTTAAAAGTTCTTTATCTACTGCTTTAAAAGGTTCGTTGAGAGGGTTGGAACTCCAGAAACTTAGCGTGCCATAAACCTCGCCTACGACGGCTACAGGCGTACCCATATAAGCTTCAATATTGAAGGCAGGATCTCTATGAGTAAAGGATAGACCTGAAAATCGGATCGATTCAAAATAGAGGGGTTCTTGAGCCATTGCCGTAGCCACGCAGAAGGTTTTTTCTAAATTAAATACTTGCCCTTTAATGATGGAATTGTCAGGAGAATGAACGGCGATTACTCGATAATCGTCACCTTCAATATGAGATAAAATGCCAAATTCTAAGTTAAATTGTTTGCATCCCATTGCTAATAAATTTTGGATGCGTTGCTCAAAGGTAGAAATGGGATTAAGTGGATCTGTACAAGGAACGGATGTTACTTGATATAATGCCCGAATTGAGGCTTCACTTTCTTTTAGTTCTTGTTCTCTTTGTTTGCGTTCGGTGATATCGCGAGAAACGCCGATGATTTCTTGAATTTCGCCGGTTTCTGGTTCCCGAATGGCGCGACTGGTGGTTTCAAACCAAGCGTAATAACCGTCTTTGCGACGGATGCGGTAGGTAACGGTGTAAGTGACTGGGAGTGCTAGAACTGTAGAATGAGCTTTAGCGATCGCATCTAAATCTTCGGGATGAAAATAGTCATTTGGTGCTTCATTAATTAATTCTTCCGGTTCATATCCCAACAAAAAACGACTGGCTGGGGACGCATAAATAAACCGTCCTTCTCGGTCATGTCTAGTAATCATATCAGTAGAATTTTCTGCCATCAACCGATAGCGATCTTCACTTTCTGTACGTTCAACTTGAGAGTTACCCAAAGCTTCTAGCATTCCATTAATTGTTTTAGCTAGATTTGACAATTCATCTTCACCTGCTACGAAAACGCGCATTGATAAGTCACCGGAAGCTGCAATGCTACTCACCTTAGCATTAAAATCAGAGAGCCGAGAAAGCACTAATTTTTCCAGTAGTAAAAGTGTTAAAATGGTAAATACTATACCTAGCAATAATAGGGAGGAATTAAATAAGCTTAGGGTAGCTTGACCTTGCTGGTAAATTACTCGATCTACGTTGACTTGAAGCAATAGAGCTAGTTTACCAGCCAGGTCGCGAATTAAAGCATATCCAACTACTAATTTATCGCTGAGAGGTTCTACAATAATGTCTGCGGTAGGTTGTCTAGCGATCTGCGATCGCAAATTTTCAGATCGATCGTCAATAGATCGCTCCAAAGTATTCATACTTGCTCGTCCCAAGGTAAAGTCTAAAGTTGGCAATTTAAAATCAACAGATAACTGTGTGAGTTTAGACAAACGTTTAGTTTCTCTCTCATTGAGATAGCGTCCTAGAATCAGCATTCCGCGAGCAGGTCCGCTGCCATCACTCTTAAGAATAGGTCTTGCTGCTATCAGTATGGGGTCTTCAGGTAAGAGTAAAATACCTGTTTTAACTAGGGGTATAGTTTCGCGATCGCCTACATTTGTAGTTTTGCCAAAAAGAGGACTTGTTGGTTTGAGATATTCTTTAATACTTTCTGGTATAGGAACTTCAGTTTTCCTATTCAAATCGAAGCCTTTACCAAAAACTATTTTACGGTTAATATCAGTCATTATTAATAAGTTAAGTCTTAAATAAGTGAAAGTTGAGTCAATCAAATTAGACTTAATATATTCATCATTCGGTGACTTTATATAAGCATAAGTATCATCCCATTCAGCATAGTCTTGAGCACTTGTTTGTAAATGAAATAAGTCATCATCAAGAGCATCCAAAGCACGAGCTACATCTTGGCGGACATACTGAGCCTCTAAATTATGGAAATTGTGAGATAAAATAGTTGATGCAGTGCCAGCGAGAACGACAATCAGACTGACGAGCGCTGCGCCGATTATTAATAGTGTTTTTTTGCGGAGATTCATGGCAACGTCGTTATTTGTTAACTGTTATTTGTTAACTGTTAACTGTTATTTGTTAACTGTTAACTGTTATTTGTTAACTGTTAACTGTTATTTGTTAACTGTTAACTGTTAACTGTTAGTTGGTAGCTCGTGGCGCGATCGCCTGCAAACATTTGACAAAAAAATAGTTTTATGCACCCTAATTCAAACTTTTCTTACTCAAAGCTCTATTTTGCTGTGTTCCCTTGATCCATTTCTTCCCCGATCCCAAGTTATCCGCGACATCTGACCTATAAGAAAGTAGCCTAAAAACCCTGTCTCTTTAGACCCAGGATCGAAGGCAACGATATACTTTAGTTTACCAGTTTCACGTTCTCGGTAAAAAGTTGGGAACACTCATAGCGCCAAAACTGCTTTAAACACGATTAAGACTTACGCTTATAGTACGACACACCGCTTCAACAGTTCCTTTGCCGCGCAAGGGCGGCGAGGTTACAAGTAGTTTTGCGTAAGTCCTAATTATCTAAGGATAGCCTGAAAACCCCTCGGCAATAGCTGTGTAGGATAAAAGGCTATGCTAGGCATTACTGGCTCTATGTAATTTATTTACCTTAGCACCAAATTTAGATAAACTGTATTACTATATAAAAATCAGGAGGTAAAAACTAAATGAAAAAATCCTGCGCCATTTTGGGCTAAACAACTTGTGTTTTAACCAAAATAATTTGCTCAAAATAATTTGAAATTCCCCTTTAAAAATTGTCATTTACTATACAACCATCATGGAAAAACGAGTTCTCTACGTTCGCCTCCCTTGTAACCCCATTTTTCCCATTGGGGTTGTTTATCTCTCAGATCACGTTCATAAACTATTTCCTGATGTGGAACAGCGAATTTTCGATCTGGGTGCAGTCCCGCCATTAGATTTTAATAGTGCTTTAGATGACTGCATAAATGAATTTCAGCCAACTTTACTCGTTTTTTCTTGGCGAGATATTCAGATTTATGCACCTGTTGGCGGTAGAGGTGGAAATCCCCTACAAAATGCCTTTGAATTTTATTATGCTAAAAATCCCTTAACTAAACTGCGAGGGGCATTAGGGGGACTGCGATTAGCCACTTCTTACTATGCCGAACTTTGGCGAAATTTAGGTTTAATTAAAAGGGGATTGAAACTAGCCAGAAAATATCACCATGAGGCCAGTTTAGTAGTTGGTGGTGGTGCTGTCAGCGTATTTTATGAGCAATTAGGTCGCTCTTTACCCACTGGAACAATTGTTTCTGTGGGTGAGGGTGAAGCGCTGCTAGAAAAGTTATTGAGAGGTGAGGATCTGAGTAACGAACGGTGTTATATTGTAGGAGAAACTACGCCTCGCGATCGCCTAATTCACGAAAAACCAGCCAACATTGAAAAAACTGCTTGTAATTACAATTACATCGAAACAATTTGGCCAGAAATACCCTATTACTTTCAAGATCGAGACTTTTATGTAGGCGTTCAAACTAAACGCGGCTGTCCTCATAATTGTTGTTATTGCATTTATACAGTAATTGAAGGCAAACAAGTACGCATCAATCCCGCCGATGAAGTAGTTGCCGAAATGCGACAATTATACGATCGCGGCATTCGCAATTTTTGGTTTACCGATGCTCAATTTATCCCAGCTAGAAAATACATGGATGATGCTGTAGAATTATTACAGAAAATCCTCGATGCAGGGATGACAGATATTCACTGGGCCGCTTACATTCGCGCCGATAATTTAACCCCACAACTATGCGAATTAATGGCAAAAACAGGTATGAATTACTTTGAAATTGGCATTACTAGCGGTTCCCAGGAACTCGTGCGAAAAATGCGAATGGGTTATAATTTGCGGGTAGTTTTGGAAAATTGCCGAGATTTAAAAGCAGCGGGTTTTAATGATTTAGTCTCAGTAAATTACTCGTTTAATGTGATTGATGAAACCTATGATACGATTCGCCAAACTATTGCCTATCATCGGGAATTAGAGCGGATTTTTGGAGTTGATAAGGTGGAACCTGCGATTTTCTTTATAGGATTACAACCCCATACCATTTTAGAGGAATATGCGTTTAAGAAAGAGATTCTTAAACCCGATTACGATCCGATGAGTTTAATGCCTTGGAATGCGAGGAAATTGTTATGGAATCCTGAACCTTTTGGTTCATTTTTTGGGCAAGTTTGTTTAGCAGCTTGGCAAAGAAATTCTAATGATTTTGGCCGCGAAGTAATGGCAATTTTGGAGGAAAAATTAGGCTGTGCTGAGTTGGAAGAAGCCTTAAGTGCACCAATAAAAGTTGAGACAGTCTGTTAGTTATCGTTCGTAGTAAGCGCTTTAGCGCTAAAGTTCGTAGTAAGCGCTTTAGCGCTAAAGTTCATAGTCAACACAAAGAGCGCTAAAGTTCATAGTCAACACAAAGAGCGCTAAAGTTCATAGTCAACACAAAGAGCGCTAAAGTTCATAGTCAGCGCAAAGAGCGCTAAAGCGCTTACTACGAACAGGCTAATTTAGGCAGTTTCGTGTTGTTTTCGCCAAGCGGGATGCCATAACAATTCAGCAGTCGATCGCTTCTCTACCATCTCCTTACTAATGCTACAACGAGCCACATCCTTACGGGAAGGTAACTCATACATCACATCCAGCATTAACTCTTCCAAAATACTCCGCAGAGCACGCGCGCCAGTTTTTCGACGATAGGCCTCCTGCGCGATCGCCTTTAAAGCATCTGGCTGAAATTCTAACTGCACATTATCCATTTTTAACAGTTTTTGATACTGTTTAACCAGAGCATTTTTTGGTTCAGTTAATATCTCCATTAAAGCCGCTTCATCGAGGGGTGAAATCACCGTTACCACAGGCATCCGCCCCACAAATTCAGGAATTAAGCCAAACTTTACTAAATCATCAGGTAGTGCGTGCTGCAAAAAGTCAGCCACACGCTTATCTTTAACAGGTATGCCATTATTTATGCTTTCGGTTTCTTTCGGTTGAATAAAACCTAAAGATTTTTTACCCAGACGTTGTTCAACTATCTTTTCTAACCCCACAAAAGCACCACCACAAATAAATAGAATTTTGCTGGTGTCAAGTTGAATAAAATCCTGGTAAGGATGTTTGCGGCCACCTTGAGGGGGAACATTTACTACCGTTCCTTCTAACATTTTTAGTAAGGCTTGTTGTACCCCTTCCCCAGAAACATCCCGCGTGATCGAAGTGTTTTCACTTTTGCGCGCAATTTTGTCAATTTCATCAATGTAAATAATCCCACGTTGGGCTGATTCCACATCAAAATCTGCTACTTGTAACAGCCTTAATAAGATGTTTTCTACATCATCTCCTACATAACCAGCTTCCGTTAAAGTAGTGGCATCAGCTACCGCAAAAGGAACATCTAACATTTGAGCTAAACTTTGGGCAAGAAGAGTTTTACCGCAACCTGTTGGCCCGACCAGTAAGATGTTAGATTTTTGCAATTCTACGCTATCTTCAGGGGAAGATTTAGTATTGGTTTTGACTTGTCGATCGACGCTTAAGCGCTTATAGTGATTATAAACAGCAACTGAAAGGACTTTTTTCGCCGAATGTTGACCGATTACATGATTGTCTAAATGTTGTTTGATTTCTACTGGCTTGGGAATTGTTGTTAGCGAAACTTTAGGTTTGTTACTTTTACGTTGTGACGATCGCGCATTATTTGAGTACGACTCTCGCGACTCACGGGAACCTGCGGCGGATGATTTATTTACGTCGAAAAATTCCTCTTCTAAAATTTCATTGCATAGTTCTACGCATTCATCGCAAATATACACGCCGGGACCGGCTATTAACTTACGAACGAACTCCTGCGACTTACCGCAAAAGGAGCATCTTAGTTGAGAATCATATTTAGACATATTCTGCCTCTTACATTAAAGTTGCGGTTGCTTATCTCGTTGGGAGATGCGGCTGGATAGAGTTTAACTCTATCTTAGGAGTGAGGATTTTGGCTCTCTATACTCTAAACTAACATTGACTAGAATTTATTAACAGTTAAGGCTTTGCGTAATTCCTGTAATTTTTATTTTATAGCGATCGCCCCGATCTATGTATTATAATTGTAGTATGAAAACAAGCAAACTGAGCATTTATGGCCGAGTTAGCGCGATCGCGGAGGGCGACAGATGGATCGAATTACAATAGAATCCAGACTAATCTTACTGGCCTTAGCCGGCAGTCAAGCCTATAAAACTGCTACACCACAGTCAGATTTTGATTACAAAGGCGTATTTATTGCTCCCAAAGAATATTATCTGGGATTTAAAACTTTTGAACAGAAAGATACCGGTTGGGAGACAGAAACTGGCACAGGTTTATATCCCATGCTCGATGCAGTTAAAGACTGTACAATTTATGAATTAAGAAAATTTTTGTCATTAGTTGGCAATAATAATCCTAACATTTTAGAAACGCTTTGGATGGACAAAGAATCTTATGCTTATCTGTCTCCAGCCGGCGAAAAGTTAGTTAGTTATCGCGCTAATTTTTTATCTCAAAAAGTGAGAAGTTCCTTTGCTGGCTACGCTTACGCTCAAATCAAGCGAGTAGAAAGTCATAGAAAATGGTTGCTCAATCCCCCATCAAAAAAGCCTGTTCCGCAGGACTTCGGACTGAATGAAGACAATTACAAACCATTAAATAAAGCAGAAATTAACGCTTTTCTGGAATTTCTTTATATGCTAGTCCGAGACTGCATCGAATTTTTAGAACCATCAGAAGAGTTGAGAGTTTTGCTGCTGGAAAAAATTGATTATAAAGCTATACTTAAACAGCGACAAATTCCAGAAGAATTACTACCAAAAGTCCAAGAATATACAAGAGCAACTAATGATTTTATTCGCTTGTTGCACGTTTCACAAGCTTATCGACAGGCGATCGGCGAATGGGATGCTTACTCAAAATGGAGTTTAGAAAGAAATCTCAATCGGAAAGCTTTAGAGGCGAAATGTGGTTATGATTCAAAACACATGGCGCACTGTATTCGTTTATTGCGAATGGGGATAGAAATTTTGAGAGATGGAGTCTTGAAAGTCGATCGCCAAAAAGCCGGAGATAGTAACTATTTATTATCTGTGAGAAATGGAGATGTTACTTATGAGGAAGTAAAACAATTAGCAGATAATCTGTTTGAAGAAATTAAAAGCACAAAAACTTCTTTACCAGAATCTGTAGACAAAGAATTTCTCAATCAAATTTGTGTAGAGTTGGTAGAAATAGTGGGTTTTAATTAATTGGGGGTAGGCACGGGAGCGCTACCCCTAAACTTAACTTAACCGTAATTAAAGACCTTCCAAGGGGACTCCCAAAAATCTTGCCAACTGAGCTCCTTGATTTTCTACCTCAGACAAAGCCATCGGTTGCCCCACCCGTGTCAGCGGATATTCCCGGCGATCCTTCAACTTTAGATAAATCGATCGACGGGGATTAAGACCATCTCGAATCTCAATTCGTACCGACTGTACATCCTCCGTCTTACAGGAAATATCAACTTGCCGATTTTTCCCCGGAAACCCCCAACGGAAGAGGCGAATACTCCCATTTTCCCGGTTAAACTCATTGTATCCACCCCCAACATCGTAAAAAACCGTCATCCAGAGGTAAATAGCCAAAAGAGTGCCACAAACCCCATAAAAACTCATAGCCAAACCTTGGGGAATAAAGTAAAGCTGAGTAGGTTCAGCAAAAGGCAACAGATTCACCTGGAAAAATGAAGAAAGCCCCGCCAACAGAAAACCAGTCCCACCAATACTGACAATGGTGGCAAACAAATAGTTACTCAAACGGCGGGAGCCTATAACCTCCATACGGAGTAGGCGATCGCTTGTCGATACAGTCTGTGCAGTCATAAAAAAATTACCAATCTTTTTTGAACCAAAAGCTAATTGCAAATTTACCTAATTTGTAATATATATTTATGTTAACTTAATTAGAAACTCACCTTTTTAATCAGCAAAAGGATTTTCGCGAAATGACAATCGCAGTCGGACGCGCCCAGAACGAACGAGGCATATTCGATGCCATCGACGACTGGCTCAAACGCGATCGCTTCGTCTTCATCGGCTGGAGCGGCTTACTACTCTTCCCCTGCGCCTTCTTCGCCCTCGGCGGCTGGCTCACAGGCACCACCTTCGTCACCTCCTGGTACACACACGGCCTAGCCAGTTCCTACCTCGAAGGCGCGAACTTCCTCACCGTCGCCGTTTCCACCCCCGCCAACAGCTTAGGTCACTCCCTACTGTTCCTCTGGGGACCTGAAGCACAATGGGACTTCACCCGTTGGTGTCAACTCGGTGGTTTATGGGCCTTCATCGCCCTACACGGCGCATTCGGACTGATCGGCTTCTGTCTGCGTCAGTTAGAAATCGCCCGTTTAATCGGCATTCGTCCCTACAACGCCCTCGCCTTCACAGGCCCGATCGCCGTATTCGTCTCCGTCTTCCTGATCTACCCCTTGGGTCAATCAGGCTGGTTCTTCGCCCCCAGCTTCGGCGTAGCCGCAATTTTCCGTTTCTTACTATTCCTGCAAGGTTTCCACAACTGGACCCTCAACCCCTTTCACATGATGGGTGTAGCTGGAATCTTAGGCGGTGCCTTACTTTGCGCCATTCACGGTGCAACAGTAGAAAACACCCTGTTTGAAGACGGCGAAGGCGCAAACACCTTCCGCGCCTTCAACCCCACTCAATCAGAAGAAACCTACTCAATGGTGACAGCCAACCGTTTTTGGTCGCAAATCTTCGGGATTGCCTTTTCTAATAAACGTTGGTTACACTTCTTCATGTTGTTTGTACCTGTCACGGGCTTGTGGATGAGTTCCATCGGCATCGTCGGTTTAGCCTTAAACCTACGGGCTTACGATTTTGTCAGCCAAGAGTTACGTGCCGCAGAAGATCCTGAGTTTGAAACGTTCTACACTAAGAATATTCTGCTCAATGAGGGTATCCGGGCTTGGATGGCTCCTCAAGATCAGCCGCACGAAAACTTCATCTTCCCCGAAGAAGTGCTACCTCGCGGTAACGCTCTCTAATTTTCTCACTTTGGGCTTCAGACCAAATTATCTGAAATCCCACAACCCATATCCCACATCGAAAATCGCTGGAGGTTCTACCGAGTGGTAACGCTCTCTAATCCTTACTTAAGCGGCCGCGACCAAGAATCCACTGGGTTTGCTTGGTGGTCAGGTAACGCTCGTCTGATTAACCTGTCCGGTAAGTTACTGGGCGCTCACGTTGCTCACGCTGGTTTGATTGTTTTCTGGGCTGGAGCGATGACTTTGTTTGAAGTCGCTCACTTTATCCCCGAAAAGCCCATGTACGAACAGGGCTTAATTTTGATGCCTCACATCGCTACCTTGGGTTGGGGTGTAGGCGCTGGTGGTGAAGTTACTGACATTTTCCCCTTCTTTGTAGTGGGTGTACTTCACTTGATCTCTTCTGCTGTTCTTGGTTTGGGCGGTATTTATCACGCCGTTCGCGGTCCTGAAACCTTGGAAGAATATTCTTCTTTCTTTGGTTATGACTGGAAAGACAAGAACCAGATGACTAATATTTTGGGCTACCACCTGATTATTTTGGGTTTTGGTGCTCTTTTGTTAGTGGCTAAGGCGATGGCTTTTGGTGGTTTGTATGATACTTGGGCTCCCGGTGGTGGCGCTGTACGGGTAATTACTAACCCGACTTTGAACCCAGCGGTGATTTTTGGCTATCTAATTAAGTCTCCTTTTGGTGGCGAAGGTTGGATTGTTAGTGTCAATAACCTGGAAGATGTCGTCGGCGGTCATATCTGGATTGGTTTGATTTGTATTGCTGGTGGTGTTTGGCACATTCTGACTAAGCCTTTTGCTTGGTCGCGTCGTGCTTCTATCTGGTCTGGTGAAGCTTATCTTTCCTACAGCTTGGGCGCTTTGTCGCTGATGGGCTTTATTGCCTGCTGCTTTGTCTGGTTTAACAATACTGTTTATCCTAGCGAATTTTACGGGCCGACGGGACCGGAAGCTTCTCAAGCTCAAGCTTTGACTTTCTTAATCCGCGACCAACGTTTAGGTGCTAATGTCGGTTCTTCTCAGGGTCCGACTGGTCTGGGTAAATACTTGATGCGCTCTCCGACTGGCGAAATTATTTTCGGTGGTGAGACGATGCGTTTCTGGGATTTCCAAGGTCCTTGGTTGGAGCCTTTGCGCGGTACTAATGGTTTGGATTTGAATAAGATCAAGAATGATATTCAGCCTTGGCAAGCTCGCCGCGCTGCTGAGTATATGACTCATGCTCCTTTGGGTTCTTTGAATTCTGTGGGTGGTGTGGCGACTGAGGTGAATTCGTTTAATTATGTTTCTCCTCGTTCTTGGTTGGCTTGTTTCCATTTTGTGATGGGTTTCTTCTTCTTGGTTGGTCACTTGTGGCACGCGGGTCGCGCTCGTGCGGCTGTTGCTGGCTTTGAGAAGGGTATCGATCGGGAAAATGAGCCTGTGCTTTCTATGCCTAATCTTGATTAGGTTTTAAGGAATAGAAATTAAATAATTCGCTTGTTTGTAGTAAGCGCTTTAGCGCGCTAAAGCGCTTACTACGAACCAGAAGTTGATTGATTTGAAGGCTCCTGTTTAATGGCAGGGGCTTTTTTTGATGTATAGCAAAGGGTGAAGTATTTTCTCCAGAAATGCTATTATAGCTAGGGACTAGGGGCTAGGGGCTAGGGGCTAGGGAAGAAGGGAATAGAATAAGCGGGTTCCAGCAATCAATCATGTCCTAAGCGCCTTGGCGACTGCTATCATTAATCTAAGCTAAGATAACCGAGGATAGCTATGAACGATTTATTTAAAGGATTCGATCAATTACTCGAATTAGCGAAAACTTTAGAAGAAAAAATCCAAAGCGGTGAAATGAAAGCGGATGTACAAATTAACACTCGTCCCTTTAGTAGTATTCCTCGTCAAGGTAATATTCCGCGTGTTGTAATTCCCAATAGGGATATTGGTACTACTCATGTCCGCACTCAATCTAACGCGCCTGAAACTACTGATTCAGAAACCAAGGTTACGTCACCGATAGAATTTTCTGCCCTTCAAGATGTTGGTGGACTAAATCGCATTGTTAAAGAACTTAAAGAGTTAGTAGCGATTCCTCTAAAACGACCAGAGTTACTTGCAAAATTTGGTATTGAACCAACAAAGGGGGTTTTGCTAATAGGGCCGCCTGGTACTGGAAAAACTCTGACAGCCCGGGCTTTAGCTAATGAGTTAGGTGTTAATTATATTGCTTTGGCGGGACCGGAATTAATGAGTAAATATTACGGTGAAACTGAACAAAAATTACGAGAAGTTTTTGAGAAGGCGGCGAAAAATGCGCCTTGTTTAATTTTTATTGATGAAATTGATAGTATTGCGCCCGATCGCGCTAGGGTGGAAGGGGAAGTAGAAAAGCGTTTGGTTGCTCAATTATTAAGTTTAATGGATGGTTTTGCTCAAACTAATGGGGTGATTTTGTTGGCGGCGACGAATCGACCAGAACATCTTGACCCGGCGTTGCGTCGCCCCGGCCGTTTCGATCGCGAGGTCTATTTTCCGGTACCAGACTGTCAGGGAAGATTAGAAATTTTACAGATTTTAACACGATCGCAACCGTTAGATGAGACGGTAAATTTAAGTGCGATCGCTGATTTAGCAGTAGGATTTGTAGGTGCTGATTTAAAAGCAGTTTGTCAAAAAGCCGCCTATAGCTCTTTGCGTCGCCATGTGCCAGAATTAGAAGCAGTAATTCCTGATAAAATGAGTATTACTCATTCGGATTTTTTGCAAGCAATTAAAGATATTAAGCCGGCAGTATTGCGAAGTGTGGAAATAGAATCGCCGCAGGTTAGTTGGGAGGAAATTGGCGGACTGGAAGATATTAAACAAATTCTGCGAGAATCGGTAGAAGGTGCGCTTTTACATCCAGAACTTTATTACCAAACTAAGGCGATCGCACCGCGCGGAATTTTACTTCATGGACCGCCAGGAACCGGTAAAACTTTATTAGCAAAAGCGGTAGCTTCTCAAGGGAAAGCGAATTTTATTGGTGTTAATGGACCAGAATTACTGAGTCGTTGGGTAGGCGCATCGGAACAAGCTGTGAGAGAATTATTTGCGAAAGCTCGTCAAGCTTCACCCTGCGTGATATTCATTGATGAAATTGATACTTTAGCGCCAGCGCGGGGGAGTCATGTTGGAGATTCAGGTGTAAGCGATCGCGTTGTGGGACAATTATTAACGGAATTAGACGGTTTGCATAATAGTGCAAATATCCTGTTAATTTGTGCTACTAATCGCCCTGAAATTATCGATCCAGCATTGCTGCGATCGGGGCGTTTAGATTTACAATTAAAGGTAGATTTACCAAATTTAGAGCGGCGGTTAGCAATTTTGGAAATTCACAATCAAGATCGACCATTAAATCAGGTAAACTTAGCACATTGGGCATCTTTAACAGCAGATTGGAACGGTGCAGATTTAGCACTTTTAAGCAATCAAGCCGCCGTCGAAGCTATCCGCTGTTATCGCGCTGAAAATTTATCAGATGTGAGTGCTATTAAAATTACTACCACTCATTTTAATACAGCTTATGAGCGACTAGCGGAACAGCGAAAATAAATGTAAAAAACAATTACCAATTACCAATCACGATCGCGGATTTTACGGATTACACGGATTACACGGATTAGTTAGAGGGATGATTATTTGGTCTGTTAACCAATTACCAATTACCAATTACAATTACCAATTACCAATTAACAAATGGATTGCGGCTTCTATCTTTACGGAATTTTCCCTACTCCTGGTCCTGAACATATTGATGGTGAAGGACTAGATCGACAACCAGTTTACAGTTATTATTTAGATGATTTTACCTTTTTATATTCCCCAGCTAAACAAGAAAAATACCTGGCTTCTCGTCGCCACTTATTAAGTCACGAAAAAGTTTTAGAACAAGCAATGTCAGCAGGTTTTCGCACCCTACTACCTCTGCGTTTTGGGATGGTAGTAAAAAGTTGGGAAGCTGTGAAAGAACAACTAACAGTACCATATAGAAATCAACTCAAAGAATTATTTGTAAAATTGACAGGATTGCAGGAAGTTAGTGTTAAAATATTCTGGGACGATAAAGTTGAATTGCAAGCTTTGATGGAGTCAAATCCTAGTTTGAAAGCTAAACGAGATTCCTTAGAAGGTAAAGCTTTAAGTATGGATCAAATCATTCAAATTGGTCAAATGATTGAGGTTGCTTTGGCACGTCGTAAAGAAATAGTAATTGATGCTTTTCGGAGTGAGTTAAATTCTTTGGCGATCGAAGTTATAGAAAGTGCTATGCTAAGAGAAGGAATGATTTATAATGCAGCTTATTTGATTCCCTGGGAAAGCGAACCCAAGTTTGGTGAGACTGTAGAAATAATAGATCAAAAATTTAGCGATCGATTGCGGATTCGTTACAACAATTTTACAGCCCCTTATACTTTTGCACAACTTAGTTAAATTAGTTAAATTAGGAGACAAAATTATGCCTTTTCGTTTATTAACTCTTCCCCTTCTGGGGCCGATTACTGGTATCATGTGGATTGGCGAACAAATTCAAGAAAGGGTAGATGCTGAATTAAATGAGACAGAAAATTTGAGTAAACAGTTATTAGCTTTACAGTTAGCTTTTGACTTAGGAGAAATTTCTGAAGAAGATTTTGAGGAACAGGAAGAAGCATTGTTAATTAGAATACAAGCAATGGAAGATATGGCAAATGAAGAGGAAGAAGGCAATTAGTAATTTAACTAAGAAATAGAAATTAAAGAATTAGCTTGTAGCAAGCGCAAAGAGCGCTAAAGCGCTTACTACTAACAAGCTTAATATTCCACGTAGAAAGTATCAACTTTTTTGTTTCCAGTAATTCTTTTAGGTGAAAGATATTGACCCATATCATTAGGCAAACCACGACGCAATTCTATCACTTTTTGCTCAACATCACTCACCTCATTATTAACCACAGTTAGACGTTCCTGTAATAATTGTTTGCGTTGTTCTAAAACTCTTAATTCTTGTTGAATGCGTTGCTTTTCCGTCGCTAACTTATAAAGTTCTAACTGCATTGAAGCCTCAGTTTTCGGCCGAGGCATTGTGCTAATTTTCGGTCTAATAGTACCGCGTGCCCGTAGAAAAGACATAAATAACTCCTATTTTATTTTCTCAGAATAATTGGTAAGTAGGTAGACACAGATTACCACAGGTGCTAAAATCCAATAATATCATATTATTTAGATAAGCTTGTGGAGTTGCACCAATATAATCTTCACATTTACGCCCTACTCAAAACCCCTACTGAACCCCTAGAGTTGCCTAATGGAATTGCGGGTAAAGTTCAGATTTTTAGTGGCGATCGCATCTCGGCTATAATAGAACCAGAAATATCTGTAGAATCCTGGGAAACAGACAGCGATCGATTAATGCACGCAGTTTTAGCCCACGATCGCGTCATTTGTCAAGTATTTCGCCAAACTTCAGTTTTACCTTTACGTTTTGGCACTTACTTCGCTTCCACAGAAAGCTTACAGACTCACCTAAAATCTCAAAATCAACAATACCTAGAAAAGTTAGAAAAATTAGACGGAAAAGCCGAATATATCTTTAATTTTACCCCCATTTTGCCACCAGAAGAACCTTTACCTTCCGAAACAGGAGGAAGACAATATTTTCTAGCAAAAAAGCAAAGATATCAACAAATCCAAGACTTTCAAGATACCCAAAACTTAGAGTGGGCAAATGCCGTAGAATTTGCCACTACAAATTATCAATCAGCAATAGTCGAACCTACCTCAGAACGGGAAGGGAAAATTTACACATTACTCAATCTTCAAGACGAAACATTACTACTAGAACTCTATCATACTTTTCAACAAAATTGCCCTCACTGGGAAGTGCAACTAGGAGAAGCTTTGCCACCCTATCACTTCTTGTAAAACCCAAGATTTTATAAGATATGGTCTTTGGAGGTTTTTATGATCGATCGTGGTTTTAGTATGAATAAAAAGGAATGAATTAAAATGCAAGAAGATACACTAAAAAAAGAGCGACAATTCCATGATGATTGGGCTTCAACTATCGATGTTGATGGCATTAAAGTCAAGGATTATTTTGAAGCTTGTACCGCACCAGAAAACCGATTTATCCTCAAACAATTAGGCGACATCAAAGACAAAAAACTCTTAGATTTGGGTTGTGGAGCCGGAGAAAATAGCGTTTATTTTGCTAAAAAAGGAGCGCATTGTGTAGCTACTGACTATTCCCCTGGCATGGTAGAAGTAGCATTAAAACTAGCAGAAAATAACGGCGTAAAAATTGAGGGATATACGGCAAATGCAATGGCACTAGATTTTCCCGATCGCACTTTTGATATTGTCTATGCCTCCAATTTACTACACCATTTACCAGAACCAAAAACTGCAATTAAAGAAATGCACCGAGTTCTTAAACCAGGTGGTAAAGCTTGTTTCTGGGACCCAATGAAACACAATCCTGTGATTAATGTTTATCGGCGGATGGCAACTAAGGTAAGGACTGAGGATGAAACTCCTCTGGATATTAATATTGTCAGCTTTGTTAATTCTCTTTACTCAAATGTGGCTTATGATACCTTTTGGTTAGCAACGCTGTGGATTTTCCTGCGATTTTATTTAATCGAAAAAGTTCACCCAAATCAAGAGCGATATTGGAAAAAAATTATCATCGAGCAATCTAGGTTAGAACCGGAATATCATCGACTTGAAAATTTAGATACGATCTTGAAAAAAATTCCAGTGATGAAACGATTTGCCTGGAATTTAGCAGTAGTAGCCACTAAATAAAAAATCTCAGTTAGTTGTTAGTTGTTATTTGTTAGTTGTTATTTGTTAACTGTTAACTGTTATTTGTTAACTGTTAACTGTTAACTGGTAGTTGGTTTGGTAATTGGTAATTCCCTCTTCCTTCTTCCCTCTTCCTTCTTCCTTCTTCCCTCTTCCTTCTTCCTTCTTCCTTCTTCCTTACTTCCTTCAAATGGCAAAACTATTAATTAGTAATGACGATGGCATTTTTGCCCAAGGGATTCGCACTCTTGCTAACACTCTCGCCGCCGCAGGCCATGATGTTAGTGTAGTTTGTCCCGATCGAGAACGTTCCGCCACTGGACATGGACTCACCCTTCACCAACCAATTAGAGCCGAAATAGTTGACTCTATTTTTGACTCAGGAGTGAAAGCTTGGGCTTGTTCCGGTACGCCTGCCGATTGTGTTAAACTGGCTCTATGGGCACTACTTGATAAACCCCCTGATTTTGTGTTAGCGGGGATTAATCATGGTCCTAACTTGGGAACAGATGTGATTTACTCTGGCACTGTTTCCGCTGCAATGGAAGGCATTATCGAAGGTATTCCTAGCATTGCTTTAAGTCTTGGGAGTTATATTTCTCAGGAATTTCAAGTAGGAGCGAACTTTGCGGAAACTCTAGTGGCAAATTTAATCGCAGAGCCGATGTCAGAGGCAATGTTATTGAATGTTAACATTCCTGCGGTTAAACAGACAGAAATTATTGGAGTTGCGATCGCCCGTCAAGGAATCCGCCGCTATGTAGATATATTTCAAAAACGAATAGACCCACGCGGGAAAACTTATTATTGGCTGGCAGGAGAACTATTAGAAGATGTTGAAGAAACAAAAGTTCCGGTTTTTAGCCATGATATACCAACCGATGTGCAAGCAATTCGCGAGAATTATATCACTCTCACCCCCCTGCAATATAACCTCACTTATGTTAATGGCTTACAGAACTTACCCAAATGGAAATTTGAAAGTTTTAGAAGCTCTCTTTGTAACGATTAAGCTGATAGGAGCGGTACACTAGGAAGTAAGGATATGTACCTTCTCCCGGCTTCTACCATAGGTCTTAACACAGGGTAACAATTGGTCGTTGGTCTTGCAAACTAAAACTCAAACAGTTTATGAACGCTCCTACTTATCACAGTCATTCCCTCACCTGCCCAATTTGCCATCATTCCAGCAGTGTCGGCCCAGTTGGGATGTTTAGCGGTTTATTTATTTGTCCAAATTGCCATTCCCATTTAGTCATTAGCAGAAGCGGTCATTATGTTCGCGATCCCTTCGCCATCAAGCAGTTAACTGTAGGGCGGATGCTCAGAAGGCAAAGTAGACCTTTAGCTCGTATTCGCCGAGACTTGGGCTTTAAGCATTTATCCTTACTTGCTCTTCTGGGTAGTGCTGTGTTTTTTAGCTTTGCGATCGCCACCACCAACCAATCTCATAAACAATTTAAACCTTTTCAAGACTTGTGGGAATTAGTAAACGGTGCTGGGGAGTCGAGTAATCCTTCACGTTAATTTGTTGAAGACAAAATTTTTTGGGTAATTACTAATACCTAATGGCTAATTGTTAGCAAATTGAGGATGGGTGGAGCCTCAGCAGCACCCATCTTAAACGATCGTCCCAAAAATTCTTTTATGTTATGATAAAATTACCGCCATAAAAGTCAAAGTTAAAAACTAGAGAGAAAATAAAACTATTAAGATTTATGAATGTTGTCCCCACTTTACCAAACCATCAAATCACAGAACAATTATACGCAGGTACTCGCACCCTTGTCTATCGCGGGATTCGGCTCAATGACGAAAAGCCCGTCGTCATCAAAATCCTACGAAACGAATATCCCAACTTTAACGAACTCGTCCAGTTTCGCAACCAATATATTATTACCAAAAATCTCGACTACTCTCACATTGTCAAACCCTTAACCCTCGAACTATTCCACAATAGCTATGCCCTTGTCATGGAAGACTTCGGCGGAATCTCCCTCTCTGAATACCTTAGAATCGCCACAAAAGCAAGCAAAATATATAAACATTTACCTTTAGCAGAATTTCTTAATATTGCCATTCAACTCACAGAAATTCTCCACTATCTGTATCAAAATAGAGTAATTCATAAAGATATCAAACCCGCCAATATCTTAATTAATTCAGAAAACAAACAGATTCAATTAATTGACTTTAGCATTTCTTCCCTGCTACCGCGAGAAACCCAAGAAATTGAAAATGCGAATGCTTTAGAAGGCACATTAGCCTATCTTTCACCCGAACAAACAGGTCGAATGAATCGAGGCATAGATTATCGAAGCGACTTTTATTCTCTAGGAGTAACATTCTATGAATTATTAACAGGAGAATTACCATTTCTATTAAACGATCCGATGGAATTAGTCCATTGTCATCTAGCAAAACAGCCAATACCTATCCATCAAGTGAATGCAGAAATACCCTTGGTTTTATCAGAAATAGTTAGTAAATTGATGGCGAAGAATGCCGAAGATCGTTATCAGAGTGCATTAGGAATTAAGCATGATTTAGAAATTTGTCTAAGTCAAATACAAACCAAGGGTACGATAGAAATTTTTGAAATAGGCAAGCGAGATATTAGCGATCGCTTTACTATTCCCGAAAAACTTTATGGCAGAGAAAATGAAGTAAATCAACTATTAGCAGCCTTCGATCGCATAGCTACCCCCCTTTCATCCCCCCTTAGTAAGGGGGGAGATATATCTGCTCTTTCATCCCCCCTTAGTAAGGGGGGAGATATATCTGCTCTTTCATCCCCCCTTAATAAGAGTGGAGAGATATCTGCTCTTTCATCCCCCCTTAATA